>JAGNYI010000014.1:1355-73288 GCA_017985015.1 Giesbergeria sp. | reverse complement strand
GCGCGCCCCCGACACCAAGGATTTTCATGAACAGTACGTTCCCGCAATTGCTGCTCCAGCACGCCGCAGAAAGGCCCGACGCGCCCGCACTGCGCGAGAAGGAATACGGCATCTGGCAAGCGCACTCCTGGTCTCAACTGGCAAAGCTGGTCGAACAGGTGGCTGCGGGCCTGCAACAGGCGGGCCTGCGCCGCGGCGAGCACATGGTGGTCATCGGCTCCAACCGGCCGCGCCTGTACGCCACCATGCTGGCGATTCAGGCCGTGGGCGCCATTCCAGTGCCGCTGTACCAGGATGCGGTGGCGACCGAGTGCGTCTTCCCCCTGACGAACGCCGAAGTGCGCTTTGCCATGGTCGAAGATCAGGAGCAGGTCGACAAACTGCTGGAAATTCGCGATCGCTGCCCGCTCATGACCCGCATCTGGTTCGACGACCCGCGCGGCCTGCGGAAATACGATGAAGACGGCCTGGGAGACATCGAACTGCTGATAGCCGCAGGCGCCCAGTTCACGGCGCAAAACCCCGGCTGGTTTCGCGACACCGTGGCCAAGGCCTCGCCCGACGAAGTCGCCGCCATGTTTTTTACCTCTGGCACCACGGGCAACCCCAAGGGCGTGGTGCACACGCACAAGACGCTGCTGAGCAGCGCGTCGGCCGGCGCCGAATTCGACAAACTCACCAGCACCGAGGAAGTGCTGGCCTACCTGCCGCCCGCCTGGATTGGCCAGAACATCTTCAGCTACGCGCAGTGGCTGGCCTGCGGCTACGTGGTGAACTGCCCGGAGTCGGCCAGCACGGTCACCATCGATCTGAAGGAAGTCGGCCCAACATACTACTTTGCACCGCCACGCGTGTTCGAGGGTTTGCTCACCAGCGTCACCATTCGCATGGAGGATGCAGGTTTTCTCAAACGCAAGATGTTCTCCTCCTGCATGGCCTTGGCCGAGCGCGTGGGGCCTGCGCTGATGGACGGCCAACCGGTCGGTGCCTGGGACCGTATCAAATACGCGCTGGGTGACCTGCTGGTCTACGGACCCCTGCGCAACAACCTGGGGTTCAGCCGCGTACGCGTCGCCTACACCGCAGGCGAAGCCATCGGCCCCGATTTGTTCAGCTTTTACCGCTCCATTGGCATCAACCTGAAGCAGCTCTACGGTTCGACAGAAACCGCCGTGTTCGTCTGCCTGCAGCCCGACAACCAGGCGCGCGCCGACACCGTGGGCGTGCCGATTCGCGGCGTGGAAATCAAAGTGGCCGACAACGGCGAAATCCTGGTCAAGTCCGCCGGCCTGCTCAAGGAGTATTACAAGAACCCGGAAGCCACGGCCGAGGTGCTGACGGCGGACGGCTGGTACCACACCAGCGACGCCGGCTTCCTGGACGCGCACGGGCACTTGAAAATCATCGACCGCGTCAAAGATGTGGGCCGCATTCAGGGCGGCGCCAACGACGGCGCCATGTTTGCGCCCAAGTACGTCGAAAACAAACTCAAGTTCTTCCCGTACATCAAGGAAGTGGTGGCCCTGGGCGACCGGCGCGACAAGGTCTGCGTGATGATCAACATCGACTTCGACGCCGTCGGCAACTGGGCCGAGCGGCGCAACCTCCCCTACGCGGGCTACACCGATCTGGCGCAAAAGCCCGAGGTGTACGACCTCATCCTCGAATGCGTGGAAAAGGTCAACGCCGACCTGGCCAGCGACAGCCTGCTCGCCGGCAGCCAGGTCAGCCGTTTCCTGGTGCTGCACAAGGAACTCGACGCCGACGACGGCGAACTCACCCGCACCAACAAGGTCCGGCGCGGCTTCATTGCCGAGAAATACGGCGTGCTGGTCGACGCGTTGTACACCGGCAAGCATGAGCAGTACATCGAAACCCAGGTGAAGTTCGAAGACGGCCGCACCGGCAGCGTGAGCGCCACGCTCGCCCTACGCGACGCTAAAACCTTCACCCCTGTGAAAACCGCAGCATGAACCACAAAAAGAACGGCGACGTCGTGCTGGATGTGAACAACATCAGCCTGAGCTTTGGCGGCGTCAACGCCCTGACCGACATTTCCTTTGACGTGCGCGAGCACGAAATCCGCTCCATCATCGGCCCCAACGGCGCCGGCAAGAGCTCCATGCTCAACTGCATCAACGGCGTCTACACGCCGCAGCAAGGCTCCATCACCTTTCGCGGCCAAACTTTCTCGCACATGAATTCACGTCAGGTGGCCGAGATGGGCATTGGCCGCACCTTCCAGAACCTGGCGCTGTTCAAGGGCATGAGCGTGATCGACAACATCATGACTGGCCGCAACCTCAAAATTAAGAGCAACATCTTTATGCAGGCCTTACGCATCGGCCCTGCAGAGCGCGAAGAAATGGCCCACCGCGAGAAGGTTGAGCACATCATCGACTTCCTGGAAATTCAGGCGTTTCGCAAAACACCGGTGGGCCAGTTGCCCTACGGCCTGCAAAAGCGCGTGGATCTGGGCCGCGCGCTCGCCATGGAGCCACAGGTGCTGTTGCTCGACGAGCCCATGGCCGGCATGAACGTGGAAGAGAAGCAGGACATGTGCCGCTTCATCCTCGATGTGAACGACGAATTCGGCAGCACCATCGTGCTGATTGAGCACGACATGGGCGTGGTGATGGACATCTCAGACCGCGTGGTGGTGCTCGACTACGGCAAGAAGATTGGCGACGGCGACCCCGAATCGGTGCGCAACAACGAAGACGTGATTGCCGCCTACCTCGGCACCACCCACTAAAGACGCGCCGGAGCACGCAACACCATGGCATTTTTCATTGAAACCCTGATCGGCGGCCTGATGGCAGGCATGCTGTATTCGCTGGTCGCACTAGGCTTCGTGCTCATCTACAAGGCCTCGGGCGTCTTCAACTTCGCGCAGGGCGCGATGGTGCTGTTCGCGGCCCTGGCCATGGCGCGTTTTGCCGAATGGTTTCCCGAGTGGACCGGGATCGCCAACCCCGTGCTGGCCAACGTCGTCGCCTTCATTGCCGCCGGCGCGCTGATGTTTATCGTCGCCTGGCTGATTGAGCGCCTGGTGCTGCGCCACTTGGTGAACCAGGAAGGCGCCACACTGCTGATGGCCACGCTGGGCATCGCCTACTTCCTCGAAGGCTTGGGCCAAAGCATGTTTGGCAGCAACATCTACCCGATTGACATCGGCATGCCCAAAGACCCGGTGTTCCTGTTTGACAAAGTGTTCCCCGGCGGCATTCTGGTGAACCAGGAAGACGTCATTGCTGCAGGCATCGCAGCAGCGCTGGTCATTGCGCTGACCGTTTTCTTCCAGAAAACCAAAACGGGCCGTGCACTGCGCGCCGTGGCCGACGACCACCAGGCTGCGCAATCCATCGGCATTCCGCTGGGCCGCATCTGGGTCATCGTGTGGTGCGTGGCAGGCGCCGTGGCGCTCGTCGCCGGAATGATCTGGGGTTCCAAACTTGGCGTGCAGTTCTCGCTCACGACGATTGCCCTGCGCGCATTGCCC
Source organism: Giesbergeria sp. (assembly GCA_017985015.1). Lineage (GTDB taxonomy): Bacteria > Pseudomonadota > Gammaproteobacteria > Burkholderiales > Burkholderiaceae_C > Simplicispira. Next base: position 69,786 of record JAGNYI010000014.1, on the reverse strand, counting down.
GTCGTCATTCTTGGAGGCCTGACCTCGGTGCCCGGCGCCATCATCGGCGGGCTGATCATCGGCGTGGGCGAGAAGCTCTCCGAGGTCTACCTCGGCCCGTTTGTCGGCGGCGGCATCGAAATTTGGTTCGCCTATGTGCTCGCCTTGGTGTTCCTGCTGTTTAGGCCGCAGGGGCTCTTCGGAGAAAAAATAATTGACCGCGTATGAAATACGCGTGCAATTATTTTTCGAAGGAGGCGCAACGTGCGCAGCGCGTTGAGCGCGAGCACGCAGTGCGCGCGCAGCACCGCAGGTGCGCCCCCGTGCAAAACATCATCGATCGCGTATGAAATACGCGATCAAGCCAAAGGCTTCTTCGCTGCAGGCGAAGGATGATTTTTCAGCGAAGACTAACTTTGCAAAGCAAAGTTAAGCGAAGCGTGTCGTAGCTAAAAGATTATTGAGAAACACCCCATGCTTTACCGCGAAAACGGCCAGTTCAAGACCACTTACCGCTCCGACCAGCAAATTTTCCCGATCGCGCAAGACCGCATTGCCGTCGGCCTGCTGCTGGCGGTGGCCTTCGTCGGCGTGCCGTTGCTGGCCAGCGAGTACCTCTACACCTCCATCCTGATTCCCTTCGTCATCATGTCGCTCGCCGCGCTGGGCGTGAACGTACTGGTGGGCTACTGCGGTCAGATCTCGCTGGGGTCGGCGGCCTTCATGGCGGTGGGGGCGTATGGTGCCTACAACTTCTACGTGCGCATCCCGGGGATGCCCTTGATTCCCACGCTCATTCTGGGCGGCCTGTGCGCCATGTTTTTCGGCATCCTCTTTGGCCTGCCGAGCCTGCGTGTTAAGGGCTTGTATCTGGCGGTCGCGACGCTGGCTGCGCAGTTTTTCAGCGACTGGATGTTCCTGCGCATCCAGTGGCTGACCAACGATTCACCCTCGGGTTCGGTGTCCGTCACCAAGCTCAAAGTGCTGGGTATGGCGCTCGACACGCCCATGGCGCGCTATCTGTTTTGCCTCTCGCTGCTGGCGGTGATTGCACTGCTGACTAAAAATCTCGTGCGCGGCGCCATCGGCCGCGAATGGATGGCGATTCGCGACATGGACGTGGCGGCTGCGGTGATTGGCATTCGCCCCATGTACGCCAAGCTCAGCGCCTTTGCCGTGAGCTCCTTCATCATCGGTGTCGCCGGGGCGCTATGGGCCTTCGTTCACCTGGGTTCCTGGGAACCCGCGGCGTTCAATGTGGAGCTGTCGTTTCGGTTGCTGTTCATGGTGATCATCGGCGGCATGGGGTCCATCATGGGCAGCTTCTTTGGCGCCGGCTTCATCGTCATCCTGCCGATTGTGCTCAGTCGTCTCCTGCCTGCGCTGGGCGATTTGGTGGGCGTCGAGCTGTCCACCGCGACGGTCTCGCACGTCGAGCTCATGACTTTCGGCGGCCTCATCGTCTGGTTCCTCATCGTCGAGCCCCATGGCCTGGCCAAGCTGTGGTCCATGGGCAAGCAAAAGCTCCGGCTCTGGCCGTTCCCGCATTGATTCCCCCCCTGTGCTTCAACACATTCATCCAAAGGAGACATCCATGAAGCTTTCGAAACTCTTAATCACCGCCACCGTTGTGGCCGCTGGAGCAGCCACGCTGGCCACCAGCGCGCTGGCCCAGGGCAAGGAGCAGTTCTTCCCACTACTGTCCTACCGCACCGGCCCTTACGCACCCAATGGCACGCCCTGGGCGAACGGCAAGCAGGATTACCTGAAGATGATCAACGCCCGCGACGGCGGCATCAACGGCGTCAAGATCACCTATGAAGAGTGCGAAACCGGCTACGCCACCGACCGCGGCGTCGAGTGCTACGAACGCCTCAAGGTCAAACCTGGCGTCACCTTGATCGACCCGCAATCGACCGGCATCACTTTTGCGCTGACGGAAAAAGCCCCCGTCGACAAGATTCCACTGCTGACCGTGGGCTACGGTCTGTCCATGTCGGCCGATGGCACGGCGTTCAAGTGGAATTTCGAAATGATGGGCAGCTACTGGACCGGTGCCGACATCATCCTGCAATCCATCGGCAAGTCGCTGGGCGGCATGGACAAACTCAAAGGCAAGAAAGTCGCGCTGGTCTACCACGACAGCCCGTTTGGCAAGGAGCCCATCCCCCTGCTGGAAGAGCGCTCCAAAATGCACGGCTTTGAGCTGCAACTTCTGCCTGTGACCGCTCCTGGCGTGGAACAGAAGGCTACCTGGCTGCAGGTACGCCAGAGCAAGCCCGACTACGTGTTGCTGTGGGGCTGGGGCGTGATGAACTCCACGGCACTCAAGGAAGCGCAGGCCACGGGCTATCCGCGCGACAAGATGTATGGCGTGTGGTGGGCCGGTGCAGAGCCTGACGTGCGCGACGTCGGCATGGGTGCCAAGGGCTACCACGCGCTGGCACTCAATGGTTCTGGCACGGACCAGAAGGTCATCCAGGACATCATGAAGTACGTGCACGACAAGGGCCAGGGCACGGGCCCCAAGGACGAAGTCGGCTCGGTGCTCTACACCCGCGGCGTGATGATCCAGATGCTGGGCGTCGAAGCCGTGCGCCGCGCACAAGAGCGCTTTGGCAAGGGCAAGGTCATGACCAGCGAGCAGGTGCGCTGGGGTCTTGAGAACCTCAACCTCGACCAGAAGAAGCTCGACTCCATGGGCTTTGGCGGCATCATGCGTCCGGTATCGACCAGCTGCGCAGACCACATGGGTTCGAGCTGGGCCCGCATGCAGACCTGGGACGGTGCCAAGTGGAACATCGCTCCGGACTGGTACCAGGCCGACGAACAGATCTTGAAGCCCATGGTCAAGGCCGCAGGCGACAAGTACCTGGCCGACAAGAAGATGAAGCGCCGCGACGCGGCTGACTGCAATTCTTGAGGTCATCCCCCTGAGGCGCTGCGCGCCTTCCCCCTTCTCTTGCAGCGCTGCGCGCTGCGGAAGGGGGCCGCTCCCGGTGCTGCGGGGCGGCGCGGCCGGCCTAGGCCCTTGCACGGGAGCCCTGGTCTGGGCCGCGCCAGGTTCGAAGGAAGACGGCTGCACTGCAGCCGCCAATCGAGAGGGTTGTCTCCTACGGGTATCAGCCCTCCCGATTGGCACAAAAGGTCAAAGCTATGGAACCCAAAAACATCGTCCTCAACGTCAACGGCATCGAGGTCATCTACAACCACGTGATTCTGGTGCTCAAGGGCGTCTCGCTGCAGGTGCCCGAGGGGGGCATCGTGGCCATCCTGGGAGGCAACGGCGCGGGGAAAACCACCACCCTGCGTGCGGTCTCGAATCTGCTCGAAGGGGAGCGCGGTGAGGTCACCAAGGGCTCCATCGAGCTGCGCGGCGAGCGCATCGAAAAGCTCACGCCGGCCGATCTGGTCAAGCGCGGCGTGGTGCAGGTGATGGAGGGGCGCCACTGCTTCGCGCACCTGACCATCGAGGAAAACCTGCTGGCCGGCGCCTACACCCGCAGCGACAAGGGCGAGATCGCCGCCAACCTGGAGAAGGTCTACAACTACTTCCCGCGCCTCAAAACACGCCGCAGTTCACAGGCGGCCTACACCTCGGGCGGCGAGCAGCAGATGTGCGCCATTGGCCGCGCCATCATGGCCAACCCCAGCATGGTGCTGCTCGATGAGCCTTCCATGGGCCTGGCGCCGCAGATCGTCGAGGAAGTGTTCAACATCGTGAAAGACCTCAACACCAAGGAAGGTGTGACGTTTTTGCTGGCCGAGCAGAACACCAACATGGCGCTCAAGTACGCCGACTACGGCTACATCATGGAATCGGGCCGCGTGGTGATGGACGGCGCTGCCGCCGACCTGGCCAACAACGAGGACGTCAAGGAGTTCTACCTGGGCGTCGGCGGCGGCGAACGCAAGAGTTTCAAGGACGTGAAAAGCTACAAGCGCCGCAAGCGCTGGCTGGCTTAGGGCCTGTGTCGCTGCGCTCCTTCCCCCTGAGGGGGACGCCTCCGGTGGACCGGCGGAGCCGGATCCACGGTGGCGCTGGATTTTAGGGCGCGCCGATGGCGCAACGGGTGACGGGGTGGAGTGCGAGGAAAACCTGAGCCGCTCACTACAAATTCCATAGCTGCTTGCACATGATAAATAAGCGCTAGAGGCCAATTTCATTCAAATAATTACCGCATAGGACACCCAGGCATGAACAAGTTCTACGACGCCCTGGAAACCAGGAGCACGCAGGAGCGCGAAGCGGCACTGATGGCCGCACTGCCGGGCCAGGTGGCGCATGCGCAATGCCATGCGCCAGCGTTGGGCCAGATCCTTGCTGGCGTCGATGCCGCGAGCATCACCACGCGCGCCGCGCTGGCGCGCCTGCCAGTGACGCGCAAACACGAATTGCTGGAGCGCCAGAGCGCCGAGCGCGAACAACACCTGTTCGGCGGTTTCGCCACGCAGGCGTATGGCACTGCCATGCCACGCGTCTTTGCAAGTCCTGGCCCGCTGTACGAACCCGAGGGCTCGCTGCCCGACTACTGGCGCATGGCGCGCGCGCTGTACGCAGCGGGTTTTCGCTCGGGTGAGCTGGTGCACAACTGCTTCTCGTACCACTTCGTTCCTGCGGGCTCGATGATGGAATCGGGCGCCCTGGCGCTGGGCTGCACCGTGTTTCCCGGCGGCACCGGCCAGACCGAGCAACAGGCGCAGGCCATGGCGCACATGCGGCCGGCCGGCTACATCGGCACGCCGAGTTTTCTCAAGCTCATTCTGGAAAAAGCGGCCGAACTGCAACTGCCGCTGCCCAGCGTGACCAAAGCGCTGCTTTCGGCAGAAGCGTTTCCGCCCTCACTGCGCGACTGGTTCACAGAGCGCGGCGTCGCCGGCTACCAGTGCTACGGCACGGCCGACCTGGGCCTGATTGCCTATGAAACCGAGTCGCGCGAAGGCCTGGTGCTGGACGAAGGCGTCATCGTCGAGATCGTGCGCCCCGGCACCGGCGACCCGGTGCCCGAAGGCGAAGTCGGCGAGCTGGTGGTGACCACGCTGAACCGCGACTATCCGCTGATCCGCTTTGGCACCGGCGACCTTTCTGCCGTGCTGCCCGGTGCCTGCCCCACGGGCCGGACCAACGCCCGCATCAAGGGTTGGATGGGCCGGGCCGATCAGACCACCAAGGTGCGCGGCATGTTTGTGCACCCATCGCAGATTGCAGCCATTGCGGCGCGCTTTCCGCAGGTGCTGCGCGCGCGGCTCGTGGTTTCGGGCGAAATGGCCAACGACCAGATGCTGCTGCGCGTAGAGTCCACCGAAACCTCGTCCGGCCTGGCCGAGCGCCTGCAGGACACGGTGCGCGAACTCACCAAGCTGCGCGGCGAAGTCGAACTGGTCGCGCCCGGCTCATTGCCCAACGACGGCAAGGTGATCGAAGACGCGCGCAGTTATCGCTGATGGCGACTAAAAGACTCGGTATGTAGGGCTTCGCGACGCACACAGACCCCTGCAACCGACACGGCCGAAACCAGCAGACGCCGCGCAAGGGCCGCCCCGCCGCGCTGGCGTCGTCCCCCTTCCCGAATCGCGCAGCGATTCGAGAGAAGGGGGAAGCGGCAAAGCCGCTCAGGGGGATGTATTCTCTACGTCCCCCAGACCACGTCGGCGTTTTCGGCCGCGCTGCGCTGGAGCATGTCAATAAACGGCGTGGCGCGCTGGCGCAGCGTGATGCGATCGGCTGCCGCGCCTTCCTGCTCCTGCGACGCATCGGCATCGACGTGGCTCTTGGCACCGCGCATCGCCTGCTCCTCCTGAGCTACTGCGGCCTCGATCGCCGCAATGGCCGCTGGAATCTGCGCCACCGTCACGATGCCTTGGGCGGTGGGCTCCTTGCCCATGATTTGAAGCAGGCGCAGGCCTTGCTCGTTGAGGAGGATCAGGTCGCCGGTGGCGCGGGATTTGAATTTGTAGAGCATGGAGTAGACCTCGAATAAAGCGCGTCGCGCGAAAAAGGGTAGTCGGATTGTGCCCCGCGCAGGGGGCCGTAGGACGGATCGCCGTTCGGGCGAATCGACAGCATCTGGTGCAAGCCCATCCAGCCTAGCTCGAACCCCAGAGCGCTGCCCGCCAAGTAGAGGCGATAGGCCCGCAAGGCGCGGCCGCCGCGCTCGGACCCGGCCTGTGCGATCAGCACGTCCAGGGCGGCGTCGAGCTGGCACTCCAGAGCGTCGGGCCAGGCCCACAGCGTGCGCGCGTAGTGCGGGCGCAGGTTTTCGGTATCCACCATCTCCAGGCCCGCGGCCGCGGTGTGTTGCAGCAATTGGCTCACATGCAGCAGTTCGCCGCCAGGAAAGATGTAGCGCTCGATAAATTTCCCCAGGCCGGCGCCGAGCTGGGCGCTGCCCACCGCCGCCGCCGTAATGCCGTGGTTGAGCACCAGAGCGCCGGGCCGCACCAGGGCGTGCACCGTTTCAAAATAGTTCCGCATTTGCGCCCGGCCGACATGTTCGAGCATGCCCACAGAAGCGAGCTTGTCAAAGCGCTGCGCCGGAGCAAACTGGCGGTAATCGCACAGTTCGATCCGGGCCTGCCTTTGCAGTCCGCGCTCAGCGATGCGCTCCTGCACAAAGGCGTACTGGTGGCGCGACAGCGTGATGCCGGTGGCCTGCACGCCGTAGTGCTCCGCAGCCCAGACCATCAGGGCGCCCCAGCCCGCCCCGATGTCCAGAAACTGTTCGCCCGGTGCCAGACGCAGCTTGCGGCAAATGTGGTCCAACTTCGCCTCCTGCGCGGCTGCCAGACTCATGTCGGGCTCACGGTAGTAAGCGCAGGAGTAGACGCGGCGCGGATCCAGCCACAGCGCATAGAAGTCATCCGACAAATCGTAGTGAAACTGCACCTGCTCGGCGTCGCGCTCACGCGAGTGCACACGCAGCGAACGCGCCCAGGCGCGCAGCCGGCGCCAGCCGCCGGTTTCGGCGTGCGCCGGATCGGTGGTCAGAAAGCCCGTGGCGGCTCGCATCAGATCCCGCGCACTGCCTTCAAACTGGACATCTCCCTCGACGATGGCCGTGCCCACCGCGCCCAGATGCCCCGCTGCCAAAGCAGCCAGCGGGCCCAGTCCCCGGAACCTTAGCACCACGTCTGCAGCGCCTGGACCGGCCCGCCGGCCACCAGGCCATTCCAAAGCCAGCGCCACCGGCAGGCGCGCCAGTCGCTCCTCCAAGGTGCTCAGCCATTGCTTCATAGTCCGCATGGTAGGAACCGTGCGGCACACGTCAAGGCGCCGCTTCGCTGTAAGCTGTCCGCGGGGGTTCCAGGCATGCCAACGGGGCCACCACCATCCGCTATTTTTTGCACCCACCGCCATGAGCCCAAGCACGATCTATCACAACCCCCAATGCAGCACCTCGCGCAACGCACTGGCGCTGATGCGTGAACACGGCCTCGTGCCCCAAATCGTTGAATACCTCAAAACGCCGCCGGACCGCGCCACGCTGCAATCCCTGATTGCAGCGAGTGGCCGGCCAATGAGCGACTTTGTGCGCCGCAAAGAGGCCTTGTTCAACGAGCTGAACCTGGGCGACGAGGGCGTGACGGACGCCGAGCGGCTGGACGCCCTCGCCGCCCACCCCCGCCTGCTGGAGCGCCCCATCGTCGTCACCGAACGGGGCACGCGCCTTGGGCGGCCGGTGGAAGCGATCCTTGACATCCTGCCGCCCACCGCTGCCTGACGCCCCATTTCGAGGCACCCGATGCGTCCGCTGACACGCCATGTGCTGCTGCTGGGCGGCGGCCAGACCCTGGGCTATGCCTCCTCGTACTACCTGCCCGCCCTGCTGGCCGCGCCCATGGCGCAGGACACCGGCTTGCCGCTGGCCTGGGCGTTCGCAGCGTTTTCTCTGGCGCTGATCGTCTCGGGTGTCGTGGGTCCGGCGGCCGGCCGCGCCGTGGACCGCTACGGCGGGCGCCGCGTACTCTTGCTCAGCAACCTGCTGTTTGCGGCCGGCCTGTTGGCCATGGCCGGCGCACAAGGGCCGGTGAGCCTGTTCGCGGCCTTGGGCGTGCTGGGCCTGGCCATGGGCGCAGGGCTGTACGAATCGGCGTTTGCCGCGCTGGTGGGTCTGTATGGGCACGGCGCGCGCGGCGGCATCACCGGTATCACCTTGCTGGGCGGCTTTGCCAGCACCGTGGGATGGCCGCTGAGCGCCTGGATGGAAGTGCACTGGGGTTGGCGTGGCGCCTGCCTGGGCTGGGCCGCGCTGCATCTGCTGGTGGGCCTGCCGCTGCACGCCTGGCTGCCGCGGCAATCACCCGCCAAGCCGCACCCAGGCAATGCGCCGACTAGCTCTGACAACGCCTCGGCGCGCACCCTACCCACCCTGCCGGCTCCCGTGCGTGCCCAGCGCACCACGCTGATTCTTTCGCTGGTGTTTGCCGTAGCCTGGTTTGGCAGCACCGCCCTGGCCACGCATTTGCCACAGCTGCTGCAAGCAGCCGGCCTGGCGCTGCCCCACGCCGTGGCCGTGGCTTCCCTCGTGGGCCCGGCGCAGGTGGCGGGCCGCTTGCTCGACTTCGGCCTGCTGCGCCGGCTCCATCCCTTGCTGGCTGCGAAGCTGGCTGCGGCAGCGCACCCGGTGGGGGCGGTCTTGCTGCTGCTCCTGGGCGCTCCGGCGGCGCTCGCGTTTACGCTGTTGCACGGCGCGGGCAATGGCGTCCTGACCATCGCCAAAGGCACGCTGCCGCTGCTGTATTTCGGCACGCAGGGCTATGGCGAGCGCCAGGGGGTGCTGATGGTGCCGGCTCGCATCGCCCAGGCACTGGCGCCCGTGGTGTTTGGCGCGCTGATGCAGCGCGTGGGCGTGGCCGCGCTGCTGCTCACCGCGCTGTTGGGCACGCTGGCCTGGCTGGCACTGAGCGCCCTGGGGGAACCGCCAGCACCCGCGCAGACTCGCACTATGGCATGAGACCGATTCATCGCTTTCTCACCGGCGCGCGCAGTGCCTTCGCTGCGCTGGGCGCCAGCCTGCTGCTGGGCGCTTGCGCGCAGGGCGGGGGCGAACTGGGCTACTACTGGCAGTCGGTCAGCGGCCATGTGCAGCTGATGTGGGCTGCAGATGCCATGGACGACTGGATTGCTCGGCCGGACACGCCGCCTGCGCTGCGCGAGCGCCTGCGGATGGGGCAGAGAGCCCGTACGTTTGCGGTGCAGGAGCTGCACCTTCCCGACAACCCAAGCTACCGGCGTTACGCGGACGTCAAGCGCGGCAGTGCGGTATGGAACGTGGTGGCGGCGCCCCCGTACTCGCTGCAGCTCCACACCTGGTGCTTTCCGGTGCTGGGCTGCGTGGGCTACCGGGGGTATTTCAGCCAGACCGACGCGCGTGCCGAGGCCGATCTGCTGGCGGCCCAAGGCCTCGAAGTGGACGTGTACGGTGTACCGGCTTATTCCACGCTGGGTACCCTGAACTGGCTCGGCGGTGACCCGCTGCTGAGCACCTTTGTGCACTGGCCCGAGGGCGACTTCGTGCGCCTGCTGTTCCACGAACTGGCGCACCAGAAGGTCTATGCCGAGGGCGACACGCTGTTCAACGAATCGTTTGCCACCGCCGTCGGGCGCATTGGCAGCGCCGAGTGGCTGCGCACCCAGGCCAGCGCCGCAGCGCGCTCCGAGGCCGCTGCGAGCGACGCGCGGCGCGAAGGCTTTCGCCAGCTCACGCGCGAGACGCGCGCGCAGCTGGAGCAAATTTATGCACCAAATGGTGCTCCAGCGCAGGAAGGGCAAGCGCTGGAAGCTATGAAAACAGAAGCAATCCAGCGGTTTCGCGAGCGCTATGCCGCGCTTGCCGCAACCTGGCCCGCAGCGCAGCGCGCGGGCTATGACCACTGGGTGGCCACGGCCAACAATGCCAGCTTTGGCGCACAGGCAGCGTATGACGAATGGGTGCCAGCCTTTGAAACGCTGTTTGAACAATCGGCACGCAATTGGCCACAGTTCTATGATGCCGTGAAAGCCTTGGCCCAACAGAACGCCGATCAGCGCCACGCTGCGCTGCGGGCCCTGATTGCGCCGTCCACCCCTGCTGCGAAAGAGCCTCCCCGTGTCTGATATCCGCATCCACCGCCAGCACCAGCTGGGCCTTCCCGCCGCGCGCAAGATTGCACTGCAATGGGCCGAGAAAGCCGAGGAAAAGTTCGACATGGACTGCACCTACGAGGAGGGCGAAGAGCAGGACACGCTCTACTTCACGCGCTCAGGCATCAAGGGCACGCTGGAGGTACTGCCCGACGCGCTGGACTTCCACGCCCAGCTCGGTTTCCTGGTCAGCGCGTTCAAGGAGCGCATTGAAACCGAGCTGATCGAACAGCTCGACAAGATGATGGCCGCCGCACCGGCGCGCAAGCGCAAATCAGCCGCCAAGAAGCCGGCGTAAGCGCAACAAAAAAGCCTCGCAATTGCGAGGCTTTTTTGCACATGTGGCCCTGGGGCCACAACCCAGCGCGGCTCAGCCGCCCTTTTTGGAGCGCTTGCCGGGGTTCTTTTTGCTGCGCGTGGCAACGCCACGTTCCAGGCTCACGCGCTGGCCGCGGCCGCTGGTGGGCACGCTCGTGCCTGACAGTGGCTTGGGTTGGGGGGTGAATTTGCGGTCTGCTTCGGTGACGATCTTGTTGCCCATGGCGACTCTCGGTAGAAAAGTGGGAAAACCGCTATTAGGCCATAGCGGCGTTACCGACCTCGGGACGGGCTCAGCTGAGCGACGCGATCAGGTCGATGTACTGCTGGCGTGCAGCATCCTGCTCCGTGCCTTTGAGCTTGTTCCAGGCATCCCATTTGGCGCGGCCCACCATGTCGGAGAAGCTGGGTTTTTTTTCGGCGTTGTCGCCGGCGCTGGCCTGCTTGTACAGCGCGTAAATCTGCAGCAGCGTGACGTTGTCAGGGCGCTCGCTCAGGTTCTTGGACTGGGCCACGGCGGCGTCAAAGCGCTCGTTGAGGTCGGACATATCAGGGCTCCTTAGGGTACGGGGTTGGGGAAAGAACGGGGACCGCAGAGCGGCTTGCCCGCGTATCTTGTGCATATCTTATGGCCTGCACGCGACAATAGCCCCCTTCAACCCGGCGCTTGCGCACGCGCACACTTTTCATTCCTACCAAGGAAGCCCATCACCATGGTGACTCGCACCACTTCCCGCACTGCCTCCCGCACTGCATCCCGCCCCGCCGCCACGACATCGCGCAGCGCCCCAGCGCCTGCGCCGGCCCCGTTGCTCCACACGCCCCCGGGCGCACTGGCACTTGAAGCCGCACGCAGTGTCGAAAAGAACGTGCGCCGCGCCGCCAGCGGCATGCTGGGGCTCTCGGGCGAGCGCATGAGCAAGGTCGATACCGCCTGGCTGCGCATGGACTGCCCAAGCAACCTGATGCTGATTAACGGCGTCTGGGCCGTCTCGCCCGGCATTACGCTGGCGCAGTTGCGCGAGCGCGCCGGCCAACGCCTGACGCAGTACCCGCGCTTTCGCCAGCGCGTGGTTGAAGACGCCGCCGGCGCCACCTGGGTGGAAGACGACCATTTCGACATTGCCGCGCACGTCGAGCCACTCACGCTCAAACGCCAACATGGCCAGAGCCACCAACAGGCGCTGGCCGACGCCGTAGGCCGCCTGGCCACCCAGCCACTGGACGCCCGCCGGCCACTGTGGCACTTCTACCTGGTGGAAGATTTCGTCGGCGAGGACGGCGCGCCAGGCAGCGCGCTCATTGTGCGCATCCACCATTGCATTGCCGATGGCATCGCACTGATTTCCGTCGTCATGTCGCTGGTCGATGGCGGCTCCGAGCCGCCCAAGCGCAAGCGCCGCACCTCTGCAGCGGGCGCTGAAGATTGGCTCTCGGACGCACTCATCAAGCCACTCGCCGGACTCACGGTGCGTGCCATCGACTTCGCCGGCGAAGGCGCGGCGCGCTCGCTGCACGCCTTGCTGGACCCCGAAAAGGCGGTGCAGCACGGCTTGGCCGGCTCAGCCGACGCCGCGCGCATGGCCTGGCAAGTGCTGAACGACGCGGCGGCGCTGGCGCTCATGCCGGACGATTCGCCCACCCGCCTCAAGGGCGAGCCCGGCACGGCCAAGCGCGTCGCCTGGTGCCCGCCGCTGCCGCTGGACGACGTCAAAGCCGTGGGCCGCGCGCTGGGCTGCTCGGTGAACGATGTGCTGCTGTCCTGCGTGGCCGGCGCCATCGGCGGCTACTTGCGCGACCTTGGCGACGACACCACGGGCAAAGAAATTCGCGCCATGATTCCGGTCAACCTGCGCCCCATGGAAGAGGCCTGGAAGCTGGGCAACCACTTTGGCCTGGCGCCGCTGGTGCTACCCATTGGCATGGAAAACCCCATCGAGCGCATCTACGAAGTGCGCCACCGCATGGCGGCGCTCAAGGGCAGCACCCAGCCGCTGCTGGCCTTCGGCCTGCTGGCCGTGGCCGGGATGATGGTCAAACCCGCACAGGATGCGCTCTTGAACCTGTTTGGTCGCAAGACCACCGCCGTGATGACCAACGTGCCCGGCCCGCGCGAGCCACTCACCATTTGCGGCGCGCGCGTCACGCAGTGCATGTTCTGGGTGCCGCAGACGGGCAGCGTGGGCTTGGGCGTCTCTATCTTGAGCTACGGCGGCGGCGTGCAGTTTGGCGTCATCACCGACACCGTGCTGTGCCCCGAGCCGCAGCGCATCATTGACGCCTTTGCGCCGGAGTTTGAAACGCTCTCTATGCTCACGTTGATGCTGCCGTGGGGCAAGGACGACGATTGATTTGCTTCTTATTTGATAGCATAAAACGTTTATGCAGCAAGCGCTAGGGCCTTAAAACACTAAGAATTCAAGCCCTGCGCCGCCTGAAACAGCGCCTGCCGCGCCTGGCTGATGACCTGGCCGCGCCAGGCATCGGTGTCGGTGTAGAACGCAGCCAACATGTCGGCCTTGATCTGCGCGGCCTGCTCAGCGGGTGCTTCGGGGTGTTGGTGCAGCCAGTGCTCGGCGCGCAGGGCCTGCAGCATCTGCAGGATCGGCAGCGTGCCGTATTCCAGCGCGATGCCGGTGTACTCAGCCTGCGGGCATTCGTCGTAGATGGCGGTCCACATCAAACCGGTGAGCAAGGCCGAGGTCGATGTGCCATCGTAGAAGGACGTGATCGGCGTCGCGCCATCAGGGTTCCACCAGGCGCGCGCGCGGGCCATGGCCTTCGAGTCGTCGCGGCCGGCGTAAATGCGCTCGCCCAAGCCGCTCTCGCCCAGGCCGGTGTGCAGATCTATCCACGCAATGCGCCGGGCGGCGCTGCCGTGCGCGCGCAGCACGCTGCGCAGGGTGAGGTTGCTCCAGGTGGGTGCTTGCCCCCCATAGAACATGCCGCCTTCAAATTCGTATTGCCCGCCAGAGACCGCCGCCTGCCAAGCCGCCTCGCCTTTGGTGGCGAGGTAGTGCTGTACTGCCGCCTGGTTCTCTGCATTGGGCGGCCACTCCTGGGGCAGCAGCAGCGGCGCAATCTCGCGGTAGCCTGCGTTCACGGGCAGGGGGTTGCTGAAATCCTGGAAGTTGCGGTTCAGGTCCACGTTCTCATGCGTGGTGCGGCGCAGGTGCGAAAAACCATAGGGATTGAGTGCGTGCACATAGAGCACGACCACTCCGGCTGCGCGTGCCTGCTCGCGCCATGCATCGTCGTGCAGCGCAAACACCTGCACGCCACTGCCGCAATAGCCTTCCACGCCATGGCAGGCGCTGCTGACGATGAGCAGTTTCTCGGCGTCCGCAGGGCCATCGCGCGCCACGTCCATGGCAAGCGCCTCGCCGTCGCGCCCCGCCAGCGGATGCGCATGCGATTCGATCGCTAAACCGCCTGCAGCGGCCGCTTCCAGAAACTGCACCCGGGCGCGGGCATAGCTGGAGGCAAAGGCTTGGTCGACGCCGATCATCGCGGCCCCTTTACACGCCAGCCGGCGAGGCAGCCAGCCATTGCTCGGTCAAGCGAACCCAGTAGGTGGCGCCCAGCGGAATCAAATCGTCATTGAAGTCGTAGCTGGCGTTGTGCAGCGTGCACGGCCCTTCGCCGTGGCCATGCATGCGGTGCGCGCCTTCGCCGTTGGCGATAAAGCAGTAGGCGCCGGGGCGCACTTGCAACATGTAGGCAAAGTCTTCGGCACCCATGGTGGGCTCTTGCGCCAGCACATTGGCTTCGCCCACGATGCCCTGCATCACGCGGCGCGCAAACTCGGCTTCCGGGGCGGAATTGACAGTGGGCGGGTAGTTCCGCACGAACTCAAATTCACATGTGGCTTGGTGCGCCGCGCAGGTGTGCTCGGCCACTTCGCGCATCCGCGCTTCGATCAGATCGAGCACCTCCAGCGTGAAGGTGCGCACCGTGCCTTGCAACTCGCAGCTCTCGGGCACCACGTTGGTGGCCTCGCCGGTGTGGATCATGGTCACGCTGATGACGCCCGCATCCACCGGCTTCTTGTTGCGGCTGATGATCGTCTGGAAGGCCTGCACCATCTGGCAGGCGATCGGCACTGGGTCGATCGTGGTGTGCGGCAGAGCGGCGTGGCCGCCTTTGCCGTGAATGGTGATTTTGAACTCGTTGGACGACGCCATCACCGGGCCGGGGCTCACGGCGAACTGGCCCACCGACATGCCGGGCCAGTTGTGCATGCCGAACACGGCCTGCATGTCGAACTGGGTGAAGAGGCCGTCGTTGATCATCTCGCGCGCGCCGCCACCGCCCTCTTCGGCCGGCTGGAAGATCAGGTAGACCGTGCCGTCGAAATTGCGCTCCTTGGCAAAGTGCTGGGCGGCTGCGAGCAGCATGGCGGTATGGCCGTCGTGGCCACAGGCGTGCATCTTGCCGGCGTGTTGGCTTTTGTGTTCGAACGCGTTGTGCTCCTGCATGGGCAGGGCGTCCATGTCGGCGCGCAGACCAATGGCGCGGCCGCAGGCGCCGCCATCGCGCCCGTGCACGATGCCGACGACGCCGGTGGTCCCCATCCCACGGCGGATGGGGATGCCCCATTCCGTGAGCTTGCTGGCCACCAGATCGGCCGTGCGCACTTCCTCGAAGCACAATTCCGGGTGGGCGTGGATGTCACGGCGCAGGCTGGCAATGGCTGCGGCCTGGGTAACGAGGGAGTCGATGACTTGCATGGGCGGTACTTCCTTCTCCGCAACAGTCTACCTAGCCTGGCGCGGCAGGTAGGCGCAGCACAAATTCCGCCCCGCCTTGTGGGTGGTTATGCGCGGTCAGCCTCCCCCCGTGGCGCTCCACGATGCCGTAGCTGATGGACAGTCCCAGGCCGGTGCCCTTGCCTACCGGCTTGGTGGTGAAGAAAGGCTCAAAGATGCTGGACAAATCTTCTCGGGCGATACCCGGCCCGTTGTCGTGCAAGGAAATCACCACCCAGCCAGGCTCGGGGCGGACCACTATGCGCAGCACGGGAAGCACACCCGGCCGGGCGCTGGCGGCATCGCAGGCGTTCTGGATCAGGTTCATCAACACTTGCAAAAGTTGTCCTGAATGGCCCAGAACGGTGCATCCGGGGCAGCTCTGGAACTGGACGTCGAAGTCCAGGTCCAGGCCCCTCTTTACCCAGTGAATGGCGCGCTCTATCACGGTATCAATGGCCACCGATTCCCGTTCCTCGCGGTCCAGCGCTGAAAAGCGCTTGAGTCCGTCCACGATGCTCGCCGTGCGCTGCGCCCCCTCAATGGTGCCGTCCATCAACGAAGGCAGGTCGCTCAGGATGTGCTCAATGCGCAGCTTCTTCGACAAGGCACTCAGTGCCGGATGCTCGGCAAGTGCCGCTTCGGCATGCACGGCATCGAGGTACTGGCGCAAGCGCAGGGTGTAGCGATCGAGCGCGTGCACGTTGCCCAGCACAAAGCTGATCGGGTTGTTCAGTTCGTGCGCCACACCCGCCACCAGCCGCCCAAGCGAAGACATTTTCTCAGCATGAAGCAGTTGCTGCTGCGTGCGCTTGAGTGCCTCGTGCGCTTCATGCAACTGGCGGTAAGCGCGTTTGATCTCTGCCATGGGGCGGCCCACAAACACAAATCCAATGCAGCGCTTGCGGCCGTCGTAGCGCGGCGTGGCGGTAAAGTCCACCGGCACCGCCTGCCCGGCAGCATCGCGCAGCATGAGCTCTACGCTGTGCCCCTGCCGCAGGGTGATGGCGCGATGCATCATGTCGTGCAGGGCGGCAATGCCCGGTGCGTCATACAGCAACCCGTCCATGGGCACGCCCAACAGCGCCTCTTCGGCATTGCCCACCAGCTCGCACAGCGCCTGGTTGGTCTGCTCGATCCGGCCTTGGGCATCGGCGGCCACCAAGACATCCGACATGGACGACAGCAGTCCGTAGATGAACTGCTGCGAGGCTTCCAGCTCCGTATTTTTCTGCTCCAGCGCCACCTCATCGCGCAACAGCTGTGAGTACACCTCGTCCATTTTGTGAATGACATCCATCCAGGTGTCGTCGCTCACGCCAGCGGGCACAGGCGCTGGGCGGGGCGGTTCAGGGGCGGCCATGTCGGTCGTCCTCTTCAATGCACCGTGCACACCATGCACGGATCGAAGGACCGCACGATGTGCTGCACCGCCACCGGCGACTTGTCGCCGTCCTGCACCAAGGCGCCCACCAGGGCAGCCTCCAGCGCTCCGGGAACGCCCTGGCGGTCACGCGGCGAGAAGTTCCAGCTGGTGGGTGCAATGATCTGGTAGTTGGCGATGCGCCCGTCCCGGATCGACATCCAATGCCCCAGACTGCCCCGCGCGGCCTCGCACAGGCCCACGGCGTCGGCCTCGTCGGGCAAATGGGTCTCCTCGCAGCAGGGTGCCCCGGGCACGATGGCACGCAGGCACTGCTCGGCCAGCAGGACGAGTTGCGCCAACTCCATGGAGCGGGCCAGAACCCGCGTCAACACATTGCCTCGACCCTGTTGCCAAAGCGATCGCAGCAGGGGCTGTCCCTGGGCCAGTTGCCGGGCCAGAGCGCCGGTCTCCAGCACACGGCCCTGCAGGCGCGGGGCTTTGTTCCAGGTGTAGGCGCCCGGCTTGCCGACATCCGGCTGCGTCAGGCCCTGCGACGGGTGCAATGCCCCGGCGCCTTCTGCCAGCCAGGCATGGCAGGCGTCTTCTGCAATGTGTGCCATGTTTACCGGTTGCACTTGGGACCCGTCCCAGGTGCCCGGCGCCAGGGAAAAGCGTCCGCTGGGGTCGGCAAATCCGCCGTAGCTCAGGGTCAGGTCTGGGCCCCGTCCCAGGGCATCGAGCCCAAGGTCTGCAGCGATGCGCAAAAAAAGCCGCAGGTCACTGCACTCCAGGTCGCCCTCCTGCCATTGCGCCAGCGCGTCTGCGCCTTTCCAGGCCACCTCCTCCAGCGGCACACCGTACAGCACGCGCTCCAGAAAACCACGCATCTCGGCAATGCGAGCCCCCAGACGGTGCCGCTCAGGCGCCGCCAGGTTGCGGGTGCTGCCGCCAGGCACGATGGACTGGGTGTGCGGCCATTTGCCGCCCAGCGTCCCCATGATTTGCATCCAACGCTGGCGCACAGCCAGCGCCTCGCGTGCATGCGTACCCGACAACGCCGAAAAGCGTTGCACAGCCTGGGCATGCCAGGGTCGCCCGGCATACTCCGCACGCGTGAAGTCAGGCATGAAAAACAGGTAGAAATGTGTCAGGTGGTCGGCCGCGTTCTCGCAGGCCAGCATCAGATTGGTCAGCCACACGCCGTTGGGCGGCGCCTGCACGCCGCAGGCCGCCGCCAGTGCCCGTGCCGCCGCCACCGACTGCGTGACCGAGCAGATACCGCAGATGCGCGGCACATACACCAAGGCATCCAAAGGGTGCTTGCCCTGCAAAATTTGCTCAAAACCACGGTACATGGGAGCATTTACCCAGGCATCCTGCACACGTCCGTTCTGCACCTCAAGGCGAACCTCCAGATCACCCTCCACCCGGTTGAAGGGGCCAACGAGGAGGCGGCTCATTTCAGGCGCGTCTTTCGAATCATGGGGGCCACGACGACGTGGTCCGCCGTGGAGTTCTGCTTTACGCGGCGGGGCGTAGCCGACTTGGACTGCGAGGCCAGCGCGACAAACCAGGCCTTGTGCATGTCGGTGGGCAGACCGATCGGGATGCCCGCCACCTTGGGCGTCTGGTGAAAGGGATGGCCAGGCTCCTCGAAACCTGGCTCGGTGCAGCTGATGCAGGCATAACCGCCGCGCGCACACGAACCTTCACCGTTCCAAAGCCGGATGTTGCAGTCCGCGTGCGCCTGCGTGCCCTTGCAGCCCATGTGCTCCATGAGACAGCCCAGGTCGGAGGGTTTTTCGGCGCTCGCCTTGTATTCATAAAACTCGTTGCGTGCGCAGCCATGGTGCGCAAGCTGGTCGCAATAGGCACGTGGGCGGCCAAGCGCGTCGAGCTGGTCGGTGGCCAGAGGTTGCGTGCCGTCAGTCAGCGCAGCCAGCGTCTCCAGCACCCAGCCCGGATGCGTGGGGCAGCCCGCCACATTGACCACAGGCAATCCACCAGCGCTGCGCCATGCTGCGCCCAGTAGGCCGCCCGCCTGGTCCCCCTCGTACTGCAAACCACAGGCATCGGTGGGGTTGCAGCCGGCGGCACTGATGCCACCAAAGGCCGCGCAACTGCCCACCGCCATCACCTGGTGCGCCACAGCACTCAGCTGCCGCACCCAGTGCATCATTGGCTCCTGCGTTCCCGCCAGCAAATGGAAGCGACCCGTACCTTCAGGACCGCGCAGCACAGCACCTTCGATGCACAGCACATGCAGGGGCGTGCGCCCAGTCAGGCAGTCGTGCATCACTTCCAGCATCTCGTGCCCGCTTTCCAGAGACAGCGAGGGATGCCACAGCAAATGGATGCCAACCTGGCGCAATTGCGCTGCGAAGTCGGCGGTGTCGGCGCACAGAAGCGACATGCTGCAACCACCGCAGCCGCCGGACTGCAGCCACAGCAGATTCAATGGCTGTTCATGCATCGCCCGGCCCCCCCCAGGCCAAAGCGGCCAAGCTTCTGGCGCAGCCCCACCCGCGAGAGGCCCAGCTCCTTGGCTGCGTGGGTCTTGTTCCAGCAGTGGCGCAGCAGTGTTTCTCGCAGGATGACTGCCTCGATGGCATCCAAGCGCTCCTGCAAGCTGCCGCACTGCGGCAGGGCACCCCCAGACCGCGCAGCCGCGCTGACACCGGGTTGCCCATGGAGCACTCGGCGCGAGAACGCAGCCGCCGACACCGTGGATCCGTCCGACAGCGCCACGGCGCGGTAAATTTCGTTCTTGAGCTCCCGAATATTGCCGGGCCAAGGGTAGGCCAGCAGGTTGCCACGTACCTCTGGCGCAAAGCGCAGCTCCACTCGGCCCAGTTCCTGGCCGGCCTGCGCCAGCAGCATGTCGGCAATCGGCAGCACATCGGCGCTGCGCTCGCGCAAGGGCGGCACCGAGAAGGTCATGCTGGCGATGCGGTAGTACAAATCTTCGCGAAAACGCCCGGAACGTACGTCCTGTTCCAGGTCGCGGTGCGTGGCGGCGATCACGCGCACATTCACCACGATCGACCGACTTGCACCCACAGGGCGCACCTCCCCCTCCTGCAGCACGCGCAAGAGCTTGACCTGGAATGCGGCCGAAGTGTCTCCAATTTCATCGAGGAAAATGGTGCCGCCGTCGGCACGCTGGAACAGGCCCACATGGTCCTCGAAGGCTCCCGTGAAAGAACCACGCTTGTGACCGAACAGCTCGGATTCCAGCAGCGTATCCGACATGGCGGCACAGTTCTCCAGCACGAAGGCGCGTTCTGCGCGTGGGCTGGCGTAGTGGATAGCGCGCGCCAGCAGCTCTTTGCCGGTCCCCGACTCGCCCGTAACCAACACCGCCAGGTCGTAGCGCGCCACGCGCGCCGCCACCTCGCACACCGCATCGAGCGGGCTGCCTGGTGCGCGCACCAGACGATCGAAATCAAATGCGGCCCGCGCTGAAGCCAGGGATGCGCTGGAGCGCTGGCGCAGCACTGGCGTACTGGTCCGCAGTTCGAGGTTCAGCCGCTGGGTTTGCATCTGCAGGCTGCGCGCCTCGGCCGCACGCGCCACGGTGGACAACAGGTGCTCGGGCACCCAGGGCTTGAGGAGGTACTGGTAGATGCCCGCATCGTTGATGCCGGCAATGATGTCCTGCGAATCGGTATAGCCCGAAATGATGATGCGCACCGTGTCCGGCCAGAGCTCGCGCACCTCCTTCAAAAACTTCACGCCGCTGGTGCCCGGCATGCGCTGGTCGCACAGGATCACACTGACTTCGTGGCGTTCAAGCAGGCCGCGCGCTTCATCGGCACTGGTGGCGGTGAGCATGCGAAACTCTTCTTCGAGGTTGCGGCGGATGGCATCGAGCGAGCGCGTCTCATCGTCCACCACCAGGACCAATGGCTGCATGTCGTGCGGTACGGCGCAATCCCTGGTGTTCATGCGAAAGTCGGCACCAATGCACGGTGCGGCGCCAAATGGCGCGGCGTCCAGGCATGGGGCTTGCGGTAAACAAAGTGGTGCCGCGCTACGTGGTAGCTGGGGTCAAATCCGTAGAAATTGCGCTGCATGCGTTGCAACTCCTCCTCACGGTAGAGGGCCAATGGTTTGCGCTCTTCGTCGTCAGCGCGGCGCAGCGCCTTGTCCCGCAGACGCTCTGCGAGATTATGGACGGACGCCAGCGCCAAAGCGCGCTCGGCCGCCTGGGTGCCAAAGGCCTGCGCGCCTACAGCAAAGCAGGCATCCACAAGGCCGCGCTGCACGGCGTCGGGTGCTGTCCATGGCAGGCGCTGCTGCATGGTGGCGCGGCTAGCGGCCTCGCCCATGCGCCGAGGCAGGGAGTAGGTCCAGTATTCCGAACCGTACAGGTTGCCCATGTTCTTGTAATGCGGGTTGAGCACCACGCCCTCATGTGTCCAGACCTCGTCGGCTGCCAGCGCCAGAAAGCAGCCGCCCGCACCCGCGTTGCCGTGCAGGGCGGCGACGGTGATGCGGTCGGCGAGCGTGAGCACTTCCAAGGCGGCATCGTTCATGGCGTTGATGTTGCGCCAGGAGGCATCGGCCGCGCTGTCGCCTTCGACGCGCTGCGCCGCCTCGATGTCGTGCAGGTGAATGCCGTTGGAGAAAAACTCTTGCCCGCCCGCCAGCACCAGCACCTGGGTGGGCTGCCCGCGCACCCAGCGCAGCGCGTCGCGCAGGCGCAGGCACTGGCGCTCCGACATGGCGCCATTGTGAAAGTCGAAATCAAGCCAGCCCACGCGCGCACCCTGGGGGCCAAACTCCCGGTAGCGCAGTTCGTCCCATTCGTCGTCGCCGTGCGCCAGCGGCACGTCCCACGCGGGCAGCTCGGCGGCCTGGGCGGCAAAAACGCGCGTGGCCGCAAGCTTGAGGCTGCTGGCGCCATCGGACCGTGCGGCCTGGCCATCGTCGGGTCGCACATGGCCAATCCACACCGCACCGTCCAGGGTGCGGCGCAGCAGCGCCGGGCCACGCCGCGCAATCACGGTGCCGGGTTTGGCAGATGCACACCGCGCGACCACGTCGGCACTGGCAGGGTGGGCATCAAACAAACGACAAGGTTGGCCCCAGAATGCATCAAGCACGCCAGGGAAGCCATCGGCAGCGGCAATCTTGCGCAGCACTGCGGGTGTGTCATCGCGCTGCCAATCGATACGGCGCTCGGCCTGCGGCATGAGCGGCAGCCATCGTCCAAGGCCATGGTCTTCCACCGCACCAGCAGGCGCCGGTTGCAGGCAGCCAGGCACATGGCGTTGCAGCGCCCGCAGCACGGCCACTACGGCCGCCTGCGTGACCTCGCGCCGGTACACGCTGGATTTGGTGGCACCGGGACGCACCACAAACGGCTCGCTGGCCCAGACCTCGCCCGCATCGAAATCGCCCACTGCCTGCAGCACGGTGACACCCCAGTGCGGATCACCGCGCATGAGCATCCAGTCCAGTGCGCTCGGCCCCCGATCGCCCGGCACGCCCGGGTGCACCACGAGGCACACGGTGTGCGCCCAGACCGATTGCGGGATGCGCCGCTTGAGGAATGGCGCCAGCACCACATCGGGCCGGAACAAAGCCACGGCATCCTCGGTGACCGAATCGGCAATGTCGAGTTCCACCGACACCTCGTGCCCCTGCGCACGCAGCAGGCCAAAGAGCCGCTGGCTCAGGCTGTTGAAACTGTGGGTGAGCAGGAGGATGCGCATAACAATCAAATCCCTATGCGTGGCCCATAACGCTGCACACACTCTGAAACAGGCGCGGCCCATGCCAGCAGCCGCCGTGCAAGGGCCGCCCCGCCGCACGGGCGGCGTCCCCCTTCTTGTAGGGGGAAGGCGCGCAGCGACTCAGGGGGTGTCTCATGTCAACAAATGCGCGGCAACTGCTCGCCGCTGAGCCAGTCCACCACGCGGCGCCCACCAAAGCAGGTTTCCATCTGCACGAAACCATGGGCATCCTCCACCACCGTGCCAATGCGTTGTGCCCCCTGACCCAGTGGGTGCGCGCGCATGGCGGCCAGCAGCGTGTCGGCCGCTTCGGGGGCACAAACGGCAATGAGCTTGCCTTCGTTGGCCACGTAGAGCGGATCCAGCCCGAGCAATTCACAGGCGGCGGCCACCTGCGGCAGCACGGGGATGTCGGCCTCGCGCAGCAGCATGCCCACCTGGGACTGGCGTGCGATCTCATTGAGCGTGGTGGCCAGACCGCCGCGCGTGGGGTCGCGCAGCACATGGAGCAGCGTGGGGTCAGGCAATGCCTGCAGCATGGCCTGCACCAGCGTGTGCAGGGCGGCGCTGTCGGAGACGATGGCGGTTTCGAACTCCAGCGACTCACGCAGCGACATCACCGCCACACCATGCTCGCCCAGCGTTCCCGAGACCAGCACCGCGTCACCCACCCGCGCCTGGCGCCCGTCAATGCACAGCCCCGGCTGCGCTACGCCGATGCCGGTGGTGCTGATGAACACGCCGTCGCCCTTGCCCTGTTCCACCACCTTGGTGTCGCCCGTGACGATTGAAACGCCCGCCTCGCGTGCAGCGGCGGCCATGGATTCGACAATGCGCCGCAGGTCCGCAAGCGGGAACCCTTCCTCGATGATGAAGCTGGCCGCCAGGTACAGCGGCAGCGCACCGGACATGGCCACGTCGTTGACGGTGCCATGCACCGAAAGCGAGCCGATGTCACCACCTGGAAAGAACAGCGGCGAAATCACATGCCCGTCGGTCGCCATGACCAAGCGCCCCTGTGTGGGCAGCGGCAGCAGGGCGCCGTCGTGGCCCTGGCGCAGGTATTCGTTGTCAAAGGCACGGGCGAACAGTTCGTCGATCAGCTGCGCTGCCACACGGCCCCCTGCACCGTGCGTCATGTCGATACGGCCGTGCTTGAAGTCGATGGGACGGACGTAGTCTTTGCGCTGGCTCATGCAGTCACCACCGGGATATCTCGAAAGCGCCCGTAGGCGTAATGGGCGGCGCAAGCGCCTTCGTTGGACACCATGCACGAGCCCATGGGACTCTCGGGCGTGCACACGGTGCCGAACAGCTTGCAGTCGGTGGGGCGCTTGACGCCGCGCAGGATGGCACCGCACTCGCACTGCTTGTGGTCGGGCACGCTGGCGTACTGCAGGTCGAATTTGCGTTCAGCGTCCCAGGCGGCAAAGGCGGGCCGAATTTTGAGCGCGCTGTAGGGCACATCGCCCAGGCCACGCCACTCGAAGCTCTCGCGCAGCTCGAACACCTGCGACACGAGGTTTTGCGCCGCCAGGTTGCCCTCAGGCGTGACCGCCCGGGAAAACTCGTTCTCGACCACGGCGCGTCCGGCATTGACCTGTCGCACCAGCATGAGGATGCCCTGCATCACATCCAGCGGCTCGAAGCCCGTGATCACCACCGGCTTGCGGTACTCCTCGGCGAAGTGCTCGTAAGGCTGCGAGCCGATCACGATGCTCACATGCGCCGGGCCGATGAAGCCGTCGATGGGCACGGTGCCTAATTGCCGCACCTCGGCCGATTCAAGGATGTGCGTGATGGCCGCTGGCGTGAGCACATGGCAGCACAGCACGCTGAAATTTTGCACCGCCCGCTCGCGCGCCTCGCGCAGCACCAGGGCGGTGGGCGGCGTGGTGGTTTCAAAACCGATGGCCAGAAAGACCACCTCGCGATCGGGGTGCTTGTCGGCCAGGGCCAGCACGTCGGCAGCCGAATACACCATGCGCACATCGGCCCCGCGCGCCTTGGCCTTGATGAGCGAAAGCCCATCCGAGGCGGGCACGCGCATGGTGTCGCCGTAGGTGCAGAGCATCACGCCGCGCTCCAATGCGAGCCGGATGGCGAGGTCGATGCGACCGATGGGCAGCACGCACACCGGGCAACCGGGACCATGGATCATGCGCACGCTGCCCGGCAGCATTCCCCCAATACCGTAGCGCGAGATGGCGTGCGTGTGCCCACCGCAAAACTCCATGAAACTGTAGGTGCGCCCCGGTCGCACCTCGGCGGCAATCTTGGCCGCGATGTGGCGTGCCTGCTCCCCGTCGCGGTACTCGTCGATGTACTTCATGCTCCCCCCTGCGTGCTGGCGAGTTCGGCAAACAGGGCCAAGGTGCGCTCGGCCTCCTCAGGGTCGATCTTGCCGATGGCGTAGCCCACGTGCACGATCACGTAGTCGCCTTGCCGGACGTCGTCCACCAGGGCAATGGACACCTCCTTGCGCACGCCGGACAGGTCCACCACGGCCCGCTGCCCCGACAACAGTTCCACCACGCGGGCGGGTATGGCTAGGCACATGCTCCCACCTCCTCATTTGAATTGACAAACCCTGTCTGTTGCGCGCCCCACGGGTGCGCAGCCACCCAGGCCTGACCCAGCGCAAGCGCGGCGTCGCCGCAAGACAGCGTCCCCGCCGTGCGCACTTGCAGCCCCCGCGCCTGCAGGCCGGCGATGGTGCGATCGGACAGGATACGGTTAAAGAAACAGCCCCCGCCCAGCACCACGCAGCGCACACCGCGCGCATGCGCTGCCAGCGCGGCC
The DNA here is from genome assembly GCA_017985015.1 of Giesbergeria sp. Classification (GTDB taxonomy): domain Bacteria; phylum Pseudomonadota; class Gammaproteobacteria; order Burkholderiales; family Burkholderiaceae_C; genus Simplicispira. The sequence continues at coordinate 44,709 of JAGNYI010000014.1, read as the reverse complement.
TGCGCCACCAGGGCGTCGGCAAGCGTGCAATGGAATCGCGCAGCGGCCGCGTCGATCTGTGCAGCGGTCGAAGCCTGCCCTTGCGCCCAGCGGGCGCACAGAGGGCGCAGATCGACGCGGCCCGTCGGGTCCACCGGGGCATCAGCCGGGTCGGTGCGCAGCTCCAGCACGCCGCCATGGCTTTGCAGATGGCGTGCGGCAGCCTGTTCCAGTGCAATGGCGGCCTGTGCCTCCATGTCCTGCCGCACCGACAGGCCCAGCAGGCCCGCCACCGCGTCAAACCAGCGCCCGGCCGCTGTGGTCTGCGGGCAGTTCAGGCCGCGCGCCAGCATCGCCTGCACGGTACGCGCGGCGGCCTCGCCCACCACGGGGGCATAGCGCGGCACGATCTGCGCTGTCCGCCCACTGGCGTGCAGCAGCGCCGCAGCCAGGCGCCAGGGCTCGCGTGCAGCCACGTCGCCCCCTGGCAACGAGAGCGGCCACAGGTGCGCCACACGCTCAAACCGCGCGCCGTCGACCCACAACAGTTCCCCGCCCCAGGCCGTGCCATCGGCGCCCAAACCCACGCCGTCGAGTGCCAGAGCGATCACGGGCTCGTGCATCCCATGCTCTGCCAGCACTGCAGCTGCATGGGCGTGGTGGTGCTGGACAGCGACGCACGGGATGCCGCGCTCGCCCGCAATGCGCTGGGCAAGGCGCGTGCTGAAAAAATCGGGATGCAAGTCATGCGCCACCGCATCCACCGGCCCGCCCGTCTGCGCCAGCAAGTCCTGCACCGAATGCTCCAGTGCCGCGCAGGCTGCGGGGTCGGACAGATCGCCATGGACACCCGACCACAGTGGCGCCTGGGGTGTTGCCGTATCAAAAAGACAGGCCGTGTTTTTCAGAAAAGCCCCGCAGGCAAGGACGCGCGTCATGGTCCAGAATCCTCAGAACCTGTTCTCATCCCTGCCCTGCCTTGAGCCGCGCCAGCTCGGCTTCCAGCTGCGCGATGCGCGCCTGCACGCTGGTGGGTTCGATGGCATCGGGGTGCACCAGCCAGTCCAGCCAGGCGTTCATGCCTTCGCCTGTGGTGGCCGACAGTTGTAGGATGCGGATGCCGGGGTTGACGCGGCGCGCATAGTCCATGCAGCGCTGCACATCGAAGCTCAGGTGCGGCAGCAGGTCGGTCTTGGTCAGTACCATGAGCTGCGCCGCTGCAAACATGTCGGGATACTTGAGCGGCTTGTCCTCGCCCTCGGTGACCGACAGGATGACCACCTTGGCGTCTTCGCCCAGATCCCACAGTGCCGGGCACACTAGGTTGCCCACGTTTTCGATGAACAGCAGCGACTGCGTTGGGTGGTGATGCCCATGCCCATGCTCATGCTCATGCTCATGCTCATGCTCATGCTCATGCTCATGCTCATGCTCATGCTCATGCTCATGCTCATGCTCGTGCTCGTGCTCGTGCTCGTGCTCATGCTCGTGCTCGTGCCCATGGGCGTGATCGTGCGGTGCAAGGCGTGCAAAGGCTTGCGCCACCATCGGTGCATCCAGATGGCAGCCCTTGCCGGTATTGACCTGGATGGCCGGAGCGCCAGTGGCACGGATGCGGTCAGCGTCGTTCGATGTTTGCTGGTCGCCCTCAATCACTGCCAGCGCCACCTCGGGGTGGTTTTGCTGCAACGCACGGATGGTGGCGCACAGCAGTGTGGTCTTGCCCGAGCCCGGGCTGGAAACGAGATTGAGCGCGCGCACGCCATGGGCGTGGAAATGCGCGCGGTTGTGCTGCGCCACCTGGTTGTTGGCGCCCAGCACATCCTGCTCGATTCGGATGGCCCGCGACTCGCTCATCCCCGGCACCGAAACACGCGCCGCACCGGCGCCAAAGTGCAGGTCGCCGGTCCGCGCATCAACCACCGCGCCACCGGCGTCAGGCGCCACCTGCGCTGATTCCTGCTGCCCACTGCTATTGCATCCGCACACTACACACATCATTGACTCCTTCTGATCAGGCGACCTGCAGGTCCACCACACGCAATTCGTCCCCGCCCTGGGGGGCAAGCCAGTGCGCACCGCAGGAAGGGCAGGGATCGCCGCGCTGTGCGATTTCAACCTCCGTGCTGCAGCCCATGCACCATGCGCGTCCCTGGGGTTCGTCGATCTCCAGCTCGGCACCTTCCAGCAGGGTGCCCGGTGCGATGGCCTCGAGCGCAAAGCGCAAGGCGCGCAACTCCACCCCCGCGAGCTTGCCGACCTCCAGATGCAATTTCAGCACGCGTGCGAAGGGTTCGCGCACGGCTGCGTCTTCCACCACCTTGAGAACGCCACCGGCCAGGCTCAATTCATGCATGGACGACCTCCAGGGCAGTGGGGTCTGCGTCCAGCTCGTATTCCACGCACGGGTCGAAGGCCGCGACCATCAGCCCCACGGCGGCTGACATCTGCTGCGGTGGCACCTGGCTGGGCAACTGGCGAAGAATCTGCGCGGCCGCACCCTGCGGGTGGAAGTTCCATTCCGTGGGCGCCAATATGCCGTAGCGCTCGACGCGGCCCTGCGCATCCACGCGCAGCCAATGCACCAGCAGACCCCGCGCCATCTCGCACCATGCGAGCGCCTCGCCGCCACCCAGCGCCCGCGCACCCGCGCGCAGCCGCTGGGCACCGCCAGGCTGGCCGAGCTGCGCCAGGTCATGCACGCGCGCAGCCAGCCGCGTCCAAGCATCCGGGATGGGCAGTTCAACGTCGGCAGCTCGGCTCCAGCAACCGGTTTCGCGCCACTGGCCCTGAACATGGGGCAGACGGGAAAAATCCGCGTCCTCGCGCAGCTGCGCGGCCAAAGCGGTTAACGCCGTGCCCTCGGCGTCGGGGCGCAAGGCCTGCAAAGGCAGCGTCCAGGCACAGGCCCAGGGCTGTGCGCGACGCAAAGCCACGGTCAGCGGATTGCGGATTTCATGCGTCCATTGGACCAGCCATGAGGCTGGACTTTCCCGACAGGCACGGTTCCAGACAGCCATCGGCATGCCCAGCACCTGGCGCTCCATCCAGTCGACCAGTGCGGGAGTGCCGGGCTCCACAGTCGGGGCCAGCGCAGGGCTGGCCGCCAGGACCTGCCCGTCGCTTTCGGGGCTGCCCAGGAGGCGGGGCCAGTCCAGAAAAAGTCTCCGAACATGCTCCCGCAGGGTTTCACTCCACAGGGCCTGGCGCTGCTTCGCATCGGGCTGCACAGGCGCATCCGGGGCCTGCAGGGCCTGTAACGCCATTTCGGCGCAGGTGCGATGGGCATGCCCACACAACGCATAGAGACTGCCCAGCATGGCCGGGGCCAAAGCGGCCGGACGCGCACGCAGCAACCGCTCTGCCAGAGGCTCACGGATACCGGCGACCGGTGTGTCCGCGCCGGGCTGGAGCCGCAGGCGCTGCGCAAGCAGGTTCATGGGCACGCTCCTGGCGCTGCGCCACGTCCGAGCAAAAACCGGCGACGCTGCGCGTCTGGTTCTCCCTTCGCTGTGGGCAGGCGCAGTTGGGCCAGAACCTCATGGGCCGTGGCCACGGCCGCATCCTGGTCCGCAAATTCGAACATGGGAGAAGCCAGCGAGCACATCGCATAAGGGCCAAACGCCGCCTCGTGCGCGCCAATGAAACTGAGCCGGTGCGCACCGATGCGCTGGCGGCTCACCTGCCCCGGCCCCAGCGGCTCTGCCGCGTCCAGCGGCAGGCGCATCAGGTTCATGAACCAGGGCGTCACAAGCACCCCCAGCGCGCTGCTGCCCTCAGGCTCTGGAGCAAAGCCCACCGCCTGCACTTGCAGACCGGGGTGCAGCAAGGGAACGCCCACCATGCGCGTGGCCGCAATGTCGCGAAAGACGGCTTCGAGCCGCTCCACGCGCGCCTGAACGAGTTCTTGCATCACGATCTCTCAGTTCACCATGGCGCATGAAACTGGCGCAGACCAGACCAGCGGCCACCGTGCAAGGGCCGCCCCGCCGCACGGGTGGCGTCCCCCCGCCCGCATCGCGCAGCGATGCGAGAGCGGGGGGAAGGAGCAAAGCGACATAGGGGGGTGTTTCACTTCATGCATCCAGCCGCAGGAATTTGCTGGCCTCGGCATCACACTGCGGACAGCGCCAGTGCGCTGGCAGGGCGGAAAAGGGCGTCCCCGGCGGTATCTGCCAGACCGGGTCGCCTTCTGCCGGGTCATACACCCACCAGCAGATCTTGCATTCGAGCCGGGCATCGGCAGGAACCTGCGACGCATCGCCAAACGCGAGTCCGGCCGAAGGCGCGGGGTTCACACCTGATTCACCCATTCGAGGACCTCACGCAAACGCTTTTCGGAGTCCACTAGATCTTCCTGCGCGGCACAGGCCACTTCCGGCATATCGACCACCTCTATGGAATTCAGGATCATGGCGTCCTGCGAGTTGTAGTACACCACGCGCCAGGTATTGGCCACACGGGTGCTGCTGATGCGGCAGTTGCCATACCCCCGCGAGAGAATGAGCACGCGCCCGGCTCCCATCTGCTGCTCCATGAAGGCCATGTCCTGCGGGCTCAGAGGCAGCAGCGACAGGTTGACCAGGTGCGCGGGCAGCCCCGGACGCCATTGCTGGCGCTGGTCATGCAGTTCCTGCAGCAAGGTCGGCGCGTTCATCACCCCGGCGGGCGGCGTGGGGTCGGGCTGGAAACCACTCAGGGCATCTTGCCGCGCCTCGCGCTTGAGCACCTCGGGAATGGCTCCGACTTCGATGCGGTCCTGCAGCGTGCCATCTGCCAAGCCATCGAGCACCCGCCAGACACCGGCAAACACGGCCTCCTGCACCTGCGCCTGCGCCGGGGCAGCCACTTCACCGGCCGCACAAGCGCCAGGGGCCGCAGTCACCTGCGCACTGACCTCGCCCTCGCCCAGCACCTGGTTGACGAGCTGCAGCTCTTCGGCGGTCAGTCCGGCCAGCCAGACCGGCGGGACCGCTTCGCCTCGAATGGCAGCCTGGAGTGTGTGCAGCAGCTCGGTGAGCACACGCACGGCTCCACCGTGGCCTGCCAGTTCTTCAGGCTCCGGCAGTTGCGGCGGCTGATAGGTGGCCATGCCACGCGGCATGGGCATGTATTCGAGCTCTTCGTCTTCGGGCTGGCTGCCCGGCCCGAACATATCGACCAGCGGAATAGGGAAGGGACGTTGGGTGGGATTGGAGTTCATGGCGTTCAATGGCAATGGCTGTCGCCGCCGAGTGTGACCACCGGTATACCGATGCCGGGTTTGCGACTGGGCGGCATGCGCAGCGCCTGGTCGACCCGGGTGAGATAGTCGTTCCAGTCGTACATTCCGGCCAGCGTGGTGGTGTAACTGCCGTCACGGAAGAACACCAGTGACGGCCAACGCTGCACACCAAAGCGCCGCGCCACGTCGTCCTCACACTCCGCACGGACGGCACCGATGGCAAAACCGCCGCTCAGTGCTGCGCGCAACTCGGGCAGCACCACGGCCACATCCAGCCCTTCGGGAAACCGGATCGGGTCTCCGCAGAAGAAAAGGACCCGTGCGCCGTCCCCCTCGGTGAAGGCGTTGACATTCGCGGCATCGATCCAACTCGCGCCGTAGTCGTTCACCAGCCGCTGCACCAGCGGGGGTGCGGCCACTTCAGGGTTCATCATGGTTTGCTTGCTCCTTGGGTCGGGTTGACGGGGGCGGCCGCACCGATCAGTGCCGCCAGTTGATCGGGGCTCATGGCCGAGGGCAGCGCAAAGGCGGCGTCCACGGACGCCATGGGGTCGTAGCGTCCCGCCATGGAGTCCTGCACCAGTGCCAGCGTGGCCAGCACTTCGGCCGCACGCTCGGGGCTGATGCGCTCGCGCGCGGAGCCCAGAAACACCAGCACCCACTCGCCGGGCGAGCAGTCGCCCACCAGTGCGGTGTTGACGCGTTCAATGCCGTCGGCGCCGGCCACCAGCGTATGGCCCGGGCTGATCGATTGCACCTGCATGGGAATACCGATACACATGGTCGTACTCGCCTTACCTGGGCATGAAACGGTCGTCACCGATGCGGCAAGCCTGCGCGGCGCTGGGGCGTCCGGTTTCGTAGGCGGCCATCTCGAGGTTCGGCACGGTCACCACATGGTCAAGGCCCACCGGACTGCTGCATGGCACGGGGCAGGCGCCCCACTCCCGCAAGTGGCCCAGCGCAATGTCCAGTGCCTCATCCAGGGCCTGCTTGGTGCGCGAACGCAGGCTGCCGCCGTAGTCCTCAAGCTCTTGCGGCTGGCAGCCCACCAGCACAATGCGTTCGGGATAGCTCCCCGTAAGCAGAGCGACCATCAGCACCTCCTGGAACCCCGTCTGGTGCAAACTCATTTTTTTTGCGCCGAGAAAGCAGGGCACCTCACTGCCCTCCACCACCTTCAGCGTTCCCGGCTCCAGGCCGTAGTCGATGGCGTCAAGAATCAGCAGCGCGTCCGCCTCCTGCACGTAGGGCAGCAGCGCCAGGCCCTGGGTTCCGCCGTCCACCAGTTGCACGTGGGGGGCAAAGGCATAGCGTTGTTGCAGGACCTCGACGCACCGCACTCCAAAGCCTTCGTCGGCCCACAGCATGTTGCCGATGCCCAGCACCAAAATGGCCTGTGGATTGTCACGGGGAGAGTTACAGGCACTTGGGGGCGTGCAGGAAGTCATGGCGGGCATTTCCGGTGTCGACGGGAGGGGAGTTCAGTGGACTGCGCCGGACTGGCGCAGGCTCTTCCAGGCGTGAAAACTGTCCCAGCGGGACTGCAGCGCCAGCCAGAACAGCGCATCGGTGCCAAACACCACGGCGCAGCGGATGGCGGTGTCGGGCGTGACGCCCCGATGGCCCTGCACAATTTCATTCAGGCGCCGGCGAGAGACGCCCAGCAGACGGGCCGCATCGGTCTGGCTCAACGACAGCGGCCGCAGAAAGTTCTTTTCGAGAAAACGCCCCGGGTGCTGGGGGCTGCGCAGCGGCACTCCCGTCGGCGACACAAGGCACGGCTGCGCCCGCGTTCTGGCGGTGCTGGCAAGGCATGCACCCATGGCTCAGTCCTTGAAGGTGCGGTAGCCGGAAATCATGGTGCTGACAATGCTCTGGCGACCCATGATGTCTTCGCGAATGGCGGCATAGATGTGCACGATGACAAACAGCACCATGGCCCACATTCCCAGGTGGTGCCAGGTGTGCACGCCCTGCGACTGACCCAGCAGCGGAATCACCCAGCCAAACATCTTGTCAGCCCAGGAACCGGTCTGCAGCCCCTCGCCGTACAGGGCAAAGCCGGTGACCAGCATGAAGATGGACACCAGAAAGTAGCCCACGAACATCATCAGCCGCGCCATGGGGTTGTGCCCTACATACTGGTTGGGCCGGGGCCGCAGGAACAGGTACCAGCTGAGCATGGCCCAGACTTCGCGCCAGTAGGCCAGACGCAGCACCGGCAGTGTCACCATCTCGCGGGCGTGGTGGTTGCCGACAAAGGCCCAGTACACCCGGCCGATCAGGCCGACGGCGAAAACATATCCGGCGGCAAAATGCGCAAAACGGATATACCCCATCTGAAAGTGGTCGCTGGCCTCACCGCTGACCGATGACAGGGGCGATCCGATCAGGTAGCCCGTGATGCACAGCACGAGGATGGCAGATGCATTGATCCAGTGCCAAATGCGCACGGGCGCCTCGTACACATAGACAGAGCGCACCTGCGGCGCACTGGTCACCGCGCGTTCGTCGATGCCTGTGACATCGGCCAGATTGTTCTTCACGGTGGTGCCCATGACCGCCTCCTATGTTTCAGGTGTTCTCGCGCCGTACCGGCTCAGATCCGCGTCGCCAGCATGGCGAGACCGGCACCGCCGATCAGGGCTCCGGCCACGCGTGGCAGCGCGCCGCGCAGCCGCTGCAGCACAACGCCCAGGCCCATCCCTCCGAGGTGCAGCAAGGCCGTTGCCAGCACAAACCCGGCGCCATAGGCCATGAAGGATTCGCCGGCCACCATTGCCATGCCATGCGCCGTGCCATGCAGCAAGGCCGATGCGGCCACCAGCGACAAGCCCATGGCGCCTGGCAGACGGGCTCCACTGACCAGAAGCCCGCCCAGCAGAACCACACTGGCGGCGATCAGCAATTCCAGCGAACCGCCCAGGGGCAACACCAGACCGAGGTGTGCCAGCAAGGCACCCAGAGCCATCACACCGACGAACAGGGCCGGTGCCCGCCAGCGATGGCGCGCCATGGACACGGCAGACCACAGCCCCACAGCCACCATGGCCAGCAAATGGTCGATGCCCGAGACGGGGTGCACCAGTCCGGACAGGAACGTGGCGGCGTGCCCCCCTTCGTGGCCCACATGGGCCTGCGCTGTTCCGGCCAGCGCCAGCAGGGCGAACGCGAGCAGGGCCCTGCAACGGGTGAATTGCGATTTCATGGTTTCTCCAATGTCGTGAAGCGAAGATTCATTAACGTACCTTGACAGAGGTAAGCTCTTGCCCGTCGGGGCTCATGACATGGGTGGAGCACGCCAGGCAGGGATCAAAGGAATGCAGGGTGCGCAGGATTTCCAGCGGCTGCTCCGGGTTGACCATGGGGGTTCCCAGCAAGGCGGCCTCGAAGGCGCCGATCTGGCCTTTGGCATCGCGTGGGCTGCCGTTCCAGGTGGTGGGAACAACACACTGGTAGTTGTCGATCTTGCCGTCCTTGATCTTGATCCAATGCGCCAGCTGTCCGCGCGGCGCGGCTACCGTACCCACCCCCTTAGCCTCCTTGGGCCAGGTGGAGGGGTCCCATTTTTCGACGTTGGCCGTGGCGGTGTCGCCCGCCTTGATATTGGCGATCAGTTCATGCCAATCTTCGAGCAAAAGTTCGCCCAGGTACTGGCCTTCAAGGCAGCGCGCAGCGGTGCGGCCGATCGTGGTAGGCAGCAGCTGTTTGAGGCTGTATTGCGTCTCGGGCAGTCCCAGCGCCTTGGGAATACCGCTGTTGACCATACTGGCCAGAAAATCCACTTGCTCCTTGGTGCGCTGGCAGTACTTGTTGCCTTGCGAGGCGTGCACATAGGCCAGGATGTAGCGCGCCAAAGGACCGACCTCCATGGCATGGCCGCGCCATCGAGGTGCCTTGATCCAGGAGTATTTGGCGCTTTCGTCGATTTCCTTGATGTCGGTGCGTGTGCCCTTGGTCTTGGAACCCAGCACGTAGTTCGGCTCGGTCACGCCGTCCCAGGGGTGCAGGCCCTTGGTGTCGTCGGCGTACTTGTACCAGGAGTGCGTCACGAATTCCTGTACCTGCTCGGGGTCGCGCGGATCGACTGGGTGGATCTTGCTCCAGTCGCCGTTGATGATGGCGCCGCCAGGCAGCTGGTCGGTGCTCTTGTCGTAGTTGATCTTCGGGTGCTCGCCATAGTCCATGACGTTGATCCCCGCCAGTCCGCCACCGTGCAGCCAGCCCGCATGCTTGTACAGCGTGCCAATGGCCAGCACGTCGGGCAGGTAAACGTTGCGGTAGAACTCGTTGCCTTCGTCGATGCGCGCCTTAACGAAGTTGAGCCGCTCCATGTTGATGGGAGCCCCCGCAGCACCGTCGCGGTCAATGTTGATGGCGCAAGGCATGCCGCCCACCAGATAGTTGGGGTGCGGGTTCTTGCCGCCAAAGATGGCGTGGATCTTGATCCATTCCTTCTGCAGGTCCAGCGCCTCCAGGTAGTGCGCCACGGCCATGAGGTTGGCCTCGGCCGGCAGGATGTAGGCCTTGCTGCCCCAGTACCCGTTGCGGAAGGGACCGAGCTGGCCACTCTCGACAAACTTCTTGACGCGGTTCTGGATGTCGCGGAAATATCCCGGCGACGACCGCCCGTGCGCGGGTGACACCAGCTGCTGCAGCTCGGAGGTTTTCTTGGGGTCAGCCTTGAGGCAGGCCACCACGTCCACCCAGTCGAGCGCATGCAGGTGATAGAAGTGCACCACATGGTCCTGGACCATCTGGGCCTTGGCCATGATTTCACGGATCAGGTGGGCATTTTTCGGAATCTTGATGCCCAGCGCGTCCTCTACGGCACGCACCGAGGTCAGCGCGTGGCTGCTGGTGCACACGCCGCAGATACGCTCGACAAAGGCCCAGGCATCACGCGGGTCGCGCCCCTTGAGGATGACCTCCAGACCTCGCCACATGGTACCGGTGGAGACGGCGTTGCGGATGACATTGTTGCTGTCGAGGTTGACCTCGCAGCGCATATGCCCTTCGATGCGGGTGACCGGATCGACAACGATGCGCTTGCCGCTGGTGTCGAGGGGAAATCGGGGGGTTTCGTTAGCGCCCATGGTCATGCTTCCTTGTGCTTTTCAGTGTTCGGCCTGGGTCGGCTCGGTCTTGTCGGAGGCGCGCTTGAGCACCGATACCGCCGCATGGGCCGCCACAGCCGCACCGACAGCGCCCACCGCCGCGATGCCTACCTTGTCGGCGTTGGACTCGACCCCGAAGGCATTGATATTGGTCAGGCGGTCGTAGAACGAACCCTTGTCCCAGAAGCCCTCTTCCGAGCAGCCCAGGCAGCCGTGGCCCGATTGCACCGGCCAGCTCGTACCGTCATTCCAGCGCACGGTGGAGCAGGCGTTGTAGGTGGTGGGCCCCTTGCACCCGACCTTGTAGAGGCAATAGCCCTTGCGCGCGTTTTCGTCGTCAAACGATTCAACAAACTGCCCTGCATCGAAGTGCGGGCGGCGGTAGCACTTGTCGTGAATGCGCTGGCTGTAGAACATCTTGGGCCGCCCCTGGCGGTCCAACTCAGGAATGCGGTCGAAGGTGAGCATGTAGGTGATCACGCCGGTCATCACCTCGGCGATGGGCGGACAGCCGGGCACCTTGATGATGGGTTTGTCGAAGATCACCTTGTGGATCGGCGTTGCGCGCGTGGGATTGGGCTTGGCGGCCTGCACACAACCCCAGGAGGCGCACGACCCCCACGAAATGATGGCCTTGCAATCCTTGGCCACGCGCTTGAGCTTGTCGATGAAGGGCTTGCCGGACTGGATGCAATACATGCCGTCCTCGTTGAGGGGCGGATTGCCCTCCACCGCCAGGATGTACTGGCCCTTGTACTTGACCATGATCTCTTCCAGGATCTCCTCGGCCTGGTGGCCGGCAGCTGCCATCAGCAGGTCGTCGTAGTCGAGCGAAATCATCGACAGAACCACATCCTTGGCCAACGGATGCGCGGAGCGGATGAACGACTCCGAACAGCAAGTGCACTCCAGACCATGCAGCCACAGCACGGGCGTGCGCGGCTTTGTTTCCATGGCATGGGCGATCTGAGGCACAAAGGAGGGCCCCAGTCCGAGCGACGTGGCCGTCAGCGAGCAAAACTTCAGGAGGCTGCGACGCGATATGCCCTGGCGACGCATGACCTCGTAAAACGTTTCCACAATCTCTCTCCTCGTTCGGGTGGGTCTGGGAGGGCGGACGCACTACGGCGCATCTGTCCCGTTCAAGACATCCAATACAAGTTGCGTGCCCGAACGCTCCCACCTGGGGAATACCCCGAGCGAGGAATCGCAAGTGCGCGCCAGCACAAGAGGAAATCGGCTTGCTGCGCACCCTGCGACGCCGGCAAATGCAGGGCACTGGAAAGTGGCTTGGCAGCCGGAGAGGAGAAGTGGAAACCTTATTGGCAGCCACCTGCTGTTGGACACTGCTCTTTTGGGTCAATCTGATCAAGTGCTGTCTGCGCCATCGTGGAAGTTTATTCAGCGTTATCAGAAGTAGAAGTGAAATCCCCTTGCGTCGCCCCTGCGTGATGGTGGCTGGGGTAGTCCGCCCCAGGGCTCGTGTGGCCCGATGGGTGGTTGGTGCGTAGCGCCAGGGATCGCTAAGATGCGCCCAAAGCGCCCAGCATGGCGAATACTTCTTGTGCCTGATCCCCCATGATTTCCGTTGCCGAACCCTCGCCCGAACCGACTGTTGCCCGCCACACCGTGCGCGGCGCCTGTCCGCACGACTGCCCGGACACCTGCGCCCTGCTGACCACGGTGGAGAACGGCGTGGCCGTGCGCGTGCAGGGCAATCCGGCGCACGCGCAGACCGGCGGCGTGCTCTGCGCCAAGGTCTCCAAATACCCTGAGCGCACTTACCACCAGGACCGCATCCTCACGCCTCTCAAGCGCAGCGGCCCCAAAGGCAGCGGCCAATTCGCGCAGGTCGGCTGGGACGAAGCCTTGACCGACATCGCCGCGCGCCTGGCCGAGATTGCCGCACGCAACCCCGAAGCCATCGTGCCGTACAGCTACGCCGGCACCATGGGCCTGGTGCAGGGCGAGAGCATGGACCGGCGCTTCTTCCACCGCCTGGGCGCGTCGCTGTTGCATCGCAGCATCTGCGCAGCCGCAGGCGGCGAGGCCATGGCGCAGACGCTGGGGGGCAAGGTGGGGATGAAGGTGGAGTTCTTCGCCGAGGCCAAGCTCATCCTCATCTGGGGAAGCAATTCCATCACCAGCACTCTGCATTTCTGGCGCTACGCCCAGCAGGCCAAGCGCGAGGGTGCGCGCCTCGTCTGCATCGACCCGCGCAAGACGGAAACCGCCGAGAAATGCCACGAGCACCTGCAACTGTTGCCGGGCACCGATGCGGCGCTGGCGCTGGCGCTGATGCACGAATTGATCGTGCACGACTGGCTGGACCACGACTACCTGGCGCAGCACACGCTCGGCTGGGAGCAACTCAAGCAGAGAGCGCTGCAGTGGCCGCCCGAGCGTGCGGCCCAGGTCTGCGCCCTGCCCGTGGAGCAGATTCGCGCTCTGGCGCGCGCCTACGGCACCATCCGGCCCGCCGCCATCCGCGTGAACTACGGGGTGCAGCGCGTGCGCGGCGGTGGCAACGCGGTGCGCGCCATCGCCTGCCTGCCAGCGCTCACGGGTGCCTGGCGCGAGCGCGCGGGCGGGGTGCTGTTTTCGAGCTCTGGCAACTTCCCGGTGCAGCGCAGCGCCTTGCAACGTCCCGAGCTGCTGGGCGAGCGCTCTCCGCGCACCATCAACATGGTGACCATTGGCGACGACTTGCTGCGAGACACGTCTGATGCATTTGGCCCCAAGATTGAGGCCGTCGTGGTCTACAACAGCAACCCGCTGGCCGTCGCGCCAGAGTCGGGCAAGGTGGCGCGTGGCTTTGCGCAGGAGGATGTGTTCACGGTGGTACTGGAGCATTTTCAGACGGACACCGCCGATTACGCCGACTACATCCTGCCGGCCACCACGCAGCTGGAACACTGGGACGTGCACTTGGCCTATGGCCACACCGATGTGCTGCTGAATCGCCCGGCGATTGCGCCGTGCGGCGAAGCGCGCTCCAACGCGCGCATTTTTCGCGAGCTGGCCGCGCACATGGGGTTTGACGAGCCCTGCTTTGCCGACAGCGACGAGCAGTTGTGCCGACAGGCCTACGGCGAAAAGGTCGACTTCAACGAGTTGCTGGACCAAGGCTTTGCCGCTCTTCCGATCCCCGACGCCCCGTTTGCTCAAGGCAACTTTCCCACCGCATCCGGCAAGTGCGAATTTTTTAGCGCTGCGCTGGCGGCTTCCGGGCAGGACGGCTTGCCCAACCATGTGCCCAACTACGAAACATTGGGACAGTCCGCCCCGTATCCGCTGGCGATGATTTCGCCGCCCGCGCGCAACTTCCTCAACTCCACCTTTGTCAATGTCGCCAGCCTGCAAAAACAAGAAGGCCGGCCGCTCGTGGAAATCCACCCGCAAGACGCGGCGGCGCGCGGCATTGCAGACGGCGCGGTGGTGCGGGTGTTCAACGACCGTGGCAACTATGTGTGCCACGCGGTGCTGACCGACCGCGCCCGCCCCGGTGTGGTCAACGGCCTGGGCATCTGGTGGCGCAAGCTGGGCCTGGCGGGCACTAACGTCAACCAGCTCACCAGCCAGGCGCTGACCGATATGGGCCAAGCGCCGACTTTTTACGACTGCCTGGTCGAGGTGGAAGCCGCTACAGCGGAGTCAATCACTATCAATAAATGAGCTTCAAACGCTTCATGGATAAGCGCTAGAGGCCATTTTTATTGATTATTTTCTCCAGTAGTTGTTGGCGGCGGAGACGGTCTGAAAGTTGATCGCAATCACCTGCGAGGCGGCCGTCAGTCCGTCGGCCGACTGCGCGTACTCGGGCCGCAACTGTTTTAGCGTCTCCATGTCCGGCTGGGTGTACTTCACGCCGCGGCGGCTTAGCGTGATGGCCAGTTCAAAGCCTTCTTGGGGCGTAGCGGTGATGAGGGTGGGCAGCCAGGGTTCGGCCATGGTTTTTCTCCTGTGAATCGTGGGACATGCAAGCCGGTCAGCGCCAGCAGGCCAACCACTGTAGCCGGCTGCACAGCCAGCGGCATCGCCCTCCCCAAGGAACCCTGTCGCAAGTAGGCGCACCGCACGCCGCAGTGGATTCAGCGTTCGTTGCTGGGCGAAGCGGCAGCTGGCGTGCAGTACGCGTAAGCCCAGTAATGCGGCCACTGCGTGAACGTGCCGGCGGCCGCCCCAGCCGCGCGCACGGCCGCATGCAGTGCCTCGGCATCCGGAAAATTCTTCAGGATGCGGTGCACCGAGCCATCCCGCAGCGGGCGCAGTTGCCAAGTGTCGCCCTGGTCATCGGTGTCGCACAGCGGGGTGCTGCTGCCAGCGACAAAGCGGTTGTCCAGCAACACTGCGCGCGCACCCGGAGCGAGCGAGGCGTGCAGGCGCGCGAGGAACTCCACGCGCCGCGCCAGCGGCACATGCGAAAACCAGAAGCCCGCAAAGGCGGCGTCGAACGCCGGCACGGCGGTGGGCGGCGCGTAGGCATCGCCCTCCACCCAGTGCACATGCGCGCCCAGGCCGCGCGCACGTGCCATGCGCAGTGTCTCGGGGACAGCGTCAAGGCCCCACACGCTGCGCGCCACGGGGGCGATGAATTGCGTCCAGTAGCCGGTGCCGCAGGCGATTTCCAGCACCTGAGCACCGGCAAAGCGCGCGGGCAGCCAGGCCTCGATGGCGCGCAGATCGCTCTGGCGCTCGCTCTTGCGGTAGACCGCGTCGTATTCCTCGGCGCGGGCAGCGTAGTAGGCACGCATTTCGGGGCCGCCCTGCCCGACGTCGGAATCTTCCATCACGGTACTGGCAAGGAGTCGGCCACGCCTTGCTCAATGGTGCCAAAGAGGCTGGCACCACTGATCCCTTTCATCTCCATGCGCAGCAAGTCGCCCGGCTGGAGGTAGCCGGTGCTGGACTGCCCGGAATCCTGCACCTCGGCGCGGCGCTTGGCCGCAATGCTGCTGAAGCCGCGCGCTGACTCTGCGCGGCCCGGGGTGCCCGGCGCAGCGGCTGTGGCCAACGGGCCGCTGCAGACGATGCTGCCAGCGCGCACCGGGCGCGTTCGGGCCGCATGGGCAATGAGCTCGCCAAAGCCAAAGGGCATGCCGGCCGCGCCATCGCAGAGCCCGAACTTGCGGCCGTTCAGCCCCACTTGCAGCGCCAGGGCAACGCGCCCACCGTCCCACACGGCACCGAGTTCGTCCAGCGTGACCGCCACCGGGCTGAAGGCCGTCGCTGGCCGGCTGAGAAGCGGCCCCTGGCCGGCGGCACGCTCGCGTGCCTCCAGTGCGCGCAGGCTGAGGGTGTTGGCCAGCACGACGAGGCGCACACCATCGAGCGCCTGGGCAGGCGTGCTGGCGGTGGCAATGTCGCCGGTGATCACCGCCAGGCCGGCGCCAAAGTCGATCTCCATGTCCGAGCTGACAGCGGCGATGTCGGCGCAGGCGCCCAGCAATGCGTCGCCAGCGAGCTGGACCATCTCGGGCATGCTGGGGCGTGCCGCGCCGTCTTCGCTCATCGGTGCGACGCCCTGCAGGCACTGGTAAGCGCGCGGCAGCGGCGCCATGCATTGCTGCGGATCGAAAGGGAAGGCATGGTGGGCGCGGCCGGCGTTCAGCGCGTCCGACAGATCCTGCAGCTGCGGGGCAAAAAACCCCCAGTCTTCCAGCACCTGCTGGAGGCGGTTGGCAATGCCGGTGGCGTAGTGGGCATGGGAGAGGTCGCGCGAGACGACGACCAATTGGCCGTCGCGCGAACCGTCCTTCAACGTAGCGAGCTTCATGGGGCGTGAGGGTGGTGACTGCGGCGGCGCAACAGGCGCGCCACGACGCCCGCATGGTACGCGAGCGCCTCGCCCGCCCTGCAAGGGCGCTGCGCTCTCGCGGCCAGGGGTGGTAACGTGACAGCGTGTTGTCATCCCACGCCATGATCCCTCGGCGCCTCCTCTTCCTGCTCACCGCCCTGGTGCTGGCCCTGCATGCGCTGCTGCTGTCGGGCGCCTCGGCCAGCGACCGGCGTGCCGCCGCCAGCGCGCCGCCGGTGTTTGAGACCCGCACCATCCGCGCCCCCATAGCAGCGAAAGCTCCGACTGCTCCTGTGGTCAGCGCAAAGCCCAAGCGAGCCAAGCCGGCTGCTGCGGCGCCGACCAAGGCGCGCACCGCTGCATCTCCCGCTGGGTCGGCGCAAGGCGAGCAAGCCACGGCTCCGCCGGCCCTTGCCAGCCCACCATGGATTGCGCCGAGCCAGAGCGAGTTGCTGGCCCTGGACGCCTCCGGGGAAAACCAGGCTGCTGGGCTTGCGCCGGCCGTGCCGGAAGCGCCCGCGCAGCCCACCGAGGCGCCCGTGCGCGCAGCATCTATCCCTGCGCAGGAGTCCCTTCCCCCCACAACCGGAGACATCGCTCCGGTAAAGCTCCCACCGTCGACGCGCCTGGGTTTTGAGGTCACCGGCCGGGCACGTGGTTTTAGCTACAACGCACAGGCCGAGTTGCTGTGGCAACACGACGCTACCAGCTACAGCGCCCACCAGGAAGTGAAGGTGATCTTTCTGGGTTCACGCTCGCAAAGTAGCGTCGGCAGCGTCACCGAGCGCGGCCTGCAGCCGCGTCGCTTTGGCGACCGCTCGCGCAGCGAGCGCGCCGCGCATTTCGACTTTTCCAATGGGCGCGTGACTTTCAGCGCCAATACGCCGGCCGCCCCCATCGAGCCGGGCGCGCAAGACCGGCTGAGCGTGTTCCTGCAATTGGCCAGCATGCTGGCCGCCGCACCCGAGCGCTACCCCACGGGGACGCAGATCGCCATGACCACGGTGAGCGCCAGGGCGGCCGATGTCTGGACTTTCACCGTCGAAGGCGAGCAAACGCTGGACCTCCCGGTGGGCACGATGCGCACCATGCAACTGCAGCGCCTGCCCCGGCGCGACTACGATCAGAAAGCCCAGGTCTGGCTCGCGCCCGAACTGGGCTACCTGCCGGCGCGCATTCGCATCACAGAGACCAATGGCGACTTCGTCGAGCTCAACCTGAGGGGGCACGAAGCGCCTTGAGAAGGCGGATTGTCGGATCGAGGCCACGCTGTAGGCACAAACAGACAAGCCGTGCAGTCATTGTGAGCGCTTGAACTCTGGCGCATCGAATCCATCTGACAATGACTACAAGCGCAGGAGGAACGCCATGAACATGCTCTACGACTCGGATTCTTTTGTGGTGGTGCACATGCTGCCCGATGCCGACCGCGTGGAGGTTTCCTCCGACGACGGGCCGGCGCCGCTGCAGTTGGCGCGCCACGGTTTTGAAATTGTCGACAAGCGCACCGGCAAGGAGGTCTACCTCGACGGCTCCTGGGCCGAGATGTTCCAGCTCCAGATCCTGGCCTGGCAGCGCGATGCGCCCACCCAGGAAGAGGTGGAAGCCACGCTGGAAGGCTATACCGGGCTGGCACAGCACCCGGTGGTGGTGCATTAGCGCTGAATTTTTGGCATCAAATAGGCCTCTAGCGCTTATTTCATAAGCGTAACTAGCTACAAAAATAATAGCAATTATTGCGTGGCACCGCGCCGCTGCCGCATGTCGCGTCCCATGGCCTGCAGCGTGCCAGCATCCATGGCCGCGCGCGCGGCTGGGTAGACCCACTCTTCTTCGGTGCGGATGTGCTCTGCATAGCCGGCAGCAAAAGCGTCCAGTGCTGCCAACTGCTCGGCAGAAAACTGCGTGATGCTGCCGCCTGCCAGCGCCAGCAAGGCGCTGCGGGCCATCGCCCAGCGATGCGCCATGGCGACATGCTCGGCCTGCAGGCGCGTTACGGCCGCAAGCAAAGCTTCGTCCAGCACCGCGTGCAAGGCGGGAAAGACATGGCGTTCCTCGTCTTCATGGTGCAAGGGCGCAGCGATGTCGAAATAGCGCAGCACGTCGCCCGCAGCGCTGCGGGCCGACGCGTCGCAGCCTGTGGTTTGCAGGTGCTCACACAGGCGCTGCTGCAGTGCCAGCGTGCGCTGCACGCGCTCGTGGCAGGCTTCCAGCATCTCGAACGGGGTATCGAAACCCACGGCCGGCGCACCAAAGCCGGGCAGAGGGATGCCGCGGGAAGGGATTGCCACCGTCAATCGATCTGCACCGCGTGGCCTGTGCGATCAAACGGGATCAAGCCCGCATGCACGCCGCGCTTGATGGCGTCCACCATGCTCTCCAGCGGCAGCTCGGCGTCGCCGCTGGTGGGCGCGCGGTTCAAGGTGCCCGACATGGCGGCGGCAAAAACCAAAGTCCAGTCCTTGCCGAACTGGGCTGCCTCCTGGACCAGCGCGTCAAATGACGCAAGCTCGTCAGGCGCTTTGTCCACGCACATCTGAGGCACCAGCGCACCGCCTTCGCCCTGGGCAAAGCGCTCGCGCTGGGCGGGCGTGGCCTCGTCGGGCAATTCGACACCGACAAACACAAACAGCAGGCGCTGGGACTCGGCCTGCGCGCGTGCGGCTTGCAGCAGATCGTCAAAACAAGAGATTTCCATGGGCTGATTCCGGGGTTCAAAAAAACGGTGGCGCTTGTTCAGGGCGCAACAGAAGGCTGGGCATGCACGTCCAACAGGTCCACATACGCAGCGGTGGCTGGCCGAACTCGGGCACGTTTGGGGGACACCACGGTGCCAATGTTGACGAAACACAGCGCCTGCTGCCCGGCATCAAGGCCAAACAGCGTGCGCAGCGGGGCGGAGGACAGGGCCTTGCCACTGGTCAACGCCGAACCAAAACCCAGTGCCGTCGCCATCAGCAGCATGTTCTGCACCGCGCAGCCAGCCGACACAATGCGCTCGCCCGCCTCGATCTCCGGGTCGCCGCAGGCCAGGTCCACTACCACCAGCAGCAGCACCGGAGAGCGAAAAGCCTTTTCGCGCGCCTGAGCCAGCTGCTCGGGCGTGGCCAGTGCATCGCGCTCGTGCAGAGCCTGGCCAAAGGCCTCAGCGAGCGCAGGCCGCGCTGCGGCAGGCACCTGCACAAAGCGCCAGGGCAACAACTGACCATGGTCCGGCGCGTGCGCTGCGCTCGCCAGGATATGCGCCAACTGCACCAGCGTGGGCGCGGGCTCGCCCAGCCGCTTGGGCAAAATGGTCTGGCGCGCCTGCATCAGCGCTGCTGCAAAGTCTGCGCATTCCTGCCCGGAGGCGAACGCAGCGTGGGAGGCCGTGTCGTGCATAGCCGCCATTGTCACCCGGCACGCCCGTCAGGGCGCAGCCGGCCGTACCAGGAGGCAAGGCGCCGTGCCCATTCCAGCACCGCTGCGGCCCACAACGCGGCAGCAAGCAGCAGTACATGCGGTGCGCTGGGTCCAGCCAGCACCGCAATCAAACGCAGGACCACTGCCACTTGCAACAAACAGAACAAGACCCATACCGCGTTGTCCGCCACCTGCGCCCGACCACTGTGCCCCGCAGACACCCGCGTCACCATGGCCAGCATCAGCGAGGCGAAGCACCCCATGCCCAGCGCGTGCGTGGCACCCAGGCCCCATTGCGGCTCACCAGACAGGGCGATCCAGCGGGCAGCACCGTGCAAAACAAAGGCCAGGCCCAGCCAGACGAAACCCAGGAAGAACATGCGCAGCAAGCGGTTGCGCAGGCTCTGGCGCCGCGCCCAGCCCCAGGCGCGCCAGAGCAAAACCGCGCCGACTCCCCATTCTGCCAAGCCGTGGAGCAATTCCCACGCAAAGCTCCAGGGCACTGCGGGCGCATCCGCTTCGATCCACACCGCCAGCGCCTCAAAACCAGCCGCACCCGCGAGCAAACCCAGGGTGCCCCAGGGGTTCTCACTGCCTGTGCCGTGATCGGACGGCAGCGAAAAAAAGGGCAGCATGCGGTGTGCCACGGTCACGAACACAAGCCCATCGAGCCCCCAGAGACCGGTGAGAACGAACCGGCGGGCCACACTGGGCGCGCCCAGCGCCAAAGCCAGCGCAAGGCCAGCGACGCACACCGTGCCCACGATGAACGCCACGGCAATCACGCGCGCATGGGTGCGATCCTCCGCCTGGCTTTGCCGCAGCAGGCCCCAGAACAGGAGGCTGATCCACACCATGGCAAGCAAGGCCAGGCTTGCACCAGCCAGTGCCAACGTCGGTTGCACCTGGGCACCCAGCAACCAGACCAGCCAGCCGAGTGCCAGCAAGATTAAAGGCGGAAGGAGCCTACGCACCGGCCAGGGCGGCACGCGCAGCCACTTGGGTCCTGCAGTGAAGAGAAAGCCCGAAAAAAACAGGGGAAAGAAACCGAACACCATGAGCGCACCGTGCGCCAAGGCGCCGGGCAGCACCGGCTCCATGGCCGGAGCACCGGCCACGCGCGACGCCTGGATCAGCGCCCACCACAGTGCCGATACGGCCAGCAGCAGCATGGCGAGAAAAAAGGCCAGGCGGTGCGGCGCGATCAGCAGATGCGCCGCACGCCAGCGCAGATCCAGCCGGGCGCGCGCTTCGGCCGAGGGCTTGCTTGGGGCCGACGGACCGGGCACGCGCAATGCAGCAGGCTCAGCCGCAGCTGCCCAGGTGGCCGCACTGGGTGCAGTAGTCGCAGCCGTCCTTGCGGATCATGGCGTGCGCGCCGCATTCGCTGCACTTCTTGCCGACCATGACGGGCGAAACGGCGGCTAGCGCAGCATCGCCTACGGGCAGCTCTTCGTCACCGGAAAAGGGTCGGGCGCGACGCGCCAGAATGTTCTGGACGGCATAGGCGATGGCAGCAACTTCCGAGTCGTGCCACATGGGCACCACGGTTCCGTCGGCCTTCTGGTGCGTCCCCAGGCGCACGGGGCCGCGGTCCCAGGCCACCTTGCGCATGTCGCTGAGCGCGCGCTCCAGAAAACCGCCGCGTGCTGCGAGCGACAGCAAGCGCATGCTCGACGTCACCCATTGCTGCGACTCGCCGCTCTGGCCCACCGGCATGAAGAATTCAATAGCGCGGTCAATCAGGCCTCCCGTCTCGGGATCAGGTACTGGAAGAAAGGACACCACGAGGTACAAACGCTTTTGCCCTTCCTGCGTCCAGTAATCCACCTTTTCGGCCACGGCCGAGAGCGCCCCCTTGGGGCGGCTTTCAATCACCGAGCGCATGGGGTCCACGGGCGCTGCCTCCGGCGCGACGGCTGCTTCGCTGCCGGGGGCCGCATGCGTTTCCAGCACCGAACCGAGGATGCTGTTGGGCCGGTAAGTGGCCAAGCCCTTGAGCTTGGCACGCCAGGCCTGCAGATACAGGCCCTTGAAGTCTTCATACGGGTAGTCGGCGGGGATGTTGACCGTCTTGGAAATCGCCGTGTCGACAAAAGGCTGCACCGTTTTCATCATGGCAATGTGGCCATCGGCCGACATTTCCAGCGCCGAGACGAAATAATCGGGCAGCTTGTTCACGTCCCCACCCAACTCGCGGTACAGGCGCCAAGCGTGGTCTTCCACAGAGTATTCGGCCATGGAACCATCGGCCTCGCGCTTGCGCCGCTTGTACATCCAGGAGAAAGGCGGCTCGATGCCGTTGGACGCGTTGTCCGCAAAGGCCAGGCTCACCGTGCCTGTGGGCGCGATCGACAGCAAGTGGCTGTTGCGGATGCCGTGTTCGCGGATGCGCGCCTTGATGGGCTCGGGGAGGCGGCTGGCAAAGGTGCCGCTGGCCAAATAGCCGTCAGCATCAAACTTGGGAAAACCGCCCTTTTCGATCGCCAGATCCACCGAAGCCGAATACGCGGCATCGCGCATGTGCTCGGCGATGCGTGCCGCCATGGCGCGGCCCTCCTCCTTGTCGTAACGAACGCAGAGCATGGCCAGCGTGTTGCCCATGCCGGTGAAGCCAACGCCAATGCGGCGCTTGGCATGGGCTTCGTCGCGCTGCTGCGGCAAGGGCCAAAAAGTGACGTCGAGCACGTTGTCCAGCGCACGCACCTGCAGCGCGACCGATTTTTCGAAGGCGGCAAAATCAAAGCCCGGCACGCCGTCGAAGCCGAAGGGATGGCGCACGAAACGCGTCAGGATGATGGGCCCCAGATCGCAGCATCCGTACGACGGCAGGGGCTGCTCGCCGCAGGGATTGGTGGCGTTGATGTCCTCGCAATAGTGCAGGTTGTTGTCGGTGTTGATCTGATCCAGGAACAGGATGCCGGGCTCGGCGAAGTCGTAAGTGGACTTCATGATCGTGTCCCACAGCTCGCGCGCCGGCAGGCTTTCGTAGACCCATTTGCCGTCGGCGCGCTGGTAGGCGCCATTGCCCATGACCGTGGCCCCCGGGCGCGCCTTGTGCACCAGCTCCCAGGGCTGGTCATCCAGCACGGCCTGAACAAAGGCGTCGCTCACCCCCACCGAGACATTGAAATTATTCCAACGCCCAGGGGTGCGCTTGGCGGTGATGAAATCCATCACGTCCGGGTGGTCAATACGCAGCACGCCCATCTGCGCGCCGCGGCGCGCCCCCGCGCTTTCCACCGTGGAGCAGGACTGGTCAAAGACGTTGATATAGCTGCAAGGCCCGGACGCCATCGAGTGCGTGCCCTTGACCTCGGCCCCGCGTGGCCGAATGCGCGAGAAGTCGTAGCCCACACCGCCGCCACGGCGCATGGTTTCGGCGGCTTCGCGCAGTGCTTCGTAAATGCCAGGAAAGCCTTCGTCGTCCATGCCTTGAATGCAATCGCCCACGGGCTGCACAAAGCAGTTGATCAGCGTCGCCTGGATCGTGGTGCCAGCAGCGCTCATGATGCGCCCGGCGCCAATCGCGCCCGCGTGCATGTTCGCCAGGAACAGGGCTTCGTATTTTTCGCGCTCGCCCTCGGCTTCGACGGAAGCCAGTGCATGCGCTACGCGGCGAAAGAGGTCCTCGACGCTGGTCTCCCCCGGTTTGAGATATTTTTCCTGCAGTACATCAAGGCTGATGGGCTGGATGGCCGTGACGTCTTGCGCGCGGCCCAGGTCTTCTCTCTTCATGGTGGAGTCCGTAGGTAATGTGACAAAAACGCGCTGCACAGCGCGTCGGGCGAAGTCCACCCACCGTGAAATGTGGGCTCGGAAAGCCGAGGCAGTTTAGCCTTTTCAGGCGATCCCGGCATCCGGGAAGGACTTGCCTTCCTGTGCTAGAAAGCGCAGCGACTGCGGGGTGTTTTCAAGCCTGGCGCGCACTTAGCGCGAACTGCTCGCAGAGAATCTTTTTTACAATTTTCTGCCCGTCTAAGGGTTTTCATCCGACAGGACCTGCCCGTCGTGCTCCACATAGGGGTGGTATGGGCCTGTACCGCTGTGCTTGGCCACAGAGGCCGCTACGAAGTGACCGCTCTCGACGTCAAACACGTGCACTTCGCCGTCTTCAATGACATAGTGCCAGCCGTGCAAGCTGATCTGGCCCTCCGCCACGCGCCGGCGCACCATGGGGTACTCCATCAAGCGTTCGAGCTGCAGCACCACGGCACGCTGTTCGGTGCGGCGCAGTGCATCTGGCGTGGGAACCACCGGCAGAGCGGCGTCGCGCCCCAAATCGAGCCATCGGCGCAGGTTGTTGGCCTCAGCCGGCACTTCCTCGTACAAGGCCTTGATGGCACCGCAGTGGCTGTGCCCGCACACCACAATGCGCTCGACATGCAGGCTGAGCACGGCAAATTCGATAGCTGCTGCCGTGCCGTGGTGGCCGTACGAACCGTCGTAGGGCGGCACAAAGGCGCCGACGTTGCGCACCAGAAACAGCTCCCCCGGCCCGGCGCCCGTCAGCAGATAGGGCAGCAGGCGCGAGTCCGAGCAGCCGATGAACAGCGTCGTCGGGTGCTGGCCGTCTTCAACCAGCGTCTGGAATTGTTGGCGATACTGGGGAAACGCGTCGCGGTTGAAGCTGCGCAAGCGGTTCAGCAAATCGTCGCCGGGCATGCTGGTGTTACTGCACCAGGGGCGAATCCGCGCTGTCCATGTCCACACCTTCGATCTGCGCGGCACCCGTGAGCACCTGCAAGTACTGCCGCAGGGCGTTCACCCAGGTTTGCTGGCGCAGGCTTTGCGCGGCCGCACTTTTCACCACTTCGAACGCCGGGCGTTCGCCGGCTTCGCGTGCCACGACCTCGACCACGTGCAATCCAAAGCGGCTGTGCACCAGGCGAGCGAGCACGCCGATTTCGCTCGCACCAAAGACGTCGCGCGCGAATTCTGGTGCGCAGTCACTGCGCGTCAGCCACCCCAGGTCACCACCGGCGGCACCGCTCGGGCAATTCGACCATTGCTTTGCTGCAGCCGCAAAGCTCACGCCGCCATCATCGGCACAGCGCAACTCGATCAGCAGAGCTTCTGCGCGCAGGCGAAGCAGCTTGACGTCCACACCAGGTGTGACGGCAAACAAGACGTGGCGCAGATGCACCCGCTCCCCATGGCCAAACGCGGCGGGATGCGCCTCGTAGTAGCGCCGGCAGGCGTCCTCCGACGGCTCGTCGACACACAATTGCAGCTCCAGCAATCGTTCGATGGCGAGCGACGCAACTTCGCTGGTGCTTCCATCGGTCAGCGGCACATCGCCTGCTTCCAGCAGTCCGGCCTTTTGCGCTTCCTGGCGCAGAAGCTCGGTGCATGCACGCTGGCGCAGCGCTTCTTGATCCAGCAGCACACCGGCTTCGTGCAACGCGACACCATTGACGCTTGCCAGGCGAACATGGGTCGGAATTTGCGCCGCTTGCACGGGTGCTGGCTCAGGTGCCAAACTGACCGCGATAGCGTCGTAAGCCGCCTGCTGTGCATCGCTGAGCACCTTGCTGGCGCTCGGTGTATCCGCGCAGCCGCAGCTGCCTGATCCGCATCCACTCATGGAGTTCTCCTGTTAGCTGGCGATCAGCCGCGGTGCGCCGGATTGTTATTGCCAGCAGGCACGTTCAACCGACGAGCGCGGACCAATTGGTACGGCCGCAGAACATACCCAAGAGAGGCAAAGCCGCTCCAGACATGCACCAGGCGAGTGAACGGAAAGATCAAAAAGACCGTCATGCCCAAAAACATGTGCAGCTTGAAAATCACGCTGGCGGGCGCCAACAGTTCAACAGCACCACTGCGGAACGTAACAATGCGTTGGCCCCACTCGGCCAAAAGCATCATCATGGATCCGTCCAGGTGCTGTGCTGACAAAGGAATGGTGGCCAGACCCAGCGCCAGTTGAACCCACAGCAGCACAAGCAAGAAGATGTCGCTGGTCTTGGATGTTGCCCGGATGCGCGGGTCCGTCAAACGGCGGTGCAACAGGACCGTGAGGCCGACAATTCCGAGAACCCCGGCCGTGCCACCGCTGACCATGGCCATCACCTGTTTGGCTCCTGCGGCAATGAAGGGCTCATAGATGAAATGGGGCGTCAGCATGCCGACAAAGTGTCCGAAAAACAAGAACAGCACGCCCACATGGAACAGGTTGCTGCCCCAGCGCAGGTTGCCCGTGCGCAGCAGTTGGGATGAATCACTTTTCCAGGTGTACTGGTCACGATCAAAACGGATCCAGCTGCCGACGAAAAACACCGCCAGACAAATATAGGGATAGATACCAAACAACAGGGTATTGATCCAGGCGTTGGAAGTCATACGGATGCTCCTTCGGATGCACGGGGATTGGGGACGAAATGCAGGGGCTGGCTGCCATCGGGCCGTGCCTGGCCCTGGGTGCTGCAGCCGGCGAATGCTTCGGGTTCGGCCCAGGTTTCGTCGATTGGGGGCTCTTCGGGCAGCGGAACCGCCTGTACGCGCTGGCCCGACACTTCGAGCACTGCGGCGATCACGCTGGCATACGGGTTGCCCTGGGCCAACAAGCCGCTGAATATCAGGGTGAGGATGTGCGCCATTTCGCCAAGGAAATCGCGCGCCACCTCGGGCGGTTGCGTAGAAGCAAATTCGAGCACCACCGACAGGTGGTCGGGCAGTTCGGGAGCGCCGAACTCAAGCCCGGCGCGCTCGTAGGTCTGCAACAGGTCGATAAGCGCAGGACCGCGGTCGCGCGAATCGCCATGCACGTGCTCGAACAAGTGAAGCGATGTCTGACGGCCCCGGTCGAAGGTTTCGACGTAGCGCGCCTCGGCGTCCATGGGCTCCTGGCCGGCAATCTGCTGGCACAGAGCCTGCAGCTCGAGCAGGCGCTCAGGCTTGAGGGCTTGTTCGACGGCAAGCGCATCAGCCAGTTGAGGCAGCACGGCGCGCAATTCGGCGTCCGGGTAGCCAATCAGCCGTGCCAGGGCACGCAAGGTCAGGCGCAGGGAGGCGGGTGGTTTACTAAACATGGCGCCGCTCCTTAGACCATCGCCTTGATTGGGATGGTGCGGGGCTTCTTGCCACCAAAGATGCTCACGTCGCTGGAGCCGTCGGAGCAGCCATTGCCGAACGAGAAGCCGCAGCCGCCACGTACGTCGAAGGTGTTTTCGGCGTATTCGCGGTGCGTCGTCGGAATGACGAAGCGGTCTTCGTAGTTGGCAATCGCCATGACATGGTACATGTCCTCCACCTCATGCACGGTCAATCCGGCCTGCTTGAGCACAGCCAGGTTTTGCCGCTGATCCACGTGCTTTTCACGCTGATAGGCGCGCATCGCCAGCATGCGTTCAAGCGCGCGCACCACCGGTGCGGTGTCGCCAGCGGTTAGCAGGTTGGCCAGGTATTGCACCGGAATGCGCAGCTGCGAGACGTCGGGGATTTCGCCATTGGCGCCAACATGGCCAGCGTTCGCCGCTGCCGTGATGGGCGAGAGCGGCGGCACGTACCAGACCATGGGCAGCGTGCGGTACTCAGGGTGCAGCGGCAGCGCCACCTTCCACTCAACCGCCATCTTGTAGACCGGGCTGTTGCGCGCAGCGTCCATCCAGAGGTCGGGGATGCCATCGATGCGCGCCTGCTTGATCACCTCGGGATCGTTGGGATCCATGAAGATGTCAAGCTGCGCCTGGTACAGGTCACGGTCGCGTTCCACGCTGGCGGCTTCCTGAATGCGGTCGGCATCGTACAGCAGCACGCCCAGGTAGCGAATGCGGCCCACACAGGTTTCCGAGCACACTGTGGGCTGGCCGGCCTCGATGCGCGGGTAGCAGAAGATGCACTTCTCGGCCTTGCCGCTCTGCCAGTTGTAGTAGATCTTCTTGTAGGGGCAGCCGGAGATGCACATGCGCCAGCCACGGCACTTGTCCTGGTCGATCAGCACGATGCCGTCTTCCTCGCGCTTGTAGATCGAGCCCGAGGGGCACGAGGCGACGCAGGCCGGGTTCAGGCAGTGCTCGCACAGGCGCGGCAGGTACATCATGAAGGTGTTTTCAAACTGCCCGTAGATGTCCTTCTGGATCTCGTCGAAGTTCTTGTCCTTGCTGCGCTTGGAGAACTCGCCGCCCAGGATTTCTTCCCAGTTCGGACCCCATTCGATTTTCTCCATGCGCTTGCCCGTGATCAGGCTGCGCGGGCGCGCTGTCGGCGGCGCCTTCATTTCGGGCGCCGACTGCAGGTGGTCGTAGTCGAAGGTGAAGGGCTCGTAGTAGTCGTCGATCTGCGGGAGGTTCGGGTTGGCGAAGATGCGCATCAGCAGCTTCCACTTGCCCCCCTGCCGCGGAATGATCGAGCCGTCGGCCAGCCGGCTCCAGCCGCCATTCCACTTGTCCTGGTTCTCCCATTCCTTGGGGTAGCCGATACCGGGCTTGGTCTCAACGTTGTTGAACCAGGCGTACTCGACGCCAGGACGGCTGGTCCAGACGTTCTTGCAGGTGACGGAACAGGTGTGGCAGCCAATGCACTTGTCCAGATTCAAGACCATGCCGATTTGTGCGCGAATTTTCATCGTGTTCTCCTGACCTTTAAGCGTGCGCAGGGGCTGCTGCGTCTGCGGGCTCGTCCATCCAATCCACGCGGTTCATCTTGCGCACCAGCACGAACTCGTCGCGGTTGGTGCCAATGGTGCCGTAGTAGTTGAAGCCGTAGCTCAGTTGGGCGTAGCCACCAATCATGTGCGTGGGCTTGAGCACGACGCGGGTAACCGAGTTGTGAATGCCGCCGCGCGTGCCGGTGATTTCCGAGCCGGGGGTGTTCACAATCTTTTCCTGGGCGTGGTACATGAGGACCATGCCTTGATTTACGCGCTGGCTGACCACGGCGCGCGCCGCAATGGCGCCGTTCGAATTGAAC
The DNA here is from genome assembly GCA_017985015.1 of Giesbergeria sp. Classification (GTDB taxonomy): domain Bacteria; phylum Pseudomonadota; class Gammaproteobacteria; order Burkholderiales; family Burkholderiaceae_C; genus Simplicispira. The sequence goes on along the minus strand of JAGNYI010000014.1, from coordinate 16,274 downwards.
AGCTCCACCCAGTCGTTGTCCACGATGCCGCCGCGCGCAGCGTCCTCTTCCGACAGCCAGATGATGGGCCCGCCCCGGCTGAGGGTGAGCATGATCAGGTTGTCGGTATAGGTCGAATGGATGCCCCACTTCTGGTGCGGCGTAATGAAGTTCAAAGCAATTTCAGGATTGCCGTTCGACTTCAAGCCCTGCACCTCGTGCAGCGCCTTCAGGTTGACTGGCGGCCGGTAGCTCATGAAGCCCTCGCCGAAGTCGCGCATCCACGGGTGATCCATGTAGAACTGCTGACGGCCGGTCAGGGTGCGCCATGGAATCAGCTCGTGCACGTTGGTGTAGCCAGCGTTGTAGCTGACCTTTTCACTCTCCAGCCCCGACCAGGTCGGCGAGCTGATGATCTTGCGCGGCTGCGCCTGGATATCGCGGAAGCGGATTTTTTCGTCTTCGCGGTGCAGCGCCAAGTGCACGTGGTCGCGTCCGGTCTGCTTGCCCAGGGCTTCCCAGGCCTTGCACGCCACGTGGCCATTGGTCTCCGGCGCCAACATCATCACGACTTCGGTGGCGTCGATATCGGTCACGATGCGCGGCATGCCCTGGGTCACGCCTTCTTCGCGCACCCGGCCGTTGAGGTCGCCGAGCTGACCCACTTCGGTCTGCGTATTCCAGCCGATACCCTTGCCACCGTTGCCAGCCTTGTCCATCAGTGGCCCGAGGGCCGTGAAGCGTTTGTAGAGGTTGGGGTAGTCGCGTTCGACCACGGTGACCTGCTGCGCCGTCTTGCCGGGAATCAGCTCAACCTCGCCCTTCTTCCAGTCGCGCACACCAAACGGCTGGGCCATTTCTCCGGCCGTGTCATGCATGATGGGGGTGAGCACCACTTCCTTTTCTACACCCAGGTGACCGACGCTCACCTCGCTCACCGCCTTGGCAAAACCCTTGTAGATCTCCCAGTCGCTGCGCGCTTCCCAGGCCGGGTCCACGGCCGTGGACAGCGGGTGGATGAAGGGGTGCATGTCGCTGGTGTTGAGGTCGTTCTTCTCGTACCAGGTGGCTGTAGGCAGGACGATGTCGGAATACAGACAGGTCGTGCTCATGCGGAAGTCGAGCGTCACCAAGAGATCCAGCTTGCCCTCTGGCGCCTGGGTGTGCCAGCGCACTTCCTCGGGCTTGGCATCGCCCACTCCCAGGTCCTTGCCCTGCACACCGTGGTCGGTGCCCAGCAGGTGCTTGAGGAAGTATTCGTGGCCCTTGCCCGAGGAGCCGATGATGTTGGAGCGCCAGACGAACATGTTGCGCGGCCAGTTGACCGGGTTGTCCGGGTCTTCACAGCTCATCTTGAGCGAGCCGTCTTTCAGCGATTTGGCGACGTAATCTTTGGCGTCCATGCCGCAGGCCTGCGCGTCCTTGAAGACCTGCAGCGAGTTCGTCTCCAGCGCCGGCGCAGTCGGCAGCCAGCCCATGCGCTCGGCGCGCACGTTGTAGTCGATCATCGATCCGCTGTGGCGGGACTTGTCGGCCAGGGGCGAGAGGATTTCGTTTACTGCCAATTTTTCGTAGCGCCACTGGTCGCTGTGCGCGTAGAAGAAGCTGGTGCTGTTCATCTGGCGCGGCGGGCGAATCCAGTCCAGCGCAAACGCGAGCGCCGTCCAACCGGTTTGCGGGCGCAGTTTTTCCTGACCCACGTAGTGCGCCCAGCCTCCTCCGCTCTGTCCGATACAGCCGCAGAGCATCAGCATGTTGATGATGCCGCGGTAGTTCATGTCGCAGTGGTACCAATGGTTCATGGCCGCACCGATGATGACCATGGACTTGCCGTGCGTCTTGTCCGCGTTGTCGGCGAACTGGCGCGCAATGGTGATGATTTGCTCGCGCGGCACGCCTGTGATGGGTTCTTGCCAGGCAGGGGTGTAGGGCTCATTGGCGTCGTAGCCGCCATCCACGCCTTCGCCCGCAAAGCCACGGTTCACGCCGTAGTTGCCGGCCAGCAGGTCAAATACTGTGGCCACCAAGACCTCGCCAGAGACACCTTCGCCATCCAGCGACAGGCGCGTGACCGGCACGCGGCGCACCATGATGTCGCCGCCCGCCTGCACGTTGCCCGTGAAGTTGGGGTTCTCCACGCCGCCGAAATAGGGGAAGGCGACGTCGGTAATTTCATGCGCCTGCTCGCCGTCTTCGACGACCGAGAGCTTGAGCTTGACGTCGTTTGCGGTGCGGGCGTCCTTGTCTTCGAGATTCCATTTTCCCAGGTCAGGCCGGTCGTCGCCCCCCCAGCGAAAACCGATGGAGCCGTTGGGCAAGGCCACTTCGCCGTCTAGGCCATAGGCAACGGTTTTCCAGTCGGGGTTGTTGGTTTGCTCCAGATGGCCGGGGAAGTCGCTGGCGCGCACATAGCGGTCCGGCACCATGGCCGTGCGCCCGTCGGGCAGCTTGGTTTCCTTAAGTACCACCAGGAGCGGCAGGTCGGTGTAGCGACGCGCGTAGTCGTCAAAGTACGTCGAGCGCTTGTCAAAGTAGAACTCTTTGAGCATGACGTGACCCATGGCCATCGCCACGGCCGCGTCCGTTCCCTGCTTGGGGTGCATCCAGAGATCGCCGAGCTTGGCGACTTCGGAGTAATCGGGCGTGACGGACACCACCTTCGCGCCCTTGTAGCGCACCTCGGTCAGGAAGTGGGCATCCGGCGTGCGCGTCTGCGGCACGTTGGAGCCCCAGGCCATGATGAAAGTGGAGTTGTACCAGTCGGCCGACTCGGGCACGTCGGTCTGCTCGCCCCAAACCTGCGGGCTGCTGGGCGGAAGGTCGCAGTACCAGTCATAAAAGCTCATGCATACGCCGCCGATCAGGCTCAGATACCGGCTGCCGGCGGCATAGCTGATCATGCTCATCGCCGGAATCGGCGAGAAACCGATGATGCGGTCCGGGCCGTGCTTCTTGATGGTGTAGACGTTGGCCGCCGCAATCATCTGGTTGACTTCGTCCCAGGTGCTGCGGACGAACCCGCCCAGACCGCGTTGCTTCTGCCACTCGCGCCGTGCGGACTCGTTCTCAACGATGGCCGTCCAGGCTTCCACCGGGCCTTTGGCCACAGCCATGGCGGCGCGCCAGTGCTTGAGCAGCCGCCCGCGCACCATCGGGTATTTCACGCGGTTGGCCGAATACAGGTACCAGCTGTAGCTCGCGCCACGCGCGCAGCCGCGGGGCTCGTGGTTGGGCAGGTCCGGGCGCGTTCGCGGGTAGTCGGTCTGCTGGGTTTCCCAGGTGACGATGCCGCCCTTGACGTACACCTTCCACGAGCACGAACCCGTGCAGTTGACGCCGTGCGTGGAGCGCACGATCTTGTCGTGCGCCCAGCGGTCGCGGTAGGCGTCTTCCCAGGTGCGATCTTCGCCATTGGTCTGGCCGTGGCCATTGGAAAATTCTTCCCGCGGCTGCGAAAAGTAGGTCAAACGGTCAAGAAAATGGCTCATAGGTTTTCTCCAAGAAGCAGGGAAAGGGGCAGGCTCAGGGGTTCTTGATTTCGGCGGTCTTGCGCAGATAGAACCACCAGTTCAGCAAGAGGCACAAGGCGTAAAACACGGCAAACCCGTACATCGCCATCTGCGGCGTGCCATGCTTGATCTGCTGACCAATCACCACCGGCGCGATGAAGGCGCCGTAGGCGGCGACCGCCGAGGTCCAGCCCAGAACAGGGCCGGCCTGTTGGCGGTCGAAGATGACACCGATGGTGCGGAAGGTGGAACCGTTGCCAATGCCGCTGGCGGCGAACAGCACGATGAACAAGGCGAGAAAGATGAAGAAGTAGTCTTCCGGCGTAGCCGATTGGTAGGCGAGCTGCATCACATAACCCACCGCCACGCCAGCAACCACCATGGCCGCGCACACCCACTGGGTGACGATGGAACCACCGAGCTTGTCAGAAATCCAACCGCCAACGGGGCGAATCGCAGCCCCCACAAAAGGGCCGATCCAGGCGTAGGCCAGCACAGGCGGCCCGTTGGGGTTGACCAGTGTGTGTTGCAAGATACCGTTGGCGTCGGGCACATGGCTGACACCAAAGATAACTTTCATCGACAAGGGCAGCGCCATCGAAAAGCCAATGAAGGAACCGAAAGTGACGATGTACAGGATGGTAAGCGACCAAGTATGTTTGTTGCTAAAGATCGCGAATTGCTTGGCCACGTTTTCCTTCATCGCGCCAAAGGCGGTGAGCTTCATCACCATGAGCGTACTCACAATGATCAGCGGCATGGCCAGCCACATGTTCAGCATACCCAGGCCACTGGGGGCAGGCAAGTAGAGATACAGGCCAACACCCGCCGGGATGAACGACAGGGTGTAGAGCCAGATGATCTTCAGGAACGCAGCAATCGGGCCACCGGTATTGGGCGAAACCGTCTTGAGGTTGTTCATGCCAAACCAGCACAGGACTGACAGTGGCACCAGCGACAACACCCACGCAAAACCGGCGTTCTGAATCCAGGTGGCCGTGCCCGGCGCGATAGCGCCGAAGATCCAGCCGCTTTCCTTTTGCAGCGTCATCGACTCACCCCCGAGCGAGCCCAGCAAGGGCACGGTCATCACCAGCGGGATCACAATCTGCATCGTGGTCACACCGAAGTTGCCCAGGCCCGCATTCAGGCCCAAGCCAGTCCCTTGCAGGCGCTTGGGAAAGAAGGTGGAGATATTGGACATGGACGAAGCAAAATTGCCGCCCCCCACGCCACACCACAAAGCCATCAGCTGGAACGACCACAGCGGCCACTCCGGGTGCTGCAACACGACGCCGGTGCCAATGGCAGGCGCCAGCAGCATGGCTGTGGTGAGGAAAATGGTGTTGCGCCCGCCCGAGAGCCGGATCAGGAACGAGGCCGGGATGCGCATGGTGGCACCCGCCAACCCGGCAATCGCAGTCAAGGTAAACAACTCGGCCTGGCTAAAGGGATAGCCCAGGTTCATCATTTGCACCGTGATGATGCCCCACATGCCCCAGACGGCGAAGCCGCAGAGCAGGGCCGGAATGGAGATCCAGAGGTTGCGGTAGGCAATTTTCTTGCCTGTGGATTCCCAGAACTGTTCGTCCTCGGGGCGCCAATCGACAATATCGGCGCCGCTGGTGGTTTTGTTGTTCATGATGAGGGGTCTGGCCGCTGTGGCTCAGTTTTGGAGGGAAAGGGATTCGCTCGGGTCGCCCATCGGGCTGGCCTTGCGCACTTCGGTCCAGTACATCCAGATGAGCGACACCCAGACCACGGCGTACATCAGCATGAAGGCGCTGGAGCGGATGCCGGTGATGTCCACCAGAGCGCCGAACAGGATGGGCAAGACGAAGCCGCCCAGGCCGCCGGCCAGGCCGACAATGCCGCTGATGGTGCCGATGTTCTCGGGGTAGTCGTTGCTGACGTACTTGAAGACGCTGGCCTTGCCGAAGGCGAACGCAATGCCAAGCGCAAACATGAGGCCGGTGAAGGCATACACGTTCAGGCCCAGGTGCCAGGTCTGCACACCGTTGATGGTCTGGATGGTGAATTCGGTCTGCGGGTAGCTCAGCAGGAACAGGCAGATCCAGCTCACCCACATGACCCACCAGGTGACGCTGTGCGCGCCGTACTTGTCGCTCAACCAGCCGCCAATGGCGCGCAGCACGCCGCCGGGCAGCGAAAAGCAGGCTGCGAGCAAGGCCGCAATGCGGATGTCCAGGCCATATTCGCCCACGTAGTACTGAACCATCCACAAGGAAAGCGCCACGTAGCCGCCGAACACGATGCTGTAGTACTGGCAGTACTTGAGCACACGCGGGTCCTTGAGCGCCTTGAGCTGGTCCATGAACTTCACGTTCGATGACACCAGATGGCGCGGGTCGCTGGAGCTGCCGAACCAGAAGATGATGAGTGTGACCAGCATGATCACGGCGTACACCTTGGGCACCATGGTCCAGCCAAAGGCCACCACCAATGCTGGCGCGACGAACTTGTTCACCGCCGCGCCCGAGTTGCCGGCGCCAAACACGCCCATGGCCATGCCCTGGCGGTTCTTGGGGAACCAGCGCGCCACATAGGGCGTGCCCACCGAGAACGAGCCGCCGGCCAGGCCCAACACCAAACCGATGACCAGAAAGTGCCAGTACGCCGTGGCGTAAGCCATGAGCCAAATGGCGGGCACAGTGATGGCCAGCAACGCCGCCATGACAATGCGGCCACCGTACTTGTCGGTCCAGATGCCCAGCGGCACGCGGATGAGCGAGCCCGAGAGCACGGGCATGGCGGTGAGCAGGCCGAATTCGGTGGCGTTGAGCCCCAGGGTCTTCTTGAGCGGGATGCCAATGACGGCAAACATCATCCACACCATGAAGCAGACCGTGAATGCCAGGGTGCTCACGATGAGCACGGACCAGGCTTCTCGGCCCTTTTCGGGACCATTGCCTGTAGTGAGTGGGGCGGTAGCCATTTGCGCTTTTCCTCTCTTTTTATGAGTGAAGCGATGGTCCCCCACGGCGGTGCACCTGACTATCCTTCAAGCGGAGGGGAGGCGCGGAAAAAAAGAACGAGGGTTTACCCGGAGAAGTAGTTCCAAAGAACTACTCGGGGAAAACTAATTTCTGGGATTGGCGGCGTAGACCGCCGCTTGCACGCGGGAACTCAGGCCCAGCTTGCGCAGGATGTGTTGCACGTGAATCTTCACCGTGGTCTCAGCGATGTCCAGCGTGCGGGCGATTTCCTTGTTGCTCGCGCCCAGCGCAATCTCTCGCAGCACCTCTTCTTCGCGCGGCGAGAGGGACGGTGCCACCGCCGGAGCGCTGGTGGAATGCGCTGGCGCAGCGGTTTCCATCGGCATGATGGGCAGCGGCCCGCCTTGCGATTGAAACGCCGCCACCAACTTGCCCATCAGCTCTGGGCTCACCACCGGCTCACCAGCGGCCGCGCGGCGAATGGCCTCGGCCAGCAAATCGCCGTCGATGGTTTTCAGCAAGTAGCCGTGGGCGCCATTGCGCAAGGCAGCTGCCAGGTCTTGCGCATCCTCGCTGACGGTGAGCATCAGCACGTGGCTTGCCGGCGACGCAGCGCGCAAGCCGCGTACCGCGTCCACGCCAAGCACGCCAGGTAGATGGTTGTCCAGCAAGATGACCTGGGGCTGCAGAACCGGCACCAGGCGCAGTGCCTCCGCCGCGTCGCCCGCCTCGCCCACCACACGCAGGCCTTCGTCCTGGGACAGCAGGGCCACCAGCCCCCGACGGAACAAGTTGTGATCGTCGACCACAAAAACGGTAATGGCGCTGGCTGGGCTCATATCGAACTCCACGAAGGCAGTTGCGGCGCAGGCAATTCGGCCGGCTGTGCGGTGCCCGACGTCGCGGAGGCGTTGTGTGGCAGCTCGATGCACACCGTGGTGCCCGCGCCGGGCGCGGACTGCACCTCGACCCGCGCGCTGATGCCTTCGGCGCGCTCGCGCAGGATGCGCAGGCCGACGTGCAAAGAGTCGGGCGCCAAGCTGCGTCCTGCATCAAAGCCAATGCCGTTGTCTTGCACCTCAAAGCGCCACTCGGGATGGCGCTGCACGCGCACGTTCACACGCGTGGCGCGGGCATGCTTGCGCACGTTGGAGAGCGCCTCCTGCACCATGTGGAGCACCTGAATCTGCACGTCGGCGTCCAGGGGCAGGCCGTGCCCTTCCATGCTGAGCTGTGCGTTGATGCCGGTCTGGTGGCCAAACTTGGAGAGCGTGGTGCGCAGCGCCTCTTCGATGTCCTCCGCGCTGGCGCGGGTGCGAAAGTGCACCAGCAACTCGCGCACGTCGGCGTAGCATTCGCGCACGCCGACATCGAGTTCGGCCATGCTGCGGTCGCGCGCGGCCTCGTTGCCCTTTTTTACCGCGTCACGCAGCAGCTGCGTCTGAATCTTGAGGAACGCGAGCGACTGCGCAATCGAGTCGTGCAGCTCGCGCGCCAGCATGCCGCGCTCTTCGGCTACGGCGCCCTCACGCTCCAGCGCCGCCGCGCGCAGCCCCTCCATGCTGCTGGCCAGGTGGCGCACCATGGCTTCAAGCAGTTCGCGCATGTCGGGCGACAGCTCAAGGCTGGATCGAAAAAACAAGTTGAGCTCACCCAGCACGCGCTGGTGCACCATCACGGGCAGGACCACCAGGGTCTCGTAGCCAGCCTCGTGGCAGTGCGGCAGAACCATCGGCGTCGCAATGCTGATAGGAATGACGCGCGCGTCCGGAAGACCTTGGGTTTGGCCGCAAAAGCAACTGCCGGCGCGCAGGCACTGCTCCTGCTCGGCCATGGCACGCGGAAGGCCGTCGGAGGCCAGGATGACGTAGTGCTCGTTGCCCTCGTTCGACCAGCGCACCACGGCGGCGTCGGCACCCGAGACGCGCCGCACCTGCTGCACAAAGCCTTGCGTCAGCACCTTCAGATTGGCGGCCTGGGCGGCCAACGCGCTGACTTCGTAGAGCGCGGACAGGCGCTGGTTCTTGTCCTCAATGCTGGCCGTTTTCTCGCGCACTTTGAGTGCAAGGTCGTCGTGCGAGGCCTGCAGCGCCTGCGCCATGCCGTTGAAGCCCTCATTGAGCTGGCCGAATTCGTCGTCGGATTCGACCGGCAGGCGCGTGCCAAGCACGCCCTTGCGTATCTGCAAAAGCGCCTCCTGCAGGCGCGCCACCGGGTTGATGACCACCAAGCCGGTCATGACCACTGCACCAAACGCAACGAGAAGAGTTAAGCCCATCATGAAAAGTTGCAGCACATGCAGTGCCGCAGTCCAGCGCGCAATCTGCACCTCGATGGCGTCCACGAAGCTGTTCATCACCTCGGCCATCGCGTCGGCGCGCGCCACCAACACCGGCACGGGCGGCGCCTCTCGCGCCAGCCACTCATCGCGCACCGTGGTCCACTGGCTGCGCACGTCTTCAAAACGCGCGCGGGTGTCGTCGCTCCAGGGGACAAAGAGCGGATGGTCGGGGTCGCCATTGCGCAGCAGCTCCAGGCTGCCTTCAATCATTTCCGCATTCGCCAAGAGCTTGTCGCGCGCGCCGCTCTCCACCGCCAGCGCCATGCGCATGGTGCGCATGCGCAAGCGGCCGGCCTCGTTCACGGCCGCAGCACCGCCTTCGAGCTTCCAGGTGACCCAGAGTGTCAGGCTGATGGAGCTGAGCGTGACCAGCAAAAACACCATTCCCATGGTCAAGAGCTTGGTGGTGAGCGTGGTGCGTGTCCGCATGCCGGGCAGTGTAAGGGAGCACCATGTGACCCCGGGCACAGTGCGCGCAGCGCTCCACCAGTAGCATGCAGCGCATGAAGACTCCCTTTCCCCCCATGCCGGTTCGCTGGCTGCGCCCCATGAGCACGGCTGCGCTGGCGCTGCTGCTCGGCTGTGCGGCACCGGCCCGCCTGCCCGCTGGCTGGCCCGAAAGCCTGCGGCCATTGCTGCCGGCCGATGTCATTTTGCTGGGCGAGCAGCACGATGCGCCAGCGCACCAGGCGATGCAAGCGGCGGCCGTGCAGTGGCTGGTGGCCCAGGGCAGGCTCTCGGCCCTGGTGCTGGAAATGGCCGAGGCCGGCCACAGCACACAGGCGCTGCCACCCAGCGCTGACGAGTCCACTGTGCGCGCAGCGCTGGGCTGGGATGAGCAATGGTGGCCCTGGGAGCACTATGCGGGAGCTGTGATGGCGGCGGTGCGCGCCGGCGTGCCGGTTTTTGGCGGCAACCTGCCCCGCGCAAGCATGGCGAGCGCCATGAGCAACACCGCGCTCGACCAGTTGCTGCCAGCCGCTGCTCTCGCCGACCAGCGCAGCGCCGTGCGCGAAGGCCATTGCGATTTGCTGCCCGAGGCGCAACTGCCTGGCATGGTGCGCATCCAGATGGCGCGTGACCAGAGTATGGCGCGCACGCTGGCTGCAGCACCGCGCGGGCGGGGCCAGACGGTGCTGTTGATTGCCGGCGGCGGCCACGTGTTGCGCAGCCGTGGCGTGCCGGTATATTTGCCGAAAAATTTAGAGGTAAAAGTGGCTCTAGCGCAAGCAGGACAAGCGAAAACAGCTATTGAAAGTGAAGCAGACTTGACTCCTGTCACCGCAGAACTTCCGCCGCAGGACGCGTGCGCGCCGCTGCGCAAGTTGTCGGGACGCTGATCAACCCGCGAGCTGATCGCGCAGCAGCACTTCGAAAGCGTCGGGCGGCACCGGGCGGCTGCGCAAATAGCCCTGGTAGCTGTCGCATCCACGTCCCCGCAAAAAATCAAGCTGCGCCTGCGTTTCTACCCCTTCGGCCAGCACTGACAGCCCCAGGCTGTGTCCCATGGCGATGATGGCCGAGCTGATCGCCATATCGTCCCCGCTTTCAGGGATCTCGCGGACAAAGCTCTGATCGATCTTGAGCACATCGATGGGAAAGCGCTTGATGTGCGCCAGCGACGAGTAGCCGGTGCCGAAGTCGTCCACAGCCAGCCGCAGCCCCAGGTCACCGAGCTGGTTCAGCAAGGCCAACGCCTGCTCCGGCCGCTCGGCCAGTGCGCTCTCGGTAATTTCCAGCTCCAGGCAGGTCGCCGGAAACCCGCTCTGGGCCAGCGCGTCGCCCACCACAGCCACCAGATCGCTGAGCGCAAACTGCCGCGGCGAAACGTTGACGGCCATGGTCATGGACCCCAGGCCCGCAGCACGCCAACGCTGTGCCTGAAGGCAGGCCTCCTGCAGCACCCACTGGCCGATGGGTGCGATCAAACCCGAGGTCTCGGCGACCGGGATGAAGCGCGCTGGCGAAATCAAGCCTTCCTGCGGGTCTTGCCAGCGCAGCAAGGCCTCTGCGCCAATGATGCGTCCGCTTGCCACGTCGCACTGGGGCTGGTAGTACAAGAGCAGTTCGCCCTGCGCCAGCGCGCGGCGCAGGCCCGCTTCCACCGCCAGGCGGTCGCGCGCGGCCTGTGTCATGCCTACTTCGTAGAAGCACCAGGCGCCGCGTCCGAGCGCCTTGGCACCATACACGGCAGAGTGCGCGCCCTGCATCAAGGCTTCGGCAGATTCCATCTGTTCAGGAAACATGCAAATGCCAACGCTGGCCCCCGCCACCACCTCAAAGCCTTCCGGTGCACGCCAAGGCTTGCCGACCGCCTCCATCAGATTGCGCGCAACCGCAGCAGCGCCATCTGCATGACGCAGATTGCGCGCCAGGACCGCAATCTCGTCGCCCGCCAGGCGGGCGATCAAATCCCCTGGTCGAAGCGCCTGCTCAACCTGGCCCGCGATGTGGCACAGCACGGCATCCCCCACGGCATGGCCATAGCTGTCGTTGACCTCCTTGAAACGATCCAGGTTGAGCTGCAGCACAGCAAAGCGCTCTCCGCTGGCCATTGCCTGCTCGCGGATGGCTTCAAGCTGCACGACAAAGGAGTCGCGGTTGGCCAGGCCGGTGAGCGGATCGTGGCCGGCCAGAAACTCGATCTGCTGCTCGCGCGCTTTGCTCTGGGACAGGTCGGTGAACATGCAGATGAAGTGGGTGACCATGCCGCCCGCATCCCGCACTGCGCTGATGGCGGCCTGCTCGGGAAAGACTTCGCCACTCTTGCGCTTGTTCCACAGTTCGCCCGTCCAGTGGCCGGTGCGCCGCAATTGCGCCCACATGGCACCGTAGAACTGGCGGTCGTGGCGGCCCGACTGGAACATGCGCGGGTTGCGGCCCAGCACCTCGGCTTCGGTGTACCCCAGGATGCGCAGCGCCGCCGCGTTGGCAGAATTGATGGTGCCCAGCGTATCGGTGACCACCACGCCCTGGGCCGCGTTGTCCACCACCGCCATGGCGAGGCGCTGGCGTTCCTCGGAAAATCGTGCGCCACTCATGTCGGTCAGCAGCCCAATGACCCGCTCCGGCTCGCCATCCGCCCCGGCGAACATATGCCCGCGCGCCTGAAACCAGCGCAACTGACCGTCAAAGCACTCCATGGCGAAAGTCTCGACCAGTACCTCCCCTGCTTCGAGCGTGCTGTGTGCTGCCGCCCGTACCCGGTCGCGGTCCGCTGGCACGATGCGGTCCATCAGATTCGGTTCGCTCGCCAGATCCTTGCCCTGGTAAGCCAGCATGCGTGCGATACCAGGCGAAAAGCTGAAGGCCTGCGCGCGCACATCCCAATCCCATACGCCGCTGGCATTGGCGTCGAGTGCCAGCCGCAGCCGGGCGTCGCTGCGTTCTAGTGCGGCGCGCGCCTGCACCGTCTCGCTCAAATCCTGCAGCGCACATATCAGCGAATCGCCGGATGTATCTTGCCCATCCCGAACGACCGTGACAGTGCACAGCACCGGCAGCGGCTCCAGGCCGCCCGCCCGCAGGCACTGGCGCTCACCCACGTAATGGTCGATGTCGCCCGCCAGCAGGCGCTTGAGCTGCTGAGCAACCTCGGCAGAGTTGGGCGATTGCACAAAGCTGCGCCAATTGAGGTGGGGCAGGTCGCTTTCGTCCACATTCAGCATATCGAGCAGCCGCGGGTTGGCCCACAGCACCTGGCCGTCGATCTGCACGCGCGCAATACCCGCGCTTGCGTGGCGCACCACCTGGGAGAATTCGTTCTCGCGCAGCCGGCGCTTGCGCTCGGCGGCGCGCAAGCAGTGCACCAGCCAACCTGCCAGCACCGCAGTCAGCGCGACATAGGCCCAGCCCTTCCAAAGCTGGAGTTGCGCCTGCAGACCGGCATCGGTGACCCACGCTGCCAGCAGCCAATCGCCCACAAGCACCCAGGCCATCCCCAACGCGAGATAGAGGGCCGCCGCAGTCCCCGGAGTCAGACCCCGGTGTCGCCGAACCCTTTGCGCTGTGTCCATATTCCTTCCTACAGCCTGCGGCCCTGCTGCGACAATTCTCAGCTATGACCCACGCCTACGTTCTCACACTGTCCTGCCCGGACCGCCTCGGTCTGGTGCACGCCGTCTCGGGTTTTTTGCTCGAACGCAGCGGCAACATCGAAGAAGCCGCCCAATTCAACGACCCGGCCACCGGCCTGTTTTTCATGCGCGTGCAGTTTGCCTGCACCGAGCACGACCACGCCGCGCTGAGCACCCAGCTCGAACAGTTTGCCCAGCCCTTCCAGATGCATTGGGGGCTACATGCCACGCATCTGCCCATGCCCACCGTGCTGCTGGTCAGCCGCGAAGGCCATTGCCTCAACGACTTGTTGTTCCGCTGGAAATCGGGCCTGCTGCCCATCGACATCCGCGCCATCATCAGCAACCACCGCGACTTCTACCAACTGGCCGCCGGCTACAACATACCGTTTCACCATATTCCTGTCACCGCGGCCACCAAGGCCCATGCCGAAGCGCGCCAACTGGAGATCATCGAGCAGGAAGGCGCCGAACTGGTGGTGCTGGCGCGCTACATGCAGGTGCTGTCCAACGACCTGTGCAAGCGGCTCGCCGGGCGCGCCATCAACATCCACCACAGCTTTTTGCCCAGCTTCAAGGGCGCCAAGCCTTACTACCAAGCGCACGAGCGCGGCGTCAAACTGATTGGCGCCACCGCGCACTACGTGACCGCCGACCTCGACGAAGGCCCGATTATCGAACAAGATGTTACACGTGCCGACCACACCGATACCGTCGAAGACCTGACAGCCCGTGGGCGCGACACCGAAAGCCAGGTGCTGGCGCGCGCTGTGAAGTGGCACAGCGAGCACCGCGTGCTGCAAAACGGCCACAAAACCGTGGTGTTTCGCTGATTTCCACGCACAGGATGCCACAGCATGAACTCGCCTGCCGAAGTTTCTGGGCCTCTGCGCCGCATCCCGCCCATCCAGTGTCTGCTCACTTTTGAAGCCCTGGCGCGCCTGCGCAGCGTGACGCTGACAGCGGAGGAACTCTGCGTGACGCCCAGCGCTGTGAGCCACCGCGTCAAGCAGCTGGAGCAGATCATTGGCACGCGGCTGTTCGGCCGGGCCGATTTCTCCCTCACCACCGACGGTATCGCCTACCTCGCCAACGTGCGCGAGGGCCTGGGCGCGCTGCAGCGTTTTCCCGGCTTGGCCAGTGCGCCCGGCAAGCGCCGCCTCAAGCTCGCCGTCACACCCACTTTTGCCAGGGTGATGCTGATCCCGCGGCTGCGCCATTTCCGCGAGGCCTACCCCGAGATCGACCTGGCGCTGCAAATCTCGATTCCGCTGATGGACGTGGTGGCCGAAGACGCCGACCTGGTGGTGCGCTTTGGCACCGGCCATTACGCCGATGTGGAGTACAGCGAAATTGCGCGCGACGTGGTGACTCCGCTGGCCTCGCCCGCATGGCTGCGCGAATTCGGCCCGTTTGAGCGCCCAGACGAGCTCGACCCGGCCACCCTGCTGCGCAGCCCGCTGGAGCCCTGGCGCAGCTGGTTTGCCGCTGCGGGCCTGCCCTGGCAGGAGCCGCGCGACGGCTCGCAGTTCAACGACGTCGGCCTGATGTGCGACGCCGCCGCCGCCGGCATGGGCGTGGCGCTCGTGCGGCTCAAACTTGGCGCGCCCTGGATAGAAAACGGCACGCTGGTGCGCCTGTTCGACCTGGACGCCCCCAGCCCGCACGCCCACTACCTGTGCTGGCGCACCGGAGCCATGGACCGCTGGGAATGCGCCGCCTTTGCCGACTGGTTGCACAAGAGCATGGTGTAGTGGCAAGTACATCTCCCTGAGCGGCTTCGCCGCTGGCCTGGGCCGCGCCAGTTTGACGGGCCCACGGCAACCAAAGGAGTCGTCTATGTGGGCACTCATCCAAGCAAAATTGGCCTCTAGCGCTTATCCAGTAAGCTCTGGAAGCTACTTTTTCAATAGCGCTCATTCACTCTGCGCAGCGCAATTCACGCGCCGCTGAAAGAAAGCTCACACCGGAGCGCGCGCGCTTGGCTACAGTGCTGCCATGAACACCGCCGTCGCCCAGTCGCCCACACCCACCCCTGTTTTCGCTGCGCCCAAGCC
>JAGNYI010000014.1:0-1255 GCA_017985015.1 Giesbergeria sp. | reverse complement strand
CAGCGCAATTCACGCGCCGCTGAAAGAAAGCTCACACCGGAGCGCGCGCGCTTGGCTACAGTGCTGCCATGAACACCGCCGTCGCCCAGTCGCCCACACCCACCCCTGTTTTCGCTGCGCCCAAGCCCACGACCGAACCCGACCGCGCCGCGCGCCAACGCGAAGTGGTGGCCGCGTTGGCCAGCGTGCTACCAGCTCACAGCCTGCTGTGGAACCAGGAGGACACCACGCCCTACGAGTGCGACGGCCTCACCGCCTACCGCCAGCGCCCACTGGTGGTCTGCCTGCCCGAGACCGAAGACGAAGTGCAGGCCGTGCTGCGCACCTGCCACCGATTGAGCGTGCCCGTGGTGGCGCGCGGTGCCGGCACCGGGCTCTCGGGCGGCGCCATGCCGCACGCGCTGGGTGTCACGCTGTCGCTGGCGCGCTTCAACCGCATCCTCGACCTGAACCCACGCGCGCGCACCGCGCGCGTGCAGTGCGGTGTGCGCAACCTGGCCATCAGCGAGGCGGCGGCACCCTTTGGCCTGTACTACGCGCCCGACCCGAGCAGCCAGATTGCCTGCACCATCGGCGGCAACGTGGCAGAGAACTCGGGCGGCGTGCACTGTCTGAAATACGGGCTGACGGTGCACAACGTGCTGGCGGTGCGCGGCTTCACCATGGAAGGCGAGCCCGTCCAGTTCGGCAGCGGCGCGCTCGATTCGCCCGGCTACGACCTGCTGGCCACGGTGATTGGCAGCGAAGGCATGCTGGCCGTGGCGGTGGAAGTCACGGTCAGGCTCATCCCCAAACCGCTGCTGGCGCGCTGCATCATGGCCAGCTTTGACGACATTCGCAAAGCGGGCGACGCCGTGGCCGCGGTGATTGCCGCCGGCATCATTCCGGCGGGCCTGGAGATGATGGACAAGCCCATGACGGCCGCCGTGGAAGACTTCGTCCACGCCGGCTACGACCTGACGGCCGAAGCCATCCTGCTGTGCGAGAGCGACGGCACGCCCGAAGAGGTGGAAGAAGAAATCGCCCGCATGCGCGCCGTGCTGGCGGGCGCCGGCGCCACCGCCATTTCGGTCAGCAAGGACGAGGCCGAGCGCCTGCGCTTCTGGAGCGGGCGCAAGAACGCCTTTCCCGCCAGCGGCCGCATCAGCCCCGACTACATGTGCATGGATTCGACCATCCCGAGAAAGCGCCTGGCCGATATCCTGCTGGCCATCCAGCAGATGGAAAAGAAGTACCAACTGCGCTGCGCCAACGT
>JAGNYI010000089.1 GCA_017985015.1 Giesbergeria sp. | reverse complement strand
CTCGATGGCAGTGCCAGCCGACAGCCTTCTTGACGGGCTGGTCTGCATCACCGCACCGCCGTTCCAGCACACGCCCGTACGCGCCCTGCCCACCTGAGAACGTGAACCAATACATTCTCACGGAGCCACCGTAAAAATAATCCTGCAAATATCCGCTCTTGCATGGGCAGCAGTCTTTAAAAAAACCAATGAATATTGGGCTCTATCGCTTATTAGATAAGCGATTTCAGCTACTGTTTTTGCAGTAGACGTCTGCCCTGCATACAGGCCATTGTGTGAATTCACTTGCAATGCTGCTGTGCAACAATCGCGCACCCTGATTTTTGGAGCCCCCCGCGTGGACGGTGCCAGTTCATCCAGTGATTTCCAGCGTGCCACCGTGGCAGCGTTTCTGGCCGACTGAGTCCCGCGCACGGGGCGCGGTCCAGCCTGCGACTGCTGCCCCTGGTTTTTGACATCCCGGCGCTGGCCAGCGCCCTTGCGATGCCGCAGCTGAATCACTGATGCTTTGCTGCCCTGCGCAGGCCAGGCTTTGCATGCCGGTGTTCGCCGCCGTGCCAGAAGGCTGAGAATCCGCCCCACTGCGACGCTCCCGTGTCCTGGAAGAACGAAATGGCCCTGCAATTCTTCAAAGCCCGCTTTGCCCTTTTCCTGCGCAGCCGGCACACGCTGCGGCATTTCCGGCGGCACCTGATGCTGGAGTCGCTTGATACGCACGGCCACGCCGTGGCTGTACCGCCAGCCATGACGCAGGCACTGCGTCAGGCCAGCAAGGACAGCACCGCAGCCTTGCTGGCGCGCGTCGGCAGCAAGGCGGGTGGGCTGACCGAGGCCGAGGCCGTGGAGATCCGCGTGCGCGTCGGCCCCAATGAGGTCGAGCATGAAAAGCCCCTGCCGGCCTGGCTGCACCTGTGGCACTGTTACCAGAACCCATTCAACCTGCTGCTGACGGCGCTGGCCGTCATCTCGTGGCTCACGGAAGACGCCAAAGCCACCGTCGTGATCGGCAGCATGGTCGTGTTGTCGACGCTGATGCGCTTTGTGCGGGAGGGCCGCTCACACCGCGCGGCCGAGCGGCTCAAAGCACTGGTCAGCAACACCGCCACGGTGCTGCGCCGCAGCGAAGCTGACGCAGCAGGCAGCGCCAGCGTGCAGCAAGAGCTTCCCATCGCTCAGCTCGTGCCAGGCGACCTGATCATTCTGTCGGCCGGCGACATGATCCCGGCCGACTGCCGCGTACTGGTGTCCAAGGACCTGTTCGTCAGCCAGGCGGCCATGACAGGCGAGTCGCTGCCGATCGAGAAGCATGCCGATGCGGCTGCCGCAGCCGGCAATTCCGAGAGCGTGCTGGACGCCGTCAACCTGGTGTTCATGGGCACCAACGTGGTCTCGGGCGCGGCCACAGCGCTGGTGCTGGCCACCGGCAACGGTACGTATTTCGGCACCATTGCCACGCGCGTCACCGCCACCGATCGCACGCCCACTGCCTTCCAGGCGGGCGTCAACAGCGTCAGCTGGCTACTGATCCGCTTTGCACTGGTCATGGTGCCCATCGTCTTCGTCATCAACGGTTACACCAAGGGCGACTGGGGCGAAGCCTTTCTGTTTGCGCTGTCGGTGGCAGTGGGTCTGACGCCCGAGATGCTGCCGATGATCGTCACCTCCACCCTGGCCAAGGGCGCCGTGCTGCTGTCGCGCAAGAAGGTGGTGGTCAAGCGGCTCGACGCGATCCAGAACTTTGGCGCCATGGATGTGCTGTGCACCGACAAGACCGGCACGCTGACGCAAGACAAGATCGTGCTGGAGCGCCACACCAATGTGTTTGGCACGCCGTCCGAAGAAGTGCTCAGGTTCGCCTTCCTCAACAGCCACTACCAGACCGGGCTGAAGAACCTGCTGGACCGCGCCGTGCTCGACCATGTGGAGCTGCAGACCGAGTTGCGCCTGGCGCAGGATTACCACAAGGTCGATGAGATTCCATTCGACTTCCAGCGGCGGCGCATGTCGGTGGTGGTGTCTGAGCGCGAGCACCACCACGAGCTGATCTGCAAAGGCGCCGTCGAGGAAATGCTGGCCATCTGCACCCATATCCAGGACGCCGATGGCCAGGTGCAGCCACTCGACGCAGCCATGCTGGCGCGCGTGCAGGAGGTGACCGGTGCGCTCAACCACGAGGGCCTGCGTGTGGTGGCCGTGGCGATGAAGGAAGTGCCGCCGCACAAGAGCGTGTACAGCATTGCCGACGAGTCCGACATGGTTCTGGCCGGCTACATCGCCTTCCTCGATCCGCCGAAAGAATCCACCGCCCCCGCCCTGCGGGCGCTGGCCGCACACGGGGTGACCGTGAAGGTGCTGACTGGCGACAACGACCTGGTGGCCGCCAAAGTCTGCCGCGATGTGGGCTTGATCGTCGACAGCGTGGTGCTGGGCGCGCAGATCGAAGACCTGGACGAGCCTGGCCTGCGCCTGCTGGTAGAGCAGCACAACCTGTTTGCCAAGCTCACGCCGCTGCACAAGGAGCGCATCGTGCGCGCGCTGCGCGCCAACGGCCACATCGTCGGCTTCATGGGCGACGGCATCAACGACGCGCCGGCGCTGCGCGCTGCCGACATCGGCATCAGCGTGGACAGCGCCGTCGACATTGCCAAGGAGGCCGCCGACATCATCCTGCTGGAAAAAAGCCTGATGGTGCTGGAGGAAGGCGTACTCGAAGGGCGCAAGACCTTCAGCAACATGCTGAAATACATTCGCATGACCGCCAGCTCGAACTTCGGCAACGTGTTCTCGGTGCTGGTGGCCAGTGCGTTTTTGCCGTTCCTCCCGATGCTGCCGCTGCAGTTGCTGGTGCAGAACCTGCTGTATGACATCTCGCAGATCGCCATTCCGTTCGACAACGTCGATGCAGAGCTGGTGCGCCTGCCGCTGCGCTGGAACCCGCAAGATCTGGGTCGCTTCATGGTGTTCTTCGGCCCCATCAGCTCGGTGTTCGACATCCTCACCTTCGCGCTGATGTGGTGGGTGTTCCAGGCCAACACGCTGGAGAACCAGACGCTGTTCCAGTCGGGCTGGTTCGTGGTCGGCCTGCTGACGCAGACCTTGATCGTGCACATGATCCGCACGCCCAAGCTGCCCTTCCTCCAGAGCCGCGCCGCCTGGCCGCTGATCGGCATGACGCTGCTGGTGATGGCCGTGGGCGTGTTTCTGCCCATGGGGCCGCTGGCCGACTATTTCAAGCTGCAACCATTGCCACTGCCCTTCTTTGGCTGGCTGGTTGCCATCTTGCTAGGCTATGCCACGCTGACCACGGCGCTCAAGCGCTTTTACATCCGCCGCTTTGGCTGGCAGTAAGGGGCGCGAGCGGAGCGCAGAAGTTCTGAGTCAAATAGGCCGCTAACGCTTACCCCGTAAGCGTTAGCTGATCACTTTTTGATAGTGTGACGTTGCACCCCCTCACGGCTGCAACGCCGGCAGCGCGCTGGGCACGGGCTCCACGCCCAGATCAATGGCTGCGTCGCGCGCAATGCGCCCGTCCACCAGTTCCACCAAGCGATCACAGCGCGCAGCCAGGCGCGGGTCGTGCGTGACGATGACAAAGCTGGTGCCGCGCTCGACGTGGATGCGGCGCAGCAGCGCAAACACCTCGGCGGACGATGCCGTATCGAGGTTGCCCGTGGGTTCGTCGGCCAGCACGAGCGGAGGCTCCAGCACCAGGGCCCGCGCAATCGCCACGCGCTGCTGCA
This sequence comes from Giesbergeria sp., assembly GCA_017985015.1. Lineage (GTDB taxonomy): Bacteria > Pseudomonadota > Gammaproteobacteria > Burkholderiales > Burkholderiaceae_C > Simplicispira. The sequence continues at coordinate 1,677 of JAGNYI010000089.1, read as the reverse complement.
TGCCGCCCGAGAGCTCGCCGGGGCGCTTGTTCATGGCTGTGGTCAGTCCCACGGCTTCCAAGAGGCTGCGGGCGCGCTCGCGCTGGACGGTGCTGACATGGCCCTCGCCCATCAGTGCCGGAAGGGTCACGTTCTCCAGCGCCGTAAACGCGGGCAGCAGATGGTGGAACTGAAAAACGAAACCCAGCGTGCTGCGCCGACGCCGCGTCAGCTCGGCATCCTGCAAGTCTTGCACCGCTTCGCCCTGCAGCCAGTAACGGCCCGACGTGGCGTGCTCCAGCAGACCCAGAATATTCAACAGCGTGCTCTTGCCTGAGCCCGACGGGCCCATGAGCGCAATGAATTCGCCCGGCACGACGCGTACATCCAGCCCATGCAGCACCTCCGCCTCGCTGGGCTGGCCGATGTTGTAGCTCTTCTTGATGGCTTCGAGCACGATCAATGCGCCGGTGGACGATGGAGCGCTGGCCATGAATCAGATGCGAATGGCCTGCGCCGGATCCAGCCGGGCGGCGCTGCGCGCGGGAGCAATGGCGGCAAGCACGCCGCACACTGTAGCAACCAAGGCCACGCGCAGTGCGGTGGCCGGTGGCAGCGAAATGCTGAACAAGGGCAGACCGTCCGAACCGCGAACGAAATGGGTGAAGGCCCAGATCAGCGCCACGGCCAGCAGCAAGCCGAGCAGCGAGCCCACCGCACCCACCACCGCACCCTGCACCAGAAACAGCCGCAGCACCTGACCACGCGTGGCGCCCATGGCGCGCAGGATGCCGATTTCGCGGCGCTTCTGCACGACAGAGACCACCAGCACGCTGGCAATGCCCAGCACCACCACAGCGAGGACCACACCGCGGATGATGCCGGTGCTGACCGATTGCGCGTTGAGCGCCGAGACAAGTTGGGCGTTGCTTTCCTGCCAGCTCTCGATCTTGTAGGGAAACTGTGCGCGCAGCGTATCGGCCAGGTTCTGCGCCGCCCACACGTCGGTCAGCGTCAAATCGAGCCCGGTGGCGCCGCCGGGTAAGGCCAGCAAATTTTGCGCGCCGCGCAGCGGCACGATGACGGTGCGCCGGTTCAAGTCGCGCACGCCCAAGTCCACCAGCGCCGTCACGCGCAGCGACTCGCTCGACGTGGTGGTCTGCACGGTAAGCCGGTCGCCCACGCGCACGCCCAGGTCTTGCGCCAGTTCGCGCCCGACGATGGCCTCGCCCGGCTCCAGCCGTGCGCTGCCGCTGACTACCTTGGAGCGCAAGCCGATCATGCGATCGTAGCGCTCCAGCTCCACGCCCATCAGTGCAATAGACAGCACCGCCTCGCCGCGCAGCGCTAACCCGGCGCCCGAGACCATGGGCGAGACGCCGGCCACGTTGGGCATCTTTTCCAAGAGCGGCAGCAGCGCCTGCCAGTTGGCGACCGAACGTGGGCGCTGTGCGCGTGGCTGGGTTTCTGTCAGCACATTCGCGCCGGGCGAAGGCGCTGCAGCGGGTGTGACCCCATCGTCGGGCGCGCGCACGCTGATGTGCGCCTGCGCGCCCAGGGTTTTTGTCAAAGTGCTGTTTTGCAGGCCGCTGATGAGTGCCGAAATGTAGGCAATGACCGCCACACCAGCGGCCACGCCGACGATGATGAGCACGGTCTGCATCCGCCCTTCGCGCAGAAAGCGCAGCGCCACGCGCA
>JAGNYI010000088.1:3695-5440 GCA_017985015.1 Giesbergeria sp. | reverse complement strand
GGCCAAGCCGCCCCAAAGTGCCAGGGAATAGGGTTTCAGAGTAAAATCACGGGTTGCTGCCGGGGTTATACGACAAAAAGAACAGATGCATGCCCCGGTTCTTCAACGACCTCACCGAGAGAGATTAAAGATATATGGCGATCGTTGTCAATAAACCCCTCCCCGAATTCGAAGCCAATGCCACCGGCGGTGTGAAAGTAAGCAACACTTCGCACAACGGTCAGGTCATGGTGCTGTACTTCTATCCCAAGGACAACACGCCCGGCTGCACCACCGAGGCCATGCAGTTTCGAGACAAATACAAGGATTTCGTCAAGGCGGGTGCAGCGGTTTTCGGCGTCTCGCGCGACAACATGAAGTCGCACGACGAATTCAAGGAAAAACTCGAGCTGCCATTCGAGCTGATCGCCGACACCGAAGAGAAAATGTGCCATATGTTTGGCGTGGTCAAAAACAAAATCATGTATGGCAAAAAGGTCAAGGGCATTGAGCGCAGCACCTTTTTGATCAGCGCCGATGGCACGCTGGCAGAAGAGTGGCGCGGCCTCAAGGTCCCCGGCCACGTGGAAGAAGTCCTCAAGTCGGTCAAGGCCCTCAAGACGCTCAAGCAGGCCGCCTGAGCAGCGTCCTGGCCCTGCCCTGAGGCCAGGCAAAGCGCCATGCATAATGGGCCGATGCCGCTGCACCGCGCAACGCCCACCTAGCGTGCTGTCCCGCAAATACATTGCCTATGAAATCGCGCCTTCCTGCCCAGTACCGCGTTGCAAATCCTCGTGATAGCAACGGCTATGACTGCGGTTTGCGCCTTGTCCTGAGCACGAATCCATCGATTGCATTTCAGGCAACTATTTACGGGACAGCACACTAGCTCATCAAGCCGCCTCGGCCTCCAGGCGGCTTTTTGTTTTTCTGATTCGCCCGAGGCCATTTGCACCATGCCCCTGCCCCCCGCCCCCACCCGGCGCGCCGCCCTTCTCAATCAAGACGCTTTTGACCACCAGGCTGCGCCGCGCAGTCGGCGCAGCAGCGCCCAGACGGCGGAACCCCTGGCGTCTGCTTCGCCCGCCGTCGCACTGCTGCCGAGCGCCGCGCCCGAGACCGCGCCTGCAAAGGCGCGCGCACGCCGTCCTGCACCCCCACAGGCCGCGCCCCAGCCAGCCGCGCCCCAGGCCGTCGCCCGAGCCGAGGTTCCGGCTCCGCCCGCACCCACTGCGACCTCCGCTGCCGCACGCCCGGCACGCGAACGCAAAAAGCGCGGCACCGGTCCCAAGAAATTGTTCGTGCTGGACACCAACGTGCTGTTGCACGATCCGACCAGCTTGTTCCGCTTCGAGGAACACGATATCTATCTGCCGATGATCGTGCTCGAAGAGCTCGACGGCCACAAGAAAGGCATGACCGAAGTGGCGCGCAATGGCCGCCAGGTCAGCCGCTCGCTCGACGCCCTGGTGGCCACACCGGGCGCCGACATCGCCCTGGGGATTGCCCTGGATTCGACAGGCCAGCGCGCTGCCGGTGGCTGCCTGTTCTTTCAGACCTCGGGGCTCGACTTCGAACTGCCCACCAGCCTGCCGCCCGGCAAGGCGGACAACCAGATCCTGGGCGTCGTCGAGGGCCTGCGCAAGCACCATCCGGGGCGCGAGGTGGTGCTGGTGTCCAAGGACATCAACATGCGCGTCAAGGCGCGCGCGTTGGGCCTGCCCGCCGAGGACTACCAGAACGACAAGGCGCTGGAAGACGGCGAC
>JAGNYI010000088.1:0-3595 GCA_017985015.1 Giesbergeria sp. | reverse complement strand
GCGCAAGCACCATCCGGGGCGCGAGGTGGTGCTGGTGTCCAAGGACATCAACATGCGCGTCAAGGCGCGCGCGTTGGGCCTGCCCGCCGAGGACTACCAGAACGACAAGGCGCTGGAAGACGGCGACCTGCTGTATTCCGGCATGCTGGCGCTGCCGCCCGATTTCTGGAACCGCAACGGCAAATCGGTGGAGAGCTGGCAGAGCGGCCCGCACACCTTCTACCGCATCAGCGGCCCCATCGTCCCGCAGCTGATGATCAACCAGTTCGTCTACTTCGAGGCGCCGGGCGAGCCCAGCCTGTACGCGCGGGTGAGCGAAATCCGCGACAAGACGGCGGTCCTCAAGACGCTCAAGGACTACGGCCACGCCAAGAACGCCGTGTGGGGCGTGACCACGCGCAACCGCGAGCAGAACTTTGCCGTCAACCTGCTGATGGACCCCGAGGTCGATTTCGTCACCCTGGCCGGCACGGCAGGCACCGGCAAGACGCTGATGGCCCTGGCCACGGGCCTGACGCAGGTGCTCGACGACCGCCGCTACACCGAAATCATCATGACCCGCGCGACGGTGAGCGTGGGCGAGGACATCGGCTTCCTGCCCGGCACCGAGGAAGAAAAGATGGGCCCCTGGATGGGCGCGCTGGATGACAACCTGGAGTTTTTGGCCAAGGGCGACGGCGGCAACGCCGGCGAATGGGGGCGCGCCGCCACCAACGATTTGATTCGCAGCCGCATCAAGATCAAGAGCATGAACTTCATGCGCGGGCGCACGTTCATGAACAAGTTCGTCATCATCGACGAGGCGCAGAACCTCACGCCCAAGCAAATGAAGACGCTGATCACGCGCGCCGGCCCCGGCACCAAGATCATCTGCATGGGCAATCTGGCGCAGATCGACACGCCTTACCTCACCGAGGGGTCTTCTGGCCTGACCTTCGCCGTGGACCGATTCAAGGGCTGGCCGCACAGCGGGCACATCACGCTGGCGCGCGGCGAGCGTTCGCGCCTGGCGGATTTTGCGAGCGAAGTGCTGTAACGCGGCAATTCACAAGACAAAAGAGCTGCCAGCGCGTGTTCTGCATGCGCTGGCAGCTCTTTTTTTATAGTGAGCAGGGCGTGATCCGCTACGCAATAGATAGCTACTATCGCTTATCCAGTAAGCGCTAGCGGCCATTTTTGCTAAAAATCGTCGCTGGACCCCATGGCCAGACTCTCGAAGCGCGTCTGCGTTTTCTGAAAATAGAGTTTGACCGTGCCGGTGGGGCCATTGCGCTGCTTGCCAATGATGATCTCGGCGACGTTGGGCTCCTTGCTGTCCTTGTTGTAGTAGTCGTCGCGGTAGATGAACATGATGATGTCGGCGTCCTGCTCGATGGCGCCGGACTCGCGCAGGTCGCTCATCATGGGGCGCTTGTCGGTGCGCGTCTCGACGCTGCGGTTGAGTTGCGAGAGCGCAATCACCGGGCACTGCAGTTCTTTGGCCAGCATCTTCAGGCCACGCGAAATTTCGCCCAGCTCGGTGGCACGGTTCTCGCCCTGCGAGCTGCTGGAGCCGCTCATGAGCTGCAGGTAGTCGACCACGATCATTCCCAGCTTGCCGCATTGGCGCGCCAGGCGCCGCGCGTTGGCGCGCAGTTCGCTGGGGGTCAGGCCTGCGGTTTCGTCGATGTGCAGTGAGACATTGCGCAGTTTTTCAATGGCCTCCGTCAGGCGCGGCCATTCGTCATCGGTCAGCTTGCCGGTGCGCAAATGTCCTTGGTCGATGCGGCCAATCGAGCCCACGATGCGCACGGCCAACTGGGCGGCGCCCATTTCCATGGAGAACACTGCCACCGGAAGACCTTCGTTCAGCGCGACATGCTCGGCAATGTTGATGGCCAGCGCCGTCTTGCCCATGGAGGGGCGCGCCGCCAGCACCACCATGTCGCCGGCCTGCAGGCCGGACGTCATGCGGTCCAGGTCGATGAAACCCGTAGGCACGCCGGTGATGTCGTTGGGGTTGTCCGCCATCTCCTGCACGCGGTCGAGCAGGTTGACCACCAGGGTGTCCATGCCCTGGAAGCCCTGCTTCATGCGCGAGCCTTCTTCACCGATGTTGAAGATCTTCTGTTCGGCTTCGTCAAGGATCTTGTCTACCGGCCGGCCCTGGGTGTTGAAGGCGGCCGTGGCGATCTCGTCGCTGGCGGTGACGAGTTTGCGCAGGATGGCGCGCTCGCGCACGATCTCGGCGTAGCGGCGGATGTTGCTGGCGCTGGGCACGTATTGCGCCAGCGCGTTCAAGTAGGCCAGGCCTCCGACTTCCTCGGACTTCCCAATGCTTTGCAGGTGCTCGTACACCGTGATCACGTCGGCCGGCTTGCTGGCGTTGACCAGTTTGGCAATGCCGGCGTAGATCAGCCGGTGCTCAAAGCGGTAAAAATCGCTCTCGATCAGCAGGTCGCCGACGCGGTCCCAGGCCTGGTTGTCAAGCAGCAGGCCACCGAGCACACTGGACTCGGCCTCGGTCGAGTGCGGCGGCACGCGCAATTGCGCAAGTTGGTGGTCGTACGGCGCGAATTCTTCGTCAACCGGCATCATGAATTCGGACATTGGGCTTCCTGGACAAGCGTTCGATGGTAGCCCGCACGGCGCCCGGCGTCACGGCACAAGCCTGTGCACAGGGTGTGGACAAGCCTTTGGACAAGCGGTGCAGACCGGGCGGCAGGCCCCACGCTTCAAGCCCCACGCATCAGAGCGCTGAAAAATCCGAAAAAACGGACTGCAAGCGCGCCATCCACGCCCGCTTGTCCGCCTCGGGCGCAAAACTGGCTTCGAAACTGTTGCTCGCCAATTGCCAGGCATGGACAGAAGTCATTCCGGTGGCGGCAAACACCTGCAGGAAGTTGTCGTTGATATAACCACCAAAATAGGCCGGATCGTCGGAATTCACCGTGGCACACAGCCCTGCATCCAGCAAGGCCCGCAAATTGTGCTCGGCCAGATCAGGAAACACGCACAGCTTCTGGTTGGACAGGGGGCACACGGTGAGCGCCATGCGCTCACGTGCCAGACGCGCCACCAGGGCGTCGTCCTTCAAGGCCTGCACGCCGTGATCGATGCGCTCGACGCCTAGAGCGTCCAGCGCGCTCCAGATGTAGGCCGGCGGCCCCTCCTCGCCCGCGTGCGCCACGCGGTGCAGACCCAGTTCGCGGCAGCGCGCAAACACGCGCTCGAACTTTTCCGGCGGGTGGCCGAGTTCGCTGGAATCAAGCCCCACGCCAATGAATTGGTCCTGAAATGGCAGGGCCTGCTCCAGCGTGGCAAAGGCGTCTTCTTCGCTCAGATGGCGCAGGAAGCAGAGAATCAGCGCGGCGCTGATGCCCCACTCGCGACGCGCGTCTTCGCAGGCGCGGTGCAGGCCGTGGATGACTGTCTCCATGGACACGCCGCGCGCCGTGTGCGTCTGCGGGTCAAAGAAGATTTCCGCGCGCACCACGTTGTCTGCGGCCGCGCGCGTCAGGTAGGCACTAGCCATATCGTAGAAGTCCTGCTCATGCAGGAGCACGCTCGCACCGGCGTAGTAAATATCGAGAAAACTCTGCAGATCGCTGAAGGC
>JAGNYI010000087.1 GCA_017985015.1 Giesbergeria sp. | reverse complement strand
CATTCATGGCAAGGGTGGGCAAGGCCAGCGCTAGCCTGAGACTTCTGCCGCTGCTCGGCCGCATTCTGCGAATCGACACACTGGTTCTTTCGGCGCCCGACGTGGCCCTGGCGCGCGATGCCGACGGCCAGAACAATTGGACCTTCCCACTGCAGGACCAAGACAACCCACGGCCCAACCCATGGAAGGTCACTGTGGGAAAACTTTCCGTGGAGCAAGGTCAACTGGCCTATGCCGACGCGGTCCGGAAACTCGCCTTGCGCGCGAAGCTGGCTACTGAAGCGCATCCAGCTGAGGGCGACGCGCCCCGGTACGGACTGCGCTTCGAGCTACTGGGCCAGTTTCGGGATGCCGAAGTCAGCGGCCAAGGACGCGCGGGCCAGTTGTTGTCGCTGCAGAGCGCCCACGTCGAATACCCTATTGAGTTCGATGCGCGCGCTGGCGCTACCCGGGCACAGGTGCGCGGAACCCTCTCCAACCCACGCAAACTCTCAGGAATGGACCTGCAAGTCACGCTGCAGGGCCAAAGCATGGCGGATCTCTATGACCTCACCGGTCTGGTTCTGCCCAATACGCCCCCCTACAAAACAAGCGGGCACCTCGTTGGAAGCCTTGAGCCAGAGCACGCCACGTGGGATTACGAAGATTTCACGGGCGCTGTGGGCAAGAGCGATCTGCAGGGGCATCTGACCTATACCTCAGGCAAACCCAGGCCGCGACTCACAGGGCAGTTGAAGTCGCGCCAATTGAAGTTGGGGGATCTCGGGCCGGTCATCGGCACCCCCGAAGGAGCCGGCGAGGAAAAGAAGACAGCAACGCGCCTGGGAAAAGTGCTGCCCGATGTCGACTTTGCTACTGGTCGCTGGGACGCCATGGATGCGGATGTCGCCTTTCTCGGACAGTCCCTGGTAGGGCCTGCGGCGCTTCCGCTGGACAATTTAAGCGTGCGAGCCATCTTGAAGCAGGGCAAGCTCATCCTCTCCCCGCTGCGCTTCGGCATTGCCAAGGGGCGCATAGACGCACAGCTCACGCTCGACAGCCACAGCAAGCCGCTTAAGGCACAGCTTCGCGCCACTGTGGATGACCTGAAACTCTCATCGCTGTTTCCCAAGGTTGCACTGATGGACAAGAGTCTGGGCCGCATGGATGGCGCTTTTGCGCTTGACGGCCAGGGCACTTCCATCGCCCGCATGCTTGCCAGCAGCAACGGGGAAGCGCGCCTTTATGTGCGCGATGGGGCTCTGAGCAAACAACTGCTGGATCTGGCCGCACTGAATCTGGGAAGTGTCATCGTCGCCAAGCTCTTTGGCAACGACAAGGAGGTCCACATTCGCTGCGCGGTGGCGGATTTCTCTGTCAAGGATGGCATGGCCCAAACCCGCTCCGTCAAACTCAGCACCAACGAAGCGGTGGTGGAAGCCGTGGGCACCATCGACTTCGATCATGAATACATCGATCTGCGTATCAAGCCCGAATCCCTGAAATGGAAATTCTTTTCCCTGCGCACTCCACTCACCGTGCGCGGGCCTTTCATTCGGCCCGAGGTGGGGGTCGAAGCCGGCCCCTTGCTCGCGCGCGCTGGAGCGGCTGTGCTCGCTGCAGTGGCGGCGCCAATTGCATTGGCGCTGGTGCCGATCACAGTGCCTGCGGCCGAAGACGATGCGCATTGCGCAAAGCTGCTCGCACGCGCTGACGAGGCCGTGAAAGCCGGCCCCGCAGGCGCGGCGCCTCAACCGCCTCCACGCGCCAGCAGCGGGCGTCCAAACAAATAAGGCCCGGTCCTTTTGCAGGCCCCCTAGTGCCCCCACCAGCGCCAGGCAAGTCACCGAAGTGACGGAATGGGAAGGTAGCCGGGGGTTTTCCTGAGCCAGAAATACGGCTTTGTCGCCAAATACTCTGCGCGCCACGGCGAATGCGCCACCCTCAGCTTTCCATGTTTTTGAACTGTCATGATCAAATCGCCGAATTTCCCCACGCCTGCCAACCGTCGCTGCATTCTGCAGGCCTCCCTTCTGACGGCGCTGGGTATGCCGGCATGGGTCCGCGCGCAGTCGCAGAATCTGCGTATCGGTCAAACGGCGGCGCTTTCAGGGCCGCTCGCTTTTCCGTTCGTGGAAATGAACAAGGGCATTGCGGCAGCGTTCCAGGAGGTGAACGAGAAAGGCGGCATTGACGGACGCATCCTGGAAATGGTCAGCCTTGACGATGGCGGAGTGCCGGCGAAAGCGGCTGAAAATGCGCGCCAACTGATCGAGAAAGACCAAGTCTTGACGATGTTCGCTTGCGGCGGCACCACCAGCGTGATGGGGGCGCTGCAGGTACTGGTGCCAGCCAAAGTCCCTTTGATTGCACCTGCAACCGGTTCCGACGCCTTGCGACCATTCAATCCGCTGGTGTTTCACACTCGGGCCAGCTATGCGCAGGAATTAAATAAGATTGCTCGGCAGCTGAGTTCTACGGGTTTCACCAAATGCGCTGTCGCCTATTTCGACAATCCCTTTGGTAAAGCGGCCATTGCCGCTTTCGAAGCAGCAGCAAAGAGCTATAAAAACACCGACTGGAAAGCCTTTCTGGTGGCTGAAACCCCCGAGGGAATCGCAAAGGGTATCGAGGAAATCGTTGCATTTCAGCCAACCGCATTGATGTCGCTGGCGATTGGGGGACTCGGTATTCCGTTTTACAAAGGCCTGAGAAAACGCATTCAAACACCCGCGTTCTCCATCTCTTTCCTGGGGTCCCGCCCTCTGCTCGCTGCGTTGGGCGACGCCGCAGTGGGCATCACGGTGGCGCAGGTTGTGCCCAGTCCGCACGGTGTGGCAATGCCACTCGTTCATGCTTATCAGAGCGCGCTCAAGAAGGCAGGAGGCATTGAGCCTGGCTACTCTTCGTTGGAAGGCTACGTCAATGCCCGCATCCTCATTGAAGCCTTGCGCCGCAGTGGCCGCAGCCCTTCCCGCGAGAAGCTCATCGACGCCATGCACTCGATGCGCCCCTATGACCTGGGCGGCTTTGAAGTTCGCTATGGACCCAACGACCACAGTGGAACCGATTTTGTCGAGCTGACCTATTTCAACGGTGAACGGTTCCGACGCTAGTGTCGTGAGTTGGAAGTAGGTTGAAAAAGTGAAAGCTGTCGAAATCGTCGTCAGGCAAGGCGCAAACCACAGCGATAGCCGGTGCTATCGCGAGGATTTGCAACGCTGCATGGCGGCGATTCTCGGTAGCTTTCTGAAACGAACTTCCCACTCAGGACACTAGGGCTTCGCAGAAAAACCGCTGGCAAATCAGGCGGAGTGAATCGCCGATGTACTGAGGACGATGCCATCGTCATCCGCATACAGCCAGTCGCCCGGTCGAACCATCACCCCGCGCAGTTGCACCACCACGTTGCGCTGCCCTTCGCCACGCTTGATGGTAGGCATGGGGATCACACTCAGGGCGCGAATTCCCAGCTCTGCAACCGCCAATTCAGCGAGGTCACGAACACAGCCGTCCACCACCAAGCCGGTCCATCCATTGGTGACGGCCGCTGCCGCCAGATTGCCACCGACCAGCGCCCGGCGCAGCGAACCGCCGCCGTCGACCACCAAGACACGGCCTTCGCCTGGCTCATCGAGCGCCGCTTTCACCACGGCGTTGTCCTCGAAACATTTGACCGTGCTGACCCGCCCGGCAAATGCGCGAAGCCCGCCGAACGATGCAAAAATCGGCGGCAAGACACGAAACGCGCCGCTGTCGTCCGATTTGAACCGATCGCACAGATCGCAGGTAGAGACCGAGGGAGTGGAAAGATGGGCCATGTTGGAGTGCGCAACCGGGCTTTAGGCGTGTGAAGGATGCTTACGGCAGTCCTCGGGCCGCTCGCCGTTTGGAACGGGGCAACGATTGACCTCGAAGGGTGAAAACGACAGCAAGGTAGTGACGGCACTGGATGCCATGGTCACTCCCCAAAACAGAAAAAACGCAATCGTGTAAACGCCCTCGCGTGAGAGCGCAATAGGCTGCCCAAACCAGTGCAGATCACTCGGATCGATAAACGCAAAAATCAACATCTCCAGTACACCCGCCATTAGAAAGGCGGGCCAAGCAATCCACATCAGGCGCTGGGTCCACATTCGATTTGTCTCCTTGCTGGGAAATTAGGGCTAACGCGGCACCTGGCTGGCCGGTGTCGCTGCGTGATTTCTGCCTTTGAGCGCGGGAGTCAATTGCTGCTCCTGTGCGGCGAGTGTCTTGTTGATGGAAAGGCCGCGCTGGTAATAGTCTTCTTCCAATACCGGATCCGGATGGCGAATGGCAATCCATAAAGTGATGAACGAAGCCACCACTACCACCGCCGGGCCACCTACCACGAGCCAGACGAAACCAAACTTCCACCAAGGTCGCGGGTCCGTTGACAAAACAGGTTTTTGGGTCATGAAGCCACCTCAACAATTCAAACAAAAGGGCTGCAATCTGCTTCAGCGCGGCACCAGAAACACCGATTTTTCACGCACATGGGCATTGGTGCCCACCGCCTCAATATCGAAATGCACAGGGTGCGAGCCTGGCTCGGCAGAGTCGTAAGGAATGCGCAGATTCACGGGAATCCAGCGCGACTCTGCAGCTGCCACTTCAAACTCCGACTCGGACACCAACTCCAGTCCATCGAGCCCGGTGGCACTCACGCGGTAGCGGTGCGTGGATTCGGTGGCATTCATGATTTGCAGTCGGTAAATGTTTTCCAGCTTGCCTCCCGCCACGATGCGCGATAGAGCCGCCCGGTCCCGAACCACATCTACTTTGAGCGGAGTGCGCACAATGAGACTGGCAAGCATGCCCACACAAAGAGCTACCAGCACGCTGGTGTAGATCAATACGCGCGGCCGGAGGATATGGCGAAAGATTTCTGCCCTGCCCCAACCCTTGGCCACGGCGTTCTGGGTGGAAAAACGAATGAGTCCGCGCGGATAGTGCATCTTGTCCATCACGCTGTTGCAGGCATCGACGCACAAGCCACAGCCAATACACTCGTATTGCAGCCCATCGCGGATGTCAATGCCCACCGGGCAAACCTGCACACATAGCGTGCAATCAATACAGTCACCCAGTCCCTTGGCCTTGTAATCGACGGTTTTGATCCGTGGACCGCGAGGTTCACCACGGGTTTCGTCGTAGGTGACGATCAACGTGTCTTTATCGAACATGGCGCTTTGAAAGCGGGCATACGGGCACATGTATTTGCACACCTGCTCACGCAGGAAGCCGGCATTGCCATAAGTGGCAAAACCGTAAAACAGTACCCAGAACATCTGCCAGCTGCCCTGTAGCGCCATCAATTCAGCACCCAGTTGGCGAATCGGCACGAAGTAGCCGACGAAGGTAAATCCTGTCCAGAGCGAAATCACTACCCAAAGCGTCTGCTTAAGCGATTTCTTCCAAACCTTTTCCAAGGTCCAGGGACCGTTGTCAAGCCGAACGCGCGCACTGCGCTCGCCCTCGACCTTGTGCTCGATCCACATGAAAATTTCGGTGTACACCGTCTGCGGGCAGGCAAAACCGCACCACAAGCGCC
>JAGNYI010000047.1 GCA_017985015.1 Giesbergeria sp. | reverse complement strand
TGGCCGAACGGCGACATCACCACGGGGTTTGACCCCACAGACTGGGCGCAGCGCAGCAAAATCCTTCCGACTGCCTGATTTCGCACACTTCTTTACGCAGATTTACGGTCCGGGCAGCACACAGATGGACCGGCTGGATAAACTTTCTCTGACCTTGGCGCGTTGTACATGCGCTTTTGAAAGGGTTTCACCATGAAGAAGATTTTGTTGTTTTCGCTCATGGCCAGCGCCTCGGCGATGGCGATGGCGCAGGAACGTGGACGGGTGCTTTCGGTCACCCCCATCATCGAGCAGGTTGCCGTGCCGCGGCAGGTCTGCGGCAATGAGACGGTCTATACCGGTCCGCGCACCAGCGGAGGCGGCGCCGTGCTGGGGGCCATTGCGGGCGGTGCAGCCGGCAATGCCATTGGCGGGGGCAACGGGCGCGCAGCGGCCACAGCCCTGGGCGTGATTGGCGGTGCTGTATTGGGCAACCATATCGAAGGCAATGGTCGCCCCGAGTACCAGAACGTGCAGCGCTGTGGCGTCCAAACCATTTATGAAAACCGCACGGCTGGCTACGACGTGGTGTACGAGTACGCCGGCAGACGCTACACCACGCGCACCCAGACCGATCCTGGACGCTACATCGCCCTGCGCGTGCAACCCGAAGACCAGCGCGACTATCAGCGTGACTACCAGCGCTACGACGACGATGGCTACAGCGAACGCGGCGAGGTCACCTCACCCTATGCCACGGCACCCCTGCCGCCCGTGGTGTCGCCCGGTGTGACGGTGATTGAGTATGGCTACGAAGGCCAACGCCCGTATTACCCCTATCCGCCACCGCGCCCCCATTGGCGCTAAGCCATTGCTGTGAAGGGCCCCGTGGGGCCCTTTTTCTTGGGGTGGGGTTGAAGCAGGCTACCCGTTCCCACCTGGCCTAAAATCGCCCGCTTCTGCTTCTGCCGGCGTCCTGCCCGCCACTCCATGACCACCCAACAAATCAACGGCGTATCCGTCGCCACCCAGGCCAATGTGTACTTCGACGGCAAGTGCGTCAGCCATGGCATCACGTTTCCGGATGGAACGAAGAAATCCGTCGGTGTAGTGCTGCCGGCAACGCTGTGCTTTGGCACCAACACCGCCGAGGTTATGGAGTGCGTGGCCGGTTCCTGCGAGTACAAGCTTGCAGGCTCCGCCGATTGGGCCCACTGCGGCCCCGGTGAGCAGTTCAGCGTACCGGGCAACAGCCAATTCGACATTCGCGTCAGCGACACTTTTCACTACATCTGCCATTACGGCTGAACCATGGCCACCATCCTCCAACATCTCCCACTCGGCCAGAAGGTCGGCATCGCATTTTCCGGCGGGCTGGACACCAGCGCCGCCCTGCTGTGGATGAAGCAGAAGGGCGCCCTGCCTTATGCCTACACCGCCAACCTGGGCCAGCCCGACGAGGCCGACTACGACGCCATTCCGCGCAAAGCCATGGAATACGGCGCCGAAAAGGCCCGCCTCATTGACTGCCGCACGCAGCTTGCCCACGAAGGCATTGCCGCGCTGCAATGCGGAGCATTCCACATCAGCACCGGCGGCCTGACCTACTTCAACACCACGCCGCTGGGCCGCGCCGTCACCGGCACCATGCTGGTGTCCGCCATGAAGGAAGACGACGTCAACATCTGGGGCGACGGCAGCACCTTCAAGGGCAACGACATCGAGCGCTTTTACCGCTACGGCCTGCTCACCAACCCCTCGCTCAAGATTTACAAGCCCTGGCTGGACCAGCTCTTTATCGACGAGCTCGGCGGCCGCGCCGAAATGTCGGCCTTCATGACGCAGCACGGCTTTGGCTACAAGATGAGCGCCGAGAAGGCCTACAGCACCGACAGCAACATGCTCGGCGCCACGCACGAGGCCAAAGACCTGGAGTTTTTGAACAGCGGCATCCGCATCGTCAACCCCATCATGGGCGTGGCCTTCTGGAAGGAAGACGTTGCCGTCAAGGCAGAAGAGGTCTCGGTGCGCTTTGAAGAAGGCCAGCCCGTGGCACTCAACGGCGTCGAGTTCAACGACCCGGTGGAGCTCATCCTGGAGGCCAACCGCATCGGCGGCCGCCACGGCCTGGGCATGAGCGACCAGATCGAGAACCGCATCATCGAGGCCAAGAGCCGTGGCATCTACGAAGCCCCGGGCCTGGCGCTGCTGCACATCGCCTACGAGCGCCTGGTGACCGGCATCCACAACGAAGACACCATCGAGCAGTACCGCATGAACGGGCTGAAATTGGGGCGCCTGCTGTACCAGGGCCGCTGGTTTGACCCGCAGGCCATCATGCTGCGTGAAACCGCCCAGCGCTGGGTCGCCCGCGCCGTGACCGGTACGGTGACGCTGGAGCTGCGCCGCGGCAACGATTATTCGCTGCTCAACACCGAGAGCCCCAATCTCACTTACCACCCCGAGCGCCTGTCGATGGAAAAGGTGGACGACGCGCCTTTCTCGCCGCAAGACCGCATCGGCCAGCTCACCATGCGCAACCTCGACATCGTGGACACGCGCAGCAAGCTGGGCATTTACGCCCAGGCGGGCCTGCTCACGCTGGGTCAAGGCTCGCCTCTGCCTCAGCTGTCCAACAACGAGCCGAAATAAAAGCCTGCCCGTACCGGGCCTGAGACGCCCGGAAAAGACGGTAGCAGCGCAACGCGCATTCGAGGCAAAACGGCGCGATTGCGTTGCGGCTTCTTTCGCCTGCCGCACAATGCTGCATGCAAAGCAATTTCATCGCCAATGAAGTGCGGCCATCGCTCAGTGGGCGTACGCTGGATATCATCGACCCCTCGGACGGCCAGGTCTTTGACCGGTTGCAGCGCAGCAACGCCGAAGACATGGACAGCGCTGTACGCGCCGCGCGGCACAGCTTTGAGGCCCTCTGGCGCCCCATGGCAGCAGCTGACCGGGGGCGGCTGCTAATGCGCCTTTCCAGTGCCGTTACCGAGCATGCCATCGAACTGGCCGCACTGGAGCAGCGCGATTGCGGTAAACCCACCCGCCAAGCGCGCGCCGACGCCTTGGCACTGGCGCGCTATTTCGAGTTTTATGCCGGCGCCTGCGACAAGCTGCATGGCGAAACGCTGCCTTATCAGGAAGGAACCAGCGTGCTCACCTGGCGTGAGCCCCACGGCGTCACGGGTCATGTGATTCCGTGGAACTACCCCATGCAGATTTTTGGCCGCAGCGTGGGTGGCGCGCTGGCGGCCGGCAACACCTGCGTGATCAAGCCTGCCGAAGACGCCTGCCTGTCGGTGCTGCGCGTGGCCCAACTGGCGGCCGAGGTCGGCTTCCCGCCGGGCACGATCAACGTCGTGACGGGTTATGGACATGAGGTGGGCGACGCGCTGGCACGCCACCCTGGCATCGATCACATCAGCTTTACCGGCAGTCCCAGCGTGGGGACGCTGATCGCCCAGGCTGCGGCCGAACGCCATTGCCCGGTAACGCTGGAGCTGGGTGGCAAAAGCCCGCAGATCGTATTTGCCGACGCCGATCTGGACGCCGCCCTGCCCGCCATCGTGAACGCCATCGTGCAAAACGCCGGCCAGACCTGCTCGGCGGGTTCGCGCCTGCTGGTCGAGCGCAGCCTCTATGAGCCCTTGCTGGAACGCTTGGGCGCTCTTTTTTCCAAGCTGCGCGCCGGGCCAGCTGCCTTGGATCTGGATGTCGGCCCATTGATCCGCGCGACGCAAAAAGAGCGCGTGCTGGACTTTTTGGCACAAGCCGAGGCCGCCGGCATTGCCACGGTGGCACGCGGCAGCGTGGTGCCTGAGGCCCCTGCCGGCGGTTTTTACGCCGCGCCGGTCTTGCTGCGCGACGTGCCAGCCGATCACCGACTGGCGCAAGAAGAAATCTTTGGCCCGGTCCTCTGCGCCATGGCGTTTGACGACGAAGACCACGCGGTGCAACTGGCCAACGGCACCGCGTTTGGTCTGGTGGCCGGAGTGTGGACACGCGATGGCGCAAGGCAGATGCGCATGGCGCGGCGACTGCAATGCGGCCAGGTGTTCATCAACAACTACGGCGCAGGCGGCGGCGTGGAACTTCCCTTTGGCGGCGTCAAATCATCGGGATACGGCCGCGAAAAGGGTTTTGAAGCGCTCTATGGTTTCACCGTGCTCAAGACCGTGGCCATTCGCCACGGATAACTTCAGCCCAACACTTGCTTCAACGCTGCGTCGTACAAGCCAGTGAGCCGGTCGGTGACTTCCAGCAGGCGCTCGCTGGTGGTGGCGACGTCTGCGAGGCCGCGCGCATCGGCCTTGCGCTGCAGCGCCGAACTGAAGAACACCCACTGCCCATCGCCCAGCGCCAGATCGTCGCGAATCGCCGGTGTGGACAGCGGCGCTGCTGCGAGCGTGGCCATGGCCTTGCGGAATTCGTCGGCATCGCTCAGCAATTGCTCGCGAGGACCCTTTGCGTCGCTGCCGGCCGCCACGAGAAAGTAGTTTTTGGCCAAGCGCTGGGACAGTGCGCGCTGACGGCCCGCAATATTCACCAACTTGGCGGTAGAGGCCTTGGACGATTTTTCGAACGCTTCGGTAGCGGTGTTGGCAATGGCCAGCATGCGGTCGGCCTGCGCCGCCACGGCCGCCACCGATTGCGCGGTGGGCGGCATGATGAGCAGGGCTTCGAGTCCATCCACCGACTTGTGCACTTCGTCCACCTGGCGCGCCAGCTCGGCCGGCCAGGGCACGCTGGCCAGATCGTCAAAGCCCGTGCGAACGAGCGTCTTTGCCGACGCCATGACGCTTGCCGCCTGGTCCGGCAAGACGCCCAAGTGCATTTGTATGTAGGCCTTGGCCATGCGCTGAGACAGCGCGCGGTAGCGGGCAATGCGGTTGATGGCCGTAGAGACCGCAATTTGCGCCTGCGCGGCGCCCATGGCGGGCAGCAGCAGCGCAGCAGCCAGGGTTTGGACCACGGCGCGGCGGGTAGCTGCACGCGGGCGACGGCAAGAGGAATACGAGATCACGACAGGCTCCACGGCCCGACTTGGGCCGAAGCAACATTTTGCTGCAGTGCACACACGGCAGACTGACACGCATCAAGAAGCTGCTGCATGGAGCATTTGCACCACAAGCCATATTCCCCGCGCCAGAATAGGCCCTCCCCGCCCCCAATCTTCACAACCCATTGCACAAGGACCCGCCATGCGTCTCGCCGCCAAATCCATCATCGTCACCGGCGCCGGCAGCGGCATTGGTGAGGGCATTGCGCTGCGCCTGGCGGCCGAGGGCGCGCGCGTCATCGTCAATGACATCAATCCCGCCGCAGGTGAGCGCGTCGCGCAGGCGATTCGCGATGCGGGCGGCCAGGCTCGGTTCTTTTGCGCTGACGTCACGCGCTCCGGCGACGTGCAAGCCCTGGTGGCGCAGGCCGTCGCGCAGCATGGCCGGCTGGACGCAGTGGTCAACAACGCCGGCTGGACGCACCGCAACCGTCCGATGCTGGAAGTGAGCGAGGAGGAGTTCGACAAGGTCTACGCCATCAACGTGAAAAGCATTTACCTCTCGGCCATCCACGCGGTGCCCGCCATGCGCGCCAATCCCGGTGGCACCAGCGGAAGTTTTATCAACATCGCCTCCACCGCCGGCATCCGCCCGCGTCCGGGTCTGACCTGGTACAACGGCTCAAAGGGCGCGGTGATCACCACCAGCAAATCCATGGCCGCCGAACTCGGCCCCGAGAACATTCGCGTCAATTGCATCAACCCCGTTTTCAACCCCGATACCGGCCTGGCCACCGAATTTGCTGGCGGGCCGCTGGACGAAGCGCGCCGCGCCAAATTTCTGGCCTCCATTCCAATGGGCCGCTTTTCTACCGCCCTGGATGTCGCCAATGCCGCGCTGTACCTGGCCAGCGACGAGGCGGCGTTTGTCAGTGGCGTATGTATCGAGGTGGATGGCGGGCGCTGCGTGTAGCCACCTTCCGGCTGCTGCCATACCCACGGCCAGCGGGTGGTAAGCAGCCCTCGGCATAATCGACTGCATGCCTGAACGCGTGATTCCTCTCGTCGATGCCAGAGTGGCCGCACTGCCTCTGCCGGCAGGGCCTGCCTTGGCCGAGGTGGGGCGCGTGACCGACACCCTGGGCCGGCCGCTGCGCGACTTGCGCATCAGCGTCACGGACCGCTGCAACTTTCGCTGCAACTACTGCATGCCCAAAGAAGTGTTCGGCAAGGAACACGCTTATCTGCCGCACAGCGCCCTGCTCACGTTTGAAGAAATCACCCGACTCGCACGGGTGTTCCTGGCGCATGGCGTGCGCAAAATTCGCCTCACAGGCGGCGAGCCGCTGCTGCGAAAAAACCTGGAAGAACTGGTGGCGCAACTGGCGGCGCTGCGCACCGTCGACGGGCGGGCGCCGGAGCTCACACTCACCACCAACGGCTCGCTGCTGGCGCGCAAGGCACAAGTGCTGAAAGATGCGGGCCTCAGCCGCGTAACGGTCAGTCTCGACGGCCTGGACGATGCGGTCTTCCGGCGCATGAATGACGTGGATTTTCCGGTGGCCGACGTCCTGGCCGGCATCGAGGCGGCGCAGACCGCGGGCTTGGCAGGCACCAAGGTGAACATGGTGGTCAAGCGCGGCACCAACGAGCACGAAATTCTGCCCATGGCGCAACATTTTCGCGGCACCGGCATCACGCTGCGCTTCATTGAATACATGGACGTGGGCGCCACCAATGGTTGGCGGATGGACGAGGTGCTGCCGTCCCGCGAGCTCATTGCGCGCCTGCGCGCCGCGCTACCGCTGGTACAGCTCGATCCCAGCGCGCCGGGCGAGACGGCAGAGCGCTGGGGCTATGCGAACGCGGCGGGCCAGTACGAGCCGGCGCTGGGCGAGGTGGGGGTGATCAGCAGCGTGACGCAGGCGTTTTGCGGCAGTTGCAACCGCGCGCGTCTATCGACCGAAGGGCGAATGTACCTGTGCCTTTTTGCCGGCCAAGGCTACGATCTGCGCACCCTGGTGCGCGGCGGCGCCACCGACGAAACCTTGCATGACGCCGTTGCTGGAATTTGGCAGGGCCGCGCAGACCGCTATTCCGAACTGCGCGCCAGCCTGCCCACTGAGGCGGGCGACGCGAGTGCGCAACCGCGGCGCATCGAGATGAGCTACATCGGCGGATGACGAACATCCCGTCTTCTCTTTCCACCCGGCGTCCCAGCGGCCGCAGGCGGGTCAAGGGACTGCAGGGGTATCTCCATGATTGATTCTCAGGACATCGCCGGCCTGGTGCTGGCTGGCGGGCGCGGCTCGCGCATGGGGGGGGTGGACAAAGGCTTGCAGACGTTTCGCGGCGTGCCGCTGGCGCTGCACACCTTGCTGCGTCTGCAAATGCAGGTGGGCGCAGTCATGGTCAACGCCAACCGCAATCTTGCAACCTACGAATCATTTGGCGTACCCGTCTGGCCCGACGCCGACAGCGACTACGCGGGGCCGCTGTCCGGCTTTCTTACCGGGCTGAAGCGCTGTGAAACCCCGTGGCTGGTCACCGTACCTTGCGACACACCGCTGTTCCCGCAAGACCTGGTCCGCCGCCTGGCCGATGCCGCCGAGCGCGAGCAGGCCCAGATCGCCATCGCCGCAGCACCTGAAACCAGCGACGACGGCGGCACACGCCTGCGCGCGCAGCCCGTGTTCTGTCTGCTGCGTGTGGAATTGCTCGAAAGCCTGGTGCGCTTCACCCAGTCGGGCGGGCGCAAAATCCACGCTTGGACCGACCAGCAACGCTGCGCCTTGGCAGCGTTTGATGCACTTGGCGACGAACCCAGCGCCTTCACCAACGCCAACACCCTGGCCGAGCTACAAGAGCTGGAATCGCGCGGCCAGCGCTGAAACCATCTCCTTTCGCATGAAAACCATTGCCGAGATCGCCGCCAGCCTGCAAGGCTATGACCCGCAGTCCCTTCATGCCGTACAGGTGACGGCGTTTCTGGAGCAACTGGTGCAACCGGTTCAAGACTGCGAAACCGTGGAGCTGCACGTCGCACTCGGGCGTGTGCTGGCGAACGATGTGGTCTCTCCCATCAGCGTGCCCCCGCACGACAACTCGGCCATGGACGGCTACGCCTTCGATGGCGCGCAGCTGCAGGCCGGCAAGGCACTGCGCCTGCGCGTCATCGGTGCGCCTGCCTTTGCGGGTGCTGCCTGGCGCGGCGCCGTGGCGGCGGGCGAGTGCGTGCGCATCATGACCGGCGCCATCATGCCAGCCGGGCTCGATACCGTGGCGCCCCAAGAGCTGACGCAGGCCGAGGGTGAATTCATTCGCATCGCGCCAGATGTGCTGCGTGCGGGCGACAACCGGCGCTTTGCCGGCGAAGACCTGATGCGCGGCGCTGTGGCACTGGGGGCGGGCGAACCGATCAGCCCGGCGGCGCTGGGCCTGCTCGCCAGCCTGGGGCTGCCGCGCGCCACCGTACGGCGGCGGCTTCGCGTGGCCGTGTTTTCCACCGGTGACGAAATCTTGCGCCTGGGCGAAGCGCCGCGCGAGGGCGCCGTGTACGACAGCAATCGCTACACCCTGCTTGGCCTGCTCACCCGCCTGGACGTGGAGCTGATCGATCTGGGCGTGGTGCCCGACGAACCCACGCGTTTGCGCGCCGCCTTTGCGAGCGCCGCCGCTCAGGCCGACGCCGTGATCACGAGCGGCGGCGTCAGCGTGGGCGAGGCGGACCACACGCGCAGCATGATGCGCGAACTGGGTGACGTGGCGTTCTGGCGCATTGCCATGCGGCCCGGCCGGCCCATGGCTGTAGGACGCATTGCCCGCGACAAATTATGGACAAAATTGGCTTCTAGCGCTTATTCTGTAAGCATTTCAAGCTCTCAATATCATAGCAAAAAACTCACTGGGGAGGCAATCCTCTTTGGCCTGCCCGGCAATCCCGTGGCAGTCATGGTGACCTTTCTGGCCTTTGTCCGCCCCGCCCTGCTGCGCATGATGGGCTGCACCCGCGCAGCCCCACCGCTGCTGCGCGCGCGCAGCGCCGAGTCCATCCGCAAAAAGCCCGGTCGCACCGAATACCAGCGCGGCCTGGTCCGCAGCGGGGACGATGGCCAGCTGGAAGTGCGCATCACCGGCAATCAGGGCTCGGGCGTGCTCAGCTCCATGGTGCAGGCCAACGGCCTGATCGTGCTGCCGCACGACGGCGGCAATGTGGCCGCGGGCGACGTGGTCGAGGTGATGGTGTTTGACGGCGTGATGTGAATCCTCTGCCGCCACCCCGAGCGATCGTCGGACAGTAGCGCGTAGTTGAGCGCACCGGTCCCGAAAGCTCCGCCGGCGTGGGAGCCGCCCGAGTGCCACAGATCGCGGCCCGCTCCGACAGTGCAGCAGCGGAGATTGGGCTAGCCTCTGGTGCAGTCTTTTCCGCAGGAGCCAGACATGCCATTCACCAAAACACACCTCGCCACCGAACCCAGCCGCGCCGAAATTGAGGCTCTGGCCGAACCCACCGTATTGGAATTTGGCACGCCCTGGTGTGGCCACTGCCAGGCGGCACAGCCGCTGATCGAGCAGGCACTGCAAAGTCGCCCCAAGGTCGCGCACACCAAGGTGGAAGATGGCAAGGGTCGGCCGCTGGGCCGCAGCTACCGTGTGAAGCTTTGGCCTACGCTGGTGTTTCTGCGCGCGGGCCAGGAGGTTACCCGCCTGGTGCGCCCTCAGTCGGTCCAGGCCATGGAGGAAGCGCTGGACCAGATCGCCGACTGAGCCGCAAACTTGACACCGCTCAAGATGAAAGGCCCTCCAAATCCCTAATATAACCACTTTAATGAAGAGGTTATATCCATGTATTGCCGCCGTCTCCTAGTCTCCGCGGCTTTTGTTTTGGGCCTGTCCTTGGGTGCACAAGCCCAAACTGCGAAAGCTCGGGCGACTGCGGGGGTCGATCTCGCCGCGCGGTTTGCCCAGGCCGAAGCGGACCCGCAACTCGCCCAGACGCTGCTCACCACGGGTCGAAAGGTGGCCGCCGTGTGCGCCAACTGCCACGGCGAAGGGGGCAATAGCGCCAAACCGTCGATCCCCAACCTGGCAGGCCAGAACCCTGCCTACCTGCTGGAGCAGCTGCGCCAGTTTGCCAACGGGAGCCGGCGCAACATGTTTATGGAAGGCGTCATCCGTGCCCTGGAAAGCGACGAGAAGATCGGCATAGTGCTCTTCTATTCAGCGCAGACTGTCGTACCCCAGCCGCCGGCCGAGGCGAGCCTGGCGGCCCATGGCAAGGACTATTTCAGCAAAATCTGCTTTCGCTGCCATGGAATCGATGGGCGTGGCAATCAACAAATCGCGCGCATTGCGGGCCAGCAGCCCGAGTACTTGCGCACCACGCTGACCCGCTACCGCGATGGCAAAAGCCCGCGCGCCAACTCGATGATGGAGCCCAACACGCGCCAGATGAGCAATGCAGACATCGAAGCTGTGGTGGCTTATGTCAGCGCCATGCACTGATCGGAAAAACACGGCTTGCATTGGCGTCCGGGAAGTCCGCTCGCGGTTCGATTGCGCGGCAGCGGGCAGGTCATCGGCACCCCAGCGCCTGCTCCACACCACGGTTGGCCAGTGCGTCAGCGTGCTCATTGCCCGGATCACCCGAATGCCCCTTGACCCAGCGCCAGTCAATGCGGTGCCCGGCTCCGCTGACCAGCGCGTCGAGGCGCTGCCAGAGCTCGACGTTTTTCACCGGTTGCTTGGCCGCCGTGCGCCAGCCGCGCGCCTTCCAACCATGGATCCACTCGGTGATGCCCTTGCGCACATATTCGCTGTCAAGGTACAGGACTACCGCGCAAGGGCGCTTGAGCGCGGCCAGCGCCTCAATCACCGCCATCAGTTCCATGCGGTTGTTGGTAGTGGCAAGTTCGCCCCCAAACAGTTCCTTTTCCGTTGCGCCAGAACGCAGCACGGCGCCCCAGCCGCCGGGACCGGGGTTGCCCTTGCAGGCCCCATCGGTGTAAATCACGATCTCGTTCACTCAGTCTTTCCAGTCGGTTGAAATTTGCGCTGCACTGCGCGGTTGGCCACGGGCACCTGGGATCGCGCGCGCTGCGCGCTCTTGCGCCACGCGGGCTCAAGCAGGCGCATGCCTGCCACGCGCTTGACGGCCACCGCAAAGTACGCAGCGCCAAAAATGGGCCAGCAGTGCGCACCCACCGGGTCCATCCAGGCAAAGCGATTGAGCCAGCCTTCGCTGCGCACCGCAGGACGATAGCACCCGAAATCCAGAGATTCGAGTTCCAGGCCCAGCAGCCTGAGCCAGTCGCGCAGCCGCCAATGGCCGATGACTTCGCCACCGTCGGGCAGAAACAACCTGCCATGGCCAAAACGCTGGCACATGCGTGCTCTGCCCTGGCGCAGCGCCCACAGGCTCACGGGGTTCAGGCCGCTGATCACCAAACGCCCCTCTGGCACCAGCACACGCGCCGCCTCGCGCAGTGCAGCGTGCGGATCCTGGCTCAGTTCCAGCGTATGGGGCAGCAGTAGCAGATCGATACTGCTTTCAGGAAAAGGCAGAGCCACCGGTTCGGCCAGCAGATCAGGCGCCGCACCAGCGCCCAGCAGCTCGGGGTAGGCCACAGCCCGCCAACGGTGCGGCATGCGGTTGGCGCGCAGGCCGTCGAGCAAGGGCATGCCCAACTGCAATCCGTGGTAACCAAAGGCATCCACCACCGCCTCGTCATAGCGCGCTTGTTCCCATTCCAGCAAGTAGCGGCCGGGCGGCGAGTCGAACCACTGGTGCAAACCTATAATTTGTGCGGTCATGAAGTTATTAGCAGTCCCCGCGTTCTCCGACAACTACCTGTGGCTGCTGCACGACACGCGCCAGGCCATCGTGGTGGACCCTGGGCAGGCAGCGCCGATTCTGGAATGCCTGCAGGTGCACCGGCTGGCGTTGCAAACCATTCTAGTCACCCACCACCACCCCGATCATGTCGGTGGCGTTGCGCAGTTGCGCGCAGCCACGGGTGCGCGCGTGGTGGGTCCGGCCAACGAACACATTCCCGAACCCTTTGAGCCGCTGCGCCAGGACGATATCGTCGATACCCTGGGACTGCATTTTTCCGTCATCGACGTGCCTGGCCACACTGCGGGTCATATTGCGTATTACGCCAAGTGCCCGGACGCAGCCCCGCTGCTTTTTTGCGGCGACACGCTGTTTTCCGGTGGCTGTGGCCGGCTGTTTGAAGGGACCCCAGCGCAGATGCTGGACTCGCTGGACCGCCTGGCCGTCCTGCCCGGCGACACCCGCGTGTGCTGCGCTCACGAATACACGCTCGCCAACCTGCGTTTTGCCCGTGCGGTCGAACCCGAGAACACCGCGCTGCATGAGTACAGCACGGCGTGTGAAAAGCTGCGTGCGCATGACCTGCCAACACTGCCATCGAACATCGCGCAGGAGCGCGCGATCAATCCCTTTTTGCGCAGCCGCGAACGCTCGGTCATTGCCAGCGTGATCGCTCATGCGCCCGACACCAACCCACGTGACGAGACCGCTGTCTTTGCAGCCCTTCGCGAATGGAAGAATACATTTTGATGAAATTTCTGAAATGGGCCTGTCTGGTCGGCGCGCTGGCGCTCAGCGGCTGCGCCAGCCAGATCGGCACTCCGTCCCCGGCAACTGCCACACAACCTGCCACGACTACCGCCTCCGAACCACACACACCGCTGTATCCGCAGGGGCCTCTGAAGCCCATAGCCGCCGCCCAAACTGGTGCCCACACCGTTGCACCGTTGTTTGCGCCCACCGATCTGTGGGACCGCATTCGCCGTGGCTTTGCCATGCCCGACCTGGAAGGCGATCTGGTTCGCGACCGGGAGCAGTGGTACGCCAGCCGTCCCGACTACATGCAGCGCATGACCGAGCGCTCACGCAAATACCTGTTTCACATTGTCGAGGAGCTCGAGCGCCGCGGCATGCCGACCGAGCTGGCGCTGCTGCCTTACATCGAGAGCGCTTTCAACCCGCAGGCCGTTTCGTCGGCCAAAGCCGCCGGCATGTGGCAGTTCATGCCCGCCACCGGGGACTATTTCGAGCTCAAGCAAAACGCGTTCCGCGACGACCGGCGCGACGTGCTGGCTTCGACGCGCGCCGCGCTCGACTATCTGCAGAAGCTCTACAACATGTTTGGCGACTGGCACCTGGCGCTGGCGGCCTACAACTGGGGCGAGGGCAGCGTGGGCCGCGCCATCGCACGCAACCAAAAAGCGGGTCTGCCCACGGGCTACAACGACCTCACCATGCCCGCAGAGACGCGGCTCTATGTGCCCAAACTGCAAGCGGTGAAAAACATTGTGGCCAATCCCAAGCGCTTTGCCGCCGAATTGCCGCTGATCGAAAACCATCCCTACTTCGAGACAGTAGACATCTCGCGCGACATCGACGTGGCGCTCGCAGCTCGGTTTGCCGGCGTGCGTGAGGAGGATTTCAAGGAGCTGAACCCTTCACTGCACCGCCCGGTGATTCTGGCGGCCGGCACGCCGCAGATCCTCTTGCCCTGGGACAACGCCAAGGCGTTTGATCGCAACTTTCAGGCCTACACCCAGGGCCAGTACGCCAGCTGGACGGTGTGGACCCTTCCCTCCACCATGAGCGTGGCTGACGCGGCGCGTACCAGTGGCATGGACGAGCGCGATTTGCGCAGCGTCAACGGTATTCCACCTCACATGCGCATCAAAGCGGGCTCAGCGCTGCTGGTACCGCGTTCCACTACCACCCGCGCCGACGTCGTCTCCAAGGTTGCGGACAACGGCCAGATCGCGTTCACTCCCGATGTTGTGACACGGCGCACCACGGTCAAGGCGGGTCGCCGCGACAGCGTCACCAGCATTGCCCGGCGCTTCCACGTCACCACGGCCGACGTAGCGGCGTGGAACGACGTGAAATCCGGTGCAAGCTTTGCTGCGGGGACCAGCATCGTGCTGTACCTGCCTGTGCGCACTTCGAGCGCCATAAGCGAATCGCGTGCGAGCCCTGGCAAACGCGCGGCGGGCAAGTCAGCCAAACACTCGCGCGGTGGCAAGCCCTCGAAAGCAAAACGCAAGTAGCCTGCCCGCAAGGCGCCCCAACAGGCGCCAAGGTGCCCGCCTAAAAGTGCAGCTGGTGCACGCCGATCAGCCCCAGCACCCCAATCACGATCAGGTAAATCGCGACGATGGTGCTGAGCAGCCTGGGGAACACCAGGATCAGGATGCCGGCCAGCAAAGCGACCAATGGGCCGACGCTGAGATTGATATTCATGGTGGGACTCCCGTCAAAAAATGAGCGTTCAGCGAAAACCGCTGAACAAAATGGCAATATTGACGAGCAAAGCCAAGCCCCACACCAGACTGCGCGCCGTGGCCTTGTCGCCGACATACAGCCCGATGTAGAGCACGCGCAGCGCGACGAAAGCAATGGCCAGCCAATCGAGACGGCTTTGCGGCGCGCCCAACTGGTGCGCAATGATCACTGCACCGATAAAAAACGGCAATGCCTCGAACCCGTTGGCCTGCGCAGCATTGGCACGGGCAGACTCGCCTTCCTGCCGGGCCAGCCAGGCACGCGGATTGTGGTTGTCGTAGCCCCCGTCAGCGCGCCGCTTGCCCACCCCGCTGCGCTTGGCAAGCAGCCCACAGAGAAACGGCAGAAGGGCGGCAACGAGTACGCACCAGTAAGCAAGGGTGAACACAGGAAGTGCAGAGGGATTCATGGATGGGAGCGGCCAAAGCCGAACGTTTCAAATAGATCGGCGCATTGTGCCGCCTTCCGCAACGACCCACCGAGTCCCGGCTATCGCGCTGACTCAGCGTCGATCGGCCAGCGCGTGGGCAATGGTGCCCAGGTCCACGAATTCAAGCTCACTGCCCACGGGCACGCCGCGCGCCAGGCGCGTCACCGCCAAGCCGTCACGCCGCAGCGCCTCGCTGACGACATGGGCAGTGGCCTCGCCCTCGGCAGTGAAGTTGGTGGCCAGAATCACTTCTTGAACGACGCCATCGCGCGCGCGATCCAGCAGGGCCTGGATGCCAATGTCGGCCGGCCCAATCCCATCGAGCGGGCTAAGACGCCCCATGAGCACAAAATATAGCCCGCGAAACGCCCCGGTGCGCTCCAGCGCCGCCTGGTCCGCCGGCGTCTCCACCACGCACAGCCGCGTCGCATCGCGCGCCGGGTCCAGGCACACGGCGCAGACCTCGGCCTCGGTGAAGGTGTGGCAGCGCGCACAGTGATGCACCTGCTCCACCGCCAACGCCAAAGCGCGCGAAAGCGCCTGCGCCCCATCGCGATCGTGCTGCAGCAAATGAAACGCCATCCGCGCCGCAGACTTCGCCCCGACGCCTGGGAGGCGCCGCAGAGCCTGGATGAGCAGTTCAAGGGAATGCGTAGCGGCCATCAAAATTTGGATGTTTCACGGTATTCCCACCCCGCCCTCAAGGGAGTAGCGAGCGGGCGTCAGGCTAGGCGCACGGAGCGGAAGAACCGGAACGTACTTGATGTACGTGAGGATTCTGAGCACCGCCCAACAACGCAGATCGCCCGCCCGGTAGCCAGCCAACTAAAAAGGGAACTTCATGCCGGGGGGGAGGCCTGCCGTCAGCTTTCCCATCTTTTCCTGCGACGTATCTTCCGCCTTGCGCACCGCTGCGTTGAACGCCGCCGCCACCAGGTCTTCCAGCATGTCTTTGTCTTCGGCCAGCAGGCTGGGGTCGATGGTGATGCGCTTGACATCGTGCTTGCAGGTCATCAAAACCTTGACCAGCCCGGCGCCCGCTTCCCCTTCGACTTCGATGTCGGCCAGTTCATCCTGGGCTTTTTTGAGGTTGTCCTGCATGGCCTGGGCCTGTTTCATGAGGCCGGCGAGCTGTCCCTTGTTGAACATGGTGAAGTCCTTTTCTGGTCAATGAGATAAATGGAGGCAGCGCAGACTACAGCGGCCGGATGCTGCCCGGAACAATTTTTGCGCCATGGTCACGCACCATGGTCTGCACGAAGGGGTCATTCATCACGACGGCCCGGGCGCGCTCAAGCTCCGCATTTTCCTGCGCAGCATTGCGGCGTGCGGGCGTGTCGGTGACCGAACCGATCTCCACGCTCAGGCGCTCGGCGTGGCCAGCGGTGGCCAGCGCACTGCGCAGGCGCTCGCGGGTGGCCGGCTGGTTGAGCGATTCACGCTCCACGCGCAGCAGCCAGTGGTCGCCGTCGCGCGCCAGCAGTTGCGACTGCAGCGCCAGTTCGCGCACCAGCGCCGTAACCGCTTCGGCGGCAATGAGTTGCTGCACCACGGCGTGCCAGGTTTCGCCCTCGGGAGTGGGAACCAGTGCGCCAGGGGCGGCGTCGGCGCGCGGCTGCAGGCGCGGGCCAGGCTCGGGAAGTTCACGCACCGGCACCGTGAGGACGGCAGGCGCTGCCTGCGGGGGCACCGGAGCCTCCACAGGCGAAGGCTGTTCCTGCTCGGGCGCGGTGCCTGCAGACTCTGCATTTGCTTCTGTTTTTATAGCTTCTGACGCAGGCACACCATGCGCTAGAGGCACTTTTTTATCAAAATTCGAGGCCTCTTCAGCGACTGGCCCCACCACGGATGTCGCCGCAAGCGGCTCCTCACGCGAGGCGTTCTTCCCGGCCAACTCGGGCGGTTCAACCGGTAGCGCTGTTTTTTTTTCCGCTGTGCCGCCGGTGGGCTTGAACGCCAGCAGGCGCAGCAGCACCATGGTGAGCGCCGCGTATTCGTCGGGCGCCAGGCCGAGCTCGGTGCGGCCGTGCAGGCACATGCTGTAGAGCAGTTGCGTCTCGTCGGGAGGCATCAGCGCCGCCAGGCGCGCGGTTTCCTGGGCTTCGGCGTCGTCCTCGCCCGACTGGCGGTGGCCCGGCACGGCTTGAAGCACGGCCATGCGCTGCAGCAACGCAGCCATATCTTCCAGCGCCGCAGCGGCCGACAGGCCGTGCAGGCGCAGTGCCTCGGCCGTCTCCACCACGGTGCGGCCATCGCCGCGCGCCAGGGCGTCAATCAGCAGCGTCACATGCGAGCGATCCACGCTGCCCAGCATCTGGCGTACGGGCGCTTCCTCGATGCGGCCGCTGCCAAAGGCAATGGCCTGGTCGGTCAGCGAGAGCGCGTCGCGCATGGACCCGCGCGCCGCTTTGGCCAGCTGGCGCAGGGCGGCCGGCTCGGCTTCGATCTGCTCGGCCGCAAGAACCTGCGCCAGGTGCTCCTGCACCGTATCGGGCGCCATGGGTCGCAGGTTGAATTGCAGGCAGCGCGAGAGCACCGTCACCGGCACCTTCTGCGGGTCGGTCGTGGCGAGCACGAACTTGAGGTAATCGGGGGGCTCTTCGAGCGTTTTGAGCATGGCGTTGAACGCTGTGGTCGTGAGCATGTGGACTTCGTCAATCATGAAGACCTTGAAGCGCCCTTGCACCGGCTTGTAGACAGCTTGTTCGAGCAGGCTTTGCACTTCGTCCACGCCGCGGTTCGACGCGGCATCGAGTTCCGTGTAATCAACAAAACGCCCGGCATCAATGGCCGTGCAGGCCGCGCACACGCCGCAGGGTGTGGCGGTGATGCCGCCCTGCCCGTCCACGCCCTGGCAATTGAGCGACTTGGCCAGAATGCGCGAGACCGTGGTCTTGCCCACGCCGCGCGTGCCGGTGAACAAATAGGCGTGGTGCAGCCGCTGCTGGGTCAGCGCATTGGTCAGCGCCTGCACCACGTGCTGCTGGCCCACCATCTCGGTGAAATTGCGCGGGCGGTACTTGCGGGCGAGCACGAGGTAGGACATGTGGCAGGATTCTATGTGGCTGCGACAGCCTCGCCCGATCGCCGTCGCACAATCGCCTTCATCAGAGCTTCATCTTGTGCTGCGAACATGGTGCTTATTCGAACAGGAAACCACCTATGACCCCCAATACCCTGGCCCATCACTACAGCCGCTGGTCGATCGCCCTGCACTGGCTGATGGCCGTGCTGCTCGTCGCCACCGCCGCCACCATGGAGCTGAAGGGGATCTACCCCAAAGGCAGCACTGGGCGCAGTCTGCTCATGTCGGTCCATTACGCCCTCGGTCTGTCCGTTTTTTCCCTGGTGTGGCTGCGGCTGCTGGCGCGCGCGCTGGGCCCCACCCCGGCCATCGCGCCGCCACCGCCCGCCTGGCAGACCCTGCTGGGGCACACCGTGCACCTGGCGCTGTACGCACTGATGATCGGCCTGCCGTTCCTGGGCTGGATGGCCCTCAGTGCCAAGGGCGCGCCCGTCACCTTGCCCGGCGGGCTTGGTCTGCCGATGCTGCCCATCAGTGAGAGCAAGGAAACGGCGCGCTGGTTCAAGGATTTGCACGAAACCGGCGCCACGGTGGGCTATGTACTGGTCGGCCTGCATGCCGCAGCCGCCCTGGTACACCACTACGTGCAGCGCGA
This sequence comes from Giesbergeria sp., assembly GCA_017985015.1. Classification (GTDB taxonomy): domain Bacteria; phylum Pseudomonadota; class Gammaproteobacteria; order Burkholderiales; family Burkholderiaceae_C; genus Simplicispira. The sequence continues at coordinate 2,643 of JAGNYI010000047.1, read as the reverse complement.
CAACACGGTGCTGCGCATGCTGCCTGGCACCCGCTGAAGCGCACCTAGCGCGTGGCTTACAATCGGCAGTGACGGGCCTCCCCGCATGGTGAAGCAGCCAACCGGGTCAGGTGGGGAACCAAGCAGCCCTAACTGTGGAGCCAGTGCCGGGGGTAAGGCTCGTCAACTTCTTCCGGCCAGACGTCATTCGCAGGACGCCTCGCCACCCGCCTTCTTTCCTTTTTGTCAATGCCGCTTGCGGCGCGCTTTTGGGGCTGCAGCCGCACCGCCAGGCGCCGCCTTCTTGCTGCCCAGGCGCGATTCCGTTCCTTTGATCAGACGCGCGATGTTGTCCTTGTGGCGCCAGGCCAGCAGGCAAGACATCACCACAATGGTCGCGGCAATGCTGCGCTCGGTATCCCAGACGATGCCGCCCACCATCACGTAGTACACCGGCGCAAACAAGGCGCTGGCCAGCGACGCCAGCGACGAATAGCGAAAGAAAAACGCCACGATCAGCCAGGTGGCTGCCGTCGCCAGGCCCAGCCAGAGACTGAACCCCACGAGAACGCCGAGCGCTGTAGCCACGCCCTTGCCACCTTGGAAACGGAAAAACACCGGCCACAGGTGGCCCACAAAAGCAGCCAGGCCCACCATCGCCTGCGTGCCGTCTTCCAGACCATAGGGTGCACCGTACCAGCGCACCAGCACCACCGGCAGCCAGCCCTTGGCGGCGTCGAGCAGCAGCGTGACGATGGCCGCCGCCTTGCTGCCCGAGCGCAGCACATTGGTGGCGCCGGGGTTCTTGCTGCCAAAGGTGCGCGGATCGGCCAGGCCCATGGCGCGGCTGACGACAACGGCAAAGGAAACCGAGCCGAGCAGGTAGGCGGCAAGCACCGCAGCAAAGCTATAGGCAACAGGCACGAAGAGCACTCCCAAAACAGTCAAAACGAAGATCAGCCGCTGGCAGTGCTGCGGCGCGCCATTCTGCCAGCCGCGCAATGCCCCCTTGCTGCGCCTACTCCAGCGCGCACTGAACCGGCTTGGCGCCCAGCAGCTGCACGCAGACTTGCGGATCGATTTGCACCAAGAACCCGCGCCGACCTCCATTGATGGCAATGCGTGCCAACGCGAGGATGCTCTCCTCGATGTACACCGGCATCTCGCGGCGGGTGCCAAAGGGCGAGGTGCCACCCACCAGGTAGCCGCTGTGGCGGTTGGCCACCTCGGGCGTGCAGGGCTCCACCGCCTTGGCACCCATCTGGCGCGCCAGGTTCTTGGTGGAGACAGTCCGGTTGCCGTGCATCAGCACCAGCAGGGGTTTGGCGTCCTGGTCCTGCATGACCAGCGTCTTGACCACGGCGTACGGGTCCAGCCCCAGCACCGCGGCGCTGTGCTGGGCGCCGCCGCGCTCCAGATACTCATAGGGGTGGCTGGTGAACGCCACGCCGTGCGCGCGCAGCATCTGAGTCGCAGGGGTTTCGCTGACGTGCGCGGCCTTTTTGTCCTTCTTTGTCATATTGAAAATGATAGCTGCAAGCGCTTACTGGATAAGCGCTAGGAGCCATTTTTTTCCTCAAATCGCCGGGTCGCCTGTTTCCCAGCGCAAGGTGTCAATCGCTGTCAGCAGCTCCGGGCTGAGCGTGGTACCAAAAGCGTCGATGTCTTCGTCGAGTTGCGCCATCGAGGTCACGCCGATGATGGTGCTGGCGACCTGCCACTTGGTATGGCAGAAGGCCAGCGCCATCTGCGTGGGGGTCAAGCCATGGTCGCGCGCCAGCTGGTTGTAGCGGCGCGCGGCCGTCAGTGCCTCGGGCCGGCCCCAGCGCTGCTTGCGCACGCTGGCGTAGCTGGCAATGCGCGCACCAGCGGGCGCATTCGGGCCGTCGATGCCGCTTGCGTCGTACTTGCCGGTAAGCAGACCAAAGCCGAGGGGCGAGTAGGCCAGCAAGGCCACATCCAGCCGGTGGCAGGTTTCGTCCAGCGCGTTCTCGTAGCTGCGATTAATCAGGCAGTACGGGTTTTGCACGCTCACCACGCGCGGCAGGCCATGCTGCTCGGCCAGCCGCACGAATTCGTGCACGCCAAATGGCGTTTCGTTCGACAGGCCAATGTGGCGCACCTTGCCGGCGCGCACCAGGCCGGCCAATGCATCCAGCTGCTCATGGATGGGCGTTTGCGACGTTTCCTTCGCCGGGTCGTAGTACTTCATGCCAAACACCGGCACGTGGCGCTCGGGCCAGTGGATCTGGTAGAGGTCGATGACGTCGGTCTGCAGTCGCCGCAAACTCGCTTCGCAGGACGCGACGATGTCGGCCGGCGTCATGCCCTGCCCCGCACGCACCCAGGGCATGCCGCGCGACGGCCCAGCCACCTTGGTAGCCAGCACGGTCTTGGCGCGCAGACCGGGGCGGGAGGCAAACCAGTTGCCGAGGATGGTTTCGGTCGCGCCAAAAGTCTCGGCACGTGCCGGCACGGCGTACATCTCGGCCGTGTCGAGGAAGTTGATGCCGCGCTCGACCGCACGGTCCATGATGGCATGGGCGGTGGGCTCGTCCACTTGTTCACCAAAGGTCATGGTGCCGAGGCAGATGGGGGTGACGTGCAGGTCGCTCTGACCGAGTTGGAGTGTTTTCATGCGGTGCGGGACTTGTCAAAAGCTAG
>JAGNYI010000086.1 GCA_017985015.1 Giesbergeria sp. | reverse complement strand
GCACCGGCACCCCGCGTGCTCTGCCCCCGCAGCCCGACTACCCGCGTGGCCTGGTGGCCGACGACACGCCGCTGTGTGCGGGCGATCTGAGCCGGGCGCTGAACGACCGCATCCTGGCGCACGGGCCAATGAACATCGTCTCGGATATGGGCGACTGCCTGTTTGCCGCGATGGAGCTGCTGCCCACGCCGCTGGTGGCCCCCGGCTACTACGCCACCATGGGCTTTGGCGTGCCCGCCGGCATTGGTGCGCAGGTGGCCACGGGCGAGCGCAGCCTGATTCTGGTGGGCGACGGTGCCTTCCAGATGACCGGCTGGGAGTTGGGCAACTGCCCGCGCCTGGGGCTGGACCCGATCGTCATCCTGCTCAACAACCAGAGCTGGGAAATGATCCGCGCCTTCCAGACCGAATCGCAGTGCGCCGCGCTGGGTGACTGGCGCTTTGCCGACATCGCCAATGTGCTGGGCGGGCGCGGCCACCGCGTGACCACCCGCAAGGAATACAAGACGGCGCTGGACGCCGCTTTCGCCGAGCGCGGCCGCTTTCAGCTTATCGAGTTCATGGTGCCGCCGGGCGACAGCACGCCCACGCTGCAGCGGTTTTCAGAAGGCATCCGCGCGCTGCGGGCGCGGGCGGCGGTGGCCGGATAGAGGGCGCTGCGGCCATTTGCTGTCGGTCGGTGCAGAAAAGGGGCTGACGCAACCAATGGCATCGTTTTTGCGCAAGTCAGGGACAATGACCGAGAGTCCTCCATCCACACCAGGATCGTCAGCCCCATGCCCCCGGATCGCCAGCGCGAAATTCGTCAGTTGTTCGATGCGTACATCGAGATGTATGCCGCACGGGATGAGCGCCTGACCGAACGCTTCAGCCAGAACTTCAGTGGCTACGCGGGCAGTGGGAATGCGCTGATCCAAAGCCGTGACGAGTGGATCAGGATCACACGGCAGGATTTTTCTCAGGTGCCGGGCCGCATCCGCATCGAGATGCTCGATCTCGCGTTGCAGGATCTCAGCGATGACGTGGTGGTGGTCACCGCCTTCTTTCACATCCACCTGCCCAGCGACGGCCAGCTCCTGTCCAGAGAAGTCGCGCGGCTGGTGCTGATCTTCCGCCAGGAAGGCGCCGAGTGGATGATCGTGCACAGCGGCATCTCCATCCCGTACCGGAGCGCGCAGGACGGCGAGGTCTATCCCCTCAAAAGCCTGCAGGAGCAAAACAGCGCCCTGCAGACCCTGGTGGCCGAGCGCACCCAGGCACTGCACGACAGCCAGGCCCTCTACCGCCTGCTCACAGAAGACGCGCAGGATGTTCTCTGGCGCACGGACAACCGGCTCATCTTCACCTACATCAGCCCGGCAGACGAACGCTTCCGGGGGTTCAAGGCCGCCGAGGTGGTGGGGCACCATGTGTTTGAAATGTTTACCGACGAAGGCGCGGCCCTGGTCCGAGACATGCTCCAGCGCCGGGCACAGGCCGGCCCATCTGGTACGTCCGCCGAGTTCCTGACCTTTCAGGTGCAGCACCGCTGCAAGGACGGCCGCCTGATCTGGGGCGAGGTGCTGTCCAAGCCCGACCGCAACGCGCAGGGCGAAATCATCGGCTACCACGGCATCACCCGCGAAATCACCGAGCGCAAGCGCCTCGAAGAACAGGTGCGCCAGCTTGCCTTCCACGACCCCCTCACCCGCCTGGCCAACCGCCGCCTGATGCTGGAGCACCTGGACCAGGCCATGTCGGCCAGCAAGCGCAGTCGCCGCCATGGCGCGCTGCTGTTTCTGGACCTCGACAACTTCAAGCCGCTCAACGACACCCACGGCCACGGTGTGGGCGACCTGCTGCTCATTGAAGTGGCCGAGCGCCTGAAAGCCTGCGTGCGCGAAGCCGATACCGTGGCCCGCTTTGGCGGCGATGAGTTCGTCGTGCTGCTGTGCGAGCTGGGCACGCAGCAGGACGAGGCCGCCGCGCAAGTCGCCGCCATCGCAGAAAAAATCCGCAACCGCCTGGCCGAGCCCTATGTGCTCCAGGCGGCACCCTCCGCCCCCGCCATCAGGCACCAGTGCACCGCCAGCATCGGCGTGGCCGTCTTCCAGGGGCGCGACGAAAGCCAGAACGCCGTGATCGACCGGGCGGACGCGGCGATGTACCAGGCCAAGGAAGAGGGCCGCAACCGCATCCGGGTCGCGCCCGGTTCTGCCGAGGCGGGCTGATCCAAATGCGGTGGGGCGCACGCACCACCTACAAACATTCCAGCGCCCGACTTGCTGGCCAGAAATGGCGCATGGTGGGCAATAGGGTGGCGATGAAGCTAGTAAAAATGATAGCTGCTTGCGCTGGATGGATAAGCGCTAGAGGCGTATTTCATTCAAAAATCACAGCTCCTGTGGTGTGAGCAGCATGGGTGTTGGTGCTGCGATTGGGGATTGGGGGGCGTGAAAGCGTGTGACGGGTGTCGGCCAGGAGCTGCCTTTGGGCAAGCGAGTGCGAGCGACCGTTCAAGCGGGTTGCGGCCGATGTATCAGCACGGCTGAATGTCGGTAGCCGTGGTCACCTGTCATTCGAGGAGGGAAGGGGCGAACGACCGCTGCACCTCCGTCACCGGCAATTCAACACAGGCCAGCCTGGGAGCGCTTCGAGAACGAATCGTCGCGCACGAAGTGAGCGGTTGTGCCCGCCCCCAATCGAACCAGTGGCACTTTTCGAATTGGACGACCCACCGCTGACTCCAATGTGAACGTACCCAGTAGGGGCCGTTCAGCAAAGGTTCATCCGCACGGTTGCAACATGGCTGCAAGGTCCAGAACAGACCCCTGGCCCACAGCCCCTGAAACCTTCAGCCCTCACAGGATCCACCATGAACGCCGATCTCAAGAATTTTCTCCAACCCATCGCACGGGTTGTCGCCGCCACACTATTTATCGTGTTTACCGTGGCCTTCTTTACAGTGCCCTATGTGCTTGAGCAGCATCCGGGTGATCCCCTGGTTCCGTCGCAGCAGACCGGTGTCCGCCACATGACGTGAAGCCTTCTGCCCAAGTGCCTTCCATGCCGAGAAAAGCCGCAGAGCAATACGGTTTTCTCTCCCACATCCCACGAAACAAACCCATGAAGTCCATCAACCAAGTCTTCCTGTTGGCCGCCTGCTGCACGATGCTGCTGACCGCCTGCAACAATGCAGATAACGCGAGCCCGACTCAAGCTCCGACGGCCAGCGCAATTGCCAACGTTTCAGACGCCGACGTCACGACCCATGTCAAATCTGCACTGAACAACGAAACTGGTTTGGCGGGGCTGGACATCACAGTTATCACCACCAAGGGTGACGTTCGGCTCACGGGTGTGGTGTCAAGCCAGGCGCAGATCGACGCCGCCATCAGCGCCGCACGGTCTGCCGAGGGCGCTCATACCATCCACAACGAATTGACCGTCAAGCAGTGAAACACGGCTCTGTGCTCCGGTCACCATGTCTGACACTGTGGTGTTGAAACACTCTATCTGCCAAACCAACCCATTTTGGACTTCACCCGCTTCTCTACACAATTTTCAACTTCCACGTCGAAGTTGCTCGAAGTCCATCGGAGCCTTCGCGTTAACAGCTCCTATTTGCGGTTGAGGGGCCATGGTCTCGTGCCAGCAAGTCCCCATATTTTTCTGATGACGGTTTCCGGATACTGAGCGTGGCGTCACGGTGCGCGAACTGGTGACGGCAATCGCTGCACAACCGACATTGGGTTGCACAACCCATGCGTCACTTCAGGGTCGCAAGCTCCCCCTCACACCACCCGATTCCACTCCAGCGCCCGGCTCTTCCAATGCGCCTCAATCGTCTGCGTGAAATCCGCCCGTACCAGCTTGGCGCGGTTCTCCAGCCAGTCGGCGTTCTCGCGCCGCACCACGATGCCCTCCAGGTGGCCCTGGCGGAACTGGCTGTCGTGGGCGTGCACCCAGTCGCGCAGCTGGTCCAGCGTGACCTCGCCCGCGTACAGGCGCGGCACGGAGGTGAAGCCGATCTCGGCGGCCCAGGCGTTGCGGCGCGGGGTGCTCCAGAAGCGCTGCTCCTGGCGGTCGTACACGTCAAACAGCATCCACCAGTCGGGCAGGGTGGCGTAGTCGAGCGAGTGGCGCGCGGCGCACCATTCGCCAAAAGCCACAAGGTGCGGCCCCAGGGCATCAAACAGCTTGTCTTCGTGCGCGGCCAGCCAGGGGCCCAGGCGGGCGAACTGGCCGTGGAAGGGCTGGGGCAGGTACTGGCCGCGGTTTTGGGCGCGCAGCACGCCGTCGGGCGAGACCGAGAAGCCGAGGTTGGCGCCGTCGAGCTTTTCCTCCAGCACCACGGGGCCGCTCAAGATGTCCTCGGCCTCGGCGGGGGAGAGCACCTTGTCGTCGCGCGGTTCGCCCGTGGCCAGCCAGGCGATGTGGGGGGTGTGGGGGAAGCGGAAGAAATCTTCGGACATAGGTGCTCTTATTTTGCCCGCCGGATACGCGGGTGTTTCACGTGCCAGCGCGCCTGCAGCCAGTCGGGGAGCAGGTTTTCCACCTCCAGCCCCACGGCGTTCAGGGCCTGCTGGCAGTCGATCCAGTCGGTGTCGCTGGCGTTGGTGATTTTGCAGGCGTGGCCTGCGTCCAAGGCGGCGAGTGCGGCGGCCACCATCTTGCGGTCGGCCAGGTCGGTCACGGCCTCGGCCAGTTCGGGCGGCAGTACGGCGTTGCCATCCTTGTCGAGCAGCACATCAACCCACACCACCTCGCCGCGGTCGATCTTGTGCACCATCGCCAGCCAGCCGTAGTCCTGGTCGGTGAGCTTGTGCTGGTATTCGCCGCAGACATGCCAGTCCACATCGAGCACGGCATGGCGCGTGGGGTCGGCCTCAAAGGCAGCCAGCCAGTCGAACACCTGTTGGCGCAGGGCGGCTTCTTCCACCGGGGTGGCGTCGGCGCGAAAGCGCGAGCCATCGTCCACCGCGCTGGCGACGATGAGCACGTTGGTGTCCACCAGGCGCGCCTGCATCGCCTGCGCCTCAGCCACCGGCCATTTCCCGAAGGCGTTGCGCGCGTGCGCGGGCCTGTTCACGGGCCTCGCCCATGGCATCGCCAAAAAAGCGCGGCGGCCAGTTGCGCACGGTGCCGAACGCGTCCACCTCCAGCGGCACCAGCACGGCGTCGGCGCCGCGCCGCTCGACAAACAACATCTGGCATTGCTCGGGGCTGGTCTTGCGCTGCGCCATCAGCGTCTGCATGCGGCGAAAGAGGTGCTCGGAATGCGTCTCGACAATGAACTGCACCTGGCGCTGCTGGCTGACCTGCGAGAACATTTCAGCGAGCACGGCCTGGGCGAGCGGGTGCAGGTGGATTTCGGGCTCCTCCACCAGTACCGTGCTGCCAGGCGGCGCCCAGAAGGCCATGGCCAGCACCGGCAGCACCTGGGCCACGCCCACGCCCACGTCGCGCAGGTTGGCGACGACGCCGTCTTTGTGCACCACCACTTCGTAGCGGCTCGATCGCCCCACCTGCCGCACGCCAATCTGGTCGGCCATGCCCATGCGCTGCAGCCAGTGCGATACGCTGGCCAGCGTGGCGCCCTGGGTGTCGGACTTCTGCAGCGCATTGGCCAGCAGCGCCTCGATCACCTGGTTGCCGTCGCTGCCCAGTTCGCCCGGGGCCGACTTGCTCCACAC
>JAGNYI010000046.1 GCA_017985015.1 Giesbergeria sp. | reverse complement strand
CACGGTTGAGTCCGGGGTTGGCGCGCGCGGCCGCTTTTTCCTCGGCCGTGAGCGGCGCAGGCGCGGGCGGCACGCTGACGCGCTCGCCCAGGTCTTCCAGGGCCAACTGCTCGTAGAAACCGCTTGGACCGGCAATCGAGCGCAGCAGGGCGGTGGCCTCGGCGCGTTCGGCGTCCGTGACCCGGCCTTGCAGCAGGGCGCGCGCTTTCCAGTAGGTCCAGGCGCTGTCTTTCTGCGCCTCGGGCGACATGGCCGTGATCGCCTTTCGCACCATGTCCCACTGGCCAGCACGCAGGGCTGCGCGCACCTTCCAGGCCAGCAGTTCGTCATTCAGATCAGTGTCGCGGCTGACCTTGGCAAAGTATTCATTCGCCGTGGGCGAGAGGCGCAACGCAGCCTGCTTGCCGATCACGCCCCAGGTCCAGTTGCGCTCCTCGGCGTTGAAGTGGACGCTCCACTTCGAATCCAGCATCTGCGCCGCGCTGTCAGGATCGCTGGTGGCCAGCTTGATCAGCGCCAGCACCATGAGCTCCTTGCGCTCGCGTCCGGGCGCGGTGGAGTGCGCGCGCAGGAACTTGGTGGGCGCGTCGTTCAGCTGGGTGACCTGCGGCAACACATCCGTCGCCACGATGGCGACCGCATCGCGAGCGGCCCGCACGCGGTTGGCTTCTATCGCCAGGCGCGCCTTGCGCCACACATCGATGGCAGGCAGCGCCTTCGCGGAAAACAGCTCTCCTGCCGCATGCGTACAGCCGTCGTCGGCGTCGCGTTGGGCAAACCAGTTTTCGCGCAGCACCGCAGCCGCGTCCTGCGGCGCGCGTCCTTCGATCTGTGCAATGGTGAGCGCATAGCAGCGCACTTCGCGGTCGTCGCCCATGCGGAACGCCGGATGCATGGCGGCAAAACGGCTCCAATCGCGCCGCTGGCCCAGCAGCAGCAGTTGGTCGTTGCGCAGCCGGTCTTCCTGGTAGGTGCCCGCCCAGCGCTGCAAGAAGGCATCGACCTCGCTCGCTTGCGCGTCTTCCAGGCGCGCGCGCAGCTCCCAGTAAGCCGCCCAGGGCTCCAGGGCGTGGCCGCGCGCCTGCGGCAGGAGCTGTGCCAGGCGCACACGGTCCTTCTTGCGAAACGCCTGCTGCATGTCGATCAGCACCTGGTCTGCCGCAGTGGGCGCCGCCCCCACGGCCAGCGCCTGCGCGCTGCCCCCCATACCCATGAGGGAAAGTGAAAGGGCCAAGGGTGTCAGAATCTTCATCCAATGCATGGGGGGAATTATGTGATGGACAAAGCAGCCTTGCGCCGAGCACTGGTAGAACAGCGCCTGAATATGCCCGACCGGCTCGAACGCGCCGACCTGTTGCAGCGCGTCATGCGCATCTGGCTGGTGGACCGGCCCGACACGGTCATTGGCGCCTACTGGCCCATCAAGGGCGAGTTTGACCCTCTGCCGGCCCTGCACCGCTGGAAGGAAGACGGTGAACTGCTGGACGAACCCCAGCCGCGCCGCATCGGCCTGCCGGTGGTGAACAAGCAGCACAAGACCCTCACCTTCCACGCCTGGTACCCCGGCTGCGAAATGGAAGAAGACGCCTACGGCATCCCCAAGCCCAAGGACACGGAAGTCATCGTGCCCACGCTGCTCTTCGTGCCCTGCGTGGGCTACGCGGCCGGCGGCTACCGCCTGGGCTACGGCGGCGGCTTCTACGACCGCACCCTGGCTACGCTGCAACCGCGGCCCGTCACCGTAGGGCTGGGCTATGCGCAGGGTTTTCTGGACGACTTCGCCCCCGAGCCGCACGACCTGCCGCTGGACGGCATCCTGAACGACAACGGCGTGGTCTGGCCGATCTGACCATTTCCATTTCCATTTCCATTACTGCGCAAGGAGACCCGCACATGCTCAAACTCGTTATCGGCAACAAAAATTATTCTTCCTGGTCCCTCAGGCCCTGGCTGCTGCTGCGCCAGAGCGGCATCCCGTTCGAGGAAGTCAAGGTGCGCTTCGACAGCTTTGCCGAGGATTCAAGCTTCAAAAAAACGCTCAATACCCTTAGCCCCACAGGCAAGGTGCCGGTGCTGATCGACGGCGACCTGACGGTATGGGACACCCTGGCCATTGCAGAGTACCTGGCCGAGCAATATCCCGACAGACAGCTGTGGCCCCAGGACACCCAGGCCCGCGCCATGGCACGCAGCGCCTGCGCGGAAATGCACTCGGGCTTTTCGGCCCTGCGCGGCGCCTGCCCGATGAACATCGAGGCCGACCTGGCCCAGCAAGGCGCACTGCTCTGGCGCGACCGCCCCGCCGTGCGCGCCGACGTGGCGCGGCTGGTGCAACTGTGGACCGAGCTGCTGGAAGCGCACGGCGGCCCGATGCTGATGGGCGAGTTCACCATCGTCGATGCGTTTTACGCGCCCGTGTGCATGCGCCTCTCGCGCTATGGCCTGCCGGTGCCACAACCGATTGCGCAGTACATCCAGCGTGTCGAAGCTTTGCCCGCGATGCAGGAATGGATTGCTGCGGCAAAAGCGGAGCAGGATTTCCGCGAATTTGAGGAGCCATACCGATTGAAGCGCTGAGGATGTCCTGCATAACCCTCGCGAGGCGGTGATGGTGCGGATCGGGATGGGCTACAAGGCGTCCTTTTGCAGCCAATAGCCCAGCTATTGGCAAAAAAAGCAACGCAGGAGACCGCCCGAGGCCGCGCTATCACAGACCGCAGGGAGTTATGCAGGCCATCCTTAAGGTTGCTCACCCCTGCCGAAACTGCTTGCGCAAATACGGCCGGTGCCGGGCAATGTGCTCCATCTGCGCCGCAGCGATGGTGCCGCCCAGGTCCACGCCGTCGCCGTTCAGCACCTCGTTGGCGCACTGCATGGCGCGCGCCACCACCTCGGTCTCGCTCACGCCCTGCTGCGCTGCCAGGTCCATCGCCACACGGCGCATGGCGCGCTGCGACAGCACCCACATGGCGCCAAAGGCGTCCCATGCGGCGGCCGCCTCCAGCGCCTTTTCGCGGTCTGCGAGAATTTCATTCAGCGGCTTGGCGAGCAGGGCCTGGAAATCGTCCACTTGATCCTGCAGCGCCTCGGCGCGCTCTTGCAGGGCTTGGGCGGAGGACTCCGCTGCGGGAGCTGCAGCGGGGATGGGCAGACTGCCATCGGGATGGGGCTGGACGATGGTGATGGCGGGGGATGTTGGCATGGGTGGGCTCCTGGCGTGGCGCATTGGGCCATGGCGGTCCGCGAATATAGCCACGGCACTGCCCGCATCACACGGAGGCGGCCCACGCAGGACGGTCTCGGCAGTGCCATAAACTTCCCACATGAAGATTTACATGGTCGGCGGCGCGGTGCGCGATGCCCTGTTGGGCCTGCCGGTGCAGGACCGCGACTGGGTGGTGATTGGCGCCACGCCCGAACAAATGCTGGCACAGGGCTACCTGCCGGTGGGGCGCGATTTTCCGGTGTTTCTGCACCCCGAGACGCGCGAGGAATATGCGCTGGCGCGCACCGAACGCAAGAGCGGGCGCGGCTACCGGGGGTTTGTGGTGCACGCCGCGCCCGACGTTACGCTGGAAGAAGATCTGGCGCGGCGCGACCTTACTATCAATGCAATAGCTGAAGATGTAGATGGAATAAGCGCTAGAGCACTATTTGATCCCTATTTTGGCCATCGCGACCTGCAGGCGCGCGTGCTGCGCCACGTGAGCAAGGCTTTTCGCGAAGACCCGGTGCGCATCCTGCGCGTGGCGCGCTTTGCGGCGCGCTTTGCCGATTTCTCTGTGGCGCCCGAGACCACGCAGCTGATGCGCGAAATGGTGGATGCCGGCGAAGCCGACCACCTGGTGCCCGAGCGCGTCTGGCAGGAACTCGCGCGCGGGCTGATGGAGGCACAGCCGCCCCGCATGTTCGCCGTGCTGCGCAGTTGCGGCGCGCTGGCCGTGCTGCTGCCGGAAGTCGAGCGCCTGTGGGGCGTGCCCCAGCGTGCCGAGTACCACCCCGAGGTGGACACCGGCGTGCACCTGATGATGGTGCTCGCCATGGCGGCGCGGCTGAACGCGCCGCTCGGCGTGCGCTTTGCCTGCCTGACGCACGATCTGGGCAAGGGCACCACGCCCGCCGACATGCTGCCGCGCCACATCGGCCACGAGCAGCGCAGCGCCCAACTGCTGCGCGGCGTGTGCGAGCGCCTGCGCGTGCCGGTGGACTGCCGCGAGCTGGCCGACGTGGTGGCGCGCGAGCACGGCAACATCCACCGCAGTGGCGAGCTGAACGCGGCGGCCGTGCTGCGGCTGCTGGAGCGCTGCGACGCCATCAGGAAGCCAGCGCGCTTTGAAGACGTGCTGCTGGCCTGCGAATGCGACGCCCGCGGGCGCCTGGGGTTTGAAGAATCCGCTTACCCGCAGCGCGAGCGCCTGCTGGCCGCCATGCACGCCGCGCGTGCGGTGGACACGGCGCCACTGGCGGCCGAAGCAGCAAAGCGCGGCCTCAAGGGACCGCAGGTGGGTGAGCAGATACATGCCGCCCGCGCGCAAGCCATTGCTGCCGCTTTGCCGCGCTGATGCGGGTTTGCAATCGAAGAGAGAACAAGGCGCGAAGCCGCAGGCAGTACAAGCGTACGGCAAGGCGAAGCAACGCAGTTATATCTTTGATTGCGAAACCGAATCACCAGCGCAGCACACGCGGCCCGATCAGGGCGCCTAGCGCCGTGGGCAGGGCTATGCCCAGTACGTACCAGACGGCGAGAAAGGGCGCCTGCATTTCCGGGCAGTGCAAGGCATAGGCCAGGGTGGCCAGCGCGCCGGCCAGCAGACCGGCGCACGCGCCGGCCAGTCGCAAGCGCGTGGGCGCGGCCTGGCGCATGGCCCAGAGCAGCGCGGCAAAACCCGGCAGGGACAGCAGCGCAATATTGAACGGGCAACTGCGCCAGGTGCTGCCCAGCACCATCGCCGCGCGCTCACCGGGTGCAGCGCCCTGCAGCGCAGCCAGCGCCATCATCCACAGCACCAGCGGCGGCAGCAGCACCCAGGCCAGCGCGTACCCCAGGCGCATGCCGGGGCGCGCCAGGCGCAGCAGCGCCAGCGCTGCCACGCCCGCCAATGCGGCGGCAAAAGAGAACTTCAGCCACCACATGGGCAACTGCAGGGCCTGCGCCAAATCCGGCCGCACGCCATAGCCCAGCAGCATCAATACGCCCGCGCCCAGCAGGCCCAGCAGCGCCGCGCCACCAAAGCGCTGCTCCAGTCGGTGGGGCGCCACGGGGCGGGCGCCCGTGGCCAGAATTCCAATCAACTCATCCGTCTTCATGCCAACCCCCTGATACGTGCCGCCAGGGCCTTCAGGCCCCGGTGCACACCCACTTTGACCGCTGACTCAGACAATCCCGTCAGGCGGGCCGTTTCCACCACCGACAGGCCTTCGAGCTTGACGTGCTGGATCGGCAGGCGCTGCTTGTCGGGCAGCGTTTCCAGCAGCAGGCCCAGGTCGCGGCGTGCCTGCGCGGCATCCTGGTCTTGCGTGGAAAACAATTCGTCCGCGCCGTCGAGCGGCACGTTGCGCGCACCGCGCACCGCGTGTGCGCGAAACCAGTCCACCAGCTTGTAGCGCGCAATCGCGTGCGCCCAGGCGGTGACCGGCATATCGGCACGGTAGGTGTGGCGCTGGTTGTGCACCGCGAGCAAGGTTTCCTGCACCAGATCCTCCACTTCATCGGGCCATTGGCCCAGCCTGCGCCGCAAGAAGGCGCGCAAATGGGTGCTCAGCGCCGCGAGAAAGCGTTCGTAGTCCCGCGCCTCGCCAGCCAGGCCTTGCAGCAGCAGCGCACGCAGGCGCTCTTCAATTTCCATGGTTGGTTCCTGCGGCTATTCGTTGCGCGGCGTGTTGTGGTTACAGCGTGGCGCAAAAACAAATATCTGTCATTTTTTAGCCCGCCGTAACCGGTGGGATCCAAAGCGCGAATTACACCGCAGACAGGCCGGCGGCGATCACCCGGCACGGCCGGTCTGCAAATCAGCCGTATTCACATCAACGCACGCAATGGAGAAATTCACATGAAAGCATCTTCCCTCACCTTCGCCGCTCTCGCCCTCGCCGCCCTGACTTCGGGCGCTGCCATGGCGCAGGCCCAGAACGGCGACATGAAATCCGACATGGCCCAACCCAAGATGGAAAAGTGCTTTGGCGTCGCCATGGCCGGCAAGAACGATTGCGCTGCCGGCCCGGGCACCACCTGTGCGGGCACCTCGAAGATGGACTACCAGGGCAATTCCTGGAAGTACGTGCCCGCCGGCACCTGCACCACGATGAAAACACCCAAAGGCATGGGCTCGCTCGAAGCCATGAAGTGAAACACCCCCCTGTGTCGCTTCGCTCCTCCGTGCAGCCGCCACAGGCGGCAGCCCTTCGGGGACGTCCAAGCCTGCGCAGGCAGGCTTGGAGCCGCGCCCCTCAGCCCCCGCTCTCGCAGCGCTACGCGCTACGGGCAGGGGGACGCTCCCGGCGCGGCGGGGCGGCCCTTGCGCGGGAGCCCTGGCTTGAGCCGCGCCGGTTTCATGCGGTGTGGATAGCGAGAAGCGCGATGGGGAGACCGATATGAAACAGGACCGCGCTATGCATCAGCCATTGACCGCCGGCCTGGGCCTCAAGCCCGAGCACTATGAAGAAGCCCTGGCCTGCCAGGACACCGGCCTGTGGTGGGAGGTGCACCCGGAAAACTACCTCGCGGACGGCGGGCCGCGGTTGGCCTGGCTGGACGCGATTCGTTCGCGGCAACCGGTGTCGCTGCATGGCGTGTCGCTGTCGCTCGCGGCCGACGCGCCGCCCGACGAGACGCATCTGGCGCGCCTGGCGGCATTGGTTCGGCGCGTCGAGCCGGCGCTGGTCTCCGAACACCTGGCGTGGTCGCACTGGCGCGGCGTCTACCAGCCCGATCTGCTGCCGTTTCCCCGCACCCAGCAAGCCCTGGCGCGCGTGGCGCGCAACATCGAACGCACGCAGGAGGCCTTGGGCCGCCCCATTGCCATCGAAAACCCCAGCCACTACCTGCACCTTCCCGGCCACGACATGGGCGAGGGCGCATTCTTTGCCGAACTGGTGCGCCGCACCGGCTGCCAGTTGCTGCTGGACATCAACAACGTTTTCGTCAGCGCCAACAACCTGGGCACCGACCCGCTCGACTATCTGGACCAGTACCCCTTGCACGCCGTGGCCGAGATGCACCTGGCCGGCCACCATGCCGACCCGGTGCACGGCGCCGCCCTGCTGATCGACAGCCACGACGCACCCGTGGCCGAACCGGTGTGGGCCCTGTGGCAGCACGCCATCGCACGCACCGGGCCGGTTCCCACCCTGATCGAGCGAGACGCCGAGCTGCCGCCACTGGCCGAGTTGCTGGCCGAACGCGCACGCGCCCACCGGGCGCTTTGCGGCACGCCGCACGAGGAGCTGGCATGCAACTGAGCGCGTTCCAGGACGGTTTCTGTGCCGCACTGCGCACAGAGGCACCCACACCTGCCTGGATGGACGCGCTCTGCGCCCAGCCCGGCTTTGCCGTCTACCGCAACAGTGGCCGCAAGGCGGCGCTGGACGCACTGCGCGCCAACTACCCCACGGTGGTGCAACTGGTGGGTGAGGATTGGTTTTGCGGCGCAGCGCAAGCCTACCTGGCTGTGCAGCCGCCCACCGATGGCCGCCTGATGCACTATGGCGCCGGCTTTGCGGCGTTCCTGGCCCGCTTTGCGCCCGCCGCCGAACTGCCTTACCTGAGCGACGTGGCGCGCCTGGACCGCGCCTGGACCGAAGCACACCTCTCGGCCGATGCGCCGCCGCTGGCCGCCAGCTGGCTGGCCCGCCAACCGCCCGAAGCCTTGGGCGCAGCACGTATCGCGCCGCACCCCGCCGCCCGCTGGCTGTGGTGCAACGAACACCCCACGTATTCCATTTGGCAGCGCCACCGCGAAGGCCTGGCAGTCGATGCGGCGCTGCCCTGGCAGGCCGAAGGCGCCTTGCTGACACGCCCCAGTGGCGCTGTGCAGTGGTGCGCCCTGCCGCGCGCCGGCCTGGCCTTTCTGGACGATTGCGCCGCCGGCCGACCGCTCGCCGAAGCCGCCGAGTCAGCGCTGGCGGCAACGCCTGATGGCGCCGGCGCAAGCCTTGCCCAACTGATGGCGCTGCTGCTTTCCGGCGGCGCCCTGTGCGCGCCAGCTGGCGCCGAGGACCCCGTATGAACACCGCCGCCCTTCCCAACCGCCCCACGCACACCGAACGCCCACTTGCGCGCCTGCGCCAGCTCGCCGAGCGCGCCACGCCGCACAGCCTGCTGGCACTCGCCAACCGGTTTGCCATCGCCGGAATCTTCTGGATGTCGGCGCGCACCAAGGTCGATGGCTGGTTTCACATCAAGGGCAGCACTTACCTCCTGTTCCGTGACGAATACCACCTGCCTGTGATCCCGCCGGAATGGGCCGCACAAATGGCCACGGTGTCCGAGCACCTTTTTTCCATTCTGCTGGTGCTCGGCTTGTTCACCCGCCTCTCGGCGCTCGCGCTGTTGGGCATGACACTGGTGATCCAGGTTTTTGTCTATCCGGACGCCTGGCCCACCCATCTCTCGTGGGCGGCGCTGCTGTTGTACCTGGTGGGGCGCGGCGGCGGCGCGCTGTCGCTGGATCGCGCGCTATTCCAACGCTAGAACCGCCGAGGGACCCGGCCCTGCGGTGGTGGCACAAGCGGCGCAGGCAGTCCGCCGCAGCGTCTCTGCATGATGTGAAAATTTGGTCAAAAAAGCCATTAGCGCTTATCACTGCTACGTTTATAGCTATCATTTTTCTATTCTCCACCTGCTGCGGGTGGAGCCGGAAGCGCCTGACTTCGGCCTGCGGGCTTGTACCATCAAGCGCTTATGCGCCTTCTCGTTCAGCTTCTCCCTACCCTTCTGCGGTTTTGCATGCCTTTCTGCGTCCCACGGGCCGCCCGCGCTGGCGGCAGAGAGTTGGCGCACACGCCGTCTGGCGGGGTTTCGGTCAGCAGCTTTCGCCTTGCCAGGCCGATGCCCAGGTGCCTGCGCACCGTCTGCCTCATGGTGCTGATCCATAGTGGTCTGGGCGTTGGGGCTGCATGGGCGTCTGGCGCTGCGTCGCCCAGCGTCTACCTCGAAGACATGACCTGGACCGAGCTGCGGGACCGCATCGCCGCTGGCAGCACCACCGTGTTGGTGCCCATCGGCGGCACCGAGCAGAGTGGGCCGCACATGGTGCTGGGCAAGCACAATGTGCGCGTTCGTTTCCTGGCCGGGCAGATCGCGCAGCGCGCGAGTGGCACGGTGGTGGCGCCCGTGCTGGCCTATGTGCCCGAGGGCGCCATTGCTCCGCCCCAGGCGCACATGCGCTTTGCGGGCACGATTTCGATTCCCGATGCCACCTTTGAAGCGGTGCTGGAGGGCGCTGCGCGCTCGTTCAAACAGCATGGTTTTCGCCATGTGGTGTTCCTGGGCGACCACGGCGGCTACCAGCAGCTCGAAGCGCACGTGGCCCAACGCCTCAACCATGAATGGGCACGCGATCCGAGCTGCCGCGTGCATGCGCTGCCCGAGTACTACCAGGCAACGCAATCGCTCTACGAGGCCGAACTGCTGAAAAAAGGCCTCACGCGCGATGAAATCGGAACCCATGCCGGCCTGGCCGATACCTCGCTGTCGCTGGCGGTGGACCCATCACTGGTGCGCGCGGATGCACTGAACCAGGCGGCGCAGGCCGGCAAGCGCGGCGGCGTGTACGGCGATCCGCGCCGCGCGAGCGCCGAATTGGGGCGCATCGGCGTGAAACAGATTGTGGACAGCAGCGTGACAGCCCTGCATGCCCTGATGCAGGAGCAAGCCGGCTCCAAACCTTCGCCACACCCTCTCAAATAATGAAATTCGCTCCAGCTAAAGCATTGTTCCTCCTCCTGACCACGTTCAGCGTGTTGGGCACCAGCGCAGGCAGCCGCCAGGAGGCCCGTGCCCCCGTCCAGGCACAAGGCACCGCCGCGACGGCTCCACCGACGGCCCCGATCCAGACAGTGCCTGGCATGCCGCCGGCACCAGACCCGAAAAACATTTACAGCGAAACCACGCCGAACCATATGAGTTCTGCCGTGAAAGAGCACCTTGAGCGGATTTATGTGCCCAATCTGCGCTCAAAATCTTTATCGGTAATCGACCCCCACACCATGAAAGTGGTGGACACCTTGCGCGTTGAAAAGGGCCCACAGCACGTGGTGCCGTCGTGGGATTTGTCTACCCTGTGGGTGGCCAACAACGCCGAGCGCAGCACGGAGGGCAGCCTGACACCCATCGACCCGCGAACCGCCCAGGCAGGCAAGTCGGTGCCGGTGGACGACCCGTACAACGTGTATTTCACGCCCGATGGCGCCTCGCTCATCGTCGTCGCCGAAGAGCGGCGCAGGCTGGATTTTCGCGACCCGAAGACGCTGGCCATGCAGTACTCGATCAGCACGCCCCAATGTGGGGGCATCAACCACGGAGATTTTTCGATTGACGGGCGATTTGCCCTGTTTACCTGTGAGTTTGACGGCAGTGTGGCCAAGATCGACCTCGCCAACCGGAAGGTGCTGGGTTACCTGAAGCTCAAGATGCCTGCCGTGCGCTTCTCAGAGTCGAAGGCCGCCCTCAATCCCTTGGAAACCGAGATTTGCACCTCGACCAAGGGCATGCCACAGGACATCCGCATTTCACCCGACGGCAAGCGCTTCTTTGTGGCCGACATGGACGCCGATGGCGTGCACGTGCTGGACGGCGATGCGTTCGTGGAAGTCGGTTTCATTCCCACGGGGCTGGGCGCGCACGGGCTGTACCCAAGCCGCGATGGCAAGCGTCTCTATGTGGCGAACCGCGGAACGCACAAGATTCACGGAAAAAAGAAGGGCCCCGGCAAGGTGAGCGTAATCGATTTCGCCACCCAGACCGTCGTGGCGCAATGGCCCGTTCCCGGGGGCGGCAGCCCCGACATGGGCAACGTCAGCGCGGATGGCAAGTGGCTGTGGTTGTCGGGTCGGTTTGACGATGTGGTGTACCGGTTCGATACGACCACCGGCGCGGTGACCAAAGTGCGCGTGGGCGCCGAGCCGCACGGATTGACCGTCTGGCCGCTGCCGGGGCGCTATTCACTGGGGCACACGGGCAATTTGCGCTGACGCCTGGGCACTTGCCAGGCCTGCGATTTCACAGAACCGAGCGCACCCAACGCACGATCTCGCTGGCGGGCAGTGCGCCCGAAATGCGCGCCGCCTCCTTGCCGCCCTTGAACAAAATCATGGTGGGAATGCTGCGGATGTTGAAGCGCGCGGCCGGCTGCGGGTGCGCCTCGGTATCGAGTTTGGCCAGGCGCACCTGGGGTTCCAATTCTTTCGCAGCCTGGGCATAGGCCGGCGCCATCTGGCGGCACGGCCCGCACCAGGGCGCCCAGAAATCCACCAGCACCGGAATCTGGCTGCGCCCGATATGGCGCTCAAAACTCGACCCATCCAGCGCCAGCGGGCTGGCGGTGAACAGCGGTTGGTGGCATTTTCCGCAGTCGGGCGCACTGCCCAATTGGTCCGCCTGGATGCGGTTGGTGGTGTGGCAGTGCGGGCAGACGATGTGCAGGGTTTGGGCGGTCATGGGGCTTCTCTCCGGGGCGGCGATGGCAGCACATGGCGGCGATCTGCCTGCGATTCAAGGGCTGCAGAAGGGCTGCGGTTTCGGCCTACGCTGCCTGCTGCGCTCTCCTGCTAAGGTGTTGCTCCAATGCCCCTGATGCCCACGTTGACCCGCGCGAACGCGCTTTTTCTCGATTTCGACGGCACGCTGACCGACATTGCGGCGCAGCCGCACGCGGTTCATGTGCCGTCCGGCCTGGCGCCTACGCTCACAGCATTGCATCGCTTGCTGGGCGGTGCACTGGCGATCGTCACCGGGCGGCGCGAGTCCGATATCGATGGCTTCCTCGACCCCCTGGTGCTGCCGTTGGCCAGCGAACATGGCGCGCAATACCGTTTTGCCGACGGCAGCCGCCCGGCGATTGATCCACCGGAGCTGGCGCCGGTGTTGCGTGCGGCAGAGCAGCTTGCCGCCCAACACCGCGGGCTGGTGGTGGAGGTCAAGCGCGCCAGCGTGGCGCTGCATTTCCGCCAGGCGCAGGACCTGGCGCAAGTCTGCCGCGAGGCGCTGGAAGGTGCGATGACCGGCTTGGCAGGTCTTGAGCTGCTGAGCGGAAAATGCGTCTACGAGGTCAAGCCCGCCGGCATCCACAAAGGCCAGGCCATTTCTGCGTTCATGCGCCAGGCACCCTTTGCCGGCCGCACGCCGGTGTTCGTGGGCGACGATGTGACCGACGAAGCCGGTTTTTCCAGCGTGATGGCGCTCGGCGGCCTGGCCATCAAGGTGGGCGAAGGCCCGACGCACGCGCAATTTCGCTGCATGACGCCCGCCGCCCTGCGGGGCTGGCTGTCGGCGTCGCGAACAGCCTTGGAGCGTGCCTGATGAGCGAACCCATGAAGCACTCGTTGTCACCCTTTCTTCCAGGCTCACTCGGGCTGGGAATGATCGGCAACTGCGCCATCAGCGCACTCATCGACGCCCAGGCCCGAATGGTCTGGTGCTGCCTGCCGCGCTTTGACGGGGACCCGGTGTTCAACGCCTTGCTGGAGCCTGGCGAGAACGGCAGCCACTTCGCCATTGAGGTGGAAGACCTGGCCTCAACAGAGCAGTGGTACGAGCCCAATACCGCCATCCTGCGCACGCGCTTGCTCGACAAGGCCGGCCAGGGTGTTGAGCTCACCGACTTCGCCCCGCGGTTTTTCAGTCGCTCGCGCTATTTCCGGCCCATGACGCTGGTGCGCCGGGTGCGGCCGATCCAGGGCTCGCCGCGCATTCGCGTCGTCCTGAAACCCCGCTTCGACTGGGGCCAGAGCGCGCCGCGTGTGACGCACGGCAGCAATCACATCCGCTACGTGGGCGAACCCATGACGCTGCGCGTCTCGACCGATGCGCCGATTGCCCATGTGCTCTCGGGCCAGCCCTATGTGCTGACCCGTGATCAGAATTTCATTCTCGGGGCCGACGAAACCCTGGACCACGGCATTGCCGACACCGCGCGCATGTTCGAGCAGGAAACGCAGGACTACTGGCGCGTGTGGAGCCAACGCCTGGCGGTGCCGCTGGAATGGCAGGACGCGGTGATCCGCGCCGCCATCACGCTCAAGCTCTCGGTATTCGAAGACACCGGCGCCATCGTCGCGGCCATGACGACCAGCATTCCCGAGTCGGCCCACAGCGGCCGCAACTGGGACTACCGCTACTGCTGGCTACGCGACGCTTTCTTCGTGGTGCGTGCGCTCAACAGCCTGTCTGAAGTCGGCACCATGGAAGATTATTTGCGCTGGCTGGGCAACGTGGTGACCGACGCCGGCAGCGGCCACATCCAGCCGCTGTACGGCATCGGCCTGGAGCGTGATCTGCCGGAGGCGACCGTGCCCACGCTCGCGGGCTACCGCGGCATGGGGCCGGTGCGCGTGGGCAACCAGGCGGCCGAACACTTTCAGCACGACGTGTACGGAAACATCATCCTGGGCGCGGCGCAGGCCTTTCACGACCACCGGCTTCTGCACCGCGCAGGGCTTTCCGAATTCACGCGGCTGGAACTTGTGGGCGAGCAGGCGGTGCGCGTCTATGGCCAGCCCGATGCCGGCATGTGGGAGCTGCGCACGCGCGCCCGCGTGCACACCTCGTCGGCGCTAATGAGCTGGGCCGCCTGCGACCGGCTGGCGAAAATTGCCGTGGCGCTGCAACTGCCCGAGCGCGCCGACCACTGGCGCACGCACGCGGCGCGCATGCAGCGCGAAATCCTCGACAAGTCCTGGAGCGAAAAGCGGCGCGCCTTTGCAGAGAGCTTTGGCGGCAGTGAGCTCGACGCCAGCGTGCTGCTGATGGCCGAAGTGGGCCTGATCGACGCGCGCGACCCCCGCTTTGTGAGCACGGTGGACGCCATGGAAGCCAGCCTGTGCGACGGCCCCTACATGCGCCGCTATGAGGCAGCCGACGATTTCGGCAAACCCGAGACGGCATTCAATATTTGCACCTTCTGGCGCATTGATGCGCTGGCGCGCATTGGCCGCAAGCAGGAAGCACGCGCCATTTTTGAAACCATGCTGGCCGCGCGCAACCCGCTCGGGCTGTTGTCGGAAGACACGCACCCCGACACCGGCGAGATGTGGGGCAACTTTCCGCAGACGTATTCGATGGTGGGCATCATCAACGCGGCCGTGCGCCTTTCCGCCCCATGGGACAGCGTGATTTGAGCGGGCGTCCGACAGACGCGCACGCCTCGGCAGGGCATGCTCGCCGCATGCAAACCTCCGGCCGGCTTGTCGTCGTATCCAACCGCATTGCCGACCCGCGCAAGCCCGCAGCCGGCGGCCTGGCCGTCGCCCTGGGCGAGGCCCTGGCCCAAAGCGGCGGCCTGTGGTTTGGCTGGAGCGGCGCGATCGACGAAGCCGGTGCGCCCGGTGAAGGGCGGCTGCAAACGCGCCAGGCCGGCAGCGTCACCCTGGCCACGGTAGACCTCGCCCGCCAGGACCACGACAGCTACTACCTGGGCTACAGCAACAGCGTGCTGTGGCCGGTGTTCCACTGCCGGCTTGACCTGGCCAATTTCGAGACCGGCGACATCGCCGGCTACCGCCGCGTCAACCGCATGATGGCGCGCAAGCTGCTGCCGCTGCTGCGGGACGACGACGTCATCTGGGTGCACGACTACCACCTGATCCCACTGGCCGCCGAGTTGCGCGCGCTGGGCTGCCGCCAGCGCATCGGCTTTTTCCTGCACATTCCGCTGCCGCCGCCGGTGATTCTGGCGGCAATTCCGCAGCACCAGTGGCTCATGCGCTCGCTGTTTGCCTACGATCTGGTGGGCTTGCAAAGCGAAGCTGACCTGTCCCATTTCGACCGCTATGTGCAGGCCGAGGCCGATGCCAAGCCGGTGGCAGAGCACCAGTACCGCGCATTCGGCGCCACGGTGCGGGCCCAGGCGTTCCCCATTGGCATCGACGTCGCCGAGTTCGAGCGCCTGGGTCAGGCGCCTGAGGCGGTGGAAATCTACGAGAACATGCGCGAGGAATACATCCGGCGGAGGCTGCTGCTGGGCATCGACCGGCTCGACTATTCCAAGGGCATTCCGCAGCGCGTACGCGCCTTTCGCAACATGCTCTCGCGCTATCCGGATACGCACAGCGACGCCACGCTGATCATGATTGCCTCGCCATCGCGCGACAGCGTGAATGCCTACGCGGATCTGCGCCAGGAACTCGAAGGCCTGTGCGGCGCGACCAATGGCGACTATGGCGAGCTCGACTGGATGCCGGTGCGCTACATCCACCGCATGGTGGCGCGCAAGCGCGTGCCCGGGCTGTGCCGCGTCGCCCGCGTAGGGCTGGTGACGCCGCTGCGCGACGGCATGAACCTGGTGGCCAAGGAATATGTGGTGGCGCAGAACCCCGATGACCCCGGCGTGCTGGTGCTCTCGCGCTTTGCGGGCGCTGCCGAGCAGCTCAAGGACGCGCTGCTGGTGAACCCCTACGACACCGAAGGCATGGCGGACGCCATGTACCGCGCCCTGAACATGCCACTGGAAGAGCGCCAGCACCGCCACCGCGCGCTGCTCGCCAACGTGCGCGAGTTCGACGTGCACTGGTGGCGAGAGCGTTTCCTGCAGGCGCTCGCCGAGACCCACGCCGACGCGGACGAGGCCGCACGTGCCCTCATAGCCACTTCACGATAAGGCTGACCAGCACGCTGATCAGCACCGTGCTGGCGAGTGGAACAAATACGTCGCGCCCAAACAGCCGAAACTGGAAATCACCCGGCAGCCGCCCCAGCCCGAGGCGGCGCAGCCAGGGCGTAAAGCTGTTGAGCACGATGAGCGCCACAAAGGTGGCAAGCAGCCAGCGAATCATCTCCCTGCGCTCCCAAGCTCTGCATCATTCACTGGTGCTTGAAACCGGCACAACCTATGCCAGCGACCGCCGCGCAAGGGCCGCCCCGCCGCGCTGGCGGTGTCCCCCTTCCCGCATCGCGTAGCGAGGCGAGAGAAGGGGGAAGGCGCCAGAGGCGACTCAGGGGGATGCATCACAACCTGTGCGAACGGTCACCCTGGACGAAACCGCAGGGTTCCCAGGGCTCGCCTTTGCCGATGAGCAGCACCTTGAACAGCTCGCCCATCTCGTGTTCCATGATCAATTTGGCCGCCAGCGCACGTTCTGCTTGGGTTTGCAGCTCCATTTTTGGAAGCAACCCGCAGTTGATGAGGAAATGCGCCTGCGTGGTGTAGCCCAGCACGTTCCAGCCCTGGCCGACAGGGAGCGGCTGCTCCTGCGCCGCCAACGCGATGCCGGTGAAGTTCACGTGGGCCGTAATGTCCTTGAGGCCCACCTCGACCAGCGGGTTGTCGTCGGATCGGTGCGCGCGGTGGCACATCACAGTGCCCATATGGCGCTGCGGGTGGTAGTACTCACTCTCGCCGAAACCATAGTCAAGAAACAAGGCTGCGCCGCGGGTGAGGCGATCACCCAGGGTGTGGATGAACGCCTCTGCCTGGGGGTGGATTTCCGTCAGGTAGTCGTGATCGCCCTCTGCCTCGACCGGCGGGCGCAGCGGCGTGGGCCGGTCTTGCCAGACGAATGCGTCGTCTGGCATGGCCACGCCGCGCTCGTGCCACTGCCCCGCAAGGCGCATCAGCAGCTTGACCGGCATGGCATCCAGCACCTCGTTGCCCACCACGACGCCCTCAAAGCGCTCAGGCAGCGCATCGGCCCAGTGCAGCTTGTCGGCATAGCCAGCGAGCAGCCGTTGCTGGCGCGCGCGCAGGCTGCCCGAAATATCGACGATGGTGTAGCGGTCCACGCGCTCGCCCAAGGCGCCCAGCAACTGCAGCGCCAGTGCGCCCGAGCCGGCGCCGAACTCCCAGATCTCGCGCGTACCGGTGCGCTCCAGCGCCTCGGCCACCTGCACGGCCACGGTCTGGCCAAACAGCGGCGTCATCTCGGGCGCGGTGACAAAATCGCTGCCCGATTCGGGCATGGCGCCGAACTTGGTGCTGTCGTTGGCGTAGTAGCCCAGGCCAGGCGCGTACAGCGCCAGCGCCATGAAGCGGTCAAAGGCGATCCAGCCACCGGCATCCGCAATGGCGCGCGCAACACACCCGTGCAGGGCACTCGTTAAACTTGTGGGTTCGTTCATCACGCCTGCGATTGTCTCCCAATGTCCCTCCCTGACCGCCCCAAAGCCGTACTTGTCACGGGTGGCGCGCGGCGCCTGGGCAAAGCGTTTTGCTTGGCCTTTGCCCGCGCGGGGTGGAATGTGGTGTGCCACTACCAGCACTCGGGCGAGGAAGCGCTGCAGACCTGCGAGGCGGTGCGCGCCCTGGGCCGGGACGCCTATGCAGTGCCAGGCGACCTGGGCCGGCCAGAGGCCATTGAAGAGATGTTTTCCGCCACCGTCGCAGCGCTCGGGCAGGCGCCCGACGCCATCGTGAACAATGCCTCGGCTTTCGAGCCCGACAGCGGGGTGGATTTTTCCCCCGCGTTGCTGCACACCCAGATGCAGGTGAACCTTGCAGCGCCGCTGCAGCTCGCCAGCCTGCTGGCACGGTCAATAAGTGCGGCCACTGCCACGGCTCCCTGTGTGATTCATGTGCTCGACCAGAAAGTGTTTAACCTGAACCCCGATTATTTTTCCTATACGCTGAGCAAGCTGGCGCTGGAACGCGCCGTGGCCCTGCAGGCGCAGGCGCTGGCGCCACACGTGCGGGTGAACGGCGTGGCACCGGGGCTGATTTATGTGAGCGGGCCGCAGAGCGACGAGAACTTTGACCGCGCCCGCAGCGTGAACCTGCTGCAAAGCGCCACCGACCCCGCCGACGTGGCACGAACTGCCGTCTTTCTGGCGGAGAACCCGTCCATCACCGGCGTCACCATCGCCGTGGACAAGGGCCAACACCTGGTCCCCCTGGCGCACGACATCATGTTCGTCGCTGAACAACTGGGGCCCGCCGCGCCACAGGGCACCGCATGATCGACCCCTTGTTGACCGATTGCCGGCGCATTTTTCTGCGCGGTCTCAGCCGACGCGTGCGCATCGGCATCCACGACTTCGAACGTGCGGCCGCCCAGCGCATTCTTTTTGACATCGACCTGTACGTTCCGCTTATCCAAACGACGCCGCAGTGCGACCGCATCGACGAAGTGGTGGATTACGACTTTGTGCGCAATGAGGTCACCCAGATCACCGAGCGCGGCCACATCGACCTGCAGGAGACCCTGTGCGACGCCGTGCTCGCCGCCTTGCTGGCGCACCCGCTGGTGGTGGCGGCACGGGTGTCCACACGCAAGCCCGACGTGTACGACGACTGCGAGGCCGTGGGCGTCGAAGCCTTTCGGCGCAAACCCGCTCCCGGCGCACCGCCACCCACCAAAGCCCTGCCATGACCGCTGCTGCTTCCGGCGCCCAGATCCTCACGCTCACCGGCCTGCGCTTTGATGCCAGCCTGGGCGTGCTCGATCATGAAAAAACCGCCCCCCAACCGATTCAGGTGGACGCCGAACTGAGTCTGGGGCGCCAGCCGCTGGCGCCGCGCGACGACGACCTGGCGCATGTGCTCGACTACCGGCGCGTGCGCCAGATCATCATCGATGAGTGCACGGCCGAGCACCTGAACCTGCTGGAGAGCCTGATTGGCAAACTCGCCCAGCGGCTGATGCAGCTGCCCGGCGTTCAAGGCGTGCGGGTGAAGATCGCCAAACTGGAAATATTCGACGACTGCGAAGTCGCCATTCGCGTTGAAACCGGCGCCTGGTGACGCAAAGGATTGCACACATGGACACCGTGATTTCCGGCGCCTGGACCGCCGACACCCCTGATAGTCTTGAGGGCAATGCGCCGGCCAGCAACGCGCAACGCCTGAAGATCGAGCGCGAAGCGCACAAGCTGGAAAAGCGCCTGTGCCGCGAAACCGGCCGCGCCATCGTGCACTACAACATGATCGAGGAAGGCGACAAGGTCATGGTCTGCATGTCGGGCGGCAAGGACAGCTACGCCCTGCTCGACATCCTGCTCAAACTCCAGGCGCGCGCGCCCATCCACTTTGACCTGGTGGCGGTGAACCTGGACCAGAAGCAGCCGGGCTTCCCCGAGCACGTACTGCCGGATTATCTGAAGAGCACCGGCGTACCCTTTCACATCGAAAACGAAGACACCTACAGCATCGTCAAGCGCCTGATTCCCGAAGGCAAGACCACCTGCAGCCTGTGCAGCCGGCTGCGCCGCGGCATTCTGTACCGGGTGGCCGACGAGCTGGGCGCAACCAAAATAGCGCTCGGCCACCACCGCGACGACATCCTGCAAACCCTGCTGCTCAACATGTTCTTTGGCGGCAAGCTCAAAAGCATGCCGCCCAAACTGGTTAGCGACGACGGCAAGCATGTGGTCATCCGCCCGCTGGCCTTTGTGACCGAGAAAGATACGGCCCGCTGGGCCGCGCAGCGCAACTTCCCCATCATTCCCTGCAACCTCTGCGGCAGCCAGGAAAACCTGCAGCGAAAGCAGGTCGGCGAGATGCTGCGCGACTGGGAAAGGCGCTTTCCCGGCCGCATTGAAAACATGTTCAATGCGCTGCAGAACGTGGTGCCCAGCCATTTGCTGGACGCTAATTTGTACGATTTCAGGAACGCCGTGGCCACGGGCGTATCGGACGAGAACGGCGACAAAGCCTTTGACGCCGAAGACTTCCCCCCACCCCCGGCCCTGCCCGGTATGCAGGTGCTGCGGCTCGGGTAACGAGCCTTCTCACAGGAGTAGCGCCATGTTCGTACGCCTCGTCGCTGTGCTTTTGACCGCCCTCGCGCTGGCCGGTTGCGCCGTGCAGCGCACCGTGGACAGCCAGGTGCAGAGTTGGTCCACGCTCGCCAGCCTGCCCCAGCCGCCCACTTACCGCCTGGATCTGCTGCCCTCACAACAACAGTCACGCGCCTTTGACGCCATCGTTCCCATGGCCCATGCGGCCTTGGCGCGCGCTGGCCTGCAGCAGGACGATGCGGCCCCGCGCCTGATCGCGGAAATCGGCGTGCGCACCGGCACCGCGTTGGCCGATGGCCCTTGGTACCCCTACGGCCCTTGGGGCGGCTGGGGTGGCGGCTTCGGCTGGGGCCACCACTCCGGCATGCACGCCGGCTGGATGCTGCGAGAGCTTCCGCCGACGCTGTACCGCAACGAAGTGAGCGTGATTCTGCGCGACGCGGCCACGCAAAAGACCGTGTACGAGACCTCCGCCAGCAACGAAGACGTGTGGACCGACGCGCCGCGCATCTTTGGTGTGCTGTTCGATGCGGCGCTGGCGGGCTTCCCCACACCGCCCGCCGGAGCGCGCCAGGTGCGCCTGCCGCTGGTGGCCACTCCTGCCACGCGCTAAAACCCATGGATGTCACCCGCCTCGTCGCCGTGCGCCACGGTGAGACCGCCTGGAACGTGGACACCCGCATCCAGGGCCACCGCGACATTGCGCTGAACGACACCGGGCGCTGGCAGGCCACGCAAGTGGCACGCGCGCTTGCTGGCGAATCCATTGCTGCGGTGTACGCAAGCGACCTGCTGCGCGCACACGCCACCGGCGCCGCCATTGCACAGGCCGCCAACGCCCCGCTGCACGCCGAACCCGGCCTGCGCGAACGCTGCTTTGGCGCCTTCGAAGGCCGCACCTTTGCCGAGATTGAGACCGAGCAGCCCGAGCAGGCGCTGCGCTGGCGCAAACGCGACCCCCACTACGCGCCCGAGGGCGGCGAGAGCCTGACACGGCTGCAGGCGCGCATTGCCGACGTCACGGCGCGCCTGGCCGCGCGCCACCTGGGCGAGCAGATCGTGCTCGTGGCGCATGGCGGCGTGCTGGACGTGCTCTACCGCCTGGCGACCGGGCAGGCGCTGCAGGCACCCCGAACCTGGCAGCTGACCAATACGGCCATCAACCGCTTGCTCTGGACCCCGGAGGCCTTGACTCTGGTGGGCTGGGGCGACACCCAGCACCTGGACAGCGCGGCGCGCGAAGAAAGCACCACCTGAGGCCATGGACCCCTTGCAACCCACACGCGCGCCCGCCCACGCGCCCGCCATGGCAAAAGGATCTGCGGCAGCGTCTGCCTTGCCGCTCTGGCAAGGCGTGCTGCACACCGTCCTGATCGGTCTGGCCACCTGGGCACTGAGCTGGCAGGCGGGCGCACTGACGCGCACGCATGTATTGGTCTGGCTGATGGCCTTGTGCGCCGCCGCTCTGGCGGTGGTGGCGGCGCGGCGCGGGCGCATTGCCAGTCTGGAACTGTGGATGCTCGAAGCCAGCGCGCTGGCGGCCGCCAGCGGCGCCACGGGGGTCTGGGCCTGGCATCTGGTCTTTAAACCGGCCGCCATCACGATAGCTATTATTTTTGTAGCTTCTAACGCATACCAATCAAGCGCTAGAGGCCAATTTCACTATAAATCCTGGGGATTGTTGCTGGCGGCGCTGCTGGCCTCGCTGGCGGGCGACGTGTTCCTGATGCTGGAGGGCCTCTTCATCCCCGGCCTGGTCAGCTTCCTGCTGGCGCACCTGGCCTACATCGCCCTGCTGGGCCGCAGCGCACGCTGGTTTGCGCACCGCGGCGCAGTGCTGCTCACGGTGTGCATTGGCGCCGCCATGGTCGCTTGGCTGTGGCAGGGCGGCCTGCCCGTCGAGCTGCGCGCCCCCGTGGCCGTGTATGTGCTGGTAATTGCCTTGATGGCGGCGCAGGCGCTGGGCCGCGCCGCACAGTTGCAAACCCAGGCCTCCCGCACCGTGGCGCTGGGGGCCTGCATCTTCATGCTGAGCGACTCAGTACTGGCCGTGGACCGCTTTGTCCAGCCGGTGCCGCTGGCACTGTTGTGGGTGCTGGCCACCTACTACG
>JAGNYI010000045.1 GCA_017985015.1 Giesbergeria sp. | reverse complement strand
TGCAGAGCGATCATCATGGCTTGACACTCCCGGTAGGTTCAAGCGACTCTATCAACTCCCGCAGAACAGCCCTGGCTATGAACAACGGGTAGCGCTTAGAGTCTATGCAATCGTCCGGGATGCGACAGCTACGGACGACTAGCACGTAGAAAAGCCAATGGTTGGCAACCCGGCAGTTTGCTTTCGTGTGAAATAATCTTCTGCATACCAATTTCGCCCCGCCGACGCAGGAAATGAATCACCGCGCGTCATGCAAAACGGAAGTTCTCTCAGTTAAATAATAAAATCAGAGTGCATGAAAACCAACACCCAAATAAAAACGCCTGGCAACGATAAAAATGCGGCTATTGAAACCTTAAGGGCGCTGGCAGTCGCTTTGGTCTTCGTTCATCATCTTTACTCGGGAGCCAACATCGTGCTCCTACCATTCGTCGCTCATATTGGTGGATGGCTTGGAGTGCAGATATTTTTTGTCGTTAGTGGCTACTTAATTATAATCAGCGCAAAAAGATATAGTATCAAAAATTACGCGCGCCATCGGTTCATGAGAATATATCCGGCATATATTTTCTGGTTTTTGATATTTTCGCTCATATTTGGCCAACTGACATTGCAGTCACTGGATACAAAAGCTCTTCTGGCCCACTTAACTTTTCTGCAACACCTTTTCCCAAAGTATTATTATAAATATAACGCTCTATTTGTCAGCTGGACGCTAACCATTGAAGTAGCTTGGTATGTTATCGCCTTTTTGTGCGTTGCAAAATTTTATCGACATCCTATAAAAATCACATGTATTTCAATGGCAATATCCTATATGTGGATCGTTCTAGGTCTATCCGATTTCGTATTCAACAAATCCTTGGATCCGAATGCGAAATTCTTCTTTGCGAACAATAATTTTGTTAGTCAGTTGCCTTTCTTCTTTTTCGGAGCGCTTATCGCAGTAAAATCTCCGCGCCTCGATAAAACCGGGCTGGCATCCATATTTCTCCTGACCGTTATATTATCTCCCGCCTGGAAACCGCATTTCCCAGATCCGATTTTTATTACGGGCTTTGGAGTTGCAGCACTCTTTCTAATATTAAAGGATATCAAATACGTGAACCCTAAATTCGTGAAACTCTTGTCTGATATTTCATATTCATTCTATTTAATTCATTATCCGATCATCGTGCTAGTTTCGAAATCAGTTGGCGACAAAACTCTAGTGACAACCATTTCCATATCAGCCACCGTTGCACTTGCCTACCTAAGCTACCGATTTATAGAGCAACCATTCATCAAGCTAGCCAAAAGAAATCCCAAAGTCGCAACAGCGTAACTTCGGTTTTCTCTAGAAAATCACTTAACTAACACGCTCATCCATTCGACCTGTCTGGGGAAGATTGTGACCTTATCAGGTTGGAAATTTCACGCACAAATAGATTTCGCCAAACCTCTCCAGCTTCGCCCTCTGCCAATTGAGGAAGAAATCCGAATGCCAAAGTGCGTTCCCCGCGCAGAACGAGGCCTTGACCTGGCTGAAGAATCTCCGTAGCACGTAGTTGGTACCCCGGACGCGGCGTGAGCGATGCATGGCTTGCATACAGCTGCTTTGAAGGTTTGAGACGGTAAACGGTGCCGTCGATTAAAAACAGTCCGCCTCGCGTTTTCCACTTGATGCTGCCAATACCGAAAACCTCATGCATCCAGTCAAAAGTGGGCTTGCCATTTTCGTCAAACTCGCCCAAGCGCATGTCCTGTATGAGCGCTCCTCCATTTTTCCAAAAGGATGTCAGCTTGAATTTGATGTTGTGGGCCAAAGCGGCCTGATGTGGGATCAGGATCGCATCGAGAGATTGAATCAACGATTCATCATTAAGAAGATTTTTTTCTCCGATGAGATGGACTTCCATATCTGGCTGGTTACTCAATATCTTATAAGCGGCAAACAGTGTATCGTGGTGAATATTTCTACCAGCGCTTCTTTCTCCATGCCAAACATGAAAATTTGACGTTGAGCCAAGGATTCCAATCCTGAGGCGCTTTTGGGATTTGGTCTTGACGGATGCCGCAATTTGATTGATTTTATTCAACTCAAGGGATGCCAGAACCTTCCCGTCCGTCTGATGCTCGAAGCCACCAATTTCGTAGCCGATCACCTGGGATTGCAATAGGGATTGCTCAATAGATCGCTGTATCAAAGGCACAAGTTTTGGCGTTTTCTTTTCTGCTTCCCAGCGCTCCCCATAGGCGCCTACCATGATCTTCTTGTACCCAAGTGAGCCCATGTAGTTGGCGAGCACGGGGAGAATATCCGCATCAGAAATCAGGCGGTATCCATCATAGAAATTGAAATCTATGACTGCGATATCAATACATTTCTGGAGTTTTTCTACAACGCCTGCGCCATAGATCGCATCATGGGATGTAAATGTTTCAGCAAAATACCCTATCGCCTCTGCGCCGTTGTTTTGAATTACCTTGGCGTATGCGCAGGTGGCTTCTACAAGTCGGTCTTCTCTGAACTCTTTTTGCGCATGAAGAAGAGGTTCAGATTTAGGCGCACCCGCAGCTATGTCATTATTATAACTTATGATCGGCTGCCTGTTGTTATATTTTTTATAGAAAGCGCTTTCAGTAGATTCTTTATAATCTCTCCATTGGTACCCCATTTGCCCGTATTTTATTTCATGCTCTTCCTGAAGGCCGATCGCATAACCTAATATTTTTCCCGGATAACGTCCGGAAAAATGTTGGATCGACTTGGAGATGAATTTTTTGGCGTATTCTCTGAATTCTTCATCCGTAAAATCCGGTTGCCAGCTCAGATCTCCGGAGAAATTTCGCATTGCCATATCTGGACGTTCCGCAGCAATCCACTGAGGAACTGTTGAGACGTTGGGTACCAATTGACCATTCCTGTTCTTGTAAGGACGCCCTCCCATGTCAAGAACAAATATGAGCGACAACCCACTCTCAACGATCTTATCGATATCTCCATGATACGATTCGAAATCATAAACCCCTTGGCGCCCCTCAATGTCGGACCAGTTGAGATAGAAAGTGGCGTGGCTGAATCCGCTCGATTTCAATTGACTCGGGAGACGCTGATTCTGACTGATTTCCCATGGCATGATGATGATGCTTGACACCGGCGAACCAGCCAACGCGTTGGTAAAAATCAGGAAGACAGAGAGCAGCAACGCTGCAACGCGCAGAAGTTTTTTCATAAAGAACGATCAAAAATAAACTAAATCCGTGATTCCAACAGGATATTATCTTAATTCTCTCATTGAAATTAACCGGTTAAAAGTCCGACCTGCCTCACCCAGTAGGTGAACCCAGACATGACCGACTTAATTTTCAAGAAGCGCCCCTGAGACCGTACACCCACCGCCGGACAGGCACTGGTGGGCACAGGGTATTCCAACCATCAAACTGGGCGCGATGGTGGATTTTCAGTCTGCGGTGCGGCGCTAGGGCGTGGCAGTCAGCAAGCCACAAGAGCCACCTGGCCAGGCTGTGCCTGGGCCAAGAGAGTCGCCCGTTCGAGATTGCCGCACGCAAGGTGGTGACCGCAGCCAAATGCTGTGGCATCGTACCCAAGCAGGCCCTTGGAAGCGAGGGAAACTTTTCGGCGCAAGACGGTGGCTACACCCACGCGAAGGAGTTCAGGCGCCTGCCCCGGAAGGTCAAACGCCAGCGCACTCTTCTTTGCATCCAGAATCAAGGGACCGAGTGCAAAATGGGCGCCGCCAACGCGAACGCCTTGAATCTGGCTCATTCCACTCCGCGCCGAACGGGCCGTTTCACGAATTTGCACAGAGGCAGGGTTTCGCGGGCGGCCGAGCGATTCGACCCTCCAGATTTGCCGCAGATTTGTGCGTGTAGCGACGGCCCCCTACACGACTGCGCGCGGCAGCTTACAGCGCGGCATCTGGGCGGGCCCTATGCTTGCGGCCGGATGCCCTGTTTGCTCCGCGTACCCGCACACCTTCATGTCCACACCAGCATCCTCTGCAGACCGTCCTGACGCATCCCCTGATAGCCCAGGTGAGGGCGCACCATTGAAGCCCAAAAAGACCCGGCGCCGGCGCCCCCCCACCTTGTCGCTTTCCGCCTGGAAGCAGTTCATGAGCGTTGCCAAGCCGTATTGGCAGGGCGACAAGAAGCGCACAGCCTGGGGGCTCATGGCACTGCTGATTGGGCTCATGGTCTTCGAGACGCAGTTGGCGGTCATGCTGGTCGACAAGAGCGGTGAAATGACGTCGGCGCTGGCGGGCAAAGATGCGCAGCGCTTCTGGGCCGCAGTGCGCACCACGCTCTACGTGCTCGCCTTCGCAGTGCCGGTATATGCGTTCTATTACTACATGCGCGACGCCTTCTCCAACTATTGGCGGCGCTGGCTGACGGCCCGCTTTCTGGATGGCTACCTGAGCGAGCGCAAGTACTACGAGATCGGCGCGCGCGGTGAAATCGACAACCCGGATCAGCGCATCAGCGAAGACATCAACACCTTTACCGGGCGTTCCACCCACTTTCTGTTGATTTTTATGGGCTCCCTGATGCAGCTCGTCGCCTTCAGCGCGGTGCTGTGGTCCATTTCGCACACCCTGGTCGCCATCTTGGCTGTTTACGCCTTTCTCGGAACGTTCGGCGCCCTGTACTTGTTCGGTACGCCCCTGATACGCATGAACTTCTGGCAGTTGCGTCGTGAGGCCGATTTCCGCTTTGGCCTGATGCGGCTGCGCGAGAACGCCGAGTCGATTGCGTTCTACCGTGGCGAAGCGCAAGAGCGCGCGCAGCTCAACCAACGCTTTGACGCCGCGTTCAGCAACTTCGCCCGCCTGATCAAGACGCAGCGCTCGCTCAACCTGTTCCAGCGGGCCTTCAGCCAACTCACCCTGGTGGTGCCCAGCGTCGTGCTGGCAGGCGCCGTGCTGGCGGGCGAGATGGAAGTCGGTCGCGCGGTGCAGGCGGCGGGGGCG
This sequence comes from Giesbergeria sp., assembly GCA_017985015.1. Classification (GTDB taxonomy): domain Bacteria; phylum Pseudomonadota; class Gammaproteobacteria; order Burkholderiales; family Burkholderiaceae_C; genus Simplicispira. Next base: position 17,603 of record JAGNYI010000045.1, on the reverse strand, counting down.
TTCACCGCAGTGCTGGCAGCTGTCTCGCTGATCGTGGAAAACTTCGAAAGCCTGAGCCGCTTTGTCGCGGGCATTGACCGGCTACACGCACTCTCCCAAGTGGTGCTGAAAACACCGGCGGCGCCCGCTCCCTGGGCCGATCCGCCCGCGATCGACGGTGTTGTAGCCATCGCAAAGTCCGATCTTTCGCCGACGATAGAGATGCGCGCCGGCGACACCTTGACCATCGAGGGACTGACCCTGTACACACCAGACTATCGCCGCATGCTGGTGCAGGACTTGTCGCTGCAGCTCGCACCGGGCGAGGCACTGCTCATCACGGGTCCGAGCGGCTGCGGCAAGAGTTCGCTGCTGCGAGCCATTGCCGGCTTGTGGAACAGTGGCAGCGGGGTGGTGCAGCACCCGCCGATCGAAGACATGTTCTTCCTGCCGCAACGCCCCTACATGCAAAGCGGCACGCTGCGCAGCCAGATCATCTACCCGTCCACCACGACCGATCTCGCAGATGAGCGGCTGCTGGAACTGCTCCAGGAGGTGCACCTAGAGACGCTGGCGGAGCAGGTCGGCGGGTTGGAGGCGACACACGATTGGGAAAAGCTCCTCTCCACCGGTGAGCAGCAGCGCCTGGCGTTTGCGCGGGTGCTGGCGCGCCAGCCTGGCATGGTGATTCTGGACGAAGCCACCAGCGCACTCGACAGTGCCAACGAGACTTCGCTCTACCAGCGGCTGCGCGAGACTGGTGTCACCTTGGTCAGCATTGCGCACCGGCATTCGGTGCTGGAGCACCACACCCATGTACTGGAGTTCAAAAGCGACGGTGCCTGGGCGCTGCACGACGCCGCCGCGTTCAGCTTTCCAGGCTAAAGCGTCGCTGCGCAAATGCACGCTGGTTCGGAATGACCAAGGAACGATAGGGAAGTGGCAGTTTCGGCACCGCAAGCGCTCAAACGCTTGCGCAGACGCAGCACCGCCTTGTCTTTGGACAGCAGGATCGCGCCGTGCGCTGCAGCCAGGTCGATGAAGGGTTGGTCGTCGGCGTCCTTGCAGACCGCGCTGGCACGCGGCGCGGGTTCCACGGTCTGCACTGTGGCATCAAAGCGCGCCAGCACGCCTTCTGGCGTGAGGCCGTAGAACGCGACGCGCGGCGCGATTTGCGGGTAGCTGAGCACGCGGGAGAGCTCACTGCGCATACCAACCGTCGCGATCCAGTGCAACGCCCCCGAAGCCATCAGCCCGGGCAGCAGCGCAGTGGCCGGATCGGCGAATACCAGCAGGTCGAGCACGATGTTGGTGTCCAGCACCAGCGCGCGGCGGCTGCCGGCGGCTGGCAGCGCAACCGTCAGCTCACGCGCCATCGGCAGCTGCGGGAGCATCACCGGGCCGGCTGCGCAGGCTGCCGCGAATCAGGTCAAAGCGGAACAAGCGGCATTCGATGGGGCCGTTCCACATCGGCACGCGGCGCGACTCCTTGAGGCGCATCTTGCCGGGGAGCTTCAAGTCGGGCGTGAGCATCCACGCCTGCCAGCCGATGTAGTTTTTCTTCCAATGGCTGGCGAGCTGCTGGAAGAATTCGCTGCCATCGCCAGCCCCACCGCTCACTTCAGCAGCCTCGCGCCCCACGGCCTCGCCGTGCGCGCGCTGCTGGGCACGCTCGCGCGCATTCTGGCCGGCGGCGCCCGCCGCGGCAATGCGCTCGCCGTACGGCGGGTTGAGCAGCATCACACCCGGCTGCTCGCAGGGCGGCATGCGCTGCAGGGCGTCGCCACCGCGCAGTTGCACGGCCTGGGCGACGCCGGCGCGCTCGGCATTGCGCTCGGCGAAATCGACCATACGGTGTGAAATATCACTGCCAAATATGCCTGTAGCGCAGGTGGTAATTGCGCTATTAGCTTCTTCTTTGATAGCACTCCAGACATGCGCCTGAAACGGCAGCAATTTTTCAAAGGCAAAGTGCCGCTGCAAGCCCGGTGCGATGCGGCAGGCCATTTGTGCCGCTTCGATCAGCACCGTGCCACTGCCGCAGCAGGGGTCGTAGAGCGGCAGGGGCGCTTCACCCTGCGGGTCCCAGCCGGTGGCGGCGATCATGGCGGCGGCCAGGGTTTCCTTGAGCGGGGCGTCGCCCTTGGCTCCGCCCTCCTTGACATTCCTCCAGCCGCGCTTGAACAGCGGTTCGCCCGAGGTGTCGATGTAGACCGTGGCCTCGTCGGTGGTCAGGTGCAGGTGCACGCGCACGTCGGGCCACTGGGTGTCCACGTCGGGGCGCACGCCGGCCTTGGCACGAAACCGGTCGGCCACGGCGTCCTTGGTGCGCAGCGCGGCAAAGTTCAGGCTGGTCAGCGGGCTGTGCTGGGCCGTGACTTCCACCTTGAAGCTCTGGCGCGGGGTGAACCAGATCTCCCAGGCAATGCCGGACGCCAGAGCGTAAATATCGTTCTCGCTGCGGTACAGGCCCTGGGCCAACTGCACCAGCACGCGCTGCGCCAGGCGACTGTGCAGGTTGAGCAAAAGTGCCTCACGCCATGAGGCCCGCAGCAGCACGCCGCCGCGGCCCACCAGGAGGTCGTTCCCGGTGAGCTCCGTGATCTGGTGCACCTCGTCGGCCAGAAAACCCTCGACGCCGGCGGCGCAGGGCAGGAAAAGTTGCAACTGGTTCATAGCGCCTTGCGCAGGGTGACAGTGGGGATTTTGAGGGCATCGCGGTACTTGGCCACGGTGCGGCGCGCGCATTCAATGCCCTGCTCTTTGAGCATGTCGGCGATCTGGCTGTCCGACAAGGGCTTGGCCGGGTTCTCGGCGGCGACGAACTGTTTGATCAGCGCCCGCACCGCCGTGCTCGACGCGTTGCCGCCGGTGTCGGTACCCAGGCCCGAACCAAAGAAATATTTGAGCTCGTAGGTTCCCTGGGGTGTCGCCATGTACTTGGCGGTAGTGACGCGGGAGATGGTCGATTCGTGCAGGCCCAGCTCGTCGGCAATGTCGCGCAGCACCAGTGGGCGCATGGCGAGTTCGCCGTGCACGAAGAAGTTTTTCTGTCGCTCGACGATGGCCTTGGAGACGCGCAGGATGGTGTCGAAGCGCTGCTGGATGTTTTTGATGAACCAGCGCGCTTCCTGCAGGCGCTGCTGCAGCGCCTGGTGGCCGTCGCTGCCGCGGTGGCCGCGCAGGGCGCCCGCGTAAATGTCGTGCACACGCAGGCGCGGCATGACGTCGGGGTTGAGCTGCACGACGAACTGGGCCGAGCCGGTGCCGACGCGGCGCACCAGCACGTCGGGCACGATGGCATTGCGCTCGACATTGGCAAAGCGCCGCCCGGGCCGGGGTTCAAGCTGCGCAATCAAGGCCATGGCTGCGCGCGTGGCCTCTTCGCTGGCACCGCAAAGGGGCGCCAGGCGCCGCAGGTCGCGCCGGGCGAGCAAGTCGAGCGGTTGCTGGCAGATGCAGAGCGCCGTGGCCACCAGGGCAGTGTCGTGCCCGCCGTCCGCCTGCAGTTCGCGCAACTGCAAGCTCAGGCATTCGGCGAGATGGCGCGCACCCACCCCCGTGGGTTCCAGGCTTTGCAACAAACGCAGCGCCACGGTGAAACGGTGCACGAGTTCTTCGGCTTCCTCCGCGTCGCCCTGGGCCAGACCCGCAGCCAACTCCTCGATAGGGTCTTCAAGGTAGCCGTTGTCGTTCAACGATTCAATCAGGAAGGAGAGCGCTGCACGGTCAATGTCGGAGAGCCGCAGCGCGAGCGCCTGGCGGTGCAGGAAGTCGGTGAGCGAGCCGTGTTCGTGCGCGCGGTCCAGCGCATCGCCCGTACCATCGCCTGAATCGCCTGTCTGGCGCGCGGGGGCTTCGCCGCCCCACTCGGCGTCGTCCGGCGCCATCTCGTGCGTGCCGTCGCCGGACCAGTCGAGCAACTCGTCTGCGGTGGAGGATTCGGCATCATTTTGGCTCTCAGCGCTTGTAATGCTTACGCCGTCAGCTCCTGAATACGTAGCAAACTCGATACTTCCGTCTGCTCCCTCTGCCGGGGTATCGGCCTGCACCAGGCCAAACTCTTCCCTCGGTGCCTCTTCGTTTTCGCGCTCCAGAAAAGGGTTTTCGTCCAGCATCTGCTCGACTTCCTGGGCGATTTCCAGCGTGGAGAGCTGCAGCAAGCGGATGGACTGCTGCAGCTGCGGCGTGAGCGCCAGATGCTGCGAGACGCGCAGCGACAGGCCGGGTTTCACGGCTACATCCGAAAGTGCTCGCCCAGGTACACCCGGCGCACTTCGGCGTTGTCGACGATTTCTGTCGGCGTGCCCTCGGCCAGCACCTCGCCCTCGCTGATGATGAAAGCGTGGTCGCAAATGCCCAAAGTTTCGCGCACGTTGTGGTCCGTAATCAGCACGCCGATGCCGCGCGCCTTCAGAAAACCGATGATGCGCTGGATCTCGATCACGGCAATCGGGTCGATGCCGGCAAAAGGTTCGTCGAGCAGAATGAAACGCGGCTGCGTCGCCAGCGCCCGGGCAATCTCGACGCGGCGGCGCTCGCCGCCCGAAAGCGAAAGCGCCGACGAGTCACGCAGGTGCTCCACACGCAGCTCCTGCAGCAGCGAGGTCAGGCGCTCCTCGATCACCGCCTTGGGCAGGGGTTTACCGTCTTCGCCGTGCTGCAGCTCCAACACGGCGCGGACATTTTCCTGCACCGTGAGTTTTCGGAAGATCGAGGCCTCCTGCGGCAGATACGACATGCCAAGCCGCGAGCGCCGGTGGATCGGCATGTGGCCCACCGAGCGGCCATCAATGAAGATGTCGCCCGCGTCGCTGCGCACCAGGCCAACGATCATGTAGAACGACGTGGTTTTGCCGGCGCCGTTGGGGCCGAGCAAGCCCACGACTTCGCCCTTGCGCACATTGAGCGAGACATCCTTGACCACCTTGCGCCCACCGTAGGCCTTGGCCAGGTGCCGCACCTCGAGCAAGCTTGACTCGCCGGCCATGTCTTTGGCCAGTGCGCTGACCATTTCCTCCGGCGCACTCACCGGGGGGCGCCTTCAAGGCGGTTGCTGGGTTTGAGCTGCGGGCTGGGGCCGGGTACAGGTGCGACGGGTGTGGCCGGCGCCGCGTCGCGCGGGGCCAGTATGGCGCGCACGCGCCCGCCCGAATTCCCGGCCTCGCCCGCCGGTTTGCCGGCGTTGCGGCCATCGACGGTGAACACATCGGTCAGATTGTTGTAGACGATGACGTCCCCGGTGATTTCATCGCTCAAATCACCTCCCCGGTAGCGCCGCAGTTCCCCGCGCGTGACAAAGCGCACGGTGTCGGCCTTGCCGCTGTATTCAATGATTTCGCCTTCGCCTTCGATGAACTCCTCGGGGGCGCCGGCGACGGTATCTCGCTTTTGGCGGAAAAAGGCGCGTTTGCCGCCCCCGCCCGTCACCACCGCCGACTGATAGCCCTCTGCGTCCTGGCGCACTTCCAGGCGCGCGCCGCGCAGTACGATGCTGCCCTTGGTGACCACGACGCGTCCCGTAAACACGCTGGTCTGCTGCAGCTCATCGTGCTTGAGCTGGTCGGCCTCGATGTTCATGGGTTGGCTGCGATCGGATTTTTCTGCGGCGGCGGGCGGCGCAGCCAGCGCGCAGAGTGCCGCAGCCAGCGCCCAGGGGAGCGCAGCAGCACGGGCACGCCGCACGAGGTTTTTATTCAACAAAGAGAAAATGGGGAGCATGCAAAGGTCCGAAGTGGGCGCGCACCGCCGCCCGGCGAGGGCGCGCACAGCGAACTGGTGGCGGCACGAATCTTGCAATCATTGTGCCACGCGCAAGCAAAAAAAAGCCCGCATCAGCGGGCTGCGGCCTGTAGGGGGCTCGGCGCCAGAGGCTATGCGCCCTTAGCGACCAGGGCTTCCACCACCTTCAACATGGCGTTCAAGCTGCCTGCCATGGTTCCATCGACGTAGTAGCGACCTGCCACGCCCATGGACGGAACGCCTTCGACACCATAGGCGTCTTGCAACTGAGCCGCCTTGCGGACCTGGTTGGAGACGGTGAAAGAGGCGTACATCTCCTTGAACTTGGCCAAATCCATGCCCGGCTGCTTGCCGATCCAGGCAAAAATCCCATCGTCCTTGGACAAATTTTGCTTCTCGACATGGATGGCTCGAAACAGCTTGGCGTGCAGTTCATCGACCTTGCCCAAGCCTTCCAAAGCGTAATACAGCTTTTGCTGCGGTGCGAAACTGGCATTGAACGCGATGGGAACCCGGCGAAACGCCATATTTTTGGGCGGTGTCTTGAGCCAGGCTTCCAGCGTGGGCTCAAACTCGTTGCAGTGTGGGCAGTTGTACCAAAAGAACTCGATCACCTCGACCTTACCGGCCGGCGCTTCAGTGGGCACGGGTTTGGAAAGCCGGGTGTACTCCTTGCCTTCCTTGGGCGCAGCGCTCTGGGCGAAAACGGGCAGCGAAAAGCTCGACGCTGCGACCACGGCCGCCGCAGTGGCGGAAAAATCTCGACGATTCATTCAACAGGCTCCTGTGAGGGTTCGGCAGTGGGAGTGGGTCAGGGTGGAAAAGTTCAGCGCTGCACGCGCACCAGGGCAGACTCCACCCCGGCGCCGTCGAGTTTTTCCTTGAGCTGCTCGGCATCAATGCGCTTGACGAAGGGGCCGATGCGCACGCGAAACACCGTGCGGCCATTCTGCTCGCGCTCATTCACGCGCGCTTCCCAGCCCAGCATAGCCAGTTTGGCACGCTGTGCATCGGCATCCTGCTGGGTGCGGAAGGCCCCAGCCTGCACGAAGTAGTCAAAGGGATCAATCGCGGCTGTGGCTGTGGCGGCGGTCGCCGCAGTGGGCGGCGGCGCTGCGCTGCGGGCCTTGGCCAGGTCGCCCAAAGGATCGTCGGGCACCTTCGCTGGCGTTGCTGGCGGCGTCGCAACCGGCGCAGACGCTGGCGCTGCCGCCACCCCTGCGGCCGGGCCCGCAGAACCCACAGGCGCCGGCCGGGCGCCGCTCTTGCCATACAGCGGCGAATTCGGGTCCCAATTCTTGTTCTTTTGCGCCTCGGCGCTGTCCTGGTCGCTGCTGCGCGTCGCGCCCTTGTTCAAAAAGGGTACCGGCAACTTGGTGACATAGACGGCAACACCCAGTGCCACGCCCAGGCCAATCAGCAAGCCGACGATCAAGCCAACGATGGTCCCGCCCGTTTGTTTTTTGTTCATATGCTTGCCGTGTTTCACATTCTGCGCGGCGCCGAGACGCCCAGCACCGCCAGCCCATTGTGCAATACCTGGGCCGTGGCGGCGACGAGCGCCAGGCGCGCTGTTTTGACACGTTCGTCGTCCACCAGGATGCGCTCGGCATCGTAGTAGCTGTGGTAACTCGCAGCCAGGTCACGCAGGTAGAAGGTGACGTCGTGCGGCGCTTCGCCCTCGGTAGCTGCAGTCAGCATCTCGGGGTATCTGGCCAGTTGCAGCATCAGGGCCTGGGCCTGCGGGCCGTCCAATGGCGAGAGGTCAGCGCCCTCCAGGCTCGCTACCTGGCCGCCCCAGGCCGCCAGCACCGAGCAGATGCGCGCATGCGCGTACTGCACGTAGTACACCGGGTTTTCGTTGTTCTGCGCCACGGCCAGGTCGACATCGAAGGTGTATTCGGTATCGGGCTTTCGGCTGAGCAGAAAGAAACGCACCGCGTCCTTGCTGGTCCACTCGATCAGGTCGCGCAGCGTGACGTAGCTGCCAGCGCGCTTGCTGATCTTGACCTCTTCGCCGCCCTTGACCACGCGCACCATGGTGTGCAGCACGTAGTCGGGATAGCCCTGCGGAATGCCCACATCGGCCGCCTGCAGCCCAGCGCGCACACGGGCGATGGTGCCATGGTGGTCGGTGCCCTGGATGTTGACGACTTTGGTGTAGCCACGCTCCCACTTGGCGATGTGATAGGCCACGTCAGGCACGAAATAGGTGTAAGTGCCGTCTTGCTTGCGCATGACGCGGTCCTTGTCGTCGCCGTAGTCGGTGCTCTTGAGCCACAGCGCACCGTCCTGCTCGTAGGTCTTGCCGTTGGCAATGAGCAGGTTGACCGTGGCCTCTACGCGACCGCTGGTGTAGAGGCTCGATTCGAGGTAGTACTCATCGAACTGCAGGTTGAAAGCGTGCAGGTCCTTGTCTTGCTCATTGCGCAGGTAGGCCACGGCGAACTGGCGAATCGACTCGATATCGTCGACATCGCCGCTGGCGGCAAACGCCCGGTCGTCGGCCTTTACGGTCTTTCTTGCCAGAAAATCGTCGGCGATGTCCTGGATGTAGGCGCCGTTGTAGAAGGCTTTGCTCGCCGGGTTTTCGGGATCGATGGGCCAGCAATCGTCACCCGGCTTGAAGCCCTTGGCGCGCAACTGGGTGCTGTGGGCCAGCGTCTGGATCTGCACGCCAGCGTCGTTGTAATAGAACTCGCGGTGTACGCCAAAGCCCTGGCTGGCAAACAAGTTGCAAATGGCGTCGCCCAGCGCCGCCTGGCGGCCGTGGCCCACATGCAGTGGCCCCGTGGGGTTGGCCGAAACAAACTCCACCAGCACCTTGTGCCCAGTAGGCGGCTGCATGCCGAAACGCTCACCCGACTCCAGCACCTCCTGCACCACCTGCTGTTTGGCGGCGGGCTTCAGACGCACGTTGAGAAAGCCCGGGCCCGCAATGTCCAGCCCATCCACCCAGCGCGCGAAAGCGGGCGTGGCCTGCAGCGCGGTGCGCAAGCGCTCGCCCAGCTCGCGCGGGTTCGCTTTGAGGGGCTTGGCCAGTTGCATGGCGGCGGTGCAGGCATAGTCGCCATGGGCGGCCACTTTGGGCGATTCAAACGCAGCACGCGCGCCAGCGCCGGGCGAAAAGTCCTCAAGCACGTCGGCCAGGGCCGCGAGCAGTTGTTTTTTGGCAGTAAGCATCCGTGGATTTTACGGGGCGCGCCGCCGTGCTTCGCTCAGGCGTATATTGCGCTCGCGGGGTGCTTTGGCCCCGTTTCCTCTCCAACGGAGCCCCAATGAAAAAGCTTCTTGCCCTGACCACTCTTGGATTTGCCTGCGCTTTCGGTACCGCCTGGGCCGCCGACGCACCCGCGTCTGCGGGCGCGGCACCTGCCGCCGCCAAAGCGCCCACCAAGCAGCAGTCGAAAATGAAGGCCTGCAATGCCGACGCCAAAGACATGAAAGGCGACGAGCGCAAGGCCTTTATGAAAACCTGCCTGAGCAACAAGCCTGAGGCCCAGGCCACCCAGCAAAGCAAGATGAAGAGCTGCAACGCCGAAGCCGCCGGCAAGAAGGGCGCAGAGCGCAAAACCTTCATGAGCGAATGCCTGAAAAAGTAAGCCCCGCTCCGCACACAGCAAAAACCCCGCGACGCGGGGTTTTTTTGTATGGGGTGCGATGCCTCATCCGCGCGTCAGCACCCCGCGCGCCAGCAGCACGGCCGCAAGCAGCAGCAAGCCAAGCAAGTGGGTCTCAATCATCACCCAGCGGCGCGCGGCGCGCACCTCTTGCGGCGGCGGAAGCTCGCCCGTCGCGATCAGCTTGCGGCGCCAGCGAAGAAAGGAGAACGTGGGCTTGAGCGACATCAGCCCGATCACGATGAAAACCGCGATCTTGAAATGCAGCAGCGGCTGACTCCAGTACCAGCCGGCTCCCTTGAAGCCCCAAAAGGTGCGCGCCAGACCCGCCAGCAGCACGCACAGCGCGGCAATGCCGTAGATCAGATCGAGCCGCACGAGGCGGTGCACCACAGCGGCGTTCATCCATTCGCTGCGACACATCGCAGCCTCGCTGGCCATGAAGACCACCATGGTGAAGATGGCCACGAGGTGGAAGTAGGCCAAGAAGGATTCAAGAATCACGCGGCGACTCCGATTTGCCAGAACTGAGCCTGGCCATAGTGGTGTTTGAGAAATTCGATCCACAGACGCACCCGCAGTGGCAGGTGCTTGCGCTGGGGAAAGACAACGTAGATGCCGTTGGGTGGCGCGGCATAGTCTTCCAGCACGGCCACCAGCTGGCCCGAGGCGATCTCACGCTCGACTTCCCAGGTGCTGCGCCAGGCAATGCCGTGGCCGGCGAGGCACCAGTCGAACAGCACCTGGCCGTCCGAACAATCAAGCGGGCCACGCGGACGCAGGTGCATCACCTCGCTGCCGCCACCCGGCAAGGGCATACAAAACGCCCAGCCACGTGTTTGCGAGGCCTCGCTCGACAGGGTCAGGCATGCGTGCTGCGCCAGATCGGCCGGCTCAGCGGGCGTGCCGTGCTGGTCCAGGTACTGCGGCGTCGCCACGCACAGCCGCCGGTTGTCGGCCACGCGCACGCTGACCTGCGAAGAATCGGGCAGATCGCCCACGCGCACGGCGCAATCAAAGCCCTCGCCGGCCAGGTCGACCACGCGGTCGCTCAGGTTGAGCGAGATCGTGACTTCGGGGTGCTGAGCACGAAAACTTGGGACCAGCGGCGCCACATGGCGGCGGCCAAAACCTGCCGGCGCCGTGATGCGCAAATGCCCACTGGCCCTGATGCCGCCCGCCGAGACGCTGGCCTCGGAATTGGCCACATCGGAGAGCACGCGCTGGCAGTCTTCCAGAAAGGCGCTGCCTTCGTGCGTCAGGCTGATGCGGCGCGTGGTGCGCACCAGCAGCTTGACGCCCAGGTGCTCTTCCAGGGCGTCGAGCCGCCGCCCCATGATGGCGGGCGCCACGCCCTCCGCTCGCGCCGCCGCAGTCAGGCTCCCGCGCGTGGCGACCGATACGAAAGACTCGAAAGCCTTGAGTTTGTCCATGGATGCCGATTATGGAGACAAGGGGTTTTGGTCGGGGCATGTCGGCCGCAAGGCCAGAGTGATTACTACAAATTCTTATGAAAAGAGCCCTCTAACGCTTATCCAGAAAGCGTCTAAAGCTACTGTAACAATAGCATCTGAGTATTTGGTGGGCCCAGGCCTGTGCGCGAACCCGTCGATACGCACGCCTGATTTTTGCAAATAAGTCACTGGTTTTCAACTTTTAAGGCTGTTTATAGTTCAATTGATTTCGAATAAAGTCTCTGCCAGAGGCAGTGGCCGCCCCTCGCCAGATATTCGACCTCCAGGGCGTCCTGCCATCTTCCGATTCTTACCGAGCCCCCTATGACCGATCGCACCACCCTCCACGGCCTGCAAGTAGCCCCCGCCCTCCAGCGCTTCATCGATGAACAGGTGCTTCCCGGTACCGGCGTCGAAAGCGCTGCTTTCTGGAGGGGGTTTGATGCCATCGTCACCGACTTGGCCCCGCGCAACATCGCCTTGCTGGCCGAGCGCGAGCGCCTGCAGGCTGAGCTGGACACTTGGCACAAGGCCAACCCAGGTCCGATTAAGGACATGCTCGCCTACCGCACCTTTCTTGAGCGCATCGGCTACCTCGTGCCCCAGCCGGCCGACGTGAAGGCCACCACCACCAACGTCGACGACGAACTCGCGCTCCAAGCCGGCCCGCAGCTTGTGGTGCCCATCCTGAATGCCCGCTACGCGCTCAATGCCGCCAATGCCCGCTGGGGCAGCCTGTACGACGCGCTCTATGGAACCGACGCGATTCCTGAGACCGATGGCTGTGAAAAGGGCCCCGGCTACAACGAAAAGCGCGGCGCCAAGGTCATTGCCTTCGCCCGCCGTGTGCTCGATGAATCGACCCCGCTGGCCCAGGGCTCGCATGCCGATGCCACGGCTTACCGCATCGAAAGCGGCGCACTTGTCGTTGCAATGCAGGGCGGTGCCAGCACCGGCCTCAAGGACCCGGCACAGTTCACCGGCTACCAGGGCAACGCGGCGAACCCGTCGTCCGTGCTGCTGCAACACAACGGCCTGCATCTCGATATCCGCATCGACCGCAGCACCGCCATCGGCAAAACCGATGCCGCCGGTGTGAGCGACCTGGTGCTGGAAGCCGCGCTTTCGACCATTCTCGATCTGGAAGACTCGGTGGCCGCCGTGGACGCCGAAGACAAGGTGCTGGGCTACAGCAATTGGCTGGGCATCCTCAAAGCAACGCTGACCGAAGAGGTCGCCAAGGGCGGCAAAACCATCACGCGCGGTCTGAACCCCGACCGCGTCTACACGGCGCCGGCCGGCAGCGGCGAGGTGCGCCTGCACGGCCGCTCGCTGATGTTCTTGCGCAATGTCGGCCACCTGATGACCAATCCGGCCATCCTGTGGACGGACAAGCAGGGGCAGGTGCGCGAGATTCCCGAGGGCATTCTGGACGCCGTGGTCACCACCACCATCGCCCTGCACGATCTGCAGGGGCACGGCAAGGGCGGCATCCGCAACTCGCGCAAGGGCAGCGTCTACATCGTCAAGCCCAAGATGCACGGCCCCGTCGAAGTGGGCTTTGCCAGCGAACTGTTCCGCCGCGTCGAACAGTTGCTGGGCCTGCCGGAGAACACCGTCAAGCTCGGCATCATGGACGAAGAGCGTCGCACCAGCGTCAACCTCAAGGCGTGCATTGCCGCAGCTAGCGCGCGCGTGGCCTTCATCAATACGGGCTTCCTGGACCGGACCGGTGACGAGATGCACAGCGCCATGTACGCCGGCCCCATGATCCGCAAGGGCGACATGAAGACCAGCGCCTGGATCCAGGCCTACGAGAAGAACAATGTACTCGTCGGCCTCTCGTGCGGTCTGCGCGGCAAGGCACAGATCGGCAAGGGCATGTGGGCCATGCCCGACCTGATGGCCGCCATGCTGGAGCAGAAGATCGCCCACCCCAAGGCGGGCGCCAACACCGCCTGGGTGCCCAGCCCCACGGGCGCGACGCTGCACGCCCTGCACTACCACCAGGTGCGGGTCAGCGAGGTGCAAATGGAGATGGAGAAGATCGACGCCAACGTGGAGCGCGACAACCTGCTGACCGGCCTCTTGACCATTCCGGTCAGCGCCAACCCGAACTGGAGCGACGCCGAAATCCAGCAGGAACTCGACAACAACGCCCAGGGCATCCTGGGCTACGTGGTGCGCTGGGTGGACCAGGGCGTGGGCTGCTCCAAAGTGCCCGACATCCACAACATCGGCTTGATGGAAGACCGCGCCACGCTGCGCATCAGCAGCCAGCACATGGCCAACTGGCTTTTGCATGGCGTGGTGAGCGAAGGGCGCATTCAGGCAACCTTCCAGCGCATGGCCGCCGTGGTGGATCAGCAAAATGGCGGCGACCCGCTCTACAAGCGCATGGCTGGCAATTTCGACACCTGCATGGCCTACCAAGCGGCGTGCGAACTGGTCTTCAAGGGCAAGGATCAGCCCAGCGGCTACACCGAACCGCTGCTGCACGCCTGGCGGCTCAAAGTGAAAGCCGCGGCCTGAATCTCGCTGGCCACATGGCTGTAGAAAAGCGCTATAAATTTAATTGCTGAAACCCCTTTATACGTAAGCGCTAGGGAAACGCTGATCAATCACCGCTTCGCGCAGACCAACATGTGATGGCTTTTAGATTTCACGATGCGATCTGATTGAAGTCTGTTTTTGTCGATTTCAAGGGCCAGAAGGCCCGGTTTTCTCCCCTATCGGGGTCGATCGCCCGTTCAAGACGCTCCTTGGGCTTGCAACGCCAGCAATCGTTTCTTGGCGATCACCAAATTGGCCAGGCCAAATAAGCTGAACATCTGCGCGCCGTTCTTGGCCAAGCCTTTGTAGCGGCTCTTCTGGTGCTTGAACAAGTTCTTCACTACATGGAACGGGTGCTCGACCCGCGCCCTGATTTGCGCCTTAACGCGCTCCAGCGCTTGCGTGAGTTCCTTGAGCGCCCCCTCGGCCATACCCTTGAGTTTGGCCCGCCCCATGGCCACGTTCCACTTCACGTCCGATTGGATGTCTCCGGCCTCCTGGGCCTTGATGATCTCTTCGCGCTTTTCCACACCCACGTAGCCCGCATCGGCAAACACTTCACTCTCTTGTCCGTGCAGCAACTCATGCGTGTGGGCCACATCGGATTCGTTGGCCGACGTGACATGCACGCTATGCACCAGGCCCGAGTCAGCATCCGCGCCGATGTGCGCCTTCATGCCGAAGTACCACTGGTTGCGCTTCTTGGTTTGGTGCATTTCGGGGTCACGCTCCTTGCGTTCGTTCTTGGTCGAACTCGGCGCGTTGATGATGGTGGCGTCCACCATCGTGCCCTCGCGCATCATCAGACCGCGCTCGCTCAGGTGGGCGTTGATCTGGGCAAACATCACCTCGGTGAGCTGGTTGTCCTCCAGTCGGCGGCGGAACTTCAACACCGTTGTGGCATCGGGCGCCTCTTCGCGCCCCAGGTCAATGCCCACAAAGCTGCGGATCGCAGCGCTGTCGCTGACCGCGTCTTCCAGCGCTTCATCGGCCAAGCCGTACCACTGCTGCACAAAGTACAAGCGCAGCATGCGCTCGAGCCCAATGGGCGGGCGACCGCGCTTGCCCGTGGGGTAGTACGGCTCAACGGCTGCGATCAACCGGGCCCACGGCACCACTTGGTTCATCTCCGCGAGAAACTTCTCGCGTCGCGTCACCCGCTTCTTCGTCTGGTGTTCGGCTGTGGCAAAGCTGATCTGCTTCATGATGTTTCGTCTCGGGTCGCCCTGTGACTATCAACGCTTCAGTTCGCTTCGCCGTAGACGCGCTGCGTCGAATAAATCAGCGTTTCCCTAGAGGTTATTTTGTCGAAATAATGGCGTGGTGCTGTCTCGGCACCACGCCATTTTGCGTATAGCTCTACACTCACAGACGACGCCCACATACCGGCCTGAATCTTCTTCCAGCAGCACGCCCCACTTCATTATGACGACACCGCTGCAAGAATCTGCCTCCAGGGCTGCTGCGCGTTGCCCCCTGTGCGAGCAGGACAACCACTGCAACATGGCGGCTGGAGAGGGCGCTACCCGGTGCTGGTGCATGAACACGCCGGTCTCCCCGCTCGCTTTGGCCCGCGTTGCGGCCAACGACCGGCATCAGCGTTGTGTTTGCGCCGCTTGCGCGCAGGCGGCTCCGACCGACCCGTGATTGTTTTTTTCAAAGGAATCCCATGCCCACCTACCACGTCGAGATGCTGGAAGGCCGCACCGTCGAGCAAAAGCGCCATCTGGTCGAGGAGATTACGCGCATCTCTGTCGAGATCCTGGGCGGCGCAGCCGAGTCCGTGGATATCTTGATTACCGACGTCCAGCGGGAAAACTGGGCCACGGGGGGCAAGCTCTGGTCCGATCGCAGCTGAGCGAGGTCTGATTGGGCCGCGATTCGAGCAGTCTCCAGGTGCTCAGGGAGCGCCATGGCGAGCGCTACCGCTGGCTTCTTTTGCTGTCCGTGATGGTCGGAACGATGGCGTCGATCATGTCATCCACGGTGGTCAACGTGGCCATCCCGGATATGAGCCAGCATTTCTCGCTGGGCCAGGGCCGTGCGCAGTGGGTAGCGTCGGGCTTCATGGTGGCAATGACCGCCTCCATGCTCACTACCCCATGGCTGCTGGCGCGCTTTGGTTACCGGATGACCTATGTCGGTTCGATGCTGCTGCTGCTGACGGGTGGCATTACCGGGGGGACCGCTGGCAATTTTCCCATGGTTTTGGTAGGGCGAGTCGCTGAGGGACTTGCGGCGGGCATCGTGCAGCCCATTCCGGCGGTCATCATCCTCTACGCCTTCCAGCCGCACGAGCAAGGGCGTGCCAGCGGTGTCTTCGGCATGGGCGTAGTGCTGGCCCCAGCGCTGGGACCCAGCATCGGTGGCCTGCTGGTGGACTGGTTTGGCTGGCGCTCGATTTTTTTCATGGTCGTGCCGTTTTGCCTGGCCTCGCTCTGGCTGGCGTTCAAATATGTGCCTAGCACGGGGCCGGGCGGTGTAGCGGCGGGGCACGAAGGGGAAAGCTTGGACTGGCGAGGTCTCTTGTTGGGAAGCTTGGGCACGCTCTGCCTGCTCAATGGCTTGGTGGAACTGCACCAAGGCCCGCCAGCGCGTGCGCTCGTACTGCTGGGTGGCGCTGCAGCATGCACTGCGTTGTTTATATGGTGGCAGGCGCGGCTGGCCCGCACAGGTCGCCAACCGTTGATGGATCTGCGATTGTTTAGCTACCGCCAGTTCAGCATGGGAAGCATCGTGGCCTTCATCTACGGGACGGCCTTGTTCGGCTCCACCTACTTGTTGCCGGTTTTCATGCAACTGGGGTTGCAGCTCTCTGCTTCCTTGGTCGGAACGATCTTGCTGCCGGCAGGTATCGTGCTTGCCATCACCATTCCCATCGTGGGCAGACTCGCGGACCGGCGACCCACGCATGCGCTGGTTTCTATCGGTCTTTTCCTGCTGGCGCTGTCGTTTGCCATGATGATGCTGGTGCGGCTCGATTCCGGTTTGTGGATGCTGGTGGTTTTTGCCATATTGGGGCGCATTGGACTCGGGTTCATCCTGCCTTCGCTCAACCTCGGAGCCATGCGGCCGCTGGACAAGGCACTGATTGCTCAGGGCTCCAGTGCGATTGGCTTTCTTCGCATGCTGGGCGGTGCAGCCGGTGTGAGCCTGTGCGGCATCGTGCTTGAATGGCGCGTGGCAGCGCATGGCGCTTCTTTGGCAGCGGGAACATCTAGCCCAGCACGCATTTCTGCTTTTGGCGAAACGTTTCTGATGCTCGCAGTGCTTTGCGCCGTGGCGATGCAGGCGGCTTGGCGCTTGCGTGCCGCTACCCCAAAGGTTTAGTACTGCAACAATCCTAGAGAATCATGTGCCAGCTCCTTGGAATGAACTGTAATACGCCGACCGACGTGCGCTTCAGCTTTTCCGGTTTCGCGCAGCGGGGCGGACGCACTGGTGACCACAGTGATGGCTGGGGAATCGCATTCTTTGAAGGCAAGGGCGTACGCCACTTTGTCGATCACGAACGCGCTGTGGATTCACCGGTGGCCGAGTTGATTCGGCGCTACCCAATCAAGAGCAGCAATGTCATTGCACATATCCGCAAGGCGACGCAGGGCGTGGTGAGTCTGCAAAATTGTCACCCCTTTGTGCGTGAACTCTGGGGGCGCTATTGGGTTTTTGCACACAACGGCGATCTGAAGGATTTTCAGCCGCATCTCCACCGCAGTTTTCAACCGGTAGGAGATACCGACAGCGAGCGGGCGTTTTGCTGGATCATGCAAGAGATCTCCAAGTCGCACGCCCAGTTGCCCAGCGTGGCGGAGTTGACGCTGACGCTGCGCGAACTCACGGCTCGCATCGCCCGTCATGGAACCTTCAATTTTCTACTGTCCAACGGCTTGGCGTTGTGGGCGCATGCGTCGACAGATCTGCACTACATACAGCGCCGCCATCCGTTTGCAGCGGCCCATCTTGCGGACGAGGACCTGTCGGTGGACTTTGCACGCGAAACGCAGGCCACCGATCAGGTCGTCGTCATCGTCACTGCTCCACTGACCCGCGATGAATGTTGGCAAGCATTTGCGCGCCATGAGCTCAAGGTATTTGTCGATGGGTCTGCTTTGACCCTATAGCTGATGTAAATGGGCCGTCTGAATACGGGATTTCAGCATTGAAGGAATATTCTGTATCTGCAAAAGCGAAACCCCCTTGAACCTGAAGATTCAAGGGGGTTTGGCAGGGCTGTAAGAGCCTGACGATGACCTAC
>JAGNYI010000013.1 GCA_017985015.1 Giesbergeria sp. | reverse complement strand
CAGCATGAGCAGAATCTGACGGAGCGCCAGCAGCAAGCGGAAGAAGCGGCGCCACAGTCCGATACCGCCCATGCAAAGCCGCCTCGCGCGCACAGTGCCGCGCCGCTCGGCGCCCGTGCTGCCGGTCCGTCGAAAGCCCGTGAAGTTCAAGCAGAGCGGGCGCGAACCAGCGCGCAGCGAGCGCTGGATGCCAAGGCAGCGCGCGAGCGCCTGCTGGACAAGCAGCGCGCCGCAGAACTGCGGGTTCAGGCCCAGCAGCGCCGCCAGGCCCAGCTGGATGCCAAGGGGCACCCGCATGCTGCACCGCTGCCCGATCCACCGTGAGTCAAGTCGAGCGGATCAGGACGCGCTTGGGTTTTATGTATTGACGCCAAACGCCTTCATGGGCGGCGCAGGCTGCTCGGGCAGGGCTTCGAGTTTGACGATGACCAGCGAGAGGTTGTCGCCGCCGCCACGTGCGCGCATGCGCGCCTTGTCAATCAGAAACTCGGTGGCTTCGCGCGGCGTCAGAGAATCGAGCACCGATGCCAGTTCTGCGGGCGAAAAATAATGCCACACACCGTCGCTGCATGAGAGCAGCACGTCACCCGGCTGCAGTTGTGAGATCGTGTGCATGGTGACCGGTGGGTCGCTCTCCGTCCCAAGGCAGCCCACCAGAATGTTCGAGTGCGGATGCACGTTGGCCTCGGCCTCGCTGATCTCGCCACGATCGACCAGCGCCTGCACGTACGAGTGGTCGCTGGTGCGTTTGACCAGTTGGCCGTTGCGAAAGTGGTAAATGCGCGAGTCGCCCGCATGGACCCAGTGGCAATCGCCGCGCGGGTTGATGAGAAAAACAGCCACCGTGCTGTGTGGCTCCTGCTCTGAAGTGATGGCGGTCAGGCGAATCACGGTGTGCGCTTCAAGCACCAGATTGCGGAGCAGGGCAGTGGCGTCGTCCGTATCGGGGCAATAGCGCTCAAACAACTGGCGCGCTGTCATCATCACCTGGTCAGAAGCCTTGCGTCCGCCGCTTCTCCCGCCCATGCCGTCGGCCAACACGGCAAGCACGCAGCCATTGAAGCGCGGATGCGCCAGCAGCAGCACCTGGTCTTGCTGGTAGTCGCGGTCACCCTTGTGGATGCCCGTCGAAGCAATCATGCGAAACGCTTTGGACATGGGGTGGATTGTGGCGAAGTGCGGACGCTCTGTCCTGCCGGAGCGCAAAGGCGAACGTATTATCAGGGCCCCTGTGGGATTTTCGCCATCCTTGCGGGCCCCACGTGCCAACGACGTCCCTCTCGACTCCCTTGCCAACCTTGCCTTCTATGGCCTCGTCCGTAGGCACCGCAGCCGAAAACGTCTCTCTTAGCGACGGGCAAAACACCGTTGCCGAAGCTTTTTCTGCCAATGGCGCTCTGATTCGCGCACAACCCGGCTTCGTCCCCAGAGCGGGGCAGACCGAAATGGCCCTGGCCGTCGCCCGTGTGGTGGCCGAAGGGGGCTCCTTGGTAGTGGAAGCCGGCACCGGCGTTGGCAAGACGTTTGCTTACCTGGTGCCTGCGCTGCTCAGCGGTGAGCGCGTGCTGTTGTCTACCGCCACCAAAGCCTTGCAGGATCAGTTGTTTGGCCGCGATCTGCCCCGCGTGCTGCAAGCGCTGTCCTTGCCCCGGCGCACGGCCTTGCTCAAGGGGCGCTCGAGCTATCTGTGCCTGCACCGACTGGCTTTGGCGCGTCAGCTGGAGTCCGATGACGCGCTGGCAGAGCACCTTGGTGAAATCGAGTTGTGGGCGCAGGCGACGCAGAGCGGAGATCTGGCCGAATTGCCACATCTTGACGAGCGCTCGGGCATCGCCGCGCTGGTGACCTCCACGCGCGAGAACTGTCTGGGCGCGGGCTGCGCCCATGCGCGCAACTGCTACGTCTATCGCGCCCGCAGAGAGGCCCTGGGCGCAGATGTGGTGGTGGTCAACCACCATCTTCTGTTTGCCGATATGGCGGTGCGGGAGTCCGGCGTAGCCGAGCTGTTGCCCACAGTGCATACCGTGGTGGTCGACGAAGCGCACCAGCTCAATGAGATCGGTGTGCTGTTTCTGGGAACGCAACTGGGCAGCCGGCGCCTTCAGGATTTCGTGCGCGATCTGCTGGCGGCCACACGCCAGTCCGCCCTGGGACTTGCCGACTGGCAAGGCTTGGCAGCAGACCTTGACGCAGCGACCCGAAGCGTCTCGGCCTGGGTCCGCGCCCTGCGTGGGCCCGGGCGTTGGCGCTGGGACGCTGGCGCACCGCAAGGCCTGAGCGACACCGATGGGTCGCGCGTGGTGGACGGCTTGGCTCCCCCCTTGCAGGCGCTGATCGGCGTACTGGCTCTGGCGGGCGAGCAAACGCCCGAGCTCGATCGGCTCGGCGAGCGCTGCGTGGATTTGCTGGCTCTGGCCCAGCGTTTTTCACAGGCGCATGAAGGCGCCTCGGTGCGATGGCTGGAATGCTCCGCGAGCGAATGGCGCCTGATGGATTCGCCCCACGATATCGCCAGCGCCCTGCGCAGCCGGCTGATGGGGCTGCCCGATGGCGACGGGCCAGTATTGCAGCAAGCCGAAGCCGCCGCGCCGCGCGCCTGGATATTTACCTCCGCCACCCTGGGAGACGATGATCGGCTGTCGTGGTTCACCGAGCCCTGTGGTTTGCAGGATGCCCGTGTTCTCAGGGTGCCAAGCCCGTTCGACTACGGCGCGCAAGCGTCCCTGTACGTCCCTGCCGATCTTCCGGCTCCTTCCGATGCCAGCCACAGCCAGCGCGTGGCCGAACTCGTGGCGCCAGCGGTGCAGGCATTGGGTGGCCGCACACTGGTGCTGACCACCAGCCTGCGGGCCTTGCGAGCCATTGGCCAGGTGCTGCGTGAGGCATTGCCTGCTGCGGCGGGTATCGACGTGTTGGTGCAGGGCGAATCGCCCAAGCGCTGGCTCATGGATCGCTTTCGCGAGGGCGCTGCGCGGGGCCGGGCCGGCTGCGTGCTGGTGGCCTCGGCCACGTTCTGGGAGGGCTTTGATGTGCCCGGCGACAGCCTGCAACTGGTGGTGATCGACAAGCTACCGTTTCCTGCCCCCACCGATCCCCTCGTGCAGGCGCGCTCGGAGCGCGTTGCGGCGGCCGGGCGAAGCCCGTTTGCCCACTACGCGATCCCCGAGGCCGCCGTGGCGCTCAAGCAGGGCGCGGGGCGGCTGATTCGCAGCGAGACCGATCGTGGGATATTGGTGGTGTGCGACCCGCGCCTGGCCACCATGGGCTACGGCAAACGCCTGCTGCGCGCCTTGCCGCCCATGCGGCGCCTGCACAGCGCTCAGGAGTTCGAAGAAGCGATTGCCGTGCTTACCAGAACCGCCACCACGCACGCTCCTTGTCCTTGAATCCATCGGTGGAATAGCGGCTGGAAGGGAAGTTGGCAGTCAGCACCCGCTGGGCGTCGTCGCGCAGCTGCGTCAGGCCCAGGGCGTCATACGATTTCACCAGGATGTAAAGCGCTTCTTCTGCCGCTGGAACGGCCTGGTAGTCGGCCACCGCCCGCTGTGCACGCGCTATGGCCGCCACATACGCGCCGCGCTCGTAGTAGTAGCGGGCCACGTGTACCTCGTACTGCGCCAGCGAATTGACGATGTAGGTCATGCGCTGGCGGGAATCCTGGGCGTAGCGTGAATTGGGAAACCGTGTGGTCAGCTCACGAAAAGTTTCAAAAGAATCCTTGGCCGCCTTTTGATCGCGCTCGGACAAATCCTGCTTGGATAACCAGGAGAACATGCCGAGATCGTCGTTGAAATTGATCAAACCCTTGAGGTAGAGCGCGTAGTCGAGCGCCGGGCTGGCGGGGTGCAGTTTGATGAAACGCTCCAGCGTGGCCAGGGCCTGCGCCTTTTCCTTGCCCTTGTACTGGGCATACGCCTTGTCCAATTGCGCCTGCTGCGCCTGCGGCGTCCCGGCGGCGCGCCCTTCGAGTTTTTCCAGGAGCGGCACTGCCTTGTCGTAGCTGCCGCTATTCAATTCGTCGCGCGCCTCGGCGGCAATTTTTTCGGTGGACCAGTTGGCGGTCTTGTCGTCGACATTGTTGGCGCACCCCACCACCAAAGCAGCAGCACCCAGCAGGGCGGGAAGGAGGGCACGGGGCGCACGCAGCATGGCAAGCAGCTTTCTGTCGAATCGGTGGGCGGCAGCTGGCAGCGGCAGGAGAGCGCACCAGGCCAAAAAAAGCATTCTAGCGGGCCTCTCCGTGCGCACTGGGGGGGCACGTGAAGCGACTTTCTACAATGCCCGGATGTTTGTTCATTTGCGCCTGCACACCGAATTTTCCGTCGTCGACGGTACCAACCGCATCGATGAAGTCGTTGCCAGTGCTGCGGCCGACGGCCAGGGTGCGCTGGCCATTACGGATCTGAGCAACCTGTTTGGCGCCGTCAAGTTCTACCAGGCCGCTCGCAGCAAGGGCGTAAAGCCTCTGTTGGGCGCGGAACTGCTGCTGGCTGGACCCGACGGCGCCACGCCGTCCCGCATCGTGCTGCTGGTGCAAAGCACGCAGGGCTATCTGAATCTCTCTGAGCTGCTGGCCCGTGCCTGGACCCGCAGCGCGTCAAAAACGCAGGCCGTGGCAAGCTGGGAGTGGCTGCAAGAGCTGGGAGACGGCTTGATTGCCCTGGCCGGCGCACAGGCGGGGCCGGTGGGGCAGGCGCTTCTGCGCGGCGACGATGCTGCAGCCTGCGACGCGGCGCTGCGCCTGGCGGGCATCTTTCCGCACCGGTTTTATCTGGAGGTGCAGCGTGCGGGCCGCGCCGACGACGAAGGGCATGTGCTGGCGGTGGCCCAACTCGCCGCGCGCCTGGAGTTGCCTCTGGTGGCGACGCACCCGGTGCAATTTCCTACCGCCGACGATTACGAAGCGCACGAGGCGCGTGTCTGCATTGCTGAAGGCGAGATTCTGGGCAACGCCCGGCGCGTGCGGCGCTTCACGCGCGAGCAGTACTTCAAGTCCAGCGCACAAATGCAGGCGCTGTTTGCCGACCTGCCTGCGGCGCTGGCCAATACGGTGGAAATCGCCCAGCGCTGCAACCTGTCACTGGTGCTCGGCAAACCCCAGTTGCCCGATTTCCCGACGCCGGGCGGCATACCGATCGATGAATTTTTTCGCATTTCGTCCTTCGAGGGGCTGGAGCAGCGCCTGACGCACCTGTATCCGGAGGCCGCCGAGCGCGAGCGTCAGCGGCCGCGCTATGTCGAACGCCTGGAGTTCGAGCTGACGACCATTCTCAAGATGGGCTTTCCAGGCTACTTCCTGATCGTCGGCGACTTCATCAACTGGGCCAAGAAGAACGGCTGCCCGGTGGGACCGGGGCGTGGGTCGGGGGCGGGCTCGCTGGTGGCGTATGCGCTCAAGATCACCGATCTGGATCCGCTCGAATACCAACTGCTTTTCGAGCGCTTTTTGAACCCCGAGCGGGTCTCCATGCCCGACTTCGATATCGATTTCTGTCAGAGCAACCGCGACCGGGTGATCGACTATGTGAAGGACAAATACGGCAAGGATGCTGTTAGCCAGATCGCCACTTTCGGCACCATGGCTGCGCGCGCTGCCATTCGCGACGTGGGCCGGGTGCTCGACATGAGCTACACCTTCTGCGACGGCATCAGCAAGCTGATCCCGAACAAGCCCGGCCAGCACATCACGATCGCCGGCGCCATTGAGGCCGAGCCGATTCTGGCCGAGCGCCTGGCGCGCGAAGACGAGGTCAAGACGCTGCTGGCGCTGGCGCAAAAGTTGGAGGGCATCACGCGCAACGTGGGCATGCACGCGGGCGGCGTGCTGATTGCACCGGGCAAGTTGACCGATTTTTGCCCCCTGTACCAGCAGCCGGGCAGCGAATCGGCGGTGAGCCAGTACGACAAGGACGATGTCGAAGCCATTGGCCTCGTCAAGTTCGACTTTTTGGGCCTGGCAACCCTCACCATTCTGGAAATTGCGCGCGAATTCATCGTTCAGCGCCACAAGGGCCAGGAAGACTTTGCCTTTGAAAACATTCGCCTGGATGACGCTGCCACCTACCGTTTGTTCTCCGAGGGGAAAACCGAAGCCGTCTTCCAGTTTGAAAGCCGCGGCATGCAGGGCATGCTCAAGGAAGCCAAGCCGACGCGCCTGGAAGACCTCATTGCGCTGAACGCCCTGTACCGACCGGGCCCCATGGACCTGATTCCCAGCTTCGTTGCGCGCAAGCACGGGCGCGAGCCGGTGGAGTACCCGCACCCGCTGGTGGAGAGCATGCTGTCGGAGACCTACGGCATCATGGTCTACCAGGAGCAGGTGATGCAGACCGCGCAGATCCTGGGCGGCTACAGCCTGGGCGGCGCCGACCTGCTGCGCCGCGCCATGGGCAAGAAGAAGGCCGAGGAGATGGCGCAGCACCGCACCATCTTCCGCGAAGGCGCAGCCAAGAATGGGTTGTCCACTGAAAAGGCCGACGAAGTCTTCGACCTGATGGAAAAGTTTGCGGGCTACGGCTTCAACAAGTCGCACGCTGCCGCCTATTCGCTGCTGGCCTACCACACAGGCTGGCTCAAGGTGCACTACGCGGCCGAGTTCTTCTGCGCCAACATGACCGTGGAAATGGACGACACCGACAAGCTCAAGGTTCTGTTCGAGGACGCGCGCAAGAATTTCGCTCTGAGCTTCGAGCCGCCGGACGTCAATCGAGGCCGCTACCGCTTCGAGCCGGTGTCCGATACCGTCATTCGCTATGGCCTGGGCGCCGTCAAAGGCACGGGGCAGCATGCCATTGACGCCATCGTCGCCGCGCGCGAGGGTCGGGGCGCCGGGCCGCGCGGCTCCACCGCCGGGCCGTTCTCAAGCTTGTTCGATTTCTGCCTGCGCGTCGACCGCGCCCGCATCAACAAGCGCACCGTCGACGCACTAATCAAGGCCGGCGCCTTCGATGCGCTGGAGCGCAACCGCGCTGCGCTCAGTGCATCGATCGACCGCGCCTTCGACTTCGCAGCTGCTGCACTGGCCAATGAGCACCAGGGCGGCCTGTTCGATATGGCAGGGGAAGACAGCCACGGCTCCAGTACCCAGGAACCCGATCTGGTACAGGCCACACCGTGGGGCGTGCGCGAACAACTCATGCAGGAAAAGTCGGCCCTGGGGTTTTATTTGTCGGGCCATTTGTTCGACGAAGTCGCGCGCGAGGTGCGCCGCTTTGTGCGCACAGGCATCAGTGAACTTTCAGACAGCCGCGAGCCGCAGACCGTGGCCGGCATCGTCAGCGACTTTCGCGTCATCAACGGCCAGCGCGGGCGGCAGGCCATCTTTGTGCTGGAAGACGGCGTGGGCCGTGTCGAGGCCACCGCCAGCGACGCTCTGGTGCAACAGCACCGCGATCTTTTCAAGGACGACGAACTCTTGATTGCCACTGGCCGCCTGCAGCCCGGCCGCAACGGCTTCGAGGCGCGCTTTGTGGTGCAGCAGGCGGGCGATTTGGCGGATGCGCGCTGCCGATTCGGCAAATACCTGCGCGTGGACGTGGGTGAGCGGCCGCCCGAGGTCGCGCGCTTGCTGGCCGAATACCCGGCCCGCAGACAGTCCACCGAACACGGCGACGTGCCGCAAGGCCTGCGCGTACGCATGGGCGTGCGCTGCCAGGGGGAGGAGGGCGCCGCCAGCGCCGAGTTGCAATTGGGCGACGCGCACCGCATGTATCCGAGCGACGCCGCACTCGCCGCCTGGGCGGCCGAAGCTGAACTTGGACGGGCTTTGGTGGTCTACGACTGATTGGAATGCAATCGTCCGCAAACACCGATCCGCTCTCCTGACACGCAATCGGCCCGTTTCTTCTCCTGCAGGACCGGGCCGCCATCGCTAGAATGAATTTCATGGCAAACAAACCCCCAGCACCCCCGCGCACGCCGCGCGTCACCCGGCCCAGGCCGGACGACGGCGACTCGGTCGTGCTTGAGCGGCGCACGCAAAAAACCCAGCCGCCGCAGATGTACCGCGTGCTGATGCTGAACGACGATTTCACGCCCATGGAGTTCGTTATCGTGGTTCTGCAGGAGTTTTTCAGCAAAGACCGCGAAACCGCCACGCAGATCATGCTCAAGATCCACCTGGACGGAAAAGGCGTCTGCGGCGTGTATTCACGCGACGTGGCAGCCACCAAGGTGGACCAGGTGCTCGATGCGGCGCACAGTGCAGGGCACCCTCTTCAATGTGTGAGCGAGCCGGTTGAATAACCACTCAGTCACCCCAAATACCGCTTATTCTTTTTCTGCAAGCACAAAGGAGTTCACATGATTGCCCAAGAACTGGAAGTCAGCTTGCACATGGCCTTTGTCGAGGCCCGGCAGCAACGCCACGAATTCATCACCGTCGAGCATTTGTTGCTCGCGCTGCTGGACAACCCCAGCGCCGCCGAGGTGCTGCGCGCATGCTCGGCCAATATTGACGATCTGCGTGCATCGCTCGCCAACTTCATCAAAGACAACACCCCGCAGGTCGCGGGAACCGATGAAGTCGATACCCAGCCCACGCTGGGCTTTCAGCGTGTGATCCAGCGCGCCATCATGCACGTGCAGTCCACAGGCAATGGCAAGAAGGAAGTCAACGGTGCCAACGTGCTCGTCGCCATTTTTGGCGAGAAGGATTCGCACGCCGTGTATTACCTGCACCAGCAGGGTGTGACGCGGCTCGACGTGGTTAATTTCATCGCCCACGGCATCAAGAAGGGCGAGCCGCCCGAGGCCGCCAAGGGTAGCGAAGGCGCCGCCGAGGCCGAAGAGGGCAGCAGCGAGAAGAGCGAAAAGGCGTCGCCCCTGGAGCAGTTCACGGTCAACCTGAACCAGCTCGCCAAGGACGGCAAGATCGATCCATTGATCGGCCGCCACTACGAAGTTGAGCGCACCATCCAGATCCTGTGCCGCCGCCGCAAGAACAACCCGCTGCTCGTCGGCGAGGCTGGCGTGGGCAAAACGGCCATCGCCGAGGGCCTGGCCTGGCGTATCACCCAGGGCGACGTGCCCGAAATTCTGAGCGAAGGCATCGTCTATTCGCTCGACATGGGCGCGCTGCTGGCCGGCACCAAGTACCGGGGCGACTTCGAGCAGCGCTTGAAGGGCGTGCTCAAGTCCCTCAAGGACAAACCCAACGCGATCTTGTTCATCGACGAAATCCACACGCTCATCGGCGCGGGCGCGGCCTCGGGCGGTACGCTGGATGCATCCAACCTGCTCAAGCCGGCGCTCAGCTCCGGCGCGCTCAAGTGCATTGGCGCCACCACCTTCGCCGAATACCGCGGCATCTTTGAAAAAGACGCCGCGCTGTCGCGGC
Organism: Giesbergeria sp.; assembly: GCA_017985015.1. Classification (GTDB taxonomy): domain Bacteria; phylum Pseudomonadota; class Gammaproteobacteria; order Burkholderiales; family Burkholderiaceae_C; genus Simplicispira. Next base: position 71,312 of record JAGNYI010000013.1, on the reverse strand, counting down.
GCTTCCAGAAGATCGACGTCGTGGAGCCCACGGTGCAGGAAACCATCGACATCCTGAAGGGCCTCAAGAGCCGCTTTGAGGAGCATCACAGCGTCAAATACGCCGCCGCCGCATTGCAGGCCGCCGCCGAGCTTTCGGCCAAGTACATCAACGACCGCCACCTGCCCGACAAGGCCATCGACGTGATCGACGAGGCCGGTGCTGCGCAGCGCATCCTGGTGCCTTCCAAGCGCAAAAAGACCATTGGCAAGACCGAGATCGAGGAAATCGTGGCCAAAATTGCCCGCATTCCCCCGGCCAACGTCTCCAACGACGACCGCGGCAAGCTCCAGGTGCTCGAACGCGACCTCAAAAGCGTGGTCTTCGGGCAAGACAAGGCGCTCGACGTGCTGGCGTCTGCCGTCAAGATGGCGCGCTCCGGCCTGGGCAAGGGCGACAAGCCCATTGGCTCCTTCCTGTTCAGCGGCCCCACGGGCGTCGGCAAGACCGAAGCGGCCAAACAGCTTGCCTACATCATGGGCATCGAGCTGATCCGCTTCGACATGTCGGAGTACATGGAGCGCCACGCCGTCAGCCGCCTCATCGGCGCGCCTCCGGGCTACGTGGGTTTCGACCAGGGTGGGCTGTTGACCGAGGCCATCACCAAGAAGCCGCACTGCGTGCTGCTGCTCGACGAGATCGAAAAAGCGCACCCCGACATCTTCAACGTGCTGCTGCAGGTCATGGACCATGGGAGCCTGACGGACAACAACGGGCGCAAGGCCGACTTCCGCAACGTCATCATCATCATGACGACGAATGCGGGCGCCGAGACCATGAACAAGGCCACCATCGGCTTCAACAACGCCCGGCAGGCGGGCGACGAGATGGTCGACATCAAGCGTTTGTTCACGCCCGAGTTCCGCAACCGCCTGGACGCCATCGTCAGCTTCAAGGCGCTCGATGAAAACGTCATCCTGCGCGTGGTCGACAAGTTCTTGCTCCAGCTCGAAACCCAGCTCGCCGAGAAGAAGGTCGAGGTCACCTTCACCGACAACCTGCGCAAGCACCTGGCCAAGAAGGGGTTCGACCCGCTGATGGGCGCGCGGCCGATGCAGCGCCTGATTCAGGACACCATTCGCCGCGCCCTGGCCGACGAACTCCTGTTCGGCCGCCTGCAGGACGGTGGCCGCCTGACGGTGGACGTCGAGACCAAAACCGACGAGCAGGGCGTGGAGACGTCCGAAGTCAAGCTCGACATCCAGCCGCTGCCGAAGCGCGAGCGCGCCACCAAGTCCGAGCCGGCTGAGCCGGAAGAGGCGACGGCAGACTGAGCGAGCGCAGCGCTCTTCAACAAAGGCCAGCAGGGCGACTTGCTGGCCTTTGCTGTTTGCAGGCGCAGCGCGGGCGCACGCTACGGAGCTGGTTGTGACGCCGCTTCGGGTCGAGCGCAGCGCAGGCATTGGGGTCGGATCACGATGCAAGCGCAGCGAAACTCGTGCTCCGACCCCAATCCCGGAACTTTGGGCGCTTCATCGGCAGGGCGCGCACGCCCCACTATCATCCCGCGCATGCCCTTGACGCCCCTCGCCCCGGTCGACTCTGCCGCCACCCAGGCTTTCATTGCCCGCTGGGCCGGCACCACCGCCAGCGAACTGGCCACCGCGCAAAGTTTCGTGATGGAGCTGTGCGAGCTGCTTGGTGTGGCCAAGCCCCACGCCACGGCCGAGCAGGACTACATGTTCGAGCGCCCGGTCACCTTCAGCCACGGCAACGGCAGCACCAGCGCCGGGCGCATCGACTGCTACCGGCGCGGTCACTTTGTGCTCGAAGCCAAGAAGCTCAAGGCCGGCGCCCACACCAAGGGCTTTGACGACGGCCTGCTGCGTGCCCGCAGCCAGGGCGAGGCCTACGCCCGCGCGCTGCCCGCCGCCGAGGGCCGCCCGCCGTTTGTGCTGGTGGTCGATGTCGGCACCGTCATCGAGGTGTACGCCGAATTCAGCAAGAGCGGCGCCACCTACACGCCTTTCCCCGACCCGCGCAGCCACCGCCTGGCCCTTGCCGACCTAGCCAAACCCGAGGTGCAAGAGCGCCTGCGCCGCATTTGGGTGGACCCCGACAGCCTCAACCCCGCGCGCATCAGCGCCCAGGTCACGCGGGGCGTGGCCGCGCTGCTGGCCGAGCTGGCGCGCTCGCTGGAGGGTGGGGGTGAAAAATACAAGCAAAATGTGCCTCTAGCGCACGCCAGTAAACCGTTAGTAGCTCCTGAAACAGTAGCAGCCTATCTCACCCGCTGCCTGTTCTGCATGTTTGCCGAAGACGTCGAGCTGCTCCCCAAAGGCAGCTTTCAGGGCCTGCTGCAAACCCACCGGGACGACCCGGCCACGCTGCAGCAGATGCTACGCATTCTGTGGACCGATATGGACACCGGCGGTTTCAGTGCCGCCCTGGCCAAACCTGTGCTGCACTTCAACGGCAAGCTCTTCAAGGGCGCCGGCCAGGCCGACTACAGCCTGCTGCTCACGCCATCGCAGATTGATCTCTTGATTGAAGCTGCCAAGGCCAACTGGCGCGAGGTGGAGCCCGCCATCTTCGGCACGCTGCTCGAACGCGCCCTCGACCCCACCGAGCGCCACGCCCTGGGTGCCCACTACACGCCGCGCGCCTATGTCGAGCGGCTGGTGCTGCCCACCGTCATCGAGCCCCTGCGCGCAGACTGGGCCAACGCCCAGGCCGCCGCACTGGTGCTGGCGCACGAAGCGGCCGAGCTTGAAGGCAAGGCGCGTGACGCCAAGCTGATGGACGCCCGCGCCGAGGTCAAAAAGTTCCACCACCAGCTCTGCACCACCCGCGTGCTCGACCCGGCTTGTGGCAGTGCCAACTTTTTGTACGTCACGCTGGAACACTTGAAGCGCCTGGAGGGCGAAGTCGTCAACCAGCTCGAAGCCTTGGGCCACACCCAAGACCAGCTCGGTTTCGAGGGCGAAACCGTCACCCTGCAGCAACTGCGCGGCATCGAGCTGAACGAACGCGCCGCCGCCCTGGCCGAACTCGTGCTGTGGATCGGCTACCTGCAATGGCACATCCGCACCCGCGGCCACAACAGCGTCGCCGAGCCCGTCGTGCACAACTACGGCAACATCGAATGCCGCGACGCCGTGCTCGCCTGGGATTCGCAAGAGCCCGCGTACTACAAAGCCGGCCAGTTGCTCACCCGCTGGGATGGCCGCACTTTCAAAACGCACCCCGTCACCGGCGAGCCCGTGCCCGACGAAGCCGCGCAGGTGCCGCAGTGGCGCTACCTGGGCGCGAGGCAGGCCGCGTGGCCGCAGGCGGATTTCATTGTGGGGAACCCGCCGTTCATTGGTGCGGCCAGCATGCGCGCTGCGTTGGGCAATGGCTATGTCGAGGCGCTGCGCGGCGCGTGGCCTGAGGTGCCTGAGAGCGCGGATTTTGTGATGTTCTGGTGGCACCATGCCGCCGCGCAGGTGGCGTGCGGGCGTGCGCGGCGCATGGGGCTGATTACGACGAACAGCTTGCGGCAGACCTTCAACCGGCGGGTGGTGCAGGCGGCGTTGTCGGGTTCGTTTGTCGCTGGCTTGCCGGGAGGTGCGGTGGAGGGCGCCGATGGCGGGCGAGCCAGCGGCCTCATCAACAAATCGGCCGCTGGCACGCCCACCATCGACGCTGGGGCGGGCGGTGTGGATGCGAAGGCTGGGAAGTCCGCTGGGCTGGTTTGGGGGTCTACGCACCTTTGTTTTGCGATTCCTGACCATCCTTGGGTGGACAGTGCCAACGGCGCTGCCGTTCGGATCGCCATGACGGTGCTCGCGCCTGGGGCGGGCGAGGGCGCGGTGCTGCGCGTGACGGGGGAGCGGACTTGTGATTTTGGCGAGGTGGCGGTCACGGTGCAGGAGCGGCGGGGGCTGGTGCATGCGGATTTGAGCGTGGGGGCGAATGTGGCGGCGGCGGTACCACTGCGCGCGATGGCGGGCGTTTCGTCGCCGGGCGTGAAGCTCCATGGCGCAGGGTTTATCGTCACGCCGGACGAAGCCGCAAAGCTCTTGCCGGAGGGCCAGCCGCTGGAGGGCGGACCAGGCGGTTCGCAGTTGCTGCGCGACTACCGCAATGGGCGCGACCTCACCGACAAGCCACGCGGCGTGAAGGTGATTGATGCCTTCGGCTGGGAAGCCGAGGCATTGCTCCAGCAAGCGCCGCACGTTTACCAATGGCTGCTGGAGCGGGTCAAGCCTGAGCGCGACCAGAACAATCGGGCGACGTACCGAGACAACTGGTGGATTTTTGGGGAACCACGTCGTGAACTGCGTCCCGCGCTTGCAGGTTTGCCGCGCTACATCGCCACCGTCGAAACCGCCAAACACCGCACCTTCCAGTTTCTAGACGCCAGCATCCTCCCGGACAACATGCTGATTGCCGTCGCCGTCAATGATGCTTTTGTTTTGGGCATTCTTTCGAGCCAACTGCACACCGAATGGGCGCTGGCAACTGGTTCGCGGCTGGGCGTTGGCAACGACCCGCGCTACAACAAATCCCGCTGCTTCGAAACCTTCCCTTTCCCCGACGAAGACACCGGTCTGACTCCCGCCCTGCGCGAACGCATCGCCCAGCTCGCCGAGCAGATCGACGCCCACCGCAAGCGCGTGCTGGGGCAGGTGGGGACTGCGGGGGGCGATTTGGCAAGCGAAGCGCGTATGAGCCCCCCGCAGTCCCCGCCTGCCCCGGCCCTACCCGCCACAACGCCCGCCACAACAGCCGCCACAACACCCCCCGCCCCAGCCAGCACGGCCCTCACGCTCACCGGCCTCTACAACGTGCTGACCGCACTGCGAGACGGCAGGGCGCTGACGGCCAAAGAGAAGCTCATCCACACCCAGGGCCTGGTGGGCGTGCTGCGCGAACTGCACGACGAGCTGGACGCCGCCGTGCTCGCCGCGTACGGCTTGCCGGCGGGCGCCAGCACCGACGACATCCTTGTGCACCTGGTGCAGCTCAACACCGAGCGCGCCCAGGAGGAAGCCCAGGGCCGCGTGCGCTGGCTGCGGCCCGAGTTTCAGAATCCGGTAAAAATACTACAAAAACAAGAGCTACCAACGCAGGTGCAGCAAGCGCTAGAGGCCGATTTTGATCAAAATTTAGCGCCTGCAAGCACCGCACCCGCACCCGCGAGCCAGCACCCCTGGCCCGCCACCCTCCCCGAGCAGGTGCGCGCCGTGGCCGAAGCCCTGGCCCGCAGCCCCGCGCCGCTCACGCTGCCCGCCCTGGAAGCACACTTCAAAGGCCGAGGCCCCTGGAAGAAGAGCTTGCCCACGCTCCTGCAAACCCTCGAAGCCCTGGGCCGCGCGCAGGCGGTGGCGGTGGATGGCGGCGTGGCGTGGCGGGGGTGAGTATGTTGGGGCTCCAGCAAGGCCGATCTGGACGTGACTGCCAAGCGGTGCCGCGATCTGTTGAAGGAGCCGTTTGAGAAGCGCGATTCGACCCAGGCATGTCGCCCATCGGGCGTCTGGATCTGCCTTTTGATCGCGTCCCGATCACCCCACCGGTGCCCCGAACAGCGCCCCCACGCCCGCGGTGATGGCCATGGCCAGCGCACCCCAGAACGTCACGCGCCAAGCGCCCACCAGCATGCCGGCGCCGCCGGTGCGCGCGGCCAGGGCGCCGAGCAGGGCCAGAAAGACCAGCGCGGTCGCCGGCACCCAGGCCAGCAAGCTGCCAGCGGGCGCAACGACCACCACCAGCAGGGGCAAGGCGGCACCGACGGCAAAGCTGGCGGCGGAGGTGAGTGCGGCCTGCACCGGGCGGGCGGCCATGGTTTGCGAGAGTTCGAGCTCGTCGCGCGCGTGCGCGCCCAGCGCATCGTGCCCCATCAATTGCCGGGCTACCTGCTGCGCCAGCGCGGGGTCGAGGCCTCGGCGCTCGTAGATGGTGGCCAACTCGCGCTCTTCGGCCTGCGGATCGGCCGCCAGCTCGCGCCGTTCGCGGTCGAGGTCGGCTTTTTCGGTGTCGGCCTGCGAATGCACCGACACATATTCGCCTGCCGCCATCGACATGGCACCGGCCACCAGGCCCGCCACCGCCGTCATGACAATGGCAGACGGGCTGGCCTGCGCGGCCGCCACGCCCACCACCAGGCTGGCGGTGGAGACGATGCCGTCGTTGGCGCCCAGCACGGCGGCGCGCAGCCAGCCAATGCGCTCGCCCCGGTGGCGTTCAAGGTGCAGGCGACGGGTGGCAGAGGTCATGGTGTGCTTTGGGGTGGTGGAGCCTGGCAGGGTAGGGGGCGCAGCGCCCATTCGTCAAGCCCGTGCCGTGAGCGGGCGGCCCTTCTGTACTTCAAGACCGTTCGCGCCGCATGGCATCCCAATGCCCAGGTTCTGCACGCCTTTGGCAACAGCCTCTTGCGCAAGCGAGAAGGGTAGCTATCATTGATAGCTACCCATTGCAAAAGGAGCCCGACATGGAAACTGCACGCATCTTTCAGTCTGGCCGCAGCCAGGCTGTTCGACTCCCCAAAGAGTTCCGCTTTGCGGGCGCTGAAGTCAGCGTGCAGCACTTCGGCGCAGGCGTGCTGCTGCTGCCGATAGACAACCCCTGGGCCATGTTAGACGCTGCGCTCGCAAGCTTCGAGCCCGGCTTCACGCTGGAACGCGCGCAGCCCGATGTGCAGGAGCGCGAGGATATCGCGCCGTGATCCTGCTCGACACCAACATCTGCATCTACGTCATCAACATGCGCCCGCCGCAGGTGCTGGCCCGTTTTCGGGAGTACCGGCTGGGCGAGATCGGCATTTGCAGTGTGGTGGCGGCGGAACTGGCCTACGGCGTGGCCAAGAGTCGATCCGCCCGTAACCGCAGCGCGCTGGAGATGTTTCTCGCACCGCTGGAGGTGTTGCCATTCGACCAAGCCGCGGTCTGGGCCTATGGGGACCTGCGCGCGAGTTTGGAGCGCGAGGGGCAACCGATCGGTGCGTTGGACACCATGATTGCCGCGCACGCGCTGAGCGTGGATGCGCCCTTGGTCACCCACAACACACGCGAATTTGCGCGTGTGCCGGGATTGCGATTGGAGAATTGGGTCACCGTCTGAAGGGCCGCTACCATCCCAGCGTTCCGGCTTCAGACGACGCACCGCCCGCCATGCTCCCCCACACCTTCCTCTGGCACGACTACGAAACCTTCGGCTCCGACCCGCGCCGTGATCGGCCGGCGCAGTTTGCTGCCATCCGCACCGACGCCGACCTGAACGAGGTCGGCGAGCCGCTGATGCTGTACTGCCAGCCGCCCAACGACTACTTGCCCGAGCCCGAGGCCTGTTTGATCACCGGCATCACGCCGCAAATCGCCTTCGAGCGCGGGGTGAGCGAGCGCGAATTTGCCGCGCGCATCCACGAGGCCATGGCCCAGCCGGGCACCATTGGCGTGGGCTACAACACGATTCGCTTTGACGACGAGGTCACGCGCCACATGTTCTGGCGCAACCTGATCGACCCCTATGGCCGCGAATGGCAGAACCAGTGCGGCCGCTGGGATTTGCTCGACGTCGTGCGCCTGGCGTATGCGCTGCGGCCCGATGGGCTCATCGTGTGGCCCAAGAAGGAGGACGGCTCACCCAGTTTCAAGTTGGGCGACTTGGCCAAGGCCAACGGCCTGCTGCACGAAGCGGCGCACGATGCCCTGTCTGACGTACGCGCCACCATTGCCCTGGCAAAGCTCTTGCGCCAGCACAACGCCAAGCTGTTTGACTTTGCGCTTGGCCTGCACAAGAAAGACCGCGTGGCGGCCGAGCTGCGCCTGCCGACCGATGTGCAGAATGCGCGGCCGTTTCTGCATGTCTCGGGCATGTTTCCGGCCGAACGAGGGTGCCTGGCGGTGATGTTCCCGCTCGCCACGCACCCGACCAACAAAAACGAACTCCTGGCGTGGGACTTGGCGCACGATCCGTCCGAGCTGGCAACGCAAAGCGTGGAGGAACTGCGCCTGCGCCTCTTTACCCGCAGTGCCGATCTGCCAGAGGGCGTTGCGCGCCTGCCGGTCAAGGGCGTACACCTGAACAAGTCGCCCATGGTGGTGGGCAACGTCAACACGCTCACGCCCGAACTGGCTGCGCGATGGGGTTTCGACATGGGGCAGATTGCGGAGCACGCGGCGCGTGCGCGTCTGCTGCCCGACATGAGCGCCATCTGGGCGGCGGTCTACGAGCGCCCGCGTGCCGAGGGCCCGGCGCCGGACGTGGAGCAGGATTTGTACGGCGGCTTTGTCGGCAATGGCGACCGGCGCCGGCTCGATGAGCTGCGCGCCATGACCGGCGCGCAGCTGGCCAGCGCGCGCACCGGCTTTGACGACGCGCGCCTCGCCGAGCTGCTGTTTCGCTATCGCGCGCGCAATTTCGCGGCCACACTGACGCCTGAGGAGCAAGCGCGCTGGCTGCAGCACCGCACCGATTGCCTGCTGCATGGGCGCGGCGGGGCGCTGACCGCGCAGGCGCTGTTCGAGCGCATCGACGCGCTGTCCGAGACGGACGACGAGCGCGCCGAAGAGATTTTGGGCGCGCTGTACGACTGGGCCGAAACCATCGTTCCGGAGCAATAGCCATGGCAGACCGGGTGCCCGCCACCATCGGCAAATACCGCATCGAACGCGAGCTGGGGCGCGGCGCCAGTGGCGTGGTGTACCTGGGGCTCGACGGCCTGCGCGGGCGCAAGGTGGCGGTCAAGCAAATGCACGCGCACCTGCTGGCCGAACCGGCGCAGGCGGCGCGCCACCGCCGGCAGTTGCAGAGCGAGGCGGCGCTGGCCGCACGCCTGCGCCACCCCAACATCGTGCGGCTGCTGGACGCCGACGAATCCGCAACGCCGCCTTACCTCGTCTTTGAATACCTGAGCGGCCGGCCGCTGTCTGACCATGCCAGTGCCGATACCCTGCTGCCCGTGGCGCAGGTGCTTGATATCGCCTTCAAATGCGGCCACGCCCTCGAATACGCCGAGCGCCAGGGCCTGGTGCACCGCGACATCAAACCCGCCAACCTGCTGTTGGCCGACGATGGCGAAGTCAAGCTGGTGGATTTTGGCGCGGCCCTCTCGACGCAGAGCGAGGCCACGCAACTCGCGGGGCTGGTGGGCTCGCCTTCGTACATGTCGCCCGAGCAGGTGCGCGAAGAAACGCTGACCCACCACAGCGATATGTTTTCGCTCGGCGTGGTGGTGTACGAACTGCTCACCGGGCGCCGGCCGTTTGATGGCGAAACCGATTTCGCCACGCTCTACCGCATCAGCCACGAAGCAGCCGCTGCACCCAGCCTGCTGCGCGCGTCGCTGCCGGCGCAAGTTGACGCCTTTGTGCTGCGCGCACTGGCCAAGGCCCCGCAGGACCGCTATGCGCGTTGGTCCGACTGGGCAGACGCCTTGCTCGCGCTCTCGCGCAGCCTGCCGCGCCAGAAGTCGCAGGACACGGAGACCGAGCGTTTCGCACGCCTGCGGGCCTTGCCGTTCTTTGCCGAGTTTCACGATGTGGCCCTGTGGGAGCTGATGCGCCTGGGCCATTGGCGGCGCGTGCCGCGCGGCACCGTGCTGATGCGCGAGGGCACGCCGGGCGATTCGTTCTGCATCCTCATCGAAGGGCAGGTGAACATCACGCGCCAGGGCTGGCAGCTGTGCACCCTGGAGCGCGGCGTCAGCTTTGGCGAAATGACGTTCTTGCGGCCCGACGCCCCCATCCGCACCGCCACGGCGGTCTCCGAGTCGGAGGTGCTGGTGCTCAAGGTGCCCAACCCGGCGCTGCGCGGCGCGTCGGACACGCTGCAATCGTGCTTTGACAAGGCCTTCATCAAACTGCTGGTGGGCCGCCTGGTGGCGACGAACGAGCAGGTGGCGGAATGGGATCTGGTGGCGGCGCCGCCAGAAAAGTCCTGAATTGATAGCTGCTAACGCTTATGGGATAAGCGCTAGAGCCCTATTTTTATCAAAATTTGAATGAAGCGTCAGGCCGCGCGCGCCAGGCGTGCCTCGTTGGCCGCCTGTTGCGTGTGGGCCCGGATGTCGGCCTGCGCGCTGGTCAGCGCCGCTTCGCGCGCGGCCTCGCCCATGCCCAGACCTTCGGCGCGCACGAAGCGCACGTCGGTGATGCCAAGAAAACCCAGCACCGTCTGCAAGTAGCTCTCCTGGTGCTCCATGGCCCGGCCGCCCTCGCTGGTGGAATACAGGCCCCCGCGGCTGCTGGCCACGATCACCGTCTTGCCGCCGGCCAGGCCTTCGGGGCCGCTGGCGGTGTAGCGAAAGGTGCGGCCAGGCTGGGCCAGGCGATCGATCCAGGCCTTGAGCTGGGTCGGAATGCTGAAGTTGTAGAGCGGCGCGCCGATCACGATGACATCCGCCGCCAAAAACTGCTGCAGCAGGCCTTCGGTCACCGCGTTCTCGCGTTTTTGTGCTTCGCTCAGGTTGTCCGTCTGGCCCATGCGCAGTGCCAGCGCATCCTGCGTCAGGTGGGCCGGCGCGTGGGTCACCAGGTCGAGATGCGTCACCTGTGTGCCAGGGTGTGCTGAAGTCCAGCTGTCCACCACCTGGCGGCTGAGCTGGCGCGAGACAGACTGGGCGCCGGTGATGGCGGAATCGACGTGAAGCAGTTGCATGGAAATCTCCGAACGTGTTGAAAGCGATGGATAGAGTTTGGTGGAGAGCGCAATCTTTGAAAAGATGGCAATATCGCGCTACATCGTTCCATTAATAGGTTCAAAAATCATGCAAGACCTCAACGACATGCTGTATTTCGCCGAGGTGGTGGAGCGCGGCGGTTTTGCTGCGGCGGGGCGCGCGCTGGGGATTCCGAAGTCGCGGCTCTCGCGCCGGGTCTCGGAACTGGAAAGCCAGCTGGGCGTGCGTCTGCTGCATCGCACCACGCGCAAGCTCTCGCTCACCGACGTGGGCGAGGCGTATCTGCGCCACTGTCAGGCGGTGCGCGAATCGGCCCAGGCAGCGGCCGACGCCGTGGCCCAGGTGCAGACCGAGCCGCGCGGCACGCTGCGGGTGAGCTGCCCGGTGACCATTGCGCAATCCGTGCTGGGCCAGTTGATGCCGGATTTTCTGGCCCGCTATCCCCTGGTGCGCGTGGAAATGCTGGTGAGCAACCGCGTGGTCAACCTGGTGGAAGAGGGCGTGGACGTGGGCCTGCGGGTGCGCGAGTCGGTGGAGGGCAGCGCGAGCATGGTGGTTAAACGGCTGGACCGCACCCGACAAGTGCTGGTGGCCAGCCCGGACCTGCTGGCGCGCCAGGGCACGCCGCGCACGCTGGCCGATCTGGCACGGATCGACAGCGTTGCCATGGCGGCGGCAGATGGCAAAGCAGTGTGGAATCTGATTGGCCCCGGCGGCGCGCGCGAGACCGTGCAGCACCAGCCGCGCTACGTGGCCGACGATCTGCTTACGCTCAAATTTGCGCTGCTCGCCGGCACGGGCCTGGGCTGGTTGCCCGACTACATGTGCGAGGACGAGCTGCGCCAGAGAAAGCTGGTGCGCGTGCTGCCCGACTGGACGACTCCTGAAGGCATCTTCCACGCGGTCTTTCCCTCGCGCCGGGGGCTGGCACCGGCGGTGCGCAAATTTCTCGATTTTCTGGCAGAGATGCAACCAGGCAAGGTCTCGCTCGCCTAGACATCATGGTCGTGTGAACACGATGCGCCAGGCCTGCCGCGCCGCGCCAAAGCCGGCGACGGTCCAGGTCAGCAGCGCGATACCGAAAAAAACCACCGGCACGGCGCTCAAAAAATCAAAACCCATGGCCAGGCGCATCTCCTGCGTACACGCCGCGTACATGCCCAGTGGGAACACGGCGCCCCAGTACAGCGGGTCGTAGTGCAGGCCAAAACGCTTGACGCCGTAGCGCCAGACGGCCAGCACCAGCAGCATGGGTATCCACCAGGTCCCCGTAGCCCAGTAAAACACCGTGAAGCCCTTCAGAAAGGGCAGCAGCGAGGCAAGAAAGGGCGCATCCGGCGTGTTGACGATCAGCAGCGAGCCGGCCAGGGTGGAAATTGCCATCGCGCCCATATTGATCCAGTAGGGCGGCGAGAGGTCGCCTGGGCTGAACGGGAAGAAGGTGTAGCGGTAAAAGATGAGCGACATCATCCAGATGTAGAGCATGCCGCCCCACAGCCACATGGAGAGCGCAAAAAAATTCAGCTCCAGCCGGTAGGGCTGGCCGATATGGGTGGCGAGCAGGGCGCTCAGCACGGCCACCGACTGCGTGGCCACCACCGCCAACAGCCAGCCGCCGCTGATGCCACGGTCCAGCGTCGGCTTGTTTTCCTTGATGGTCAGCGCCGTGAAAATGGTGTAGGTCAGCAACAGCCACAGCGTCAGGCCCACACACCAGAGCGCCAGGCCCGCATCGGTCCAGCGCATGAGCAGCAGGCACTGGCTGCCCAGCACGTTGGTGGCCGCCACGGCGGTAAAAAAGGCCGGACCGCGCAGATGGCTCAGCAGATCTGCAAGAAAGCGCTGGCGAAACAGCAGCAGGCGGGCCAGATAGAGCCCCCACATCAGCAGGTACAAAAACAGGTTCAGCGCAAACAGGCCGAGCGCGAGCGTGCGCTGGCCCAGCATGTGCGCGGCGATCGAGACGATGCCCGTGGCCATCACCATGCCAAAGTTGGCGGGCGACATGTCGGCCAGCGCACTGCGCCAGGCGGGAGCGGGCAGGGAAGACAGCGGTGGCGGCGATGGGGTCACGGGCGTGTGGCTTGGTGCGCACAAAGAACAGAGGGCCCGATCATAGAACCGGCCATTGGCGGTGTGAGAGGCGACTTATGCATTTTTTTGCATGAATTTAGAATCAAATATTCGTTTGAGTTTTAAAGAGCCGACTCCACAATGCTGCGATTCCTGCTTTTTTTGCGCACCGCGCTGACTGTTCCCATGAAAATCCGCCTCCTTCTCGCCTCCATCGCCCTGGGTGCAAGCTCCATCGCCTCGGCCCAGACTTCGCTGCTCAACGTCTCGTACGACGTGGCGCGTGAGTTCTACAAGGAATACAACCCTGCCTTTATCGCGCACTACAAGAAAACGACCGGCAAGGACGTGAAGGTGGACCAGTCGCACGCCGGCTCCAGCGCCCAGGCGCGCGCGGTGAATGACGGTCTGGCGGCCGACGTCGTCACCATGAACACCACCACCGACGTGCAGTTCCTGGCCGACAACGGGGTGGTGGCGAAAGACTGGCAGAAGAAGTTCCCGAACGACGCCTCGCCGACCACATCGACCATGCTGTTCATGGTGCGCGCCGGCAACCCCAAGGGCATCAAGGATTGGAGCGACCTCATCAAGCCCGGCGTGAAAGTCATTGTGGTCAACCCCAAAACCGGCGGCAACGGCCGCTACGCCTATCTGGCAGCATGGGGCTCGGTGCGTGAGAAGGGTGGGTCCGATGCCGAGGCCGCCGATTTTGTCGCCAAGCTCTACAAGAATGTCCCGATTCTGGCCAAGGGCGGGCGCGATGCCACGGCCACCTTCGTGCAGCGCGGCATCGGTGACGTGCTGATCACTTTTGAATCGGAAGTGGTGTCGATTGAGCGCGAATTTGGCGCCGGCAAGATTGACGCGGTGTACCCGTCGGTCAGCATCACGGCCGAGAACCCGGTGGCGGTGGTTGAGCGCACGGTGGCCAAGAAGGGCACAGCCGAGCTGGCCAAGGCCTACCTAGACTACCTGTATTCCGACGAAGCCCAGGAAATCGCCGCCAGGCACGCGGTGCGCCCACGCTCGGAAAAAGTGCTCGCCCGCCACGCTGACGTGTTCAAACCGATCAAGCAGTTCACCGTGGCCAAGTACTTTGGCAGCCTGACCGAAGCGCAAAAGGTGCACTTCAATGACGGCGGCCAGTTCGATAAGCTGTACACGCCCGGCCAATAAAACATGGCTGCAGCCATTGCCGCGCCCGCGCCCGCGGGGCGCCCGGCGAAGCGCGCCAGCCGACGCGTGTTGCCCGGTTTTGGGTTGACGCTCGGCTACACGCTGTTCTACCTGAGCGTGATCGTGCTGATCCCGCTCTCTGCGCTGGTCTTCACCAGCTTCAGCCTGAGCTGGGAGCAGTTCTGGTCCGCCGTCGCGTCGCCGCGTGTGCTGGCTTCGTACCGGCTCACCTTTGGGGCGTCGTTTCTCGCCGCGCTGGTCAATCTGGTGTTTGGTCTTCTGATTGCCTGGGTGCTGGTGCGCTACCGATTTCCGGGCAAGCGCATCGTCGATGCGCTGGTGGATCTGCCCTTTGCCTTGCCCACCGCCGTGGCCGGGATTGCGCTGACCTCGCTGCTGGCGGACAACGGCTGGGTCGGGAGCCTGCTGGCGCCGCTGGGCATCCATCTCGCGTTCAAGCCGGCGGGCATCGTGGTGGCGCTGATTTTCATCAGTCTGCCGTTTGTGGTGCGCACCGTGCAGCCGGTGCTGGAAGACACCGAACGTGAGCTGGAAGAAGCCGCGACGAGTCTTGGCGCGACGCGCTGGCAGGTGTTCACCAAGGTGTTGCTGCCGTCCATCGCGCCGGCGTTGCTGACAGGCTTTGCCATGGCCTTCGCGCGGGCAGTGGGCGAATACGGATCGGTCATTTTCATCGCCGGCAATATGCCCATGGTCTCCGAGATCACGCCGCTGATCATCATTGGCAAGCTGGAGCAATACGACACCGCGGGAGCCACCGCAGTGGCCGTGGTCATGCTGGTGATGTCATTTGCGCTGCTGCTGCTGATCAATGCCTTGCAGGCCTGGCAGCGGCGCCGCGCGGGGGCGCAGACATGAGCGCGGGATCCGTCCGCAACAAGGCGGCGGCGCGCTCCGGCACCACCGAAGCACCCTGGGTGCGCAGGCTGCTGATTGCGCTCGCGCTTGCGTTCATGGTGCTGTTTCTGCTGCTGCCGCTGGCCGCCGTGTTTGCCGAAGCGCTGAGGAAGGGTTTTGGGGCTTACCTGGACGGTCTGCGCGAGCCCGAGGCCTGGTCCGCCATTCGCCTCACCTTGCTCACCGCAGCGATTGCCGTGCCGCTCAACCTCGTCTTCGGCGTGGCCGCCGCCTGGTGCATTGCCAAGTACGAATTCAAAGGCAAGGCGTTTCTGACCACGCTCGTCGACCTGCCGTTTTCCGTCTCGCCCGTAGTCGCCGGCCTGACTTACGTGCTGATTTTTGGTGCCAACGGCTGGATCGGCCCCTGGCTGATGGCCCACGACATCAAGATCATTTTTGCCGTGCCCGGCATCGTGCTGGCCACGGTGTTCGTGACGGTGCCGTTCATTGCGCGCGAACTCATTCCGCTGATGCAGGCGCAGGGCAACGACGAGGAGCAGGCTGCCATCGTGCTCGGCGCGAGCGGCTGGCAGACCTTCTGGCACGTCACGCTGCCCAACATCAAGTGGGGCCTGGTGTATGGCGTGATTTTGTGCAACGCCCGCGCCATGGGCGAGTTTGGCGCGGTGTCGGTGGTCTCGGGCCACATTCGTGGCCAGACCAACACCATGCCGCTGCACGTAGAAATTTTGTACAACGAATACCAGTCGGTTGCGGCCTTTGCCGTTGCCTCGTTGCTGGCTTTGCTGGCCCTGGTCACGCTGGTCATCAAGAGCGTGGCCGAGTGGCGGCAAGAACAACAGTTGCGCCTGGCCGCCGACCTCCCGCCAGAGCGCCCGCACGCCAGCGCCGCAGGAACCCCAACATGAGCATTGAAATCCGCAACATCAGCAAGCAATTCGGCGATTTTCGCGCGCTGGACGACGTCAACCTGGACATTGCCTCGGGCGAGCTCATCGCCTTGCTCGGGCCGTCGGGCTGCGGCAAGACGACGCTGCTGCGCATCATTGCCGGGCTGGAAACGCCGGACACCGGCAGCATCCACTTTTCAGGCGAAGACACCACAGACGTGCACGTGCGCGAGCGCGGCGTGGGCTTTGTGTTCCAGCACTACGCGCTGTTTCGTCACATGACGGTGTTTGAAAACGTTGCCTTCGGCCTGCGCATGAAGCCCAGGAAGCTGCGCCCCAGCGAGGCACAGATCAAGAAGAAGGTGATGGACCTGCTGGCGCTGGTGCAGCTCGACTGGCTGGCCGAGCGCCATCCCTCGCAGCTCTCGGGCGGGCAGCGCCAGCGCATTGCCCTGGCGCGCGCGCTGGCGGTGGAGCCCAAGGTGCTGCTGCTCGACGAGCCCTTTGGCGCGCTCGACGCCAAGGTGCGCAAGGAGCTGCGCCGCTGGCTGCGCCGCCTGCACGACGAGCTGAATGTGACCAGCATCTTCGTTACCCACGACCAGGAGGAAGCGCTGGAGGTGGCGGACCGCGTGGTGGTGATCAACCACGGGCGCATCGAACAAAGCGGCTCGCCGCAAGAGGTGTGGGACCACCCGGCGAGCCCGTTCGTCTACGGCTTTCTGGGCGACGTGAACCTGTTCCATGGCCGCGCCCACGAAGGCCAGGTGGACCTGGGCGGCATGCAACTGTCCGCGCCCGAGCACGCTGCGGCACAAAACGAGAAGGCGCTGGCCTATGTGCGTCCGCACGACCTCGATGTGGAGCGGCCCGGCGTGGGTGCTGCGGTGCCTGCCAACGCGCTGCTGGCGCAGCTGACCCGGGCCATCGTCGTGGGACCGATTGCGCGGCTGGAACTCATTGCCCAAAATGCAACCCAAACCCCTGACCATGCAGGCCCCGAGACCGTCATAGAGGCGCAGATTGCCGCGCAGCAGTTTCGGGACATGGTGTTTCGCGAAGGCGAGATGCTGCTGGTCACTCCGCGCCGCGCCAAGGTTTTTCTGGATCAGGCGGCAGGCATTTAAGATCGCAAAGTCGGTCTAAGGCGCTCTTTGGCGGATCGCCGCTTTTTTGACGTTCTGGGGTTTCGATGATTCTCGACTGGTTCACCACGGCCCCGCGCCGCATTCTGGCGCTGATGTGTCTGGCCTGCATTGGCATGCTGGCGTTTGGGCTGTACCTGCAGCACGTGGTGGGACTGGAACCTTGTCCGATGTGCATCGTGCAGCGCTATGCTCTTATTTTGGTAGCTATATGCACAGGCCTGGCAAGCGCTAGTGCCAGAAAAGGCTGGATAATTTCCTGGTCGGTGCTGGCTTTGCTGGCCAGTGGCTTCGGTGCCTTCACTGCGGCCCGCCAGACCTGGCTGCAGTGGTACCCGCCAGAGTTCGCGATGTGCGGGCGCGACTTCTACGGAATGATCGAGAACTATTCTTTCAGCCGCGCCATTCCCATGATCTTCCGGGGCTCGGGCGACTGTGCGAAGGTGGATTGGACCTTCCTGGGCGGCTCGATTGCCAACTGGTCTTTCGTCTGCTTTGTGGGTTTTGCGCTGGTGCTGATGGTGCTGCTGGCCCGCAGCCGGCGCTACGTGGCGGCCTGAGCGCGTCCGGCGCCCGAGTCCAATAGGTACACGGGTGCATCCCCCTCGATCCATGGCGGGTGCTTTTCCATCACTGCGGCAAAAAGGCCGCTCGCCAGCCAGGCGGCGAGCCATGCCTGCAGCCTGGGCAAGGGCAGAGCGGACCAGCGCCCCGGTTCGATAGCGGCAAACTGGCGCACGAACGGAAAGATCGCGGCGTCTGCCAGCGAGCGGCCCGGTCCGCACAACTGCCCGTCTTGAAGGTGGCGCTCCCACACGTCCAGGCAGCTTTGCGCCGCGCTCCAGGAAGCCTCGCGCTCCCCATCGGGAAAGCGCTCTGGATACTTGCAGCGGTCCAGTGCATGCTTGAACGGGCCGTCGCACAGGGCGATCAAGGAGTCGGTCTCAGCCAGGTCGTAGGCCAGCCAGCCCTCTGGGTCGCAGCGCTCAAGTGCCCAGCGCATGATGGCCAGGCTCTCTTCGACGACGCTTGCGTCCGCCAGCACCAGCACAGGCACGGTGGCTTTGGCCGATGCGGCCAGCAAGGCGGCGGGCTTGTGCCGCAGCACCACTTCGCGCAGCGTGAAAGGCGTGCCCGCCACGGCGAGTGCGAGGCGAGCGCGGATGGCGTAGGGACAACGGCGAAATGAATACAGCACGGGCAGGGAGGACATCGCCCATGGTAGACCGGCGGCGTGCTTTCGCTACCATGCACAGCGGCAGCCAGAAACAAGGGAGCGATGATGGAAAAGCAGTCTGCGATGAACCTCTTCGCCCGATTGGACCAACTCAACCGGATTGGGGCGGCGCTGTCCCGCGAGCGCAATATCGAGCGCCTGCTGGAGAACATTCTTGAAGCAGCCAAAGCGCTGACCGGCGCCGACGGCGGCACGCTCTACAGCGTGACGGAAGACCACAGCGCGCTGCGCTTTGAGATCATGCGCACCGACTCGCTGGGCGTTCGCCAGGGCGGCACCACGGGCCAGAAAATCGATCTTCCCGAGTTGCCGCTGCGCCGCGCCGACGGTTCACCCAATGACGCGCTGGTGGCCGCGCACGCTGCGCTGCACGGGCGCACAGTGAACATCGTCGACGCGTATGCGCAAGAAGGTTTTGACTTTTCTGGCACGCGCGCCTTTGACCAGCGCACCGGCTACCGCTCGCAATCGTTTTTGACGGTGCCGATGACGGACCACCAGGGCGAGTTGATCGGGGTGCTGCAACTGCTCAATGCGCTCGACCCTGCGACAGGCAAGGTGGTGGCTTTTTCGAATGCCGACCAGAGCCTGACCGAATCGCTGGCCTCGCAGGCGGCGATCGCGCTGTCCAACCGGCTGCTCATCACGCAACTCGAGCGCTTGTTTGAGTCCTTCGTCAAGCTGATCAATATCGCCATCGACGAAAAATCGCCCTACACCGGGGGCCATTGCGAGCGCGTGCCCGAGCTGACCATGATGCTGGCCGAAGCGGCAGATGCCACGACCACAGGACCGCTCGCGGATTTCCACATGAGCGATCGCGACCGCTACGAGCTGAAAATGGCCGGACTGCTGCACGACTGCGGCAAGATCACGACGCCGGTGCACGTGGTGGACAAGGCCACCAAGCTGCAAACACTCTACGACCGCATCGGACTCATCGATACCCGCTTTGAGGTGGCCAAGCGCGACGCGGAACTCGCCGCCCTGCGCGCCCAACTCGCCTTGCGCCCGGCGGTGGACCCCGGCGCCGAGGCCGTGGCCCTGGCCAGCCTGCAACGGGAGATGCAGGCCATAGACGACGACCGGGCCTTTTTGCGCCATTGCAACCGCGGTGTCGAGGCCATGCAGGCGGCCGATCAGCAACGCGTTCGCAGCCTGTCTGCACAGCGCCAGTGGCGCAATGTCGACGGCGTGCAGACGGAGTTTCTGACCGCCGAGGAAATTGAGAACCTCACCATCCGCTCCGGCACGCTGACCCAGGCGGAGCGCGACACCATCAATTACCACATCGTGGCCACCATCAAAATGCTCGAAGCCTTGCCCTGGCCCCAGCACCTCAAGAGGGTGCCCGAGTACGCTGGCGGCCACCACGAACGCATGGACGGCAAGGGCTACCCGCGCGGCCTCACCCGCGATCAGATGTCGGTGCAGGCCCGCATGATGGGCATTGCCGACATCTTCGAGGCCCTGACGGCGGCTGACCGCCCCTACAAGAGCGGCATGAAGCTGTCGCAGGCCGTTGCCATCATGGAGCGCATGAAGCACGGCGGCCACATCGACCCCGATCTGTTCGAGGTGTTTCTGCGCGAGCGCGTCTATCTGCGCTACGCCGAGCGGTTTCTGGATGCCGAGCAGATGGACGCGGTGGACGTGGCGGGCTTCGTCACGGCAGCGCAAGCGCAATCGCTATTGAAAATATAGCTATAAACGCTTGCTGAATAAGCGTTGGAGGCTGTTTTTGCCTAAAGTTTGCGCACCAGAACCTGGCTGCGCCGGTCCCAGTTGTACTTGCGCTTGCGCGCTTCGGGCAGCCACTCGGGGTCCACCGGCTTGAAGCCGCGCTTCAGGAACCAGTGCATGGTGCGCGTCGTGAGCACGAAGATGCTCTCCAACCCCAGCAGGCGCGCGCGCTGCTCGATGCGGCGCAGCAGCTTTTCACCGTCGCCGGTGCCCTGGCTTTGCGGCGAGACGGTGAGGGCGGCCATTTCGGCGGTGCGTGCCTCGGGGTAGGCGTACAGCGCGGCGCAGCCAAAGATCACGCCGTCGTGCTCGACGATGGTGTAGTTGGAGGCGTCGCGTTCGATCTCGGTGCGGTCGCGCTTGACCAGCGTGCCGTCTTTCTCGAACGGCTCGATCAGCTGCAGGATGCCGGCAACGTCGTCCGCCGTGGCTTCGCGCACTTCTTCGAGCTTTTCGTCTACGATCATGGTGCCGATGCCGTCGTGCACGTAGATCTCGAGCAGCAGCGCACCGTCCACGGCAAACGGAATGATGTGGCTGCGCTCCACACCGCCCTGGCAGGCCTTCACGCAGTGCTGCAGGTAGAACGCGGTGTCCGACGGTTGCTGGCTCGCGGGCATGCGCGCCAGCAGCTGGCGCGCCTGGGCGAGCGGCAGTTCGGTGTCGATCGGGTTGTCGTCGGTGGCGGGTTCTTCGGGGTTCTGCAATATGCCCGGCACTTCGGAGACGAACACCAGCTTGTCGGCCTTGAGGGCGATGGCCACCGAGGTCGCGACTTCCTCCATGTTCAGGTTGAAGGCCTCGCCCGTGGGCGAGAAGCCAAAGGGTGAGATGAGCACCAGTGCGTCCATGTCGAGCGAGCGCTGGATGCCCGCCACGTCCACTTTGCGCACCAGCCCAGAGTGCTGGAAATCCACCCCATCGACGATGCCCACCGGCCGTGCCGTAATGAAGTTGCCCGAAATCACCCGCACCGTGGAATCGGCCATGGGCGTGTTCGGCAGGCCCTGGCTGAACGCGGCTTCGATCTCATAGCGCAACTGCCCAGCGGCCTCCTGCGCACTGTCGAGCGCCACCGAATCGGTGATACGGATGCCGTGCGAGTAGCGCCCCTCATGGCCCTTGGCGGCGAGCTGCTCGTTCACTTGCGGGCGAAAGCCGTGCACCAGAACGATCTTGACGCCCATCGCCTGGATCATGGCAAGGTCCTGCGCAATGCTGTAGAGCTTGCCCGCAGCAATGGCCTCGCCCGGCAGCCCGATGACAAAGGTCTGGTGCCGAAACTTGTGGATGTAGGGCGCCACGGAGCGGAACCAGGGCACAAAAGTGAAGTTGAAGACGGTGGACATGCGCGTGGGCGGGGCCGCAGAGCGGCGGTAGGCTGGGTGGGAGTCGTCCAGAAAATGGAGCGGGCCGGGGATAATTCGCGATTCTCTACGAAGTTGCCACCTTGTCCGACGCCGCCGCCCGTTCTCTGCAGATCACGTTTCCCGAATCTTTGCCGGTCTCTGCCCGGCGTGCCGAGATTGCGCAGGCCCTGAAGCAGCACCAGGTCATCATCGTCTGCGGCGAAACCGGCTCGGGCAAGACCACCCAGTTGCCCAAGATCGCGCTCACCCTGGGGCGCGGAAAACTCAACGCCCGTCCCGGCGAACGCGGCCAGCTTATCGGCCACACCCAGCCGCGCCGCATTGCAGCCAGCAGCGTGGCCAAGCGGATTGCCGAGGAACTCAAGACGCCGCTGGGCGAGGTGGTGGGCTACAAGGTGCGCTTTCAGGACCGGCTGAGCCGCGATGCTTCGGTCAAGCTGATGACGGACGGCATTTTGCTGGCCGAGACGCAGACCGACCCGCTACTCAAGGCCTACGACACCATCATCATCGACGAGGCGCACGAGCGCAGTCTGAACATCGATTTCCTGCTGGGCTACCTGCGCGAGATCTTGCCGCGCCGGCCCGACCTGAAGGTGGTGGTGACGTCCGCCACCATCGATGCGGACCGGTTTGCCAAGCATTTTGAAAGCAAGGACGGCCCGGCCCCGGTGCTGATGGTCTCCGGCCGCATGTTCCCGGTGGAGCAGCGCTGGCGCCCGTTCGAGGAGTCGCGCGACTACGGCTTGAACGAAGCGATTGCCGATGGCGTCGATGAGCTGTGGCAAGGCAACGCCGCTGGCGACATCCTCGTTTTCCTGCCCGGCGAGCGCGAAATCCGCGAGGCCGCCGACCACCTGCGCAAGCACCTGGCGCACAACGTGGTCACGCGCAATGCCGAGGTGCTGCCGCTGTTTGCGCGCCTCTCGCAAGCCGAGCAGGACCGCATCTTTGACGGCCACACGGGCCGGCGCATCATCCTGGCCACCAACGTGGCCGAGACCTCGCTCACGGTGCCGGGCATCCGCTACGTGATCGACTCGGGCACCGCGCGCGTCAAGCGCTACAGCCTGCGCAGCAAGGTCGAGCAGTTGCTGGTCGAGCCCATCAGCCAGGCGGCGGCCAACCAGCGCGCCGGGCGCTGCGGACGGGTGGCCAGCGGCATCTGCATACGTCTGTACGACGAGAAAGATTTTGCCGGGCGAGCGCGCTTTACGGACCCGGAAATTTTGCGTTCATCGCTGGCCGGCGTCATCCTGCGCATGAAGTCGCTGCACCTGGGCGACGTGGCGCAGTTTCCGTTTATCGATGCACCGTCCGGCCGCGCCATTGCCGATGGCTACCAGCTGCTGCACGAGCTGGGCGCGGTGGATGAGCAGAACGAGCTCACTTCCATGGGCCGTGAACTGGCGCGCCTGCCGGTGGACCCGCGCGTCGGCCGCATGATTCTGGAAGCGCGAGCGCGCGGTGCCTTGAACGAAGTGCTGGTGATTGCCAGCGCACTCAGCCTGCAGGACGTGCGCGACCGCCCCATGGAAGCGCAGCAGCAGGCCGACCAGCAGCACGCCAAGTTCGACGACGAGAAAAGCGAGTTCAGCGGCTACTTGACGCTGTGGAACTGGCTGCAGCAAGCGCGCGGCGGCAGCATGCCCACGTTCGCCTCGGCCCGCGTGCAGAAGGACCAGGCGCGCAAGAAGGCGCCCAACCAGGCCTTTCTGCCCGTGGCACAGCGCGCCTCGGGCGCCCAGCCACAGCCTGCACCACCCTCGGCGCTTGCAGATGCAGCCCCTTCCCACAAGCTCAGCAACCGCCAGTACGAACAATTGCTGCGGCAGAACTTCATCAACGTGCGCCGCGTGCGCGAGTGGCGCGACGTGCACAGCCAACTGCTCACCGTGGTGGCCGAGCACAAGTGGGAGCTGAACCCAAAGCCGGCGAGCTATGAGGAGTTGCACAATTCCATGCTCGCCGGTTTGCTGGGCAACATCGGCTTCAAACCGGAAGAGGAAGACGTGTACCTGGGCGCGCGCGGCATCAAGTTTCACCGCCACCCCGGCGCGCACCTGCGCAAGAAGCCCGGCCGCTGGATCGTCTGCGCCGAACTGGTGGAGACCACGCGTTTGTTCGGCCGTGGCATTGCCAACATCGATCCGACCTGGCTGGAAGAAGTCGGCGGCCATTTGCTCAAGAAGCAGCTGCTCGACCCGCACTGGGAGAAAAAGGCCGCCGAAGTAGTGGCTTTCGAGCGCGCCACGCTCTACGGCCTGGTGGTCTACAGCGGGCGGCGCAAGCCCTTTGACAAGGTGGACCCGCAGGCCGCGCGCGAGATGTTCATCCGCCAGGCGCTGGTGGCGGGCGATGTGCTGCCCGAATGGCACAAGCGCCTGCCGTTCCTGGCAGCCAACGAAAAGCTCATCGCCAAGGTGGAAGAGCTGGAGCACAAGTCCCGCCGCCAGGACGTGCTGGTGGACGAAGAACTGATCTACGCCTTCTATGACCAGCAGTTGCCGCAAGACATCACCAGCGGCCGCAGTTTCGAGCAGTGGTACCGGCAAGAGACGGTCAAGCGCCCCGAGCTGCTGCTTCTCACGCGCGATGAATTGATGCGCCATGAGGCGGCAGGCATCACCACCGCCGCGTTCCCCAAAATGATTCGCCTGGGCGGCGTGGACTGCCAGGCCAGCTACCTGCACGAGCCGGGCGACGCGCGCGACGGCGTCACGGTGGCCGTGCCGCTGTTTGTGCTCAACCAGGTGAGCGAGGAGCGCTGCGAATGGCTGGTGCCGGGCATGCTCAAGGAAAAGATTCAGGCGCTGCTCAAAAGCCTGCCCCAGCGCCCGCGCAGCCGCTTTGTGCCGCTGCCCGAATCCGCTGCGCGCTTGGCCGAACTGCTGGGCACGCCCGACCGCATCGGGCACCTGGGGCTGGTGGATGCGCTGCTCAAACAGGTGCGCGACGAGACCTCGCTCGACGTGAAACGCGCCGACTTCAAGCTCGACATGCTGAGCCCGCACTTGTTCATGAACTTCCGTATCGTGGACGAGCATGGCCGCCAGCTCGGTCAGGGCCGCAACCTGGGCGCGCTCAAGGCCGAGTGGGGCGCCAAGGCGCGCGGGGCGTTCCAGGCGCTGGCCGGGCTCAAGCTGAGCAGTAACGCTCAAGAAGCCAAAAAATTAGAGTCAAATGAGCCTCTAGCGCTTACTGGACAAGCGCAAGCAGCTATCAAAACAAAAGCAAAATCTGCGCTGCCCACGGTGCACGCCGAGGCGCGCTACACCAGCTGGACCTTTGGCGAGCTGCCCGAACTGATGGAAATCGGCCGGGGCGGGCAGCAGTTGATTGGCTTTCCCGCGCTCATTGATGCGGGCGATGCCGTCACCATCGAAGTGTTTGACGAACCCGATGTGGCCGCTGCCAAACACCGTGCGGGCCTGCGGCGCTTGTTTGCGCTGCAAATCAAGGATGCACTCAAGTACCTCGAAAAAAACCTTCCCGAGCTGCAAAAAATGGCCGTCGCTTTTATGCCCTTGGGAACCCAGGAAGAGCTGCGCAGCCAAATCCTCGACGTGGCAATGGGCCGAGCCTTTCTGCTCGAACCCCTCCCCACCAACGCACAAGAATTTGATCGCCGCGTGCAGGAAGGGCGTGGGCGCCTGACCTTGATCGCCAACGAAGTGGCGCGCCTGGCCGCCACCATCCTCGCCGAATACGCGCTGGCTGCCCGCAAGATCAAGGACACCAAAAACGCCCCCGAAGCCACGCAGGACGCGCTGGCACAACTCCAGCGCCTGGTGCCGAAAAACTTCCTCACCGCAGCGCCGTGGCCGCAACTGGCGCACTTTGCCCGCTACCTCAAGGCCATCACCGCACGCCTGGACAAGCTGCGCGCCGACCCGGCCCGCGACGCTGCAAAACTGGCCGAATTGCGCCCGCAGGAGCAGCGCTACTGGCGCCTGGTGGCCGAGCGCAAGGGCGCGGTGGATGCCCGCATGCAGGAGCTGCGCTGGCTGCTGGAAGAACTGCGCGTGAGCTTTTTCGCACAGGAACTGCGCACACCGCAGCCGGTGAGCGTGAAAAGACTCGACAAGCTCTGGGCGCAGATCCAGAGCTGATCTTCGGAGCGAGCGTGTGCGTTGGGTGTTGAAGTGTTTGCCTATTTGCAATGAGAATTATTCTCATTTAATATCGAGCCTGTCGTTTCTACATCAGGCCAGCACCATGCGCTCCATACCCATCGTTTCGCCCGCAACCACGGCTGCGCAAGAGCATGTGGTGCTCTGCCGCGTGTATGGCGCCGTGCAGGAGCGCTGCAGCCGCGTGATGGCGCAGCAGCAGGCGGATATTGATCGGCTGGAGTGCGAGGTTCTGCGTCTGCGGGCGGCGGTCATGGTGCGCGACACGGCGCTGTCTATCGAGCGCGAGCGCTCCGCTGCTTGGGCGATGCAGGCGGAAGCGGGCGAGGGCTTTGCCGCGCCCGTGCCCGCGCGCAGGGCGCTGGCGGCACGTCTGCGCACCTGGCAGTGGCTGCGGCCTTGGCGGCAGCAGGAATCAAGCGTGCCACGCCCGATCGCCAGGCCGCGCCGCTCCCAGCTCGCGGCGGCCGATCTGCTGGTGGGCCAGGGTGGGTGGCTGAGCCCGGGTGCGGACTGGCCGGGCTGACCAGCGCGTTGGGCTGCGCTTGTGTGTCGCCCTGTGCATACCAGCGCTGTCGCAGGCGCGTGGAGACGGCTTGCAGACGCTGGTGGCGCCGGCGAGTGCGTTGCTGCGGGCGGCGAGTTTGCGGCAGTTTGAGCCAGGCAATGTCGCGTCAATGGCTCGTGTCCAGGCTGTTGCGCAGGGCCGTCTGTGCCACGGCGTCCAGTGCGCCAGCCACCACGGTTTGCTCGGAAATGACCTGCAGCGTGCCCCGAGCAACCAGCTTATCGAGCAGTCGCCGGGTCATTGACTGCGTGTGACCATAGGCGTTGGTAAACAGGAAGAAGTTGCCATGGGATCCAATCCAGGACAGCTGCGTGCGCTCCCATTTGCCTTCAATTTGAAGGTTGACCCAGGTTCCAACGCCCATCTCCGGCGTGGGCGCAGTGGTGGAAGCCGGGGGGTGGGGCGCGTCGCCGTCAGGGCTTGGTGGCGGGATGTCTGCGAGCTCCGCCATGAAGCCCGATTCCGCGGCTTCGGATGGCGCAATCCAGGGTTCTTCTGTCTCCAGGGTGGGCGCATGGCTGGGGGTGGAGGCTGGGTGCGCGCTGGGTGCGGCGTCTGCGGTGCGGCCGGGCACAAAGGCCTGCTGGTGCAGCTGCATCAGCAGTTCGAAGAACTTGTGGGTCTCGGTGGGTGGATAGTCGATGGCAGCCAGGCCTGCGTTCAGTCTGGAGAGCAGCTTGGGAACGAGGCGGGCGAGGCGGCCCACGTTGATGCGGGTGAGCTGGGGTTGCGCACTCCAGATCAGCGCGTCGACCGCCTCCCGGTAGCGGCCCGGGTCGTTGCTGCCACTGTGATCGCTCAGCCGCGCCTGGGCCATCACCTGGGTCCAGGGGCCCAACAGGAAACGCGCAATTTCGGCCGGGATCGCGTCGATCTGCGGCAGTAGCCGCATCTCATGCGACATCCTGGCGGCCAGCAGGTTGCGCTGCTCGGCATGGCGCAGGGCTTCGATGGCCCGCAGACGCTCGTTTTCGCGCTTTTTCTCACGCGTGGCCCAAGCGTCCATCAATTGCCACAGGGCGTGCGCAAAAGGCTCCTGGTCTTCAATGGGTGAGTGGGTCAATGGGCCTACCACGTCGATCAGTGGCTGCATGAAGCTCTCAAAACCTTGGGCTTCGAGACTGTCAAAGGCCAGGCTGCGGTCCGTCATCTCCTGCAGCAGGCGGCGAGCGGGATGGTCTTTTTCACTGAAAAATCGCGGGTCGGCTACTGCCAGTTTCAATAGGGCGGGCTCCAGCTTTTTCACGAGTTGCTGCACCGGCCAGAGCAGGCGATCGTCGTGCGCGATGTTGTCCAGCATGAGTGCCACGACTTCCATGCTCAAGGCTTGTCCGAGCGCCGCTCTGGGGCTCTGGGGGGCTATCGCCGCCGAAGCCGGCGCACCCACCGGGCCCCGACTGCCCAGCCGCTTCATCATGTGATCTACCTGGTTCATCTCCTGGAGTGCCTCAAAGGCGGCAGGGACGGTGATGTCGAACTCCGGCGCGGGCGCGGCAGCGTGGGATGGTGCGCTTTCGAATTCGCACGAAAACTGTTCAGAAAATGGCATTTCGGGCGCCGGGCCCTCGGTCAGCTCGCCCGTGAGCAGACGGCGCAACTGGTGCAGCGTGAGCAGGGTGTGGCGGGTTCCGGCTGCTGCCGCGGGCGAAGCTTGCACACCGCCCGCACGCCACGGCGCGGCTTCGGGACCAAACCCGGGAGCGTGGCCTTCTGGGCCATCAGGCTTGACGTAAACATAGTGACCGCCTTGCTGGCGCACCGCATAACCGGCGGGCTTGATGCCGCTATCCTGCATCTGCCCGATGAGTTGAAGATACAGGGCCCGAAGCTGGGAGCCCATTGCCTCGGCCATGTGCCCCATCCAGTCCCGCCGCACTTCGTCGGACGGCTGCATCTGCCCGACCACGGCTTGCATGGCCTGCAGAAATAGCACAGGTTGCAGGGGATTGTGCCCAGGGTCGACGCTCGATTGCCCTTGCGCAGCGCTCATGAGCGCATTGAGCTCCGCCAAAGGCTCTGTCACGGCTTCGGCAAGCAGCTGTCCGGCCCGCGCACGTTCGACACTCTCGCTGAGTTGCGATTCGTCCATCAACTCCAGGTCGTCAAACTGCACCGAGAAAAGAGAGCGTGTTGCGGCTTGCTCCCGATCGGCACCTTTGGCAATCGCTTGCTCCAGAGCGTTGGGAAATCGCTCGCACATGACAAAGTTGACGCGTTCGAGGTGCTGGCGCGCGTGCATTACGCTGTGGCTCTCGCGGGGGGTGCGCGCCTGGTCTTCGCGCTGTTGCAAGGCTCTGCGGGTGGATTCGATGACGCGCTCGAGGAAATGGCCGGAAGTGGCCAGCGTAGTGCGAACGATCTGGGTGTAAACCTCGATATCGGGGCCGGCGGGATAGCGGGCGAGGTGATTCATCGGTCGATCTCTCCATCCGTCTTTCCTTTTGTGCATTGAGAAAGGGGCACAAAGCCCCTTTCGTCATAAGTCGCCATCAGCGACGGCGCCGCTTCAGCCGGCGTGGAACTTCACCACCAGCGGCACGATGAGCAGCGCCACGATGTTGATGATCTTGATCAGCGGGTTCACAGCCGGGCCAGCGGTGTCTTTGTACGGATCGCCCACGGTGTCGCCGGTCACGGCGGCCTTGTGTGCCTCAGAGCCCTTGCCGCCGTGGTGGCCGTCTTCGATGTACTTCTTGGCGTTGTCCCAGGCACCGCCGCCGGTGCACATGGAAATGGCGACGAACAGGCCGGTCACGATCGTGCCCATCAGCAAGCCGCCGAGCGCTTTCGGGCCGAGCAGCAGGCCGACCAGAATCGGTACCACCACGGGCAGCAGGCTGGGGACGATCATTTCCTTGATGGCAGCGCTGGTCAGCATGTCGACGGCCTTGCCGTATTCGGGCTTGGCCGTGCCTTCCATGATGCCCTTGATATCGCGGAACTGGCGGCGCACTTCCACCACCACGGCGCCGGCTGCGCGGCCCACGGCTTCCATGGCCATGGCACCGAACAGGTAGGGAATCAGGCCGCCGATGAACAGGCCGACGATGACCATGGGGTCGCTCAAGTTGAAGTCGATCGCCTGGCCGTAGCTCTCCAGCTTGTGGGTGTAGTCGGCAAACAGCACCAGCGCAGCAAGGCCAGCCGAACCAATGGCGTAGCCCTTGGTCACGGCCTTGGTGGTGTTGCCCACGGCGTCCAGCGGGTCGGTAATGTCACGCACGCTGCTGGGCATTTCGGCCATTTCGGCAATGCCGCCAGCGTTGTCGGTGATCGGTCCGTAGGCGTCCAGCGCCACCACGATGCCCGCCATGCTGAGCATGGAGGTGGCCGCCACGGCGATGCCGAACAACCCAGCGAGCGAGTACGACACCAGGATGGCGGCGCAGACAAAGATCACCGGCCACGCGGTGGAGCGCATGGACACGCCCAGGCCGGCAATGATGTTGGTGCCATGGCCGGTGGTGGAGGCCTGCGCAATGTGCTGCACCGGCTTGTACTGCGTGCCGGTGTAGTACTCGGTGATCCAGACCAGCGCTGCGGTGAGCACCAGGCCGGTGGCGCAGGCGCCAAACAGCTTCATCTGTGCGCCCGTGCCGCCCAGGGCGTTGTCGGGAATGATCCAGGTGGTGACGAAGTAGAAGGCGATGAGCGAGAGCACGCCGGCAATCGCCAGCCCCTTGTACAGCGCGGGCATCACGTTCTTCATGCCGGGCGAGGCCTTGACGAAGAAGCAGCCAATGATGGAGGCCACGATGGACACGGCGCCCAGCGCCAGCGGGTACATCACGGCGTTGACCGGAGCGGCCGTCAGCATCAGCGCGCCCAGCACCATGGTGGCGATCAGTGTCACTGCGTAGGTTTCGAACAGGTCGGCGGCCATGCCGGCGCAGTCGCCCACGTTGTCGCCCACGTTGTCGGCAATCACGGCGGGGTTGCGCGGGTCGTCCTCGGGAATACCGGCCTCGACCTTGCCCACCAGGTCGGCGCCCACGTCAGCGCCCTTGGTGAAGATGCCGCCGCCCAGGCGCGCGAAGATGGAGATCAGCGAGGAGCCGAAGGCAAAACCGATCAGCGGGTCGAGCAGGCCGGCCAGCGATTTGTCCGCCACCGGATTGCCACCCACCAGGTACCAGTAGAACCCGGTGACGCCCAGCAGCCCCAGGCCCACCACCAGCATGCCGGTAATGGCGCCGCCGCGGAACGCGACGTCCAGTGCCGGGCCAATGCCTTGCGTGGCAGCCTGTGCGGTGCGCACGTTGGCACGCACTGACACGTTCATGCCGATGAAACCGCAGGCGCCCGAGAGCACGGCACCGATGACAAAGCCCACGGCGGTCTTGCCATCAAGGAAAACGCCGATGAGGATGGCCAGCACCACGCCGACGACGGCAATGGTCTTGTATTGGCGCGCCAGGTAGGCCGCTGCACCGGCCTGGATGGCCGCGGCAATCTCCTGCATGCGCGGGTTGCCGGGGTCTTTGCCCAATATCCAGCTGCGGGCCCAGAAGCCGTAGGCCACGGCAATCAGGCCGCAAACAAGGGCAAGGATGAGGGGAAAATTCGACGCTGTGGTTCCAGCCATTCTTATCGCTCCAAGTGTTGTTTCGCACGGTAGGAGACACAACGCATGGGAGGGTCTCCGCTGCGTTGCTTCCTCGTGCTCCCGTCCCGGAGTCGATTGGCCAACCCCGACAATTTACCCCGAAAACTGCGTCTGCAAGCCGGGTGCAAGGGCTCGGCCGGTAAAATCAGGGTTAGTCACTAGTTATCTACCTGGAAATCAAGCAACATGTCCCTCAACAGCGTCACTCCCGGCAAGAACCTCCCCGAATCTTTCAACGTCGTGATCGAAATTCCTATGGATTCCGACCCGATCAAATACGAGGTGGACAAGGAGTCGGGCGCCATCTTTGTGGACCGGTTCATGACCACCGCCATGTACTACCCGTCGAACTACGGCTATGTGCCGCAGACGCTCAGCGGCGACGGCGATCCGGTGGATGTGCTGGTCATCACGCCTTACCCGCTGCACCCCGGCGTGGTCGTGCCCTGCCGCGCGCTGGGCATTTTGAAGATGGAAGACGAAGCAGGCATCGACGGCAAAGTGCTGGCCGTGCCCACGAACAAGGTGCTGGGCATGTACGCTGCCTGGAAAAATATTGAGGATGTAAACCCCGCGCGCCTCAAGGCACTGAGCCACTTCTTCGAGCATTACAAGGATCTGGAAGACGGCAAATGGGTGAAAGTTCTGGGCTGGGAAGGCATTGAATCGGCACACAAGGAAATTGTCGAAGGCCTGGCCCACTACGCCAAGGCACACGGCTGAGATCGTCCGAATCTTGTCAGGCAGCTGACGGCTTGCCTGCAAAAGCACGCCCACCGCATGGTGTGCGTGCTTTTTGATGGATTACCCGGTGCACGATGGGGCAGGGCGGGGCTAGACTGGACAAATTGTTACTTCTCGGGACCCTGCTTGCTTACGAGACCAGCGCATTCAAGCGGGCCGGGCTTTGCTTCCATGACACTCTTTCGTTTTTCCAATCTGCGTATCGGCACCAAGCTCGCAGCGGGTTTTTTCGTTGTCGTAGTGCTGACTCTGGCGCTTGGCGCGTTGTCCCTGGTGCAACTCGCGCGCATGCAGGCCCAGACGCAGGAGCTTGCCGATCACCTGATGCCCAGCGTGGACCAGGCAGGTCAATTGCGCGTGCTCATCAACCGCATGCGGCGTGCCGAAGCTGGTTTGATCACGGCGCGCAACGCCGAAGAAGTAACCGCTTTGGTGCAGCAGATCGTCGCCCGAGCCAGCGACATGGACAAGCTCGACCAGCGGCTTCAGGCGCTGATGGCGGGCCCTCAGGAAATCGCTGCTTTTGGCCAATATGCTGAGCAAAAGACGGCCTACCGGCAAGTGCAAGGCGATCTGCTCGACATCGCCAAGGGCATTGATTTCACCACCGCCGAGATGGTCGAGATGACGTCGCGGGCGCTGGCCGACAAATACGCCGGCGATTCGGCCAAGGCCTTTGCGGCAGCCGATGAAACGCTGGGCCAACTGTCGGATGTCGCCGCAGCTGCGGCGGATGCCGCGCACCAGCGGGCTGGATTGGTGTTCGAAAATGCGCGCGTGGCCGTCGCTGTGGCGCTCGGCCTGTGCGTCGTATTGGCGGTGGTGTTCGCCGTGCTCATCGCTCGCAGTGTCTCGCGCCCCGCAGCGCAGGCGGTGGCTGCGGCGCGCGCCATGGCGGCCGGGAATCTGGCCGAACCCATCCCCGTGGGTGGCAAGGACGAAATGGGGCAGCTGCTCGCTGCGCTGACCGAAATGCGCGCCAATCTTGCTGGGGTGGTAGCCAATGTGCGCAGCGGGTCCGAAGGGGTGGCTGCGGCAAGCGCCCAGATCGCATCCGGCAACCACGATCTGTCCGGCAGAACGGAGCAGCAGGCCAGCGCCCTGGAAGAGACTTCGGCTTCCATGGAGGAGCTTGGCTCGACCGTGCGGCAGAACGCCGACAACGCGCGGCAAGCCAACCAGATGGCTCAGAGTGCGTCACAAACGGCTGTTCAGGGTGGAGAAGTTGTGGCCCAGGTGGTGCAGGCCATGCAAGGCATCAACAGCAGCAGCGCCAAGATCGGCGACATCATTGGCGTCATTGACGGCATCGCTTTCCAGACCAATATCCTGGCGCTGAACGCCGCAGTGGAAGCCGCCCGTGCCGGGGAGCAAGGCCGCGGCTTTGCCGTGGTGGCGAGCGAAGTGCGCAGCCTGGCGGGGCGCAGCGCCGACGCCGCCAAGGAAATCAAGGCCCTGATCAGCGCGAGCAGTCAGCAGGTCGAACAAGGCAGGCAATGGGCCGACAAGGCCGGCGCCGCCATGACCGACGTGGTGGGCGCCATTCGGCGCGTGAGCGACATCGTCGGCGAGATCACCGCCGCCAGCAACGAGCAGAGTTCGGGCGTCTCCCAGGTGGGCGAAGCGATTACGCAGATGGACCAGGCGACGCAGCAAAACGCTGCGCTGGTCGAGCAAATGGCCGCCGCTGCCAGCAGCCTGAAGGCACAGGCGGGAGAGCTGGTGCAAGCTGTGGCGGTGTTTGCGCTCGCGCCCACAAGTCATGGCAGAACGGTGCCGGTTGCCGCACCGGCCCGCCAAGCAGCGCAGCCCAAGGTGCCCGCGCGATCTGCAGAGCCGCTGTTGCCTCCTTCCAAGAAAGCCAGGGCTGCGCCGGTCCCGGCCGTGCGGCCTGCCCCGCGCATTGCAGCAACACCGAGCGGTGAGTGGGAAAGCTTTTGACCCGCAGGATTTATTGTGAAATACCGATCTATCGCTTATTGATAAACAGTATGTAGCTATAATTGTTATAGCAATTTCGGGCGAAATCTTGCTTTTTGTTGTTCGCAAACCAATTGCGTGACCGGGTCTCAAGCCGAAAGCCGGCACGCGTTGCCGCTGGGATGTAGGATCACAGCGTCCATTGAAGTTGAACCATCGAGGGCGTGCCATGACCACATTCAAACAACTCAGTGTTGCGCGGCGTCTCACGGGGCTCGTGGGGTTTGCCTTGCTGGCCATGCTGGTGCTCGCGGGTGTCCTTATGGTGTCCGAGCGCAGTCTGATCAGGCAAGAGCGGGAGAGCAGCGTTCGCCAGGCGGTGGAGACCGCCTATGGCGTGATTGCCCATTTTCATGAGCAGGCGAGCAAGGGAGCCATGACAGAAGATGAGGCCAAGCAGCGTGCCAAGGAAACGGTGCGCTCGCTGCGCTACAGTGACACCGAGTATTTTTGGATCAACGACATGCATCCAACCATGGTGATGCATCCCATCAGCACCAAGTTGGAGGGCCAGGACCTCAGTGGCAACAAGGATCCCACGGGCAAGTTTCTTTTTGTGGAATTTGTCAACACGGTAAAGAAAAGCGGCGCTGGCTTTGTCAACTATCTGTGGCCCAAGCCGGGGAGCACGGATCCGGTGCCCAAGGTTTCTTTTGTGAAAGGTTTCACGCCGTGGGGCTGGATTGTTGGTTCCGGGGTCTATGTCGACACGGTGCAGACGACCTTCATGGGCCGTGTGCTTGAAGCTGGTGCTATTGCGCTGGCCCTGGCCGTTGCTCTGGGGCTGATTGGCTGGTGGTTCACGCGTGGCATCCTGACCCAATTGGGCGGGGAGCCTGAGCTTCTCAACTCCATTACCAACAAGATCTCTCAAGGCGATCTGGCGGTGGAGATCCCTCCCGCAGATGAACGCAGCGTCCTGCATGGCATAGCAACCATGCGGGACAGTGTGGTGCGCATCGTGACACGGGTGCGTGAGGGCTCTGAGAGCGTCGCAACGGCGAGCGCTGAAATCGCCCAGGGCAACCACGATTTGTCAGCGCGGACGGAGCAGCAGGCCAGCGCACTGGAAGAAACGGCGGCCTCCATGGAGGAGTTGAGCAGCACCGTGCGTCAGAACGCCGACAACGCCCGCCAAGCCAACCAACTGGCCGTGAGCGCATCCGGCGTCGCGCAGCAAGGCGGTGAGACGGTCGCTCAGGTGGTCGAAACCATGAAGGGCATCAACGAGAGCAGCCGCAAGATTGCCGACATCATTGGCGTCATTGATGGCATTGCGTTCCAGACCAATATCCTGGCGCTGAACGCGGCGGTCGAGGCGGCACGTGCGGGCGAGCAGGGCCGGGGTTTTGCCGTGGTGGCCAGCGAGGTGCGCAGTCTTGCCGGCCGCAGCGCGGATGCGGCCAAGGAAATAAAGGCGCTGATTTCCGCAAGCGTCGAGCGTGTCGAGCAAGGCAACGACCAGGTGGACAAGGCCGGCGCCACCATGAACGAGGTCGTGGCCGCGATCCGCAGGGTGACCGACATCGTTGCAGAAATCAGCGCCGCCAGCAGCGAGCAAAGCTCAGGTGTCTCGCAAGTTGGCGAGGCGGTCACGCAAATGGACCAGGCCACCCAGCAGAATGCGGCACTGGTCGAGCAGATGGCCGCAGCCGCCAGCAGTCTCAAGGGGCAGGCGGAGGACTTGGTGCAGTCCGTGGCGGTGTTCCGGCTTGCTGCCGGCAACACCGTCTCGCCCGTCTCGCGTGCGCCGTTGACCACCCCAAAGCGCACGGCGGCTGCGGCTGTGACAGCGCCCAAGCCGAAGGTTCCGGCGCGGATTCCTGCCAAACCGCTTACCCGGCAAACCTCCACGGTGGCGTCAGCGCCCAAACCCGTGAAGGGCGCGGCTGGGGCGAGCGATGACTGGGAGTCGTTCTAGATGCGATTTAGTGGTAAAAAATGCTGCTAGCGCTTTATAGGTATATGTTTACAGCTATCTAATTAATAGCAAAATACATGCGCTGCTCTAGCGTCAACCGCGCGCCAGTGCGGCGGCTGCGGGTGCGCGCCGCGACAAGCTGATGATGGCGGAAGCGCCGAGCGACTCTGCAGCGCCATCTCCCACCAGATCGGCCAGCGTGGCGGTGTCGAGTTCGCGCAGCCAGGAGGCCAGGGCGCGCTGAAACAGTTTTTTCAGACGGCAGGCGGGGCTCAGGCGGCAGGTGTTGGAGTTTTCGTCGAAGCACTCGACCATACGAAAATCGCTTTCGCACCAGCGCACCACGGCGCCAACGCCGATCTCGGCCGGTTCCAGCAACAGGCGAACACCGCCGCCCCGCCCTCGGGCCGTTTCCAGCAGACCGTGTCGAGCCAGGTCATTGACGATCTTCATCAAGTGGTTTTTCGACAATGAATGGCTCTGCGCGAGCTCGGCAATGGTGACGCGGCGCTCGCGGTGCTGCGCGCAGTACATCAGCACGCGCAGGGTGTAGTCGGTGTAGTTGGCAAGCCGCATGGTGGTGTGCAGCGCACAGTCGATTGAAAAAAATCGCCGGGCGCTGTAAGATACATTTAAAATGCATCTTATAGTTTTGTACCCGGCAACGCAAGCGCGCCGGGCCTGATATGGACTCCATGAAAACACCTCTTCCGCCCCTGGTCAGCGCTGGCGCTGCGAAGCCTGCAAGCAAAGTGCCCCACGGCTGGCCAGTGCTTCGGCTCGGCTTTCGACCCTTCTATATCGCTGCAGCGGCGCTGGCCTGCGTGGCGGTTCCACTCTGGGTGGCGGCCATGCTGGGGGCGGTTTCTCTGGATCTCGGCGTTTCGCCGATGCTTTGGCACGCGCACGAAATGCTGCTGGGTTTTGCCACGGGCGTGATCGTCGGCTTCCTGCTGACGGCGGTCAAAGCCTGGACTGGGCTGCAAACGCCGCGCGGTGCGGCGCTGGGCGCGCTGGTGCTGCTTTGGCTGGCGGCCCGTGTGGCGGCCTGGGTGGCGCCTTACCCGGTGTACGCGGCGCTTGATGTAGTGCTGTTGCCCGCCGTCGCCGTGATCCTGGTGCGCATTCTTTTGCGCGCTGGCAATAAGCGCAACCTGCCACTGGCGGGGATTCTCATTCTTTTGTCGGTGGCCAACCTGGTGTTCCACCTGTCGGTCATGGGATGGCTTGCGCTGCCGCCCTCCAGCGCGCTGTACGCAGCCCTGGGCTTGATCGTGATGGTCGAGTGCGTGATGGCGGGCCGCGTGATTCCCGCGTTCACCATGAGCGTGACGCCGGGGCTGAAGATCGCCGTGCCGCCGTGGCTGGAGCGCGGCGCGCTGGCCACCACGTTCGTGGCGCTGGCGCTGTGGGTGTTTGCGCCTGGCGGTTGGATCACGTTTGCCGCGCTGGCCGCAGCGGCGGTGTTGCAGGGCGCGCGCATGCTGCACTGGCATTCCATGGTTTCGCGCAAGAAGCCGATTCTCTGGATCTTGCACGCTGCGTACGCATGGATTCCGCTGGGCTTGGCCTTGCTGGCACTTGCGCAGCCGGGCTGGGTGCTGGTGTCGGTGGGCGTCCATGCCCTCGCGGTTGGCGCCACCGGCGGGCTGATCATCGGCATGCTCACGCGTACCGCGCGTGGGCACACGGGCCGGCCGCTGCAGGTTTCGCGCGCAGAAGTGCTGGCTTATGCGCTGGTGATGGCTGCAGCCGTGCTGCGAGTGCTTGTCCCTATGGTCGCACCGCAGTGGGTTTCGCATGCCCTGGTTTGTGCTGCTGCTGCGTGGACCACGGCATTCCTGATCTATCTCGTGATGTATGTCCCTTGGCTGACGAGCACACGGCTCGACGGCAAGGATGGCTGAAATTGCGTTTCCTGTTTCTTATTCCCTATCGAAACCCTGAAGAAAGGTTCTCATGCTTCCTACCCAGTCTCTCGTGATCGACGTGCGCCAGATTCCTCCACCCCAGCGCCACACCACCATTTTTGGCCGCTTTGACGAGCTGCTGCCTGGCGAGGCGATTCAGATCGTCAGCGATCACGATCCGCGGCCACTGCACCACCAGTTCGATTCGCGCTCGCCCGGCCAGTTTCAGTGGGCTTACCTGCAGTCGGGGCCGGACCAGTGGCGTGTTCTGGTAAGCAAGCTTGAAGTCCTGGAAGACGCGGAAGAGCACCACTGCTGCTCGGGCGGTGCTTGCGGCGGTTGATCTCTACAGCGATAGAACCAAAAAAAGGCGTCCATGGGGCGCCTTTTTGTTGGGGAGTGTGCGGTTTACATACCCATGGCCAACATCGCTGCTTCCGACATGCGCGAGCGATCCCAGGGTGGGTCAAACACCATGTTGACGGTGATCTCGCCGACGCGCGGAATCGCCAGCACCTTGTCGCAGACCTCATCGGCAATCGCTTCTCCCATGCCGCAGCCGGGCGCGGTGAGCGTCATGTCGATGAGGGCGCGCACATCGCCGCCTTCCATGGGTTCCAGGTCACAGCGGTAGACGAGGCCCAAGTCCACGATGTTGACCGGAATCTCCGGGTCGTAGCAGGTCTTGAGGGTGTTCCAGATCAGGCCGCTGACATCGTCAATTTCAACGTTCTCGGGGTGTTCGACTTCGGCGGGCGGCTCTTTGCCAATGGCGTCGGCATCACTCCCCTTGAGGCGCACCAACTGGCCCTCGACGACCAGGGTGAAGTTTGAGCCCAGCGCCTGGGTCACCTGGGCCCAGAGTCCGCCGGGCAAATCCATGGGTGTGCCATCGGGAATGCGCTCGACCGTCACAGGTCGATTAATCAGCACGTCTTCGCGCATGCGTTTCATCATGGTGTTTCTCCTTCCGTGGATACCGGGGCTGCGGGCGCGGCCGGGTTGCTGGCAATGGCATGCATCAGCGCATGCCAGCCTAGTAGCGCGCATTTGATGCGGCTGGGGTAGCGGCTGACGCCGGCCAGGCTGACAAGCTTGCCGAGCGGGGCGACGTCGGCACTTTCTTCCCCGGTCAGTACGGCGCGAAAGTGCTGTTGCAGCGCCTGCGCGGTGGCAATCTCCTGGCCCTTCACGGCCTCGCTCATCATCGAGGCGGAAGCCATGCAGATGGCGCAGCCCTGGCCGTGAAAGCGGATGTCTGCGAGGCGCCCATCCGCAATATTCAGTTCTACGGAAAGGTCGTCGCCACAAGATGGGTTGGTGCCCCGTGCCTGGTGCGTGGGCGCGAGTAAATGGCCGAAGTTGCGCGGCGCACGTTTGTGCTCCAGCACCAGTTCCTGGTAGAGATCGGTTTCGGCACTGCTCATCGCAAAAGCTCCAGCGCCTTGGCCACGCCCGCGACCAGGCGCTCGACTTCTTCCGGTGTGTTGTAGAGCGCGAACGACGCGCGCGTCGTCGGCCCACAGCCCAGATGTTCCAGCAATGGCTGGGCACAGTGGTGGCCGGTGCGCACGGCAACGCCCTGGCCGTCAAGCAGCGTGCCGATGTCGTGTGGGTGAACGCCTTCGGTCACGAAGGAGACGATGGCGGTGTCCTGGGTATCGGGTGACAGCACACGCAGGCCGGGCAGGGCGGCAAGGCCTTGTACGGCTTGGTGGCGAAGCGCATGCAAATGCTGGTCGATCGCACTGCGGCCTACGGCGTCTATGAATTTGGCCGCTGCTGCCATGCCAATGGCGCCGCCCACATTGGGCGTGCCAGCCTCCAGCCGGGCGGGTAGCGCGGCATAACTTGCGTCGGTGAAGCTTACCCACTCCACCATGTCGCCACCCACCCGCAGTGGGGCCAGCAGTTCAAGCGCGTTGCGCGCACCCACGAGGGCGCCGGTGCCCATGGGGCCATACATCTTGTGGCCCGAGAAAACGAGGAAATCGCAGGGCAGGGCGGAGATATCGGGGACGGCATGGGCGGCCACTTGCGCAGCATCCAGCACCGTCAGTGCGCCGGCTTGGCGCGCCAATGCCAGCAGCTCAGCCACGGGCGGGCGTTCGCCAGTGGCGTTGGCGCAGGCGGTTACGGCAAACACGCGTGTGCGCGGGCTCAGAAGACGGGCCAGGTCTTCGGCGTGCAGATGGCCCTCAGCATCGGGCAGCAGAATGCGCAGGACCGCGCCGCTCTCGCGCGCGGCGCGTTGCCAGGGCAAGAGGTTGGCGTGGTGCTCCAGGCCGCTGACGATGATTTCATCACCGCGCTGCAGAGGCTTGCTCCCACCAGCATGTGCAGACAGGCCGTGCGCCACAAGGTTGAGCGATTCGGTGGTGCCCGAGGTGAACACCAGTTCGTGCCCAGCCCCCGCACCGACAAAGCGTTTGAGCTCGGCGCGCGCAGCGTCGTAGGCGTCGGTGGCGCGTTGGCTCAGTGCGTGTACGCCGCGGTGGATGTTGGCGCGGTCGTGGCGCTCGAAGTGCTGCAGTGCATCCAGCACCGGCTGGGGCATCTGCGTGGTGGCGGCGTTGTCCAGATAGGCGAGCGGGTGGCCCTGAATATGCTGGGAGAGCACCGGAAACAGGGCGCGTAGCCCGGTAACGCCGGACGGACTGGTGGGCGCCGCGCCGGATGCGCTGAGCCAGCGGGCGGGGAGCATGTCACCCATGGCTTGTCTCCAGCACTTGGCGCAGCACGCCTTGAAGGGCATCGCCCTGGGCCAAGGCATCGAGCGTGGCGGCATCCGTGAAGCAGCGCGACAGCAGGGCGTTGGCCATGCCCTCGATGATGAGCGAGCGTGCAGCGCTCGCGTCCAACCCGCGCTGGCGCGCGTAGAACAACGCATCTTCGGGCAGGGCGCCCCAAGTGGCGCCATGGGCTGCCTGCACGTTGTCGTGGTAGATCTCCAGGTGTGGGCGCAGTACCAGCCGCGGCTGGCCTCCCAACGGAATGCCTGCGAGCCGCTGGTGCACGTCGGCTTCGTCCGAGCCGGGCGCAATGTGCGTGTTGGCGTTGGCCACCGTGTGCGCCTTGCCGCTTGCCAGCACCAGTGCTTCGCTGTGGCTGGTGGTCCGCGCTGCGGCATGGCGCATGAAGACCTGCTGCTCGAATTTTGTGCCGGCTGCACAGGTCAGGCCCGCAATATGCGCCGAGGAGCCCGCGCCGCTGAGCAGCACCTGGCTGCGCTGCAGGTGGTAGCTGCTGCCGCCGGCGACAAAGGCCTGGACGTAGCGAGCGTTCTCACCTATCTGGGCGTGAATGATGTGCGCGCAGCGGTCCTCTGCATGCGGGGCGACAACGCGCAGGTGCTGCAGGCTGGCACCTCGGGCAAGGCGCAGGTGTAACTGCAGGTTTTGTACCTTGCCGCCAGAGGTGGCAGCGTCGCCCGCGAGGTGGAGTTCGCGCAGGACGCAGTGCACCCCTTCGGCGATGTCGAGCACCAACAAGGGCGCTTCCACCTGGCCCGTGGGCTGGTGGCGCAGTTCAAGCTGCGTGGGTTGCTGCGCCGTTCCGGACTCTACCCGCAGGCGCAGGCCCGCAGTGCACAAGGCGCGGTGCGCCCAGGCAAATGGCGCGGCGTCATCGTCGCCCGGCAAATCCAGGCCCGCAAACAGCTCGGCGCGCTGTGCGGTGTCGGTGGCAGACAGCGTGCGTGCCGCAATGCCGGTAGGTGTGCCGCCGGCAAGCGTGGTGAGGGTCCAGCCGCTGTTCTGCGCCAATGGCGTTGCTGCAGCCTGCTCCAGCCAGAGTGCAGCCGGTGGCGGTGGCAGGTGGCGGAAGGATTCGTTCTTTGGTGCCACCCAGCCGGTGGCAGCGAGGTGCTCACGGGCCATCAACATGGCCTCGTGTGCGGTGATGGGGCGGATGTTCATGGTCTCAAGCCTCTGCCAATTCGGGCGCCTGCACGAAACCGGTGCGCGCAATGCGCTGCGCCAGGGCGATGTCGCCGCGCTCGGCAATCTGGCCGTCGGCGAGGCGCAGCACGGTGTCGGGTTGCAGCGACTCAATCAGCTGCAGGTAGTGCGAGACGACGATGAAGGCCGTGCCTTCGCTGCGCAGGCGCTGCACCAGTTCGACGACCGCGCGCACACCATCCACGTCCATGCCCGAGTCGATTTCGTCGAGCACCGCCAGGCGCGGGCGCAGCAAGGAGAGTTGCAGCAGCTCATTGCGTTTTCTCTCGCCGCCCGAAAACCCATCATTCACCGGGCGGCTGAGCATGTTTTCTGGCAGGCCGAGTGTCGTGGCGGCGGCCTTGGCGCTGCCGAGAAAGTCGTACGCATCCTGCGGTTCCTCGCCGCGCGCGGCGCGCACGGCATTCATGGCGGTGCGGATGAACAGGTTGTTCTTGACACCGGGAATCTCCGGGGGCGCCTGGAACGACAGGAACAGCCCGGCGCGGGCGCGGTCCTGGGGTTCCATGGCCAGCAGATCGGCGCCGCCAAAGCGCGCCGTGCCCTCGGTCGTGTGGTAGGCCGGGTGGCCCGCAAGCGCCAGGCCGAGCGTGCTTTTGCCGCTGCCGTTGGCGCCCATCAGCACGACGAGTTCGCCGGGGGCGACGTCGAGGCTGATGGATTGCAGGATGGTCTTTTCGCCAATGGCAACGCGCAGGGCGTCCAGTTGCAGCAGGGGGGTGGTGGAGGTGATCATGGGGTGTTTCGACTTTTTTTAAAAATGTTCTGGCTTAGCCAACCGAGCCTTCGAGCGAGACCGCAAGCAGGGCCTTGGCTTCGAGCGCGAATTCCATGGGCAGCTCTTCGAGCACCGACTGGCAGAAACCACCGACGATGAGCGCCGTCGCGTCTTCGGGGTGGATGCCGCGTTGCTGGCAATAGAACAAACGGTCCTGCGAAATGCGCGTGGTGGTGGCTTCGTGCTCCACCACGGCGTCGCTGCGTGCGGTGTCGATGTAGGGGAAGGTGTGGGCGCCACACTTGGGGCCAATCAAGAGCGAATCGCACTGGGTGTGGTTGCGTGCATTGGCCGCACCGGGGGATATGCGCACCAGGCCGCGGTAGCTGTTTTGCGCATTGCCGGCGCTGATGCCCTTGGAGACGATGCGGCTGCTGGTGTTTTTGCCCAGGTGAATCATCTTGGTGCCGGTGTCTGCCTGCTGGAAGTGATTGGACACCGCAATCGAATGGAATTCGCCGCGCGAATCGTCGCCACGCAGCACCACGCTGGGGTACTTCCAGGTGATGGCTGAGCCGGTTTCAATCTGCGTCCACGAGATATGCGCACGTTTGCCGGCGCACAGGCCCCGCTTGGTGACAAAGTTGTAGATGCCGCCCAGGCCGTTTTCGTCGCCGGGGTACCAGTTCTGCACCGTCGAATATTTGATGTAGGCGTCGTCGTGCGCCACCAGTTCCACCACCGCTGCGTGCAGCTGGTTCTCGTCGCGCTGCGGCGCCGTGCAGCCTTCGAGGTAGCTCACATGGCTGCCTTCCTCGGCAATGATCAGCGTGCGCTCGAACTGCCCCGTGCCTTTGGCGTTGATGCGAAAGTACGAAGACAGCTCCATCGGGCAGCGCACGCCCTTGGGGATATAGACAAAGGAGCCGTCGGAAAACACCGCCGAGTTGAGCGCGGCGTAGTAGTTGTCGGCCACCGGCACCACGCTGCCCATGTAGCGTTCAATCAGTTCTGGGTAGTGCTCCACGGCGTGTGAGAACGAACAGAAGATGACGCCGACTTTGTGCAATTGCTCGCGGAAGGTGGTGCCGACAGAGACCGAGTCGAACACCGCATCCACCGCCACGCCCGCCAGACGCGCGCGTTCGTGCAGCGGCACGCCGAGCTTCTCGTAGGTTTCGAGCAGTTTGGGGTCCACATCGGCCAGGCTCTTGGGGCCGTCCTTGAGCGACTTGGGCGCCGAGTAGTAGCACAGCGCCTGCAGGTCCACCGGCTGCATGTGCACATGCGCCCATTCGGGCGTGGGCATGGTCAGCCAGCGTTCGTAGGCGGCCAGGCGCCATTTGAGCAAAAACTCGGGCTCGCGCTTGCGCAGCGAGATGGCGCGAATCGTGCCTTCGTCGAGGCCTGGCGGCAGCGAGTCGGATTCGACATCGGTGGTGAAGCCGTGGCGGTAGGGGCGCTCCAGCGCCTGCGCCAGAGGCGCTGCCTGGTCAGACGCGCCCATGGCGGACCTCGGGCGTTGGGGAGCAGGACAGAACGGTTTTTTCAGTAACGGGCATCGTGGTCATCGCTGGTTTTATTAGATGCAGATGATATGCATCTTTAGATGGGCTGGCAACTGGTGGGCAGCACTTCCGCGCTGCAATCAGGGGTTTGGCACCCTCTGCGCTGCGACGCGAAAGGGTGTGTGCGCCTTGAGTTCTTGAACGTACGCCGCCATGCCAGCATCCTCACGCTCCAGAAAGTGCTCCACGGCGTCTGCGAAGGCGGGGTGGGCCAGCCAATGGGCGCTGTGCGTGGCCACTGGCATCAGCGCACGGGCCATCTTGTGCTCGCCCTGGGCACCGCCCTCAAATGTTTCAAAGCCGTGCGCGATGCACCAGGCCAGCGGCTGGTAATAGCAGGCGTCGAAGTGCAGGCTGTCCACCCGCTCCAGCGCCCCCCAGTACCGGCCATAGGCTGTTGGTGGCGAAAAAGTAAAGCCATTTTGGCCTCTAGCGCTTGATGG
Source organism: Giesbergeria sp. (assembly GCA_017985015.1). Lineage (GTDB taxonomy): Bacteria > Pseudomonadota > Gammaproteobacteria > Burkholderiales > Burkholderiaceae_C > Simplicispira. The sequence goes on along the minus strand of JAGNYI010000013.1, from coordinate 27,601 downwards.
ATATGCGTTGACAGCTATCAGACTGCTAGCAATCGCTTCGCCTTCACGTTCGGCAATGAACAGCAGCCAGGCGCCCGGCATGTCACGCGCCATGCGCTCAAAAAAGGCGCGGCTAAGGTAGGGCGGGTTGCCGTGTTCCAGATAGGTGCGCTCGTAGCAGCGGTAGAAAAAATTCCAGTCGGCAGCCGCAATGTCCGACCCGTGCGCCCAACGAAAGCGCACGCCCGCGTCCCGCACGCGGCGCTGCTCCTGGCGAATTTTCTTGCGCTTGTCCTGGGTAAGGGCGCCGAGAAAATGCTCGAAATCGCGGAACCTTCCTCCCTCCGGCGCAAGGTTCTTCCAGTGAAATTGCACGGTGGTGCGCTGCATCAGCCCAACACTTTTGCACGCCGCCATGTCTGCTTCGCTGCCAAAGAGCAGGTGCAAGGAAGACAAGGACTGCTCCTCGCACCAAGCCACCACCGCGCGAAGCAGCGCCGTGCGCGCAGCCTCATCGCGCGCCAGCAGCCGGCTGCCTGGGACGGGCGTGAAGGGCACGGCAACCAGGGCCTTGGGGTAGTAGGCGAGGCCGTGCTCCTGGTAGGCGCGCGCCCAGGCCCAGTCGAATATGTATTCGCCGTACGAATGCTCTTTCAGGTACAGCGGGCAAGCGGCGATCAGGCAGCCGTCCTGCTCCAGCGTGACGTAGTGCGGGTGCCAGCCAGTGGCGGGCACGGCACTGCCGCTCGCGTGCAGGGCCGCGAGGTACTCGTGGCGCATGAAGGGCGTGGCGTGTGCCTGTTGCGCCAGGAGAGCGTTCCAAGCGGCTGCGTCCAGCGCCAGCGGACTGGTGTGTACGCGGGTGATAATGGCTTTTTCAGCCATGCACGGCCTTGGCAATGCGCGCGTTCATTGCGAATGCTCGTGTGCTCGGCATGGTTTGCCGCTGGCTCTTGTCCGACCTTCTGGGCCCCATGACGCTCTCCATTTGCATAGCGCAACTCAATTTCACTGTAGGTGACCTGCGCGGCAACGCGCAGAAGATCATCGATGCAGCGCACGCGGCCCATGCCGGCGGCGCGGCCTTGCTGCTGACGCCCGAACTGGCCTTGTGTGGCTATGCCGCCGAGGATTTGTTCCTGCGGCCAGCGTTTCTCGCGGCCTGTGATGATGCCGTCAAACGCATCGCCGAGGCGACGGCGGCCCTGAAAGACCTCGTCATCGTGCTGGGGCACCCGCAGCGGGCCAGCGGAGCCGCCGCGTTTGCCACCTGTTTCAACGCCGCCAGCGTGCTGCGCGCCGGGTGCATTGAGCAGACCTATGCCAAGCGGGAGCTCCCCAACTACGAAGTGTTTGACGAGCGGCGCTACTTCCGGCCCGGCGAGGCGCCTTGCGTGTTCGAAGTGGCCGGCCTGCGCGTGGGCTTGCTGATTTGTGAGGACGCCTGGCACACAGCACCGGCACGGGACGTGGCGGCAGCGGGCGCCCAGCTCATCGCCGTCATCAACGCCTCGCCGTTCCACAGCGGCAAGAGCAGCACGCGTGAGGAGACCATGCGCGCGCGGGTGCAGGAAACCGGCCTGCCGCTGGTCTATGCACACCTGGTGGGCGGGCAGGACGAGGTGGTCTTCGAAGGGCGCTCGTTTGCTCTGGACGCGGACGGCGCTGTCGTCGCCCGCGCCCCGGCTTTTGAAGAAAAACTGGTGTTTGCGCAGGTGGAGCAAGCGCAGGCAGCTATCAAAATTAAAGCAGACGTGGCCCCACTGCCGGGCTTGCTGCCAGACTTGTGGCATGCGCTGGTGCTGGGCGTGCGCGACTACATCGGCAAAAATGGCTTCCCCGGTGTGCTGCTGGGCCTCTCGGGCGGCATCGATTCGGCGCTGGTGTTGGCCCTGGCCGTCGATGCGCTGGGCAAGGGCCGCGTGCGCACGGTAATGATGCCGTCGCCCTACACGGCCGACATCAGCTGGATTGATGCGCGCGACATGGCCGGGCGCCTCGGCGTGTCGTACGAAGAGATCGACATCCGCCCCGCGTTCGAAGCCTTCAAGGCCTCCCTCGCGCCGCAATTCGCCGGCAAGGCGGAGGACACGACCGAAGAAAACCTCCAGGCGCGCATTCGCGGCACGCTGTTGATGGCGCTGTCGAACAAGTTTGGCAGCCTGGTGCTGACCACGGGCAACAAGAGCGAGCTGGCTACGGGTTATTGCACGCTGTACGGCGACATGGCAGGGGGCTTTGCGCCCATCAAGGACGTGCCCAAGACGCAGGTCTTCGCGCTGGCGCGCTGGCGCAATGCCAACGACCCGTTCAACACCGGCGCCAACCCGATCCCCGAGCGCATCATCACGCGCCCACCCAGCGCCGAGCTGCGCCCTGGTCAGACCGACCAGGACAGCCTGCCACCCTACGAGGTGCTGGACGCCATCATTGCGCGCTATATGGAAAATGACGAAGCCATAGAGTCCATCATTGCAGCCGGTTTCGAACGCGCGGATGTTGAACGGGTGACGCGTCTCATCAAGATCAACGAATACAAGCGCCGCCAGGCGCCGGTAGGCATCCGCGTCACGCGGCGCAGCTTTGGCAAGGATTGGCGCTACCCCATCACCAATCAGTTCCGCGCCTGATTACTAGATTTTCTGAAAACAGGAGTTCTCCCCATGAAAATGATCACCGCCGTCATCAAGCCCTTCAAGCTCGAAGAAGTGCGCGAGGCGCTGGCCGAGTGCGGCGTCACCGGCCTCACAGTCACCGAGGTGAAGGGCTTTGGCCGCCAGAAGGGTCACACCGAGCTCTACCGCGGGGCAGAGTATGTGGTGGACTTTTTGCCCAAGGTGAAGATCGAGGTCGTGGTGCGCACCGAAGACCTGGAGCGCTGCGTGGACGCCATCGTGCAGGTGGCGCGCACCGGCAAGATCGGCGACGGCAAGATTTTCGTCACCGCCGTGGAGCGCGTGGTGCGCATCCGCACGGGGGAGCTCGACGACGCGGCCGTGTAAGCATTTGGCCGGTCAGATTTTGGCTCGCAGTGCCGCATCCCGAGGCGCGCTGCGCTGCGCTGCCTGCGTCAACTGCTCCAGCAGGCTTGCCGGATCCGTGCCCACGCGCACCAGGTCCATTTGCCACGGCCCCATGAAGCCTGCCTGCACGCTGCCCGACAGAAACGCCAGCAGCGGCTGGTAATAGTCGGCCACGTCGAGCAGGCCGATGGGCTTGTTGTGGTAGCCGAGCTGGCTCCAGGTCCAGACTTCAAACAGCTCTTCGAAGGTGCCAATGCCGCCCGGAAGCGCCAGAAAGGCATCGCTGCGCTCGGCCATCAGCGCCTTGCGTTCGTGCATGGTTTGCACAATGTGCAGCTCGTCGCACGCGCGATTGGCATGTTCCTTGTCCACCAGCGACTGCGGAATGACGCCGACAACGCGTCCGCCCGCGCTTGCCGTCGCCTGCGCCACGGTGCCCATCAGGCCGCTGCGGCCACCACCATAGACGAGCTGACCGCCCTGCGCGCCAATCCAGGTGCCCACGACCTGGGCCGCCTCGCCAAACAGCGGGTTTTCTCCGGGCCGCGAGCCGCAGTACACACACACTGAAAAACGGGGCTCAGCCATGAACAATCCTTTGGTAAATGGCGGCACCCCAGATGCTCATGCACAGCAGCAGGCCCAGCAGGACGGCGGCGCTGCCCATGTCCTTGGCGCGGGCCGAGAGCGCATGCCATTCGGGGCCAATGCGGTCAATGGCGGCTTCCACCGCCGTGTTGAGGAGTTCCACAATCATCAGCAGCACAACCGAGCCGGCCAGCAGCGAGACCTCGACCCAAGTGCGGCCAAGCCAGAAGGCAATGGGCACCAGCACCAACGCGGCGAGGGCTTCCTGGCGAAAAGCCGCTTCGCCCCAGGCGGCACGCAGGCCGAGCAGGGAGTAGCGGGTGGCGTGCAGCATGCGGCTTAGGCCACGCCGCTCTTTCTGCGGGTTGGCGTATCCAGCGTTTGAACCGGGAATGTCTTTCATGGGGCGCATTGTCGCGCGCCTGCAAGCGCTTATTGCGCGCGAAGCTGGCTGTTGATCAGGCGTGTACCGGCCAGGGCGTCGTGCCAGAACTGGTGCTGGGGGTGCAAGCGGCTGGCGAGCGCCCAGAAAACAACCCATCCCACCACAAGCACCACGATCTCGCTGGCAGGAAGCCCGAGTGGTGCGAGCACCACCAGGGGCGGCAAAAACCACAGCCATGCCAGCAGGTAGCGGCCCAGTGCGCGAACCTGCGTTAGCGGTTGTCCGGCCGCATCAACCACACGGATATGCCAGGTCTTCATGGCAAGCGTCTGGCCCTTGGCCCAGAACCAGACGAAATAGATACCAAACACGACAAACAAAAACGCCTGCAGCGGATGCCGGTTGTCCAGCGCATTGCGCGTCTGGCTCAGGGTGCCAAAGAGGTAGCCGGCAATGAAGACGACGCCGAACATCAAAATGCCTTCGTAGAGCCAACATGCCATCCGGCGCGAGAGCGCCGGTGCAATAAGGGAACTGCCGGGCAGGCCAGTGGCTGCGGGCGCGGGTGCGGGTGTCGGATTCAAGGCGTTCAATTGACGTAGGGATCGGGCAGCGGGTCCGACGGGCGCGGTGGTGCGTCGGCATTGACCTCGCCCGGGGCACCGGCGCCCGCCGCCTGCGCGCTGCTGGATGCCGGCGGCAATGGCGAGGGCGGGAGCGCGATGGGCTCGGGCGCAGGCGTCGCACGCACTGCGGTGGTCGACGGGAACACGATTTTTGGAGGATTGGCTGATTGTGCCTGGGCGTCCGGGGCCGCAGGGACACGCGCCAAGCGTTTGGCCGGCACTGGCATGAGCGCCGTAGCAGCGCCGCGCGGCTTCGCTGCGTGCGCCGCCAAGCGTTGCTTGTCGGCTTTGCTAAGGGCTTGGTAAGCCTCCCATTGCGACTGAATATCTTGCGGCGCCAGATCGCGCGTGACGGCAAAGTTCAGTCGGGCTTGGCTGCGTTGCTGGGCGCTCAGGCTGGCCCAGTCCGTCATGCGTTCATGCAGTCGCTGCTGCTCGGGCTCAGACAGCGAGCCAAAATTCTCGGCCAGCACCAGCCAGCGGCGTTTCTGCGTTTCGCTCAGGTAGGCCCACCGCTCGGCAAGTGGATAGAGCGCGAGCTTTTGCGGCGTTGTCATCAGCTCCCAGCCCGGCCCCGACAAGCGCAGGGGTTTCCGTGGCCCTGCAGTCAGCGCCTCGGCGCTGCGTTCGCCCGCAGACTCCAGCGCCTGTTCGGGGATGGCGGTGCCGGGCGCCATGGGAACGGCATTGAGAATCGCCAGGCCGCCAGCACTGAACGCCACCAACAAAACCAACGCCAGCACAAGGGCTGGCGTGGCGCGGGGCGAGCGAGGAACGGGCGCAATAGGTGGATGCATGCACAAAAATAGTTAAAACGCAGCCAGTTCAGCGGCTTTCGTCGGCGTGCGCCTTAAGGTATTGCACAAAGCCAGGATCGGCATAGGCGGCGGGGGGCAAATCGCTGGCGAGCAGCGCGGCATCGACTTCGGCAATTTCTATGGTACCGGTCTCATCCTGGGCCGCACCGATGACCATGATGCCCGCAACCAGGGCCAGCATGGGAACGGCTGCGAGCAACGAATGCCACCAACCGCCCGAGCTGCCACCCGAACCACCGCCCCAGGCCAAGCTGGACCCCAGCCGGGTGAAGACGGGCACCGGTTTGGGTGCCGACATTGCCTTCTTGCGATGGGCCAGTGCCTGCACGCGTCCAGCGCGCAAGCGCTCGACGACGTGGTAGTCAAGTTGCGTCGTGGCTTCATTGAGCCGTGCAGTGATGCGCTGCGCATAGCCTTCCATGGCCCGTTCGGCGCTGCTCTGGGGAAGATTGTTCATAGTTCGATTCCTTTGGCCTTGAGTGCCTTGCCAAGTGTTTGGACCGCTCGAAAGCAGTGGGTTTTCACGCTGCCTTCAGAGCATCCCATCGCGGCTGCCGTTTCTGCAACGTCCATCTCCTCCCAGTAACGCATCAAAAACGCTTCTCGTTGACGCGGCGGCAAACGCGCAATCTCGTCCTCGATCTGGTGAAAGGTTTGAGCGCGCCGAGCCAGATCTTCGGTGCTTTGCGCATGCTCGCCGTTGCTGGCAAACGACAGTGCCTCCAAAGCGTCAAATTCTGCCCCGTCGTCGCCTGCAGCGACAAATTCACCCATGGAAGAGAACAGCGCCCGGTGGGTCTTTTGGCGGCGAAACCAGTCCAGCGTGCAGTTGCTGAGAATGCGCTGGTACAGCATCGGCAACTCGTTGGGCGGCTTGTCGCCATAGTGTTGGGCCAGCTTCATCATGCTGTCTTGCACGATGTCGAGCGCGGATTCCTCATTGCGTACGTGGTAGTACGAGCGTTTGAAGGCCCGTTTTTCGACGCTTTTGAGGAAATCAGACAGTTCTTTTTCGGTGGCCAAGAGGGGCAGGTGGTGGAGGCAGGGGTTGCGCCCAATCGCTGCCGGGCTGCGGCGCGGATTATTGCATTTCCACGTTTTTTTCAATCCCGGCGCACAGGAGATTTGTTGCAGTGCGATAATCGCGCCCAGCATCATCAAAGCAAACGGGTCTCGGTCCGGCGCGGCAATCATCCCGCCCATGTCCTTGGCCTCAAGTTTCGAGCGGGCCTCACAAGGGCCTTGCAAGAAGCACCCAAGGTTTTTCGTTAGAGAAAATCACAAAGGTTCATCATGGAAATTTCATCAGCCGAACTCGCCTCGGCAGCCGCCGCCCAAAAGCAGGGCGCTGCTCCTGCCACCCAGGAACTCATGGGTGCAGAAATCCTCATCAAGGGCTTGCAGGCCGAAGGCGTCAAGTACATCTGGGGCTACCCCGGCGGTGCTGTTCTCTACATCTACGACGCGCTGTACAAGCAAGACACCATGCAGCATGTGCTGGTGCGCCACGAGCAGGCAGCTGTCCACGCGGCAGATGGTTACGCACGCGCCACGGGCGATGTGGGCGTCGCGCTTGTGACCTCCGGCCCCGGCGTGACCAATGCGGTCACCGGCATTGCCACGGCCTACATGGACAGCATTCCCATGGTGATCATCACCGGCCAGGTGCCTACGGCAGCGATTGGCCTCGATGCCTTCCAGGAATGCGACACCGTGGGCATCACGCGCCCCATCGTCAAGCACAACTTCCTGGTCAAGGACCCGCGGGACCTGGCGATCACCTTGAAGAAGGCGTTCCATATTGCCCGCTCGGGCCGGCCCGGGCCCGTCGTTGTCGATATCCCCAAGGACGTCTCGTTCAAGAAAGCGCCGTACGAGGGCTATCCACAAAGCGTGGAAATGCGCTCCTACAACCCGGTGCGGCGGGGCCACGGCGGGCAAATTCGCAAGGCGCTGCAACTCTTGCTGGCCGCCAAGCGCCCCTACATTTACACCGGTGGCGGCGTGTTGCTTGGCAACGCGACGAACGAGCTGCGCACCCTGGTGGACATGCTGGGTTACCCAGTGACCAACACGCTGATGGGCCTGGGCGCCTATCCGGCCAGCGACCGCAAGTTCCTCGGCATGCCCGGCATGCACGGCACGGTAGAGGCCAACAACGCCATGCAGCATTGCGACGTGCTGCTGGCGGTGGGCGCGCGCTTTGACGACCGCGTGATTGGCAACCCCAAGCACTTCGCGCAGAACGAACGCAAGATCATCCACATCGATATCGACCCGTCGAGCATCTCCAAGCGCGTCAAGGTGGACATTCCCATCGTCGGCGATGTCAAGGACGTACTGACCGAGCTCATCTCCATGATCCGCGAAACCACGACCCGCGCCGATGCCGGTGCGCTGGCCGCGTGGTGGGACACCATTGAAGGCTGGCGCAGCCGCGACTGCCTCAAGTACAGCATGGGCAGCGCGGACGTCATCAAGCCACAGTACGTCGTCGAGACGCTCTGGAACATGACCAAGGACGCCGACACGTACATCACGTCCGACGTGGGTCAGCACCAGATGTGGGCCGCGCAGTACTACCGCTTCGACGAGCCGCGCCGCTGGATCAATTCCGGCGGCCTGGGCACCATGGGCGTGGGCATTCCCTACGCCATGGGCATCAAGCTGGCCAAGCCGCAAAGTGAGGTGTTCTGCATCACCGGCGAAGGCTCGGTGCAGATGAACATCCAGGAGCTCTCGACCTGCCTGCAGTACAACACGCCGATCAAGGTGGTGTCGCTCAACAACCGCTATCTGGGCATGGTGCGCCAGTGGCAGGAGATTGAATATTCCGGCCGCTACAGCCACAGCTATATGGACGCGCTGCCCAACTTCGTCAAGCTGGCCGAGGCCTTTGGCCACGTCGGCATGCTGATCGAGCGCCCGCAAGACGTGGAGCCCGCGCTGCGCGAAGCCCGCAAGCTCAAGGACCGCACGGTGTTCATGGACTTCCGCACCGACCCCACCGAAAACGTCTTCCCCATGGTGCAGGCCGGCAAGGGCATCACGGAAATGCTGCTCGGTTCCGAGGATTTGTAGCCAAATCGGCCTTCAGCGCTTATTCCATAAGCGCAAGCAGCTATCTTTACGATAGTATTTTCGACGAATCTATTGCCTGCCAAGGCGCGCGCTTACCGGCGTGCGCGGAGGGCAGCAAAAAGAGGAATCTCTTCATGAAACACATCATCGCCGTCCTGCTCGAAAACGAACCTGGTGCGCTCTCGCGCGTGGTCGGGCTGTTCTCTGCGCGGGGCTACAACATTGAATCGCTCACCGTTGCGCCCACCGAGGACGCATCGCTGTCGCGCATGACCATCCAGACCGCAGGGTCGGACGACGTCATCGAGCAGATCACCAAGCACCTCAACCGCCTGATCGAGGTGGTCAAGGTGGTCGACCTGACCGAGGGCGCCTACACCGAGCGCGAGCTCATGATGGTCAAGGTGCGCGCCGTGGGCAAGGAGCGCGAGGAGATGAAGCGCATGGCCGACATCTTTCGTGGCCGCATCATCGACGTCACCGAGCGCAGCTACACGCTGGAGCTCACTGGCGACCAGGCCAAGAACGACGCCTTCCTGCAAGCCATCGACCGCACGGCCATCCTGGAGACCGTGCGCACTGGCGCCAGTGGCATCGGCCGGGGCGAACGCGTGCTGCGCGTGTAAAGTCCGCCTTTGTTCACCAAAGGCTCAGCCATTCGGCCCGTTCGGGCTGAGCCTGTCGAAGCCCCTTCGGGGCAGACGAGCCCTTCGACAGGCTCAGGGAGAACGGCCAAACCCTTTATCTACGAAAGAGAAGAGATGAAAGTTTTTTACGACAAGGACTGTGACCTGAGCCTCATCAAGGGCAAGACCGTGGCCATCATCGGCTACGGCAGCCAGGGCCACGCACACGCGCAAAACCTCAACGACAGCGGCGTCAAGGTCGTGGTCGGCCTGCGCAAGGGTGGCGCTTCGTGGCCCAAGGTCGAAAAGGCCGGCCTCAAGGTGATGGAAGTGAACGACGCCGTCAAGTCGGCCGACGTGGTCATGATCTTGTTGCCCGACGAAGACATCGCCTCGGTTTACAAAAACAACGTCGAACCCAACATCAAGCAGGGCGCCTCGCTGGCTTTCGCCCACGGCTTCAACGTGCACTACAACCAGGTCGTGCCGCGCACCGATCTGGACGTATGGATGGTGGCGCCCAAGGCGCCTGGCCATACCGTGCGCAACACCTACACCCAGGGCGGCGGCGTGCCCCACCTGATCGCCGTCCACCAGGACCAGACCGGCAAGGCGCGTGACTTGGCGCTGTCGTATGCCATGGCCAATGGCGGCGGCAAGGCCGGCATTATCGAGACCAACTTCAAGGAAGAGACCGAGACCGATCTGTTCGGCGAGCAGGCAGTGCTGTGCGGCGGTGCCGTCGAGCTGATCAAGATGGGTTACGAAACCCTGGTGGAAGCCGGCTACGCCCCCGAGATGGCCTACTTCGAGTGCCTGCACGAGCTCAAGCTCATCGTGGACCTGATCTACGAAGGCGGCATTGCCAACATGAACTACTCGATCTCGAACAACGCCGAGTTCGGCGAGTACGTGACCGGCCCCGAGGTCATCAATGAGCAATCGCGCGCGGCGATGCGCAATGCTTTGAAGCGCATCCAGAACGGCGACTACGCCAAGATGTTCATCCTGGAAGGCCGCACCGGCTACCCCGGCATGACAGCCCGCCGCCGCAACACCGCCGACCACTCGATTGAAAAGGTCGGCACCCAGCTGCGCGCCATGATGCCCTGGATCGCCAAGAACAAGCTCGTCGACCAGACCCGCAACTGAGCGTCCAGCCGTGCGCTGAGCCATGCAAAGGCCACTTCGGTGGCCTTTGTTGTTGGGGGAGGTTGGAAAGCCGCGACTACACTGCCGCCTGAGTTCTCGGAGAAGATACTATTAAAAAGATAGCTATATGGGTAATCAAAACAAGCGCTGGAGGCCTTTTTGATGCACAAAATTGACGAAAGCGAAACGCCACACGGCGTCTTCGTGCGCAAGCGGCGCAAGGGCATCTACATACTGCCCAACCTCTTCACGCTGGCGGCGCTGTTTGGCGGCTTCTACGCGATCGTGATGGCCATGAACGGGCATTTCGACATGGCCGGCATTGGTATTTTTTGCGCCATGGTGCTCGACAGCCTCGATGGCCGCGTGGCACGCATGACGAATACGCAAAGTGCCTTCGGCGAACAGATGGATTCGCTCTCGGACATGGTGTCCTTTGGTGCAGCGCCCGCGCTGATCGCCTACGAATGGGCCCTGAAAGACCTTGGCCGCTGGGGCTGGATCGCGGCCTTTGTGTACTGCGCCTGCGCCGCTCTGCGGCTTGCCCGTTTCAACGTCAACACCAGCGTGGTGGACAAACGGTTTTTTCAAGGCCTGCCATCGCCAGCCGCTGCCGCGCTGGTGGCCGGGTTCATCTGGTTGCTGACCGAGTTTGGCGTTGCACGCGGCCTGCCGGGATGGCTCAGCTGGAGCCAGATCACCTGGATCATGTTTGCCCTGACGTTGTACGCCGGCCTCACCATGGTGACCAATGTGCCGTTCTACAGCTTCAAGGACGTGCACATGAAAAAAAGCGTGCCCTTTGCGGTCATCGTGCTGATTGCCCTCGGCTTGGCCATGATCAGCATCCGTCCGTCGCTGGTGCTGTTCTGCATCTTTGTTTTTTATGGTTTCAGCGGCTATGGCGTCTACGCGTGGCGCAAAGCCAAAGGTCAGCAAGCCAGCGTCATCAGCACCTCTACCGACGAGCCTGAAGAGCGTGGGCTGCACAACTGAAAATCCTGTGCTAGAGTGGACTCCCTCATGACCAAGATGTCGCTAGCCCTACTAAACGTTCCTCACGGGCGGATACGGTAGCGCGCAAGCAACATCCTCACTTCGGCCCGTTCGCACCAGCAACGGGCCGTTTTGTTTTTGGGGTTGCTGGTTGATTTTCCAACCCTGGCAGAGACCACCACATGCTCCAGCACCCCCACACCAAGTACCGTGCATTCGCCCCGATCGGCCTCAAAGACCGCACCTGGCCCGATGCCGTCCTGACCCGCGCGCCCATCTGGTTGTCCACGGACCTGCGCGATGGCAACCAGGCGCTGGTGGAGCCCATGGACATTGCCCGGAAGATGCGCATGTTCGAGCAGCTCGTGGCGATTGGCTTCAAGGAAATCGAAGTCGGTTTTCCATCCGCGTCCCAGGTGGAATTCGACTTTGTGCGCAAGCTGATCGAAGAAGACCGCATTCCCGATGACGTGACCATCCAGGTGCTGACGCAGGCGCGCGAGCCCCTGATTGCACGCACTTTCGAGTCGCTTCAAGGTGCGCCGCGCGCCATCGTGCACCTCTACAACGCAGTGGCGCCCGTGATGCGTACCGTGGTGCTGGGTATGGACGAGGATGAGATCGTGTCGCTGGCGACCAACCACGCGGCGATGTTCAACGCGTTGGCCGCGCGCCAGCCGCATACCTGCTGGACGTTCCAGTATTCTCCGGAAATGTTCTCGGGCACCGACCTCGCGTTTTCCAAGCGTGTGGTCGATGCGGTGACCGCCGTGTGGAACGCAGGCCCCGAGCACAAGTGCATCGTCAACCTGCCTTCGACAGTTGAGCACTCCACGCCCAATATCTTTGCCGACATGATCGAGTGGATGCACCGCCATCTCGCGCGCCGCGATGGCATCGTGCTGTCGGTGCATCCGCACAACGACCGGGGCACTGGCACGGCCGCGGGCGAATTTGCCCTGATGGCGGGCGCCGATCGCATTGAAGGCTGCCTGTTCGGCAATGGCGAGCGCACCGGCAATCTGGACCTGGTGAACGTGGCACTCAACCTCTACACGCAAGGCGTATCGCCCGAACTCGATTTTTCCAATATCGACGAGATCCGGGCGACGGTGGAGCACTGCAACCAGATTGCCGTGCATCCGCGGCACCCCTATGCAGGCGATCTGGTCTATACCTCGTTTTCCGGCTCGCACCAGGACGCGATCAAGAAGGCGTTTGCTGCGCGGCGCGATGGCGATGTCTGGGACATGCCCTATCTGCCCATCGACCCAAAGGACGTTGGCCGCAGCTACGAGGCGGTCATCCGCGTCAATAGCCAGTCGGGCAAAGGCGGCATGGCGTACCTGCTGGAGAGCGAATACGGCATCGAAATGCCCCGGCGCCTGCAAATCGAATTCATGCAGGTGGTGCAGCGGGTGATGGATGTGGCAGGCACGGAGTTGGGTGCGGCCGACCTCTACGCCTTGTTTGAGCGGGAGTACGGCTTGACTGCCGTGCAAACGCTCTCAAACCGCGTGCTTGAGGCGCAGGCCGATGCTTCGGTGCGCCTGCGCGGCCAGTTGCGCTGGGGCGGGGCGCTGGTTGACGTGGACGGGCAGGGCAATGGCCCGATAGACGCCTTCATCCAGGCGATGCAGGCGGCCACGGGCCACCGCATTCGCGTGATTGACTACCACCAGCACGCCATCGGCGCTGGTGCCGATGCCAAGGCCGCCGCCTATCTTGAACTGCGCGTGAACGAGACCCAAACCCTGTTTGGCGTGGGCATGGACGCCGACGTCATTTCCGCCGCCCTCAAAGCCATCGTCTCGGGCCTGGAGCGCGCCACGGCGCAGGGGACACAACGTGCACAATGCGCGGTTGCGTCCGCCTGACACCAGCGCGCCCACCTAAAACATTAAGCAACCGCCATTTTCGGAGAACACGATGACAGACAAACTCATCATTTTCGACACCACCTTGCGCGACGGCGAGCAGTCGCCCGGCGCCTCCATGACGCGCGATGAGAAGCTGCGCATCGCGCGCCAACTTGAGCGCCTGAAGGTTGATGTGATCGAGGCCGGTTTTGCCGCCAGCTCGAATGGCGATTTCGAAGCGGTGCAGCTGATTGCCAACAGCATTCAGGATTCCACCATCTGCTCGCTCGCGCGCGCCAACGACCGCGATATTTCGCGCGCTGCCGAAGCCTTGAAAGGCGCCAAGCGCGCGCGCATCCACACCTTTATTGCCACCAGCGCGCTGCACATGGAGAAGAAGCTGCGCATGACGCCCGAGCAGGTGCTGGAGCAGGCGACGCAATCCGTGCGCTTTGCGCGCAACCTGTGCGGGGACATCGAATTCAGCCCGGAAGATGGCTACCGCAGCGAGGTGGACTTTCTCTGCCGTGTCATTGAGGCAGTGATTCGTGAGGGCGCGACCACCATCAACGTGCCCGATACCGTGGGCTATGCCATCCCCGAGCTGTATGGCAACTTCATCAAAACTCTGCGCGAGCGTGTGCCCAACAGCGACAAGGCCATCTGGTCGGTGCATTGCCACAACGACCTAGGCATGGCGGTGGCCAATTCGCTCGCTGGCGTCAAGATCGGTGGCGCGCGCCAGGTCGAGTGCACCATCAACGGCCTAGGCGAGCGCGCAGGCAATTGCTCGCTCGAAGAAGTCGTCATGGCGGTGAAAACGCGCAAGGACTACTTTGGCCTCGAAGTGGGTATCGACACGCAGCATATCTTGGCGGCCAGCCGCATGGTGAGCCAGACCACCGGTTTCGTCGTGCAGCCCAACAAGGCCGTGGTGGGGGCGAACGCCTTTGCGCACGCCAGCGGTATTCACCAGGATGGCGTGCTCAAGGCGCGCGATACCTACGAAATCATGCGCGCCGAGGACGTGGGCTGGAGCGCCAACAAGATCATTCTGGGGAAATTGAGCGGCCGCAACGCTTTCAAACAGCGCCTGCAGGAACTTGGCGTGAGCCTGGAGAGCGAAGCGGACACCAACGCAGCATTTGCCCGCTTCAAGGAGTTGGCCGACCGCAAGAGCGAGATCTTCGATGAAGACATCCTGGCGTTGGTGAGCGACGAGAGCGTCTCCAACCACGGCGAAGAGTACGTGTTTGTCTCGCTCTCTCAGCACAGCGAAACCGGCGAGCGGCCCCATGCGAGCGTCGTGTTTACGGCTTCCGGCAAGGAAATCAAGGGTGAGTCGGACGGCAATGGCCCGGTGGATGCCTCGCTCAAAGCCATTGAGCAGCATGCGCAAAGTGGGGCTGAAATGGTGCTGTACTCGGTGAATGCCATCAGCGGCTCGACCGAAAGCCAGGGCGAGGTGACAGTGCGCCTGCAGAGCAGTGGCCGCGTGGTCAATGGTGTGGGCGCGGATCCGGATATCGTCGTCGCGTCAGCCAAGGCATACATTAGTGCGCTCAACAAGCTGCACAGCAAGGCAGAAAAGGTTCCTGCGCAGGGTTGAGCAAACCCTGCGTTTTGATCTCAGGCAGATTCTTCAAAACAACACGCAAGATATTGATCTTGCGCGTCTTTTTTTTAGTCTGTACACTGCTACACGTTTGTTGCATTATGGAGACATGTCGTGATTTTTCGACGCCTGCACGCTAATTTTTCTCCATTTCTCAAGATTTTTTCGGTGGTGGTCCTGGGCGCGGCGCTGGCAGCGCCTGCGGCCGACGCCGGACAGCGCAAACACGCGTCTTCGAAGAAAACAGTCACCGTCGCCAAGCGGGCGCCCGTCGCCTCCAAGGTAACGCTCCGCAAGCACGCCACGCAGACGCGGGTCACACGCAAGGTATCAGCCTCGGCGCGCAAGCCAGTCATCGCGACCGCAGAGGTGCGTGCGAAGCCCTCCTTTGGCGAACTGGCCGGCCTGCATTCCAGCGACGATCTGCTCGACCTCAAGTCGAGTGTCGCGCTGGTGATCGATCAGGACACAAACGAAGTCCTGCTTAGCAAGAACGATCACGCTGTTCTGCCTATTGCCTCGCTGACCAAGTTAATGACTGGCCTTATCATCAGCCAGGCCCGTCTGCCGATGGACGAGCCCATCACGATTACCGAGGACGACGTCGACACCGAGAAAAACAGCCGCTCGCGGTTGGCGGTGGGCACCACGCTGAGTCGCCGCGAAATGCTACATCTGGCGCTGATGTCCAGTGAAAATCGCGCAGCCCATGCGCTGGGCAGAACCTACCCTGGCGGCCTGTCCGCCTTCGTGACGCAGATGAACCTCAAGGCCCGGTTGCTGGGAATGGGCGACACCCGCTATGTCGAGCCCACCGGCCTGTCCAGCCAGAACCAGTCCAGCGCCCGGGATCTGGCAGCATTGGTCAACGTTGCCCATACCGATCCCGTGCTGCGTGAATTCACCACGTCTCCCGGCTATGAAGTGGCAGTGGGCCGCCGCACGCTGCAGTACCGAAACACCAATCGCCTCGTAAAGAGTCCGGATTGGGATATTGGCCTGCAGAAGACAGGCTACATCTCTGAAGCCGGGCGATGCCTCGTGATGCAGGCGGAGATCTCTGGGCGCAAGCTCATCATGGTCTTCCTTGACTCTGCGGGCAAACTCAGTCGAATTGCCGATGCCGAGCGGGTCCGCAATTGGGTGGAATCAAGCGCCGGCGCGGCTTCTGGCGTGCACCATGGACAGGCCATCAAAGGCTGAAGCCGGAACTCCGACCTGCGGGTGGCTTTAGCGCAGCGGCAGGCCGACCGATCCGGCGTGCAGCGTGTCGTCCTCACCGAGATAGCCTAAAGCTGCAGAAATGGCGCGAACCGTGGCCTGCAGTTTAGCCAGCCACGCATCATCCAGCCGATCGGCAGGCGCCGAGATGGACAGTCCGGCAACGAGCTTGCCCTGGTCGTCGTGAATGCCGGCGGCCATGCAGCGCACCCCCAGTTCCAGTTCTTCGTTGTCGTGCGCGAAACCGCTCTCGCGCGCCTGGGCCAGTTCGCGTTCCAGGTCCGCCAGCCGAGTCAGGCTGTTGCGGGTGTGTCCTGATAACCCGGTACGCGTGGCGTAGGCGCGTACACGCGAAGCTTCTTCAGCGGCCAGAAACAGTTTGCCTGTGGATGTCAGGTGCAGCGGCGCGCGTCCGCCGATTGCCCGAACCACCTGCATGCCCGATCGCTCACTGAATGCGCGCTCGACGTAGATAATTTCGTCGCCCTGGCGCATGCTCAGATTCACCGGTTGCTGCGTCAGTCGATGCAGTTCACGCATGGGTGCAAGGGCCGCGTCTCGTACGCTCAGCCGTCCCTTGACCACATTGCCCAGCTCCAGCAGGCGCATGCCCAAGCGGTAGCTGCCGGCCTCTGGCCGATCCACGAAGCGGCCGATGGTCAGGTCGTTGAGTATGCGGTGCGCGGTAGACGGATGCAGGCCGGTGCGCTCGCTCACGTCTTTGAGGGAGACGGGGTCCGCGCGGGAGGCGAGAACGTCCATGATCGCAAACATGCGCTCCAGAACCTGGACGCTGGGTTTGGTGGGTGGGTAATCCGGGTTTTTTCTCATGGCAAATCTTCTCCGCAGTGCGGTATGCCATTTTACTTCGTGAAATAGAAGTCTGTAGATCAGTCTGACCGGTGGTCCACCCTCTGCCACTGTTCGTCGACCAGAATCTCGTGCGGCACAAAGCGCGCCTTGTAGCGCATCTTTTTACTTTGCTCGATCCAGTAACCCAGATAGACATGCGAGAGACCGAGGGCGCGCGCCTGCTCGATTTGCCACAACACGGCATAGGTTCCCAACTGGCTTCCCGGCAGCGGATCGTAGAAGGTGTAGACCGCTGAGAGTCCATCGTCGAGCACGTCGAGAATTGCCACCATTCGCAGGCATCCCGGAGTCTGCGCGCTGCCTGGATCGCGAAACTCCACCAGGCGCGAATTGACGCGGCTTTGCAGCAAAAACTGCGTGTACTGGTCCACGCTATCGTGGTCCATGCCACCGCCGCTGTGGCGACCAGTCTGGTAGCGCAGATACAGCTGATAGTGCTCGGCACTGAAGGTCGGGCGCAGCACCCGGGCTTGAAGATCAGCGTGGCGCACCTGCGCGCGGCGCTGGCTGCGATTGGGCCTGAAGGGCTCCACCAGTACCCGCAAGGCAATGCAGGCGCGGCAACTGTCGCAGTAGGGGCGGTAGGTGAACATCCCGCTGCGTCGAAATCCCTGTGCCACCAGGGCTGAGTAGTTGTCGCTGCGCACGAGATGGCTGGGCGTTGCCACCTGCGAGCGTGCCTGGCGATCCGGCAAGTAGCTGCACGCGTAGGGGGCAGTCGCGTAGAACTGCAGGGTCTGGAAAGGGAGCTCGTTGAGGTGCGTCATGCGTCGGTGGGCGCAAAGGGCAGCAGTTCGCTCCAGTATAGAGGCTTGAATTCCCAAACCAAGGGCTCTTCGTCGCAAGCCTGCGCCACCTGTGCGGTGAACGGCGCGCGGGGCATTTCGCGTGCCCCCAGCCGCGCCAGATGGGGGGTGTTCTGCTGGCAATCGATGGCCCGGACACCTTCTCGGCGGCAGAGCGCGACCAGCGCGGCCAGTGCGATCTTTGAGGCGTCGGGCACTCTGGAGAACATCGATTCACCAAAGACGGCGCGCCCGATGGCCACGCAGTACAGACCGCCCACGCGCTCTCCGTCGACCCAGGTTTCCACGCTGTGGGCGCTGCCGGCCTGGTGCAGGCGTATGTAGGCCTCAACCATGTCCGGAACGATCCAGGTGCCGGGCTGTCCGGCACGCGGCGCCTGGGCACAGGCCTGAATGACACCGGCGAAATCGTGATCGATCCGAATCTCGCAGTTCGGATTGGCGCGAAACCTTTGCAGTGCCTGGCGAAGCGACCGGTGTACGCGAAACTGTGCGACCTGGAGCACCATGCGCGGGTTGGGCGACCACCACAGAATGGGCTGGCCTTCGGAGTACCACGGAAAAATACCGGAGCGGTAGGCCGCGCGGAGGTGTTCGACCGAAAGTGATCCGCCGGCGGCCAGCAAGCCAGGGGCGGGCGAGAACTCGTCCCAGGCCGTGGATACCGGAGGAAACGCATCGGTGGATGCCAGCCAGGGAAGATTCACGTGCAGCGGTGGTCAGTGGGGAATGCTCCATGGTAATGGGCCCACGACCTGGGACTTTCGTTTTCGGAGCAAATGTGCGGCATCCGTTCTGCCGGGACCCAGGCCCCGGGCGGCGCATTAGGGAGCAGAGTCAACAAGCACCAGTTCGGCATCGGACTTGGCGGTGACACGGAACCGGCTCACATCGCGGATGGCGGCGCCGTCGCGGGCGTCCA
The DNA here is from genome assembly GCA_017985015.1 of Giesbergeria sp. Lineage (GTDB taxonomy): Bacteria > Pseudomonadota > Gammaproteobacteria > Burkholderiales > Burkholderiaceae_C > Simplicispira. The sequence goes on along the minus strand of JAGNYI010000013.1, from coordinate 9,031 downwards.
GATGCACGCCTTCGATCTCGACCTCACCGCTGGCCGTCACCAGGTAGCCGCAGCGGCCCTTGCCCAGGCGGTACTCGGCAGATTCGCCGGCCTTCAGCGTGGCGCCCAGTACGCGGGCGTTGGCGCGGATCGGCAGCGCGTCCTCGTCACCGGGCATGCCGCTGGCCAAGGCCACGAACTGACCCGAGCGATCGCCCTTGGGGAAAGGCTTGGCGCCCCACGACGGTGGCTGGCCGCGGCCATCCGGGATGATCCAGATCTGGAAGATCTTGGTCATCACCGATTCGTGGTTGTATTCCGAGTGGCGTACGCCACTGCCTGCGCTCATCACTTGCACATCGCCCGCTTCGGTGCGGCCTTTGTTGCCCAGGTTGTCCTGGTGCGTGATGGCGCCTTCACGGACGTAGGTGATGATTTCCATGTCGGCGTGGGCATGCGGCGGAAACCCGGTGCCGGCGGCGATGGTGTCGTCGTTCCAGACCCGCAGGGCGCCCCAGCCCATGCGCGCTGCATCGTGGTAGCCAGCAAAAGAAAAATGGTGTTTGGCGTCGAGCCAGCGGTGGTTGGCGCCACCGAGTTCGGCAAAGGGACGGCGTTCGATCATGGTGTTTCTCCTGCGTTTCGTGTTGCGATAAGAGAACTGTAGTATTCGGGGATCAATAAGAGAATAGAAAATATGGAAAGACATTCATTCCAAAATATTTATGATCTCGCCTAAACCGACATGAGCAAGCTACCCGACCTTGAAGCGTGGGCGGTGTTCGCCAAGGTGGCCGAGACCGGCTCCTTTGCCAAGGCCGCGGCCGACCTCTCCATTTCCCAGTCCACCGTATCCAAGGCCATCACCCGGCTCGAGGGGCGGTTGCGCGTCACGCTGTTCCATCGCACGTCGCGCAAAATGTCGCTCACCGCCAGCGGAGAGGCTTCACTCGATCGTGCTGAGCGCATCCTCAGCGAAGGCGAGGCGGTTGAGGCCGAGGTGACCGAGCAGTCCAAGAGCCTGCGCGGCACCATTCGCGTCACGGCCCCCATGTCGTTCGGCGTAACGCACTTGGGGCCGGCTCTGCCGCTGTTCATGGAGCGCCATCCCGAGGTGACGCTTGACCTCAATTTCAGCGATGCGATGACCGACGTGGTGGAGCAAGGCTTTGACGTGGCGCTGCGCATCTCCGCGCTGCCAGATTCAAGCTTGCTGGCGCGCCGCTTGTGCACCGTACGCATCCTGCTGGTGGGCGCACCGGCCTACTTCGAACGGCACGGATACCCAACCCATCCGCGAGATCTGGTTGCGCACCGCGCGCTGCGCTATACGCACGTCCGGGGCGGGGAGGCGTGGCGGTTTCATCACCACAAGCAAGGCGATTTTGCGCAGGTGGTGCCAGCAGCACTGCAGGTCAACAACGCCGAAGCGCTGATGCCGGCCCTGCGTGCTGGCCTGGGCTTGGCCATGCAGCCTGAGTTCCTGGCCTGGGAAGACTTGCGCACTGGCCGTATCCAGGCTGTGCTGGAGGACTGGGCGCCGCCGGCCATCGCGCTGCACATCGTGACCTCTCCGGGTCGTGCCAGGCCCGCTCGCGTGCAGGCGCTGATCGCGTTCTTGGTCCAGCATTTTGCCGATGCGCCGTGGGCGATCGATCCAGAGCGCAATGAGGCCACTGGAGACGGTTCACAGTGAGAGAAATTGGCTCCTCGACCTGGGCTCGAACCAGGGACCTACGGATTAACAGTCCGGCGCTCTACCAACTGAGCTATCGAGGAAAAATTGGCATGAAAAAGCCCCGCTTGCACACGCAGGGCTCAATGAAATATTCTGGCTCCTCGACCTGGGCTCGAACCAGGGACCTACGGATTAACAGTCCGGCGCTCTACCAACTGAGCTATCGAGGAACAAGCCTTAGATTATATACAAGGAAATGGGCGTTCTTGGGCAGTTGTCATCCCGGCGGTGGTTCTGGCCGGAACCACAGCCAGGTCAGCACAAGCGCCATGTTCGCGCTCGCCACGATGGGTATCCAGAATTTTTGAACGGTCAGAAACAGCACCACCGCGCACAGGGCCATGACAAAGCTGGCGTTCCATTTGGCCCGACGGCTCACCCAGCCGCCGCGCGCCCAGTCGCGCAGCATGGGGCCGAAAAAGCGGTGGTACCACAGCCATTCATGCAGCCGCGGCGAGCTGCGGGCGGCCGCCCAGGCGGCCATCAAGATGAAGATCGTGGTGGGCAGGCCGGGAAGAAAAATGCCGATCACGCCCAGAGCCAGACACAGCACCGCAAAGGCGTGCAGCAACCAGCGCACCGCGCGCGGCACGGGCGGCAGGCTGGGTGGCGGCGGAATACCGAGGGGAATGCTGGACGGGTCTTCGGGCATGTCAGAAAAGCGTCGGCGCGGCGACCAGAGAGCGCTATTCTCGCGCCATGGCAACCGGCCCTTCGGCCAGTGCGGCAAAAAGAAAGAAGATTTCACATGGCCATCCAGACCATTCTCAAAATGGGCGATCCGCGGTTGCTGCGCGTCTCGCGCCCGGTGACCGTCTTTGGCAGCAGCGACTTGCGCGCGCTGGTGGCCGACATGCAGGACAGCATGCGCGCTGCAAGTGGTGCCGGCATTGCGGCGCCGCAGATTGGTGTGGACCTGCAGGTGGTGATTTTTGGCTCCAATGACGCCAATCCGCGTTATCCAGGCCGGCCGGTCATTGCGCCCACCGTCCTCATCAATCCGGTGGTGACACCGCTGGGCAGCGAGCAGGAGAACGATTGGGAAGGCTGTCTTTCCGTGCCAGGCATGCGGGGCCTGGTGCCGCGATGGCAGCGTGTGCGCTACCAGGGCTTTGGTATCGAGGGCGAGCCTATCGATCGCAGTGTGGAGGGTTTCCACGCGCGCGTAGTGCAGCACGAATGCGATCACCTTGCCGGCGTGCTCTACCCGATGCGCATGCAGGATCTTTCGCAGTTCGGCTTTACCGAGGTGCTGTTTCCGGGCTTGGCGCCCGACGCGGACGAGTGAATCTCATGCGCCTGCGAACCTGAAACCCTTCTGTGCTCACAGGTGGGGGAAAAAACCAGCAAAGACGAGCCTCTCACTCCTCTTGGGCGCGCCACACCAGCACCGGAATTTTGCTGTGGGTCATTACTTTCTGGGTTTCGCTGCCCACCAACAGGCCCTCGATGCCGCGCCGGCCGTGCGATGCCATGAAGATCAGGTCGCAATCGCGGTCGAGCGCCGCGCGCAGGATGGCTTCGTGCGGATGGTCGCTGCTGACCATGACGGTCTGGCACGCCACGCCTTCGGCCTGCGCCGTCTGCTTGACAAAGGCGAGCAGTTCGTCGGCGTGGGCGCGTGCCTGTTCCACAAAGCTGTTGCGCGTCTCGGGTGTCAGGCCAGGATGATTGGCCAGCAACCTGAGTTCGGGCATGGCGTGAAAAGCAGTGATCTTGGCGTCAATGGACTTGGCGAAACGCACGGCTTGCTGCGCGGTGCCGCGCGAGAGGGCCGAGCCGTCAGTAGGAACGAGCAGATGCTGAAACATGCGATGACTCCTTGCAAGCGGGGGTGGGGTCGTGCCTTGCCCAGGCCGGCGTGCCGGGGCGGCTTCCTTCGAGCATGGTAGCGCCAGAGGCTTCTGCAGTGTTCGGTGCTTGGCGTCGGCCAAAAGAAAAATATTTAATGAAAACTGGCTCTAGCGCTTATTGGGTAAGCGCAAGCAGCTATATGTTTTATAGCTATGGATTCAACTGGCATCGCCTGCCAGCGTCTGCAGCAGTTCGGTCTCGATGCGAATCTGCGCCGCGTTGTTTTGCAGCTCCGAGCCTTGAACCAAAAAAGTGTCCTCTACGCGCTCGCCCAGAGTACTGATCTTCGCCAGTTGCACGCTCAGCTGGTGTTTTGCCAACACCCGAGCAATGCAGTACAGCAGGCCGGCGCGGTCGCTGGCCGAGACGCCCAGCAGCCAGCGCTGGGCTTTGTCGTCGGGGCGCAGGGTAACGCGCGGCGCCATGGGAAAGTTGCGCACGCGGCGCGAAACCCGCTTGCGCCCGGGCTCTGGCAGCGGGCTGGTGTCCTGCAGCGCCTGAATGAGGCCGCTTTCCACCAGGTGCGTCAGCTCGCGGTAGTGGCCGGGCAAAGTGTCGCTGACCACCTGGAAAGTATCGAGCGCAAAGCCGTTCAGGGTGGTGTGAATGCGCGCGTCCAGAATGCTGAAGCCCGCCTGGTCGAAGTAGCCGCAGATGCGGGCAAACAGGTCGTTCTGGTCGGCGGTGTAGACCATGACCTGCAGGCCTTCGCCCACGGGTGACTGGCGTGCACTGACCACGGGGCGGCTGGCGCCCACATGGCGTGAGAGGTGGCGCGTGTGCCAGGCGATATCGGCGGCCTCGTGGCGCATGAAATAGCCCAGGTCCAGTGTCGCCCAAAGCGCCTTGTGTGCCTCGAACGGCAGGGCGCTGAGCGCCAGCAGCACCAGCGCGTCGCGCTTGCGGGCCTCGACCTCGGCGGCGGCATCGGGTGCCCGCCCCCCCAGCACCCGCAGCGCGAGCCGGTACAGGTCTTCCAAGAGCTTGCCCTTCCACGCGTTCCAGACCTTTGGGCTGGTGCCGCGGATGTCGGCCACGGTCAGCAGGTAGAGCGCGGTGAGGTAGCGCTCGTTGCCCACACGCTGCGCAAAGGCGCCGATCACATCGGGGTCGCTCAGGTCTTCCTTTTGCGCCACGCGACTCATGGTGAGGTGCTCGCGCACCAGAAATTCAATCAGCCGCGCGTCTGCGCGGTCCACCGCGTGCTGGCGGCAAAAGCGCCGCACCGCCACAGCGCCGATCTGCGAATGATCACCCCCGCGCCCTTTGCCAATGTCATGGAACAACGCGGCGATATAGAGCACCCAGGGCTTGTCCCAGCCAGCGGCAAGCTGTGAGCAAAATGGGTACTCGTGTGCGTGCTCGGCCATGAAAAAGCGCCGCACGTTGCGCAGCACCATCAGGATGTGCTGGTCCACGGTGTAGACATGGAACAGGTCGTGCTGCATCTGCCCGACGATGCGCCGAAACGGCCAGAGGTAGCGCCCCAGCACCGAGGTCTGGTTCATCAGCCGCATCGCGTGCGTGATGCCGGACGGCTGCTGCAGGATGCGCAGAAAGGCGGCGCGGTTGACCGGGTCGGTGCGAAACGCGCTGTTCATCACGCTGCGCGCGCCGTAGAGCGCCCGCAGCGTGCGCGCCGAGAGGTTCTGCAGGGCAGACGATGACTGGAACAGCAAAAAGGTTTCCAGGATGGCGTGCGGGTCGCGCTGGTACAGATCGTCGCTTGCCACCTCGATCATTCCGCCTTTGTCCAGAAAACGCTCGTCGATGGGCTGCGGCGGCGTCTGCGGCGGATTGAGCCGGTCTTCGATATCGAGCAGCAGGATCTGCGTGAGCTGTGTGACCGCCTTGGCGGCCCAGTAGTAGCGCCGCATCAAGGTTTCGCTCGGGCGCATGGGCAGGTGCAAACCATCGCTGGACACGCTGCGGTAGCCAAACGCTTCGGCCACCGCAGTTTGCAGATCGAACACCAGCCGGTCTTCGCGCCGCCCCGCCACGGCGTGCAGGCGCGCACGCACCAGCAGCAGCACGGCTTCGTTGCGCTCGAGCTGGTGCATTTCGTAGGGCGTGGCGAGGCCACTGGCAGCCAGCGCACGCCAGCCCTGGCCCAGGCCCGCCGCGTCGGCCACCCACAAGATGGTCTGCAGGTCGCGCAGGCCGCCGGGCGACTCCTTGGCGTTGGGTTCCAGCGCGTAGGCGGTGTTTTCGTACTTGTTGTGGCGCTGGCGCATCTCCAGCGTCTTGGCCGTGAGAAAGGCGCGCGGGTCGATGGACGCACGAAATTCGCGCTCGAAGTGGGCAAACAGCGATGCGCTGCCACAGATGCGCCGCGCTTCCAGAAGCGAGGTCTGCACGGTCACGTCGCCCGCGGCCTCCTCCAGGCATTCCTGCACCGAACGCACGCTCGAGCCGATTTCCAGCCCCGCGTCCCAGCAGTTGCGGATGAAGTCTTCGACGCGCGCCCTGGTGTCGGTGCCGAGCGCTGCGTGCGAACTGTCGGGCAGCAGCACCAGAACGTCCACATCCGAGTAAGGCAGGAGCTGGCCGCGGCCAAAGCCGCCCACGGCCAGCAGCGCCAGGCCGGGGGGCAGGGCGCTGGCCTTCCAAAGCGTTTGCAGCAGGCGATCGGCCAGCCGGGTGAATTTGCGCAGCAGTCCATGGATGCCGCGCACCGTGGGCAGCGGCGCGAAAAGTGTGGCCACCAGGGCGGCCCTGTCGCGCCGGTAGGCCTCGCGCAGGGCCTGAAGGTTTGGCGCGGTGGCAGCGGGAGGAGGGGTCAGGTTCATGCGAAAAGCGAAGCAAAAAACGTGCGCAGAACCCTACGCCGCGCTTCAGGTGCTCGTGGCTGTGACGAAATCGGGCAGCGCCGGCGAGCCGGCCGAGAGCGTCATCACCTCGTAGCCGGTGGGGGTGACGAGGATCGTGTGCTCCCACTGGGCCGAGAGGCTGTGGTCCTTGGTGACGATGGTCCAGCCGTCGTTGCCGAATTCCTTGATGTCGCGCCGGCCGGCGTTGATCATGGGCTCGATGGTGAAGACCATGCCGGGCTCGAGCTTCTCCAGCGTGCCCGGGCGCCCGTAGTGCAGCACCTGGGGCTCTTCATGGAAGCGCTTGCCGATGCCGTGGCCGCAGAACTCGCGCACCACCGAGAAACCTTGCCCTTCGGCAAACTTCTGGATGGTGTGGCCGATGTCGCCCAGGTGGGCACCAGGTTTGACCTGCAGGATGCCGTGCCACATGGCTTCGAAGGTGATGGCCGAGAGGCGCTTGGCGGCAATCGAGCACTCGCCGATCAAATACATGCGGCTGTTGTCGCCGTACCAGCCCTCTGGCGTGATGACGGTGACGTCCACGTTGACGATGTCGCCCTTCTTGAGCGGCTTGTCGTTCGGAATGCCGTGGCAGACTACGTGGTTGACCGAGGTGCACAGCGACGCAGGGTAGGGCGGGTAGCCCGGCGGCTGGTAGCCAATGGTGGCCGAGATGGTGCCTTGCTCCTGCATGCAGGCGGCCGCGATTTCGTCGATTCGGCGCGTTGTGATGCCGGGCTGGATGTGCGGCGCAATGGCGTCCAGCACTTCGGACGCGAGGCGGCAGGCGACGCGCATGCCGGCAATGTCCTCGGCGCTTTTAATGGTGATGCTCATGGGGCGAAATTATCCCATTGGGCCCTTTTCCGCGCTGGGCGCGGGTTTCGGCGTCCCACCCCACTCGCGGTGACCCCCCTTTAAAATAGCGAGCTTTGGCGCCTGCAGATCGCAGTGCGTCGGAGCTGCCCGGCTCCTCCGCCCCGTCTTTCTTCCCATCGGAACGCTGCCACCGTGACCTTGCATCTGACCCTGTTTGTGGGCGGCAACGCCCTGAGCCCTTTTCGTGCGCGCCAGTTGTTGCCGCAATTGCAGAGCATTGAGCCGCGCATTGATGCGGTGCGCGCACGCTACGTGCATTGGGCAGCGACACCTAGTGTGCCCACCCCGGCGCAGGCGCAGCAGCTGGCCGCGCTTTTGAACTACGGCGAGCCGTTCGAGGGCGGTGACGCCGGACAGGCGATTGTGGTGGCGCCGCGCCTGGGCACCGTCTCGCCCTGGGCCTCCAAGGCCAGCGACATTGCCCACAACTGCGGCCTGGACGTGCGCCGCATCGAGCGCGTGACCGAATACCGCATCACCTTGCGCCCCGGCCTGCTGGGCGGCACGAAGTCGCTGGACGCCGGCCAGATCGCCCAGGTGGGCGCGCTGCTGCACGACCGCATGACCGAATCGTGGTTCACCGATCTGGACGCGGCGCGCGCGCTGTTCACCGAGTTGCCCGCGCAGCCGATGGCGCAGGTGGACGTGTTGGAGGGTGGCCGCGCTGCATTGGAGACTGCCAACACCCAGTGGGGTCTGGCGCTGGTCGCCGACGAGATCGACTATTTGGTGCAGGCCTTCACCACCTTGGGGCGCAACCCCACGGACGTCGAACTGATGATGTTTGCGCAGGCCAACAGTGAGCATTGCCGCCACAAGATCTTCAACGCCCAGTTCACCATCGACGGCGCGCCGCAGGATCTGACCCTGTTCGGCATGATCCGCCACACCCACCGCACCAGTCCGCAGCACACGGTGGTGGCGTACTCGGACAACGCCTCAGTCATGGAAGGCGGCGTCGTTGAGAAATTTCAAGCCAAATCGGCCTCTAGCGCAGGTGGCACTAGCGCACCCAGCTATGAAAAAGAGAGTTCCTTGCAGCATGTGCTGATGAAGGTCGAGACGCACAACCACCCCACGGCCATCTCGCCCTTCCCCGGCGCCTCGACCGGCGCTGGCGGCGAGATTCGGGACGAAGGCGCCACCGGGCGCGGCTCCAAGCCCAAGGCGGGTCTGACGGGGTTCACGGTGTCCAAGCTCTGGGGCGGCCTGTCGGATGCGGCCGGCGGCAAGCCCGGCCACATTGCCAGCCCCTTGCAGATCATGATCGAGGGGCCGCTGGGCGGCGCGGCCTTCAACAACGAATTTGGCCGGCCGAATCTGCTGGGGTACTTTCGCGAGTACGAAGCCGAGGTGGACGGCGTGCAGCGCGGCTACCACAAGCCCATCATGATCGCCGGCGGTCTGGGCAGCATTGACGCAGCGCTGACGCAGAAGATCGCATTCCCGGCCGGCTCGCTGCTGGTGCAACTGGGCGGCCCCGGCATGCGCATTGGCATGGGCGGCAGCGCGGCGAGCTCCATGGCCACCGGCCAGAACGCCGCCGAACTCGACTTTGATTCGGTGCAGCGCGGCAACCCCGAGATTGAGCGGCGCGCGCAAGAAGTCATCAACCACTGCGCCGCGCTGGGCGGGGCGAATCCGATTCTGGCGATCCACGACGTGGGCGCGGGCGGGCTCTCCAACGCCTTCCCGGAGCTGGTGAACGACGCGGGCCGGGGCGCGCGCTTTGACTTGTCCGCCGTGCCACTCGAAGAATCGGGCCTGG
>JAGNYI010000001.1:202201-221239 GCA_017985015.1 Giesbergeria sp. | reverse complement strand
CTATGCGATGAGTGCCACAAGAAGTACCACGCAGGTAAGCTGAACATTGATATTTACAGGTTCTGAAAATTTCTAACCCAGCAGTCAAGCCGATCCGCCTTCGGCGGCCGGCTTACTTTGGTCGTTAGAGCTTCAAGTAGAGGAGTGAAATTTTGTGACTTTATGGCGATTTGACCAAGGTCGACTTGACTATCTACAGTTTGACGAGATCAAGCGAATTGCTCTTGCCTTGACAGACATAAACGGCATTCCAAAACCGAATGTCGATGACGACATTCTTCGACAAGCACTATCAAATTACAGTCCTCGCCCATTTGCTCCAGCCAATTACACTGTGTGGCGCAATTACAGACGGGTATTTGGTTGTTTATTACTCGCAACTGAGGTTGCGGGAAGAATCGTTTGTACTGATTTGTGCAAAGCATTGGCAACTGATTCAAACGAAATAGACATTGACGATTACATGAGGCACTTTGCCACTCATTTCTATTACCCATCCCCTATTTTCGATGGCTAGAACTGTACAGACCCACAAACTTTTCCAGTTGTGGCAATCATCAAATTTTTATTATCCGAGTATTTGGTCAGAGGAAAAAATAGCATTACCGTCGATGAAATCGGCAGCTACTTGATGGCAAATAATGTTACTGGACTTGAGCCACTAAATTTTTACTCCACATTAAAACCAAAATCATTTCATGGTGACTTAAGGCAATCACGTGAATTGATTAGGTTTATCAGCCAATTCTCTTTTCTTAAGTGGAATAACCCAAGCCTATATTTGGAAGTCACGAACAAGGAGGAGGCATTTCAAATTGAAACCCTGCTGGCTCCACAAATTAACCAACGAAAATCTGATGTTGGAGCAGAAGTGCTCAATTTAGGGTCAAATTTCCAAGGTACAGCTTTAGGGGATTTGACGATTAGCCAAGTCAATGTAATTGATACTGAGTTTACAGAGGGCAGTAAAACCCGCGTAACACATTTGCGCACTGAACGAAGTACAAAACTTAAGGATTTCTATTTTTCAAATACTCCAAATCCACACGTCTGTGACATGTGCTTTATGGATACAGAAAAAAGATACCCTTGGGCTAACCATATTATTGAGTTACATCATTTGCTTCCATTGTGTTCGCCCGTTAGGGTTGATGCAGGAAAAACATCTATAAAAGACATTGCTGGCGTTTGTCCAACATGCCATAGAGCTACACATAAATTTTATAGCAAATGGCTTAAGACTAGCGGACTCAAGGATTTTCAAAATTACGAAGAGGCGCGAAATGTATATGCTCAAGCCAAACAGGAGATTGTTTTAACATGAAGAGCGTTAACAAAATTTCAAGCATTGCAACGGATTATGCCCCCCTCAATGAGGTGACATTTCTTGACAAGAAAGTTAAGCAGCAAATTGCTTTCGTCAATCAGTGCATTCATAGCGGCACGACTATGACATCAGCTTTGAAATCTGCTGGTAAGTCATATGATGATTTGATTTACATGAATAATCATAGACAAATCCTTCGTGACAATCGCTACTTCACACTTGAAGACTTTACGGAGCGATCTAACGATATTCCGGTAGTCAGTTTTTTTTCTGGTGCGGGTGGGCTTGATCTTGGCTTGGAAGCTGCGGGTTTTTCGCATTCGCTATTGATTGAGAAAGTCCCTCTTTTTTGCGAAACAATCAAATTTAATAGGCCGAAATGGGACGTGCAAACCGGTGACGTATCTAACACAGACGAAATGATTGATACGGTTTCTAGTCGCATTGGAAATCGGAAAAAATTTGAGGGGGTGTTTGTCGGTGGCCCACCATGTCAGCCATTTTCCATTGCGGCGAACCAGCGTTTCAGTAAGGGTGGCGATAATTTCAAGCGCATTGGGTTTGCGCACGAGACAAATGGTAATTTATTTTTTGAATATATTGCACTGATTAAGCATTTCAAACCTCGAGCTTTTCTTATTGAAAATGTGCCCGGCCTCATTGATGTCGACAATGGCGAACAGCTAGAGAAAGCGTATCGAGAACTTGAGGCTTGCGGTTACATAATTAATCAGCCATTAATTCTAAAGGCTGACGCTTACTCCGTGCCACAGCAGCGGATTCGTCTGTTTATCGTGGGCAACCGTGTCAACAGAGAATTTTCCCCACCGAAGCCAACGCACAATTCACTATCTGTTGGGCAAGTGTTTAATCTGTCTATGAAAGGCGTTGAAAATCATGTAACTCGTGAGCACTCTGCAGGGTCAATATTGAGATACATGATGCTGAACTACGGAGAACGTGACAAATTAGGGCGGGTTGACCGACTTGATCCTAATCTACCATCAAAAACTGTAATTGCCGGTGGTAGTTCTGGTGGTGGGCGATCTCATTTGCACCCATATATCCCTAGAACACTTTCTGTAAGAGAGTGCGCACGAATACAGACGTTCCCAGATGATTACATCTTCAAAGGTCCAGTGGCACGTCAATTTACCCAAGTGGGGAATGCAGTCCCCCCCGTTCTGGGTTCACAACTCGGAACGGCGATATTTAAGAGCTTTTTTTGAATGGCAAACAGCTCTAACCCGGCGCTCAACTCGGACGCTGCGCATAAAGCCGCGCAGCGCCGGTTAGCTCTACGTTAGGCTCGCGGAGCATTCCCCATGAAGCAGCGCATCCTGTTCCTCGTCGTTATTCCGGCAATTCTCGGAGTTCTTCTTGTTTGGGCTTGTGTTTCTTTGGTGGGTCTTCTTGCAGCGTTCGTTAGTGAGCATCGCTTTTGGGGCCTGCCTGTTTACCCGGTCATGGTTGTCGAAGCGTTTTTGGCCTGGGTTCCTTTGTGCGCACTCGCTGGATTTACCCTGGGGACGCTCCTTCCGAAAAATCCTTTGGCTGCCAGTTTCGCAACGGCAGTGTCTGGATTTCTCTTTTTGCTTCTGACCTCCTTCGAGCTTTGGTCGGGCAGTTCCCTGGCGGAGGCAATAGGCACCTTTGCTTTTGCTTTTTTGACGACGGGGGCGCTTATGGCAATCGCAACTCCTCTTGGTACTCTACTTGCTATTCGTCGGAAACGGCCTAACCCGTCATTGCAGCGGACCGCCTGCGGCGGCCGCTGAATTTCAACGCTATGCCTCTATGAAGTACAACGACTCGTGCATTCTGTCTGCGCATAGGGGTAATTCGTGTGCTCCCGACGTGCGCAGTTCCTACACCACTACCGGAGAAATATCATGAGAGAGTTCACGCGCAAGGTTTTCGTAGCCGCTGCCCCGGTCTTCGGCACGGTGATCGCCATTGCAGTCCTGCAGGCGGCCGACATTCCGTTCCCTCCTGCCCTTGCGCTCCAAGCTTGGCCGCAGTGGGCTGTTTTTGCGGCGGTGGTTCATTCCTGCACGGCGCTCTGCATGTTCATCACTGCCCGCGTGTTTGGCGAAGCGCCACCGTCGCACCCAGTTTCCTCGCAATCGAAGGCATAGCTTGCCAATCGACACGGACCCACAACAGAAGGAGGCGGCTTCGCCGCAAGCTGTTGTGATCCGATCATTTTCACGTTGAAGGACAGCTTCTTCACGCGCCCACCGGCTGCTCCTGGCCGACACCCGCTACACGCTTTCACGCCCCCAACCGCAGCAGCAACACCCACGCTGCGCACACCAAAGGCGCTGTGTTTTTTGAATGAAATTGGCCCCTAGCGCTTATGGATAAAGCGCAAGCAGCTACATTTACCATAGCTATTTGCGTCTGAAATCCTCACCCCACCCAGTCTCATCCCAGCGTTCAATTGCCTGCCCACGCACGCTCGCCAGCCACTGCGGCAACACCCGCTCAGGTGCCAGCTCGGCCAGTGGCAGCAGCACAAACGCCCGCTCGTGCAAACGCGGGTGCGGCAGCGTCAGCGTGGCATCGGCCGATTGCAGATCGCCATACAGCAGGATATCCAGGTCCAGCGTGCGCGGCGCGTTGCGGTAGGGGCGCTCCCGGCCCGCCGCGTGCTCGATGGCTTGCAGGGCGGCCAGCAAGTCGTGCGGCGGCAGGTCCGTAGCGATTTCGGCCACGGCGTTGAGGTAGTCGGGGCCGCCAGCGTCCACCGGCGCGCTGCGGTACAGCGAGGAGACGCGCAGCAGGCGCGTGCCCGGCAGGGCCGCCAGGGCGGCGAGCGCCGTGCGCAGCGTGCCAGCGCGCTCACCCAGGTTGGCGCCCAGACCGATCCAGGCGGTGGTGGGCGGGTTCACGCGGGGGCCAGACCGACGGTGCGGCTGTTAGTCGCCCGCGTCCGGCGCATGGTCGTGCGGCGCAGCAGAAGCCGCGCTGCCTTCGCCGCCCCCGCCCGGCTTGCGGCGACGGCGGCGGCGCTTCTTTGGCGCGCCGGTGGCGGCGCCCTCCATCGGTTCGTCCTGGGGTGTGCCCGCTGGTGCACCGCCGTGGGCCGCTGCAGCCGGCGCATCGCGCGGCACGCGCCGCGCTGGTGGCGGTGCGGAGCGGCTGCGGGACTTTTGCTCTTCCCGCGCTTGCTCCATGAGATCTTCGCGGCGGAATTCGTCGGCGGTGCTGTACTCCTGCCACCAACTGGCCAGGGCTTCGTCCACCTCGCCGATGTCGGCGCGCAGGCGCATGAAGTCGAAGCCGGCGCGAAAGCGCAGCTGCGCCACCATGCTTTCGGGTACTCGGCCGGCGCGTTTTTCAAAGCGCGGCTGCATGACCCAGATTTCGCGCATGTCGGCGGCCAGCTTGCCGCGGCCCGACACGTCGCCAATGCGGCGCTCAAACACCTGGTCGATGGCGTCCTGCAGCGCCGGCAGCGCGGGCTCGCCCTGCCCCAGGCGCCGCTCCCAGCCGGCTTTGACGTCTTGCCACAGCACACAGGCGAGCAGAAAGCTCGGCGCAACGGGTTTGCCTTCCTTCACGCGGCGGTCGGTGTCGGTCAGGGCGGCCAGCACAAAGGGCGTGTCGCCGCGCTCCACCACCACGTCCAGCAGCGGGTAGATGCCCTTGGCCAGGCCCAGCTTCTTGAGCTGCTCGATGGTGGCAATGGCGTGCCCCGTCTGCAGGAGTTTGAGCATCTCGTCGAACATGCGGCTTTGCGGCACGTCGGCCAGTAGCTGCTGCGACTGCACCAGCGGTGCGGCGGTTTTGGGCTCGAGCGTAAAGCCCAGGGCGGCCAGCTTGGCGACAAAGCGCACTGCGCGGATGATGCGCACCGGGTCTTCGCGGTAGCGTGTGGCCGGGTCGCCGATCATGCGCAGCGTTTTCTTCTTGGCGTCCTCGATGCCCTTGTGGTAATCGACCAAGATCTGGCTTTCGGGGTCGTAGTACATGGCGTTCAGGGTGAAGTCGCGCCGCGTAGCGTCTTCGTCCTGCGGGCCCCAGACGTTGTCGCGCAGCACGCGGCCAGTCGAGTCCACGGCGTGCTGCATGCCAGCCAAGGCCGCGCGCGAGGTTTTCTCGTTGCCGGCGACCTGCTCAGCCGCCGCGTTGTCGAGGTAGGCGCGGAAGGTGGAGACCTCAATCACCTCGTTCTCACGCCCGCGCCCGTGCACCACATGCACGATGCGAAAGCGCCGCCCGATGATGAAGGCACGGCGAAACAAGCCCTTGACCTGCTCGGGCGTGGCGTTGGTGGCGACGTCGAAATCCTTGGGTTTGAGGCCCAGCAACATATCGCGCACCGCACCGCCGACGATGTAGGCCTCGAAACCGGCCTGCTGCAGGGTGCGCACCACGTCGATGGCGCGCCGGTCCACACGCGCCGGGTCGATGCCATGCACCGAGGCGGGCACCTCGACGCGCTTGCCGTAGGGGTTTGCCGGGCGCTTGCGCGCACCGGAGCCGGCCTTGGAGAGCAGCTTGTCGATGAAATTTTTGATCATGGTTTGAGGTGGGCTTGTTCAGCCCTGTGGAAACAGGTCCAGGATGCGCCAGCCGCGCTGCGTCGCAAGGGCGCGCAGGCGCGCGTCGGGGTTGGTGGCCACGGGCGCGTTGACGCACTCGAGCAAGGGAAGATCGTTCATCGAGTCGCTGTAAAACGTGCTGTGCACCGTGCTCCAGTGGAGGCCCCGCGCAAGCAGCCATTGTTCCATGCGCAGCACCTTGCCCTCACGCATCGAAGGCACGCCGCGAATCGCGCCCGTGAACCAGCCCGATGCATCGCGCTCCAGTTCCACCGCCAGCAGCTCCTGCACACCCAACAATCGCGCGATGGGGCGGGTGACGAATTCGTTGGTGGCGGTGATGATAAGCACCGTATCGCCCGCCTGCTGGTGCTGGCGCACCAGCGCCAGTGCCTGCGGGCGGATGGCCGGCTCCACCACCTCGCGCAGAAACTGCGCCTGCGCCGCAGCGCCTGCCTCGGGCCCGCGCCGGCACAGCGCTTCGGTGGCAAAGCGCACGTAGTCGTGCACGTCCAGGGTGCCGGCCTGGTAATGCGCATAAAACTCGGCATTGCGTCGGCCGAATTCCACCGGGTCGGTCCAGCCGATGCGCTGCGTGAACTCGCCCCATTCGAAATCAGAATCAATGGGGAGCAGCGTGTGGTCCAGATCAAACAGGACCAGTCGGGGCAAGGCCGGTGCGTCCGGCGCGGTGGATGGGTTCATGAATCTATTCGGAGCCCAGCATGTCCTTGAGCAGCGGCACCGTGATGGCACGCTGCTTGCGCAGGGCATGGCGGTCGAGGCGATCGAGCAGTTGCATCAGGCTGCCCAAATCGCGCGAGAAGCGGCTGAGCATGAAGGCAATCACCTCGTCCCCCAGAAAAATGCCGCGTGCGTCCGCGTGCTGGCGCAGCACGGCCCGCCGCTCCACCTCATCGAGCCACTGCAATTGAAAGATATGGCCCCAGCCCAGCCGCGTGCGCAAATCGTCGCGCAGCGGCAGGTCGGCCGGCGGTACCTGGCCCGCCGCCAACACCCAGCGCGGCGCGCCGCTGGCCGGGTTCAGGGCGTTGACGAACCAGTTGAAGGCCTGGGCCTGCTGATGCGTGCTGTAGAGATGGACGTCGTCGAGCAGCACGGCCGACCAGTTTTCATCAAAGGCAGGCGGCCGATCGGTACCGGCGTCGCACCAGCCGCAGCTGGCCCCCTGTTCGCGCAGGGCTTCGCGCACTGCGCGAAGCAAATGCGTTTTTCCGGTGCCCGACTCGCCCCACAGGTAGGTCGGCACGGGCGAGCGGGCGCTGCCGCCCGCAATGGCCATGCGCACGTGCTGCAGCGCAGCCGCGTTGGGGCCACCAAAAAATGCCTCCAGGGTGGGCATGGGCGCCAGGCCGATATCGAGTGCAAGCTGCTTCATGCGCGGCCGACGCGTCCACGCCAGCGCAAGCCGAGGTGGGCGGTGCAAGGGATGGCAATGCAGGGGTTCACGAAGGGAGGAGCGCGGTGGATGGGGCGGAGCCGCAGGTGGACCAGACGAGACGCCAGCGGCCCAGCGGACTGCGCCGCAAAAATTCGCATTTTAATGCGGCGTGCCGACAGCCCCACCCCGGAACTGCGGCTGCAGCGCGCCGCGCAGTCGTGCCCGAGGGGGTCGCCCAGTGGGGTCGCCTAAAATTCGTCCTTTCGCGCGCCCGACGCTTCTTCTCAAGTTACTTCATCTTCCCCCATGAGCTCCACCACGCCATCCCACTCCAGCGCACCCATTTCCTACAAGGACGCGGGGGTGGACATCGTTGCCGGCGACGCGCTGGTGGACCGCATCAAGCCGCTGGCCAAAAAAACCATGCGGGAAGGCGTTCTGGCAGGGATTGGCGGATTTGGCGCCCTGTTCGAAGTGCCCAAGCGCTACCAGGAGCCGGTGCTGGTGAGCGGCACCGACGGTGTGGGCACCAAGCTCAAGCTGGCTTTTGAATGGGACATGCACGACACGGTGGGCATCGATCTGGTGGCCATGAGCGTCAACGACGTGCTGGTCCAGGGCGCCGAACCGCTGTTCTTCCTGGACTATTTCGCCTGCGGCAAGCTCGATGTGGACACCGCCGCTGCCGTGGTGGGCGGCATCGCCCGCGGCTGCGAGCTCTCGGGCTGCGCGCTGATCGGCGGCGAGACGGCCGAGATGCCTGGCATGTACCCGGCCGGCGAATACGACCTGGCGGGTTTTGCCGTCGGCGCAGTGGAAAAATCGAAAATTCTTGACGGCACCGAGGTGCGCGCGGGCGACGTGGTGCTGGGCCTGGCATCCAGTGGCGCACATTCCAACGGCTTCAGCCTGGTGCGCAAGTGCATTGCGCGCGCCGAAGGGTCTGGCGCGCTGCCGGCAACGCTGGACGGCAAGCCGTTTCGCCAGGCCCTGATGGAGCCCACGCGCCTGTACGTCAAACCCATGCTGGCCGCGCTGGCGGCGCACCCGGTGGAAGAAGGCGGCAGCCGCGGCATCAAGGCGCTGGCACACATCACTGGCGGCGGCTTGCTGGAGAACATTCCCCGCGTGCTGCCCGAAGGCCTGGCCGCGCATCTCACCGCAGGGAGCTGGCCGCAGACCGAGCTGTTTGCCTGGCTGCAGGCCACGGCGGCCATTTCCGACGAAGAGATGAACCGCACCTTCAACAACGGTATCGGCATGGTGCTGGTGGTGGCGCCCGAGGATGCGCAGGCTGTCGCCAGCCAACTGGCAGCGGCCGGCGAAACAGTGCACCGGCTGGGCAGCATCGCTGCGCGCGGCGCGGGCGCGGCTGTTGTCGTAGCCTGAAGCACGCCAACACCATGGCGCACGCGCCGCAGCGCTCCCCCGCAGCGCCCACCCACGCACCGCGCGGGGTGGCGCTGGCCAGCTATCTGCTGATGGCCGCAGGCCTGCTGCTTGTGATGTGGCGCGGCCTGCTACCCGGCCTGCTGTGTCTGTGTCTGGGTTTTCTGCTCACGCGCGCCTTCACACGCTGGTTTGCCATGGCGTGGCCGAGGGCCCGCCGCCAGACGTCACAGCCACGCGGCGCGCAGGTGCTGGCCGCCGCGCTGGTGATGCTGGTACCCCTGGGTGTGCTGATTTTTGGCGTCACCCATTCGCGTGGCTACATCGTTGATGCGCCGCAGCAGTACCGCGAATTGCTGGACTACATGGCGCGCACCGTGCTCGAACTGCGCGACAAGCTCCCGCCCGACGTGGCGGCGCATCTGCCCGATGGCGCCGATGCCATTCAGCGCACCATTGCCAGCTACCTGGCCGCCAAGGCCGGTGCCCTTGCCATGGCGGGGCGCGCCTGGCTGAGCGGACTGCTCTACGCTTACGTGGGCCTGCTGATTGGCGCGCTGGCTGCCGTGCGGACCCTGCCGGCGAACAGCGGCCCCCTGGCCCTGGCATTGGCCACGCGCCTGCGGCACTTTGGCGAGGCCTTTCGGCAGATCGTCGCCGCGCAGATCTGGATTGCCGCATTCAACACGGCGCTGACCGCCATCTTCCTGATGTTCCTGATGCCGCTGTGGGGCGAGCGCCTGCCCTACACCGCGGCCTTGGTCACACTGACTTTCGTGGCCGGTCTGATCCCCATCGTGGGCAACCTGCTTTGCAACACCGTGATCACCATCGTCGCGCTGTCCGTCTCGCCGCAAGCCGCCGCCGCCTGCCTGGGCTTTCTGGTGCTGATTCACAAGGCCGAATACGTCATCAACGCGCGCGTAGTCGGGCAGCGCACGCACATGGCGGTGTGGGAACTGCTCACGGTGATGTTCGTGGCCGAAGCGGTGTTTGGCCCCGCTGGCCTGGTGGCGGCGCCCCTGTTCTACGCCTACCTGAAGAAAGAGCTGGCCGCAGGAGCTTTGGTTTGAATAATGTCCTGATTTGATCGAATCTGGTCGCATCCCAGACTGTCAATTCCGGCCTGGCGCAGGCACCATAAGCGTTCCCTGTTGGCCTTCTCAAGGAACTGCACCATGAAAACCTGTCTGATTGTGATCGATGTCCAGGAATCGTTTCGCCACCGCCCGTACTTCACGGACACCGCTTTGCCGGCCTATCTGCGGGCGCAGAACGCCTTGATCGCCGGCTGCACGCAGCGCGGCATTCCCGTGGTGCGCGTGCTGCACAGCGATGGCCCAGAGCAGGTGGACAACCCCTTTGCCCAGGTGTCTGGCCAGGTGCGGCCGCTGGACGGCCTGATGGCATTCGACGCCGCTGCCAGTTTCACCAAATCGCGCCACAGTGCGCTGGTGGGAACGGGCCTGGACGTGTGGCTGACCGCAAACGGCATCGGCCGGCTGATCGTCAGCGGCATCCGCACCGAGCAATGCTGCGAGACCACCACGCGCCACGCCTCCGATCTGGGCTGGGCGGTCGACTTCGTTCCCGACGCGACGCTCACCTGGGACATGGTGCAGCCGGACGGCGCGCCGCTTTGCGCGGCCGACATCAAGGCGCGCACGGCGACGGTGCTGGCGGGACGCTTTGCCACGCTGTGTACAGTGGACGAAGCACTGGAGCGCGCCAGCGCATGACGCGCCCCGCCGCTGCAGAGCCCATCCACGTCTGGTTTGCCCTGCTGCGCGGCAGCCTGGCGCTGGACTGGGCGGGTCCGGCCGAAGCGCTGCGCAGCGCCAACACCTGGCTGGCCGACCAGGGTGAGCCCGAGCGCTTTGTGCTGCACTTCACGGCGCCCCAACCCACGCTCACCAGCTCGGTCGGCTTGCAGCTCAGCGGCCTGGAACCTTTGCCGGCCAGTCTGCCGGTGCCTTCCTGGGTGGTCGTCGTGGGGATGACCGGCAAGCGCATCGACGTGGCGGACGAAGACGCCCTGAGCCTGCTGCATTGGCTGCGCGGCCTGCGCCTGGTGGCGGGCCGGCTGGAACTGCTCACCGTCTGCGCCGGCGCGGTGCTGGCCGCGCATGCGGGCCTGCTCGCAGGCCGGCGCGCCACCACGCACCACCAGCATCTGGACGAACTCGCGGCCACCGAACCGCGCTGCGACGTGGTCGCCAACCGCGTGTTTGTGAGCGACGGCGCGCTCTACAGCAGTGCCGGCGTGGCCACCGGCATGGATCTCACCCTGCACCGCATCGCCGAAACCTGCGGTCCGGCGATTGCCGCACACGTGGCGCAAACGCTGGTGCTGGCGCAGCGGCGCGGGCCCGAAGACCCGCAGTTCTCGCCCTTTCTGGACCACCGCAACCACCTGCACGCGGCGCTGCACCGTGTGCAGGACGCCGTGGCCCAGGCGCCGCAGCAGGAATGGAGCGTCGCGGCCATGGCCGCCGTCGCCTGCACTTCGCCGCGCCACCTGACGCGCCTGTTCGTAGAGCACGCGGGCATTGCGCCACTGGCCTGGCTGCGCCGCATCCGGCTCGCAACGGCCGAGGCGGCCTTGCGCGCGGGCCACCAAGTCACGCAGGCGGCAGCGCTGGCGGGCTTCAACTCGGACACGCAACTGCGCCGGGCCTGGCACCAGTTCGGTCGCAGCGGAACACCGTCCCAGTCCGGCCGCCAAGCGCACTGAAAACCTGCGCTACCATGCGCAGATCGGTCTGACGCAGGCCGATGCGGACCGGCCAGACGCACTCAGCGATGCCTTTTCACTACCCAACTTTCCCAGGAGACACTGAACATGACCATTCTCGTCGCATACGCGCCCCGCCCCGAAGGCTGGGCCGCACTGGACAAGGGCATTGAGATTGCCAAGGAACGCCAGGAACACCTGCTGATCGTGAACGCAGGCCCCGGCGGCCAGCAGGAAGATCCAGCGCTGGCGCCCGGCTATGAAGTGGAGCGCATCGAAGGTTTGCTTGCCGCCAAAGACGTCAAGGGAGAGTTCAAACAGTTCGTCCGCGGCAAGACCGCCGTGGAGGAAATTGATGCCCTGGTCGAAGAGGGCGATGTCTCGCTTTTGGTCATCGGCCTGCGCAGGCGCACTGCCGTCGGCAAGCTGCTTTTGGGCAGTGTGGCCCAGGAGCTGCTGATGACGGTGTCCTGCCCGGTGCTGTGCGTGAAAGCGCCCGGCGGATAACTTCAGGTTTTTTGCTATTTAAAAGATAGCTTCTAGCGCTTATGCATAAAGCGCTAGAAGCATTTTTTATTAAGACTTTTACCGCCGTGACCCGCACTTAGGGCGTACTGGCGAACTGCCGCTCCATGAACGCCCAGACCAGCGCCGTGGCGTCGGGTCCCGTCGGGTCGCTGTAGGGCACGCGCGGGGCCCCGCCACTCCAGGCGTGGCCGAGGCCTTCGATTTCCCGCAGCGCCACTTGTACCTGGCCGCGTGCGCGAAACTCCGTCAAGCGGGTGGCACGGCGTGCACCGCGCTGTTGCATGCGCGGCGCACCGGTGCGCGCGCCCAGCGCCTGCGCCCACCAGGCGGCCGTGTGCCGCGCGCTGCGCACCGACACCACCGGGTCGGCGTCGCCATGCAGCAGAAGAAGTGGCGGCAGCAAGGGCCCCGTAGCCGCAGGCACACCCGCGCCGCTTGCGGCTTCAGGCCCGCGTGGCGGGCGGTCGCCCCGCATCGCCGAGAACGCCGTCGCCGCTGATTGCGCGCTGCCAGGCGCCGCACCCGAATGCATGGCCACGGCGCAAAAACGCTGTGGCGCGCGCAGCGCCAACCAGGCTGCCATGCTGGCACCGGCCGACAGCCCGGCAACACCGACGCGATCAGGATGCACCGCGTAACGCCGCGCCACCTGGTCGATGGCAGAGAGCACCGTGTCGGCTTCGGAGTCGGCCCGGCCGCTGCGGCGTTCAAACCAGTTCCAGCAGCCCTGCGCATTGGCCATGCGTTCCTGCTCGGGGTAGAGCACCAGAAAACGCTCGCGCGCGGCGCGTTGGTTCATGCGCGTGCTGGCGGCAAAGCTGTGACCCGTCTGGCCGCAGCCATGCAGCATCACCAACAACGGCAGGCGTGTGCGGCTGGCCGCGTTGACGCCGGGCGGCACATACAGGTGGTAGCGGCGTGCACCGGCGGGTCCGGGTGCAACGCCCGCCAGCCACTGACCCAGCGCTGCAGCAGCCGGCTGGGCACGCTTTGGGACGGCCGGCTTGCGTGCTTTGGGGCGCTTGCGCGCGGACACAAGCAGCGCAGCAGCCGGGGGGCGTGCAAGCCGTGCCGCACGGGCCAGGGCGCGGACATTGCGCTGGTAAGCACGCGCCAGGGCGAGCAGGGGCGAAGCAGATCGGCGCGCCATGGCTTAGCGAGGCACCGACGAACCGGAGCCGTGATGGGCGAGCGCACGCAGAGGAAACAGCCCGTCAGCCCAGCGCACGGCGCAAAAGCTGCAGCCGGTCCGCAAGGATCTCGGTGTTGCCGTCGCCGCGCACATGCGCCAGATAGGTCTCCAGATCGGCCACGGCAAGCCCCGGGTTGCCGCATTCGGCGTGCGCCAGACCGCGGTCGCGCACCTCGTCCCAAGCTGCGGGCAGCAGCACCACCAGACGCTCCTGCACCGCCAGCAAGCGGTGCCAATCCCTGCTGGCGCGGTGCACTTCCTTGAGGTTGCGCAGCATGCGCGCCATGATTTCGCGCGGCTGCGCAGCCTGCAGGTAAAGACCCAGCGGCGGCTCACCCTCGGCACTGCCGCTGGGCTGAAAGGGCTGGAGGCGCTCCACCAGTTCTTCGCGCGAGAGCGATTCGCCAGTAAAGGGGTCCATCAGCACCTGCCCGCGTGGCAGCAAGGCCTTGACCATGAAATGCCCGGGGAAAGCCACCCCGCGCACGTGCAGGCCCACACTTTGCGCCATTTCAAGCCAGAGAATGGCCAGGCTGATGGGGATGCCACGGCGCGTGCGCAATACGCTGTTGAGGTAGCTGTTTTCGGCGTCGTAGTAGTCGTTGACGTTGCCGGCGAAGCCCAGATCAGTGAAAAAAAACTGGTTCACAGCGCGCAACCGTTCCAGCGCGGGCGCATCGCGCGCCACCTTGCGCGAAAGGCGCGCGCAGAGCAGATCCATATCCCCCAGCAGACTTTGCACGTCCAGGGCCGGGTAGTCGTCCATGGCCACGCTGGCGGCCGCTTCCAGAAGGGGAAACTGCGCGTCGCTTTGCACCAGCGAGGCGAAGTATTCGAGCGGCGTGGGAAGGGCGAGGCTCAGCGGCATGGCGCCATGGTAGCGGCAGGGCCGCCGGTCTGCACGTAGGTCAGCGCCGCACTATCGCCGTACCAGTGAGCCCACCCGCAGGCCGGCCATGCGCAGTACGCCGAAATACAGCACCGCCGCCACCGCCATCCAGGCGGCAAGCAAGAGCACGCGCTTGCCACCTGCGTCGCCCAGAGCGATCCAGGGGAAATACGCCGACACCCACGACAGCAGGGCACCCAGCAGCAGGCTGGCGGCCGCTACCTGTGCGCCAAAGAGCCCCCAGCCCGGCGCGGGCTGGAAACTGCCGCGGCGCAGCAGGCCGATGAGCAGCCACAGCGCATTGACCAGCGCCCCCAAGCCAATGGACAGCGCCAGCCCGGCGTGGGCCATGCGCGGCACCAGCATGATGTTGAGCAGTTGCGTGATCACCAGCACGGCAATGCCAATTTTGACTGGCGTGCGCACATCCTGGCTCGCGTAGTAGCCCGGCGCGAGCACCTTGATCGCCACCAGGCCCAACAAGCCAGCGCCATAGCCCGAGAGCGCCAGCGCAATTTCCACCACGTCGCTCGCCTGCAACTCGCCGTGGTGGAACAGCGTAGCCACGAGGGGCGTGGCAAATGTCAGCAGCGCCACGGCGCTGGGCACCGCCAGCAGCACCACGATGCGCAGGCCCCAATCGAGCATGGACGAATAGCGCTGCGCATCGCCTGCGGCACGCGCAGCGGTGAGCTGCGGCGTCAACACCACCCCGAGGGCCACGCCCAGCAGCGCGGTAGGGAACTCCATCAGGCGGTCGGCGTAGAACAGCCAGGTGACACTGCCCGGCGCCAGATACGAAGCAATCTGTGTGTTGATCAGCAGCGAGATTTGCGCCACTCCGACGCCCAACAAAATAGGCGCCATGAGCGTGAGCACTCGGCGCACTCCGGGGTCACTCCATGCGTCGCGCAGAGCGGCAAGACTCAAGCCAATGCGCGGCAGCAACTGCAGCCGCATCAATGCCGGCACCTGAATGGCCAGTTGCAGTACGCCGCCCAGCACCACGCCGCCTGCCATCGCATAGATCGGCTCGATGCCCCAGCCGCGAAACAGCGGAGCGCCAAACCAGGCAGCCGCAATCATGGAAAAATTAAGCAATACGGGCGAAGCCGCGGGCACAGCAAAGTGCTTCCAGGTATTCAGAATGCCCGCAGACAGCGCCACCAAAGACATGAAACCGATGTAAGGGAACATCCAGCGCGTCATCAGCACGGCGCCGGCATAGCCTTCCGGGCTCTGGCGCAAACCGCTGGCCAGGGCCCAGACCAGCACCGGCGCGCCGATCACGCCCAGAATGCAGGTGACCAGGAGCGCCCACGCAAGCACAGTGGCCACGCTGCCGATGAGGACGCGGGTGGCGTCATCCCCCTGCTGCGCGCGCGTGGTAGCCAATACCGGCACAAAGGCCTGGCTGAAAGCGCCTTCGGCAAAGAGCCGGCGAAACAGATTGGGGATGCGAAAGGCGACGTTGAAGGCGTCGGTCAGCGCATTGGCGCCGAAAATGGACGCCATGAGCAGATCGCGCACCAGGCCCGTGACGCGGGACGCCAGGGTGAGCAGCGAAACGGTGGATGCAGCTTTGAGCAGGGACACAGGCTGCGAAGTGTATGCGCTGCCTTTGCCGGGAACGAGGCAACCACTGGTAAAAGGCCCGCAGGCTATAATGGCGGGCTTCGCTGGCAACATCCTCAGACCCTAGGAATACTTACCATGGCATCCACCAAGCCCAAGAAAAAGAACCCACGCCTCGCGTCGGGCCGCAAACGCGTCCGTCAGGACACCAAGCTCAACTCAGCCAACACCTCGCTGCGCTCCAAATACCGCACGGCAGTCAAGAACGTTGAAAAAGCCGTTCTCGCCGGCGACAAAACCAAGGCCACCGAACTCTTTGGCAAGATG
Organism: Giesbergeria sp.; assembly: GCA_017985015.1. GTDB lineage: Bacteria > Pseudomonadota > Gammaproteobacteria > Burkholderiales > Burkholderiaceae_C > Simplicispira. Next base: position 205,326 of record JAGNYI010000001.1, on the reverse strand, counting down.
CAAGCAGTGGTCGACACCATTGCCGACAAGGGCATCTTCCACAAGAACAAGGCCGCCCGCGACAAGAGCCGCCTGTCCACCAAGGTGAAAGCCTTGGCACTCGCAGCTTAAATTCACCGCCTGCCCCAGCAGGCAAACAGCCCGGGTGGCATCGCCGCCCGCCGTTTGACACGGGTGCGCTGCCAGCAAAGCAAAAAAGCCGTCGCAAGACGGCTTTTTTTGTTGGGCTTGCCCCAAGCGCGCGACGCGCGCCTTTGCTGGCACCCGAATACCTCGGGGACAGACCTGACGCGGCGTGAGCCATGGCAGCTCTGTCCTCGACACTTCAACGGATGTTTGCGCGCAGCGCGCCTTTGCTGGCACCCCGCTGCTTTGGGGGCAGACCTTGGCACAGGCCGTGGCGGCGCTGCCTTCCGCATGTCAAGGGATGCTCAGCGCTTCGTCCCCACCGGCATATCCGGCAGCAAACACGCCTCGGCCACCTGCAGATCGTTGTCGCGCGCAAAGTTCATCACGAAATCCCAGGCCATGGGCTCATAGTCGCGCAGCGCCGGGTTGACCACTACGCATTTCACGCCATTGATGACCTTGGGGATGCACCAGGGCGAGTAGCGCAGGTGGCTGCCCGGCTGTGCGCCGCCAGGGCGAAAACTGCTCATCACGCCCGCAAGGCGCTCGGCCCAATCGCTCGGACGAAAAGTCTTGCCACTGGACGTGAGGCCCTGGATAAAGACTTCTGGAGACGAGGAATGGGCCATCGGCTGGGCAATCGAGGTGCTGAAAATACTTGTTGCGGCGCAGCAGGAATTCTAACTCTTATATAAGAGCTATTGCCATATTCAAGGCCCCCACGCAGCAAGCTCGGCTTGCTGCCGCATTGCAGTGATGCGCAATCGTCAACAGCGCAGCGCAGCATCCGCCCTAGAATTGCCTCTCATTTTTGCGCTGGCGCGAGCCACCGCGCCCGCCCTGGAGAACCCCGCATGACTGCATTGATCGAGGCTGCCTCGCCCCACGTGATGAACACCTATGGCCGCGTGCCGATCGCGCTTGAGCGCGGCCAGGGCTGCCGCGTGTGGGACGTGAACGGCAAGGAATACCTCGACGCATTGGCCGGCATTGCGGTCAATACGCTGGGCCACAACCACCCGCAACTCGTGCCGGCGCTGTGTGACCAGATCGGCAAGCTGATCCACACTTCCAACTATTACCACGTCCCTGGCCAGGAGCAGCTGGCCGCCAAGCTGGTGCAGCTCTCGGGCATGAGCAAGGTGTTTTTCTGCAATTCAGGGCTGGAGGCCAACGAGGCCGCACTGAAGATTGCCCGCAAGTACGGGGTAGACCGCGGCATCGCCAAGCCGCAGATCGTCGTGTACGAGAAGGCCTTCCATGGCCGCTCGATTGCCACCATGTCGGCCACCGGCAACCCGAAGATCCACAGCGGCTTCGGCCCGCTGGTCGAGGGCTTCATCCGCGTACCGATCAACGACATTGCCGCCATCAAGGCCGCGACCGAAGGCAACCCGGACGTCGTCGCCGTGTTCTTCGAGACGATTCAGGGCGAAGGCGGCGTACACCCCATGCGCGTGGAATACCTGCGCGAGCTGCGCCAGCTGTGCGACGAACGCGAGTGGCTGATGATGATCGACGAAGTGCAGTGCGGCATGGGCCGCACCGGCAAGTGGTTTGCCCACCAATGGGCCGGTATCGTGCCCGACGTGATGCCACTGGCCAAAGGCCTGGGCTCGGGCGTACCCGTCGGCGCCGTGGTCACTGGCCCGAAGGCGGCCGAGGTGCTGCAACCGGGCAACCATGGCACCACCTTTGGCGGCAACCCGCTGGCCATGCGGGCCGGCAACGAGACCATCCGCATCATGGAAGAAGACGGCCTGCTGTCGAACGCCGCAGGGGTGGGCCAGCATCTGATGGCGGCGCTGCAGCGCGAGCTGGGAGGCTTGCCGGGCGTGAAGGAGATTCGCGGCCAGGGCCTGATGATCGGCGTAGAGCTGGCCAAGCCCTGCGGCGCACTGGTGGCACGCGCCGCCGAGGCCGGGCTGCTGATCAGCGTGACGGCTGAGAATGTGATCCGCATCGTGCCCGCCCTGATCCTCACTCCCGACGAAGCCGATGAAATCGCCACACGGCTTGCCCCCCTGGTGCAGGCTCTGCTGGCCGAATGAAGCGCACAGTGCGCCTGATGCCATGAAACACTATCTTCAATTCAATGACCTGGATGCCAACGAGTACGCGTACCTCTTCGAGCGCGCTGCGCTGATCAAGAAGAAGTTCAAGTCCTACGAAAAGCACCACCCGCTGGTGGACCGCACGCTGGCCATGATTTTCGAGAAGGCCAGCACGCGCACCCGCGTGAGCTTCGAGGCCGGCATGTACCAGATGGGCGGCAGCGTCGTGCACCTGACCACCGGCGACAGCCAGCTCGGCCGCGCCGAGCCCATTGAGGACAGTGCCAAGGTCATCAGCCGCATGGTCGACCTGGTGATGATCCGCACCTTTGAGCAGACCAAGATCGAGCGCTTTGCCGAACATTCGCGTGTGCCCGTCATCAACGGCCTGACCAACGAGTTCCACCCGTGCCAGATCCTGGCCGACATCTTTACCTTTCTTGAGCACCGCGGCACGAATTCGGAAGGCAAGCCCGACCTGGCTTGCCTGGCCGGCAAGACGGTGGCCTGGGTAGGCGACGGCAACAACATGGCCAACACCTGGCTGCAAGCCGCCGCCCTGCTCGGCTTCAAAGTGCACGTCAGCACGCCGCGCGGCTACGAAATTGACGAGAAAATGGCCGTTGGCGCAGACGGGACAAGCGCTGGTAGCTATCAATTTTTTAGCAACCCGCTGGACGCCTGCAAGGACGCAGACCTGGTCACCACCGACGTCTGGACCAGCATGGGCTACGAGGCCGAGAACGAGGCGCGCAAAAAGGCCTTTGCCGACTGGTGCGTAGACCAGGAAATGATGGCCGCCGCCCGCCCCGACGCCCTCTTCATGCACTGCCTGCCGGCCCACCGCGGCGAGGAAGTCGCCGCCGACGTCATCGACGGCCCCCAATCCGTCGTCTGGGACGAGGCGGAAAACAGGATGCACGTGCAGAAGGCACTCATGGA
>JAGNYI010000001.1:0-202101 GCA_017985015.1 Giesbergeria sp. | reverse complement strand
GTACCTTCTGCTCGGCCGGGTTGCATGAAATGCAAGCCGGTGGCGCGCCAGCGCCGGCATCCTGTTTCGGCGCAGGCTCCTATCCGCGCAGCGGATGTGAAGCAGCCGCAGGCTGCGCGCCGAAGCCAAAATCGCATGCACGTGCAGAAGGCACTCATGGAGTACCTTCTGCTCGGCCGGGTTGCATGAAATGCAAGCCGGTGGCGCGCCAGCGCCGGCATCCTGTTTCGGCGCAGGCTCCTATCCGCGCAGCGGATGTGAAGCAGCCGCAGGCTGCGCGCCGAAGCCTAAATCGCATGCACGGAAATTAATTGGAATCTGACCCCAATTCTTTGCACCCTTGCCTGAGCTGCGGCGCCTGCTGCGCGAGCTTTCGGGTGGATTTTTCGGTCTTCGAGCGCAGCGACCACGGCGGTGCGGTGCCGGATGGCCTCACGGTGGATGTCACCGACACCTTCTGCCGAATGCGCGGCACCGACCACAGCCCCCCCCGATGCGCTGCGCTGACCGGCACCATAGGCAAGCGCGCGGCCTGTGCGATCTACGAGTGGCGGCCTTCACCCTGCCGGGAATTTGCCGCGGGCTCCGAGGCCTGCGAGCGGGCACGCATGCGGCGCGGCTTGGCGCCATACCCGTGCTGAGCGACTCGCCCAAGCCCATGCGGGTTTGCAAAAACGCCTCAGTCCACCGTCAGAATCGTTGACCCCGTGGTCTTGCGTGCTTCCAGATCGCGGTGCGCCTGCTGCACATCGCGCAGCGCATAACGCTGTGCAATATGAATCTTGACCTGCCCACTCTCGACGACCGCGAACAGTTCGTCCGCCATGGCCTGCGTACTCGCGCGCGTGGCAATGTGGGTAAACAAGGTCTGGCGCGTCACATAGAGCGAGCCGCGCCCGCCCAGTGACGCCGGCGCAAACGGCGGCACCGGCCCGGAGGCATTGCCAAAACTGGCCATCAGGCCGAAGGGGCGCAGGCAGTCGAGCGATTTTTCCCAGGTGTCCTTGCCCACCGAGTCGTACACCACCTTCACGCCCTGGCCTTGGGTGATTTCCTTGACCCGCGCGGCAAAGTCTTCGGTGCTGTAATTGATGGCATGCGCCGCACCGTTGGCCAGCGCGAGCTGGCATTTGGCGTCCGATCCGGCGGTGGCAATCAGCTCCAGACCCAGGGCGCGTGCCCACTGGCAGGCAATCAGGCCCACGCCACCCGCAGCCGCATGGAAGAGCACCGCGTCGCCGCGCTGCAGGCCTTGCACCGGCAAGGTTTTCTTCAGCAAATACTGCGCCGTCAATCCCTTGAGCATCATGGCAGCGCCGGTCTCGAAACTGATCGCCTCGGGCAGGCGGCAGACGCAGCGCGCGGGCATCACACGCTCGGTGCTATAGCTGCCGGGCGGGTTGCTGGCGTAGGCCACACGATCACCCACGTTCAGGTGCGTGACCCCCTCGCCCACCGCTTCGACCACGCCGGCCGCCTCCATGCCCAGTTGCAGCGGCATGGGGAAAGGGTAGAGGCCGGTGCGCTGGTAGACGTCGATGAAGTTCAGGCCGATGGCATGGTGGCGCACGCGGATTTCCCCCGCCGCCGGATCGCCCACCTGGACCTCCACCAGTTGCAGTTCTTCCGGGCCGCCGTTCTGGCGAATCTGTATGGCAAGGCTCATGGGGGCTCCTGTGGGTGCTGTAAAACGTCTTTCATGCTGCCATGTTTTTGCAAGGCTCGCCCCTGAAGGGCCGCTACAGTCAAGGCATGCAAGAAAAGCTTGGGGGCCGCACAGCGGCGCTGCTTGTCATTCCACCCCTGCTGTGGGCCGGCAACGCCGTGGTGGGACGCATGGTGCACGATCTGGTGCCGCCGCTGACACTCAATTTTTTGCGCTGGTTGCTCGCCTTTGCCCTGCTGCTGCCACTGGCACACCAAGTCCTGCGCCGCGACAGCGGCCTTTGGTCGCACTGGCGCCGCTACGCGCTGCTGGGGCTGCTGGGCATCGGGCTTTACAACGCGTTTCAGTACATGGCGCTGCAGACCTCCATGCCGATCAACGTGACCTTGGTGGGCTCCAGCATGCCGGTGTGGATGCTGGCGGTGGGGGCCTTGTTCTTCGGCACGCGAATTTCGCAGCGCCAGCTGATCGGCGCTCTGCTGTCCATGACGGGCGTGCTGCTGGTGCTCAGCCGCGGAGAATGGAGCGCGCTGCTGGCGCTGCGCCTGGTGCCGGGAGATGTCTTCATGCTGCTCGCCACCATCTGCTGGGCTTTCTATAGCTGGCTGCTGGTGAAAACCAGCGAGCCCGCACGCCTGCGCGGCGACTGGGCAGCCTTTCTGATGGCGCAACTGGTGTTTGGTCTGGGTTGGTCCGGCATGCTTGCAGGCGGCGAATGGGCAACCGGACGCACCGAGATCGTCTGGGGCTGGCCGCTGGTTGCCGCCCTGGCCTTCATTGCCATCGGCCCTGCGGTCCTCGCCTACCGCTGCTGGGGAATCGGCGTTCAGCGCGCAGGGCCTACGGTGGCGGGTTTTTTTGCCAACCTCACTCCGCTGTTTGCGGCCTTGCTATCGGCCGCATTCCTGGGCCAGGCACCCCATGCCTACCATGCAGCGGCCTTCGCGCTGATCGTGGGCGGTATCGTCGTGTCTTCGCGGCGCGCGTAGAGCGGGGTGGGCTGCCATGCTGTTCGGTCCCCGACCCGATCGGCCTCTCAAGCGCCTTCGGATTCCGCATGGAACAAGCGCCCCTTGCCGGCCCGCTTGGCGGCATACATCGCCTGGTCTGCATGGTTCATTAGCACCTCCAATTGGCCTGGAAGCGGCGGGTGCATCGCCACACCGATGCTTGCGCCAATCTCCAGGTTTTGCCCGTCTACGATCATCGGCTGACTCAGCGCTTCGATGATGCGCTGGCCGATGCGCTCGGGTTCGAGCGAGGTGACGTCCTTGTCGAGCATGACCAGGAACTCGTCGCCCCCCAGGCGGGCCACGGTGTCTCCCTCTCGCACCGTGCGCAGCAGGCGCTGGGCGACGATGCGCAGCACTTCGTCGCCCGCCTGGTGACCCTGCTGATCGTTGATGCGCTTGAAACCGTCCAGATCGATGAACAACAGCGCCAGCAAGTCGGCCGCAGGCCGCGCCCGCGCCAGCGATCTCTCCAGACGCTCATGAAAAGAGGCCCGGTTGTCCAGGCCGGTCAGCGCGTCGTGGTTGGCCCGGTGGTATTGCTGGCGCGCCATCTGCACCCTTGCCGAGACGTCCTGCACCAGCGTCATGATGGACGTGACCCGACCTGTGGCGTCTGTCAGCGCCGAGTTGAACCACTCGGCATGGATTTCGGTGCCATCGCGACGCACAAAGGAATTTTCTTCGCGATTCTGGGATTCCTGACCGCTCTGCAGGCGCTGCAGGGCCTGGTTCAGGCGCGCATCCGTCGCATTGAGCAGCTCCAGCAGCAGGCGGCCTTCCACCGACGCGTGATGCTCCCAGCCCATCAACTGAACGGCACGCTCCGAGCAGTGGATGAGGCGCAGTTCGTGGTCCATCTCCAGCACCGCCAAAGGGCTGTTGTCGATGTGCGACGACAGCCGCTGATTGGCCGCACGCAGCGCACTGAGCGCTACCTGCAGTTCGTGTACGTCGATCGCTGAAGCGACGAAACCAGCAATGGCGCCCTGGGCATTGCGCGCCGGAGTCAGGCAGATGGTGCGCCACTCCTCGGCACCGTAGGGGTTGGTGAGCAATCGCTGGTATTCCAGGCGCTCGCCTGCCCGCACACGCTCCACGAGGGGCAGGATACGCAAGCCATCGGCCTCACCATAGAGCTCGCCCACCGTCTTTCCGATGACTTGGGAAGGCTCGGTGCCAAACCAGCGCGCGTATTCATCGTTGCAGTAGATCAAACGAAGCTGCAGATTAAAGACGCCCACTGTGGCACCTACGTCGCGCGTGATCAGTGCCAGCAGCTCCGTATCCGACAGGCCAAGCGGCAGTGAGCAGGCTGCGTCGGATGCAAGGGTGGACTCAGTCGTCATGCCCGCCCCCGGCCACCTAACAGGCGCCGCCGCGCAGCCTTTGGTGCAAAGTGCCATGCTTCAAAAACCGGGGTCATGGGAGCCGAGCTCAAAAATGTAAGTGATTGTTCAACCCAGCTTAGCAGCTCTGTGCCCAGTCCACCCCGTAGAAACCCCGAAAGTTTCGGGTGAACGGCGGCGCCGTTCGCGCCCGTGCAAGGGTCTTTCGCGACGCAATTTTCGGCTTTCGTCGCAAGGCCCTGGGCAGCGGCCGCGCACAAAACGACAGTAGCGGACATCTTCCTTGATTTTGAAAGGTTCCGCCATGCTTCTCACCCTCGTCACACAGCAACCTCGGATGCTGCTCACCATTGCCCAGCACACCCCCAACTGGGTGTGGATGCTGCTTGCCGCCCTGATCTGGCTGGGCGCCAGCCAGTGCTTTGCGCGCAGCGCCGGCTTGCGCCGGGTGCTGTTGATGCCGATTGCGATGGCGGTGTTTTCGGCCTGGGGCATGGCCTCCGCCTTTGGCGGCGCGTCGCAGATCGCCGGCATTCTGGCCGCCTGGCTGGCCACGGCCGGTGCCGTGGCAGCGGTCTCGCTGTGGCTGCACCGCACGCCACCCGCAGGCGCACGCTACGACGCTCCGAACCAACGCTTTTACCTGCCCGGCAGCGCCTGGCCCCTGCTGCTCATCGTGGGCATTTTTCTGGTGAAGTACGTGGTGGGCGTGGAGCTGGCTTTGCAGCCGCCGCTGGCGCATGACAACGACGTTGCCCTGCAGGTTGCCCTGGTGTATGGCACGTTCAATGGCGTGTTTGCCGCGCGCACTGGACGGCTGCTGCGCCTGGCAAGAACCAGTCCCGACGCGCACTCCATCGCCACCGCCTGAAGGAAAACACCATGACCCACACCACATTTCCCCTGAGCGCCGACGCACTCGAACGCCTGGCGCAGCGCCGCGCCAAGGCCAAAATGGGCTGGTACATGCACGCCAGCGTGTACCTCCTGGTCAACCTGCTGCTGGTCACGCTGTCGGCCAGCAGCGGCCGCAACTGGGCGGTGTTCCCGGCGCTCGGCTGGGGCTTGGGCCTGCTGGTGCATGGTGTGTCCGTGTTTCTACTGGCCGGAGGCAGCGATCTGCACGCGCGCATGGTGCAGGCAGAGCGCAATCGCATCGTTGCCCAAGACCGCCGTTCCTGAGTGCGCCAACCCCGGAGAGACACCTTCATGAAGCAGCTACTGATGGCATGTTGCCTGGTCTTAGCCACCATGGCAGGCCACGCGGGTATGGGTTTGATGGAACTTCCCGGCGCCCAAGGTGGCGGCCCCGTCACGGTGTTCTACCCAGCCAGCGAAGCAGACGAACCCGTTCAGCGCGGCCCCTTCCCGCTGCAACTGGCCTGGCAAGGCACCCCCGTGCAAGGCAATGGCCGGCTGGTTGTCATCTCGCATGGCTCCGGCGGCAGCCCCTGGGTGCACACCGATCTGGCCCGCGCGCTGGTCACGGCCGGATTCGTGGTGGCGTTGCCCGAACATGCAGGCGACAACTACAAAGACCCGTCCAGCCCCGGCCCCGAGAGCTGGAAGCGACGCCCCGCCGAGGTCTCCCGCGCGGTGGATACCGTGGCACAGAATGCCCGGCTGGCACCCCTTCTGGCCCTGGACAAGGTGGGTATTTTTGGCGGCTCGGCCGGCGGCCACACTGCACTGGTTTTCGCCGGGGGCCGCTGGTCACCCGCACGCTTCAAGCAGCATTGCGAAGCCCACATCGCTGAGGATTTCTCTTCCTGCGTGGGCTTCACCACCCGGTTGCGCGGCAACCTGCTGGATGGACCGAAGAAGGCGGTGGCACTGGCTGTCATACGTTATCGCTTTGGCGACGACACCCTGTACACCTACCACGACCCGCGCGTGCAGGCCGCCGTGGCCAGCGTGCCATTTGCCGCCGACTTTGACATGGACAGCCTGGCCACCCCGCGCATTCCCTTGGGCCTGGTCACCGCCGGAAAAGACACCAACCAGGTGCCGCGCTTTCACAGCAGCGCCATGCTGGCCGCCTGCCAGGATCGCTGCACGCACATCGCCCACCTTCCGAACGCGAGCCACGGCGCCATGCTGTCGCCGATGCCCCCATTGCACCTGCTCAATGACTTGGAGCGCGAACTGCTGGGCGACCCGCCCGGCTTTGACCGCAGCGCATTGCCACAGATGGATGTACGCATCGTGGCGTTCTTTGCAGCGCACCTGCAGCCCTTGCAACAGCGCGCGCAATGAATCGGGACTTTGCACCCGGTGCGCCAAAAACGAACACCCGCCCTTGCCTAAAATTCCTTATGCCCACACCCCTCTCCCCCGAAGCGATTGACCAGCTGGCCCGCAGGCGTGCCGGCGCCAAGCTCGGTTGGTACCTGCACGCGCTGGTCTTCACGCTGGTAAATCTGGCGCTCTTCGCCCTGTCGCGCTATGGATTCGGTAGCCGCCCCTGGTCGATCTTCCCGCTGTTAGGCTGGGGTTTGGGGCTGGCGCTGCACGGTATCTCGGTGTTTTTGCTGGGCACGGGCAGCAGCCTGCGCGAGCGCATGGTGCAAAAGGAGCGCGAGCGGTTGCAGCGCCAGCGCGATGGAGGCTGACACCGCGCCCAAAGCGGCGCAAGCCCCGAAAATCGACTGGATCGACAAGCTGCGGCATCTGCTGCAGACACTTGCCTTCTGCCTGGCGATCGCGGCCATTCAGTATGCAGTCCAGCCCGAGCGACCCTATGAGCTCCCCCTTGTCTATTCACTGGCCATCGGCAGCCTGACCTGGGCCTGCATCGATTTCGGGCGCCATCTGTTCCCCTCCAACGCCGCGACTGGCTGGCCCGCTGGTATCCCAGGCATTGCGCTGCCCGCATGCGGCATGGTGCTGGGCTACCTGGGCGGCACCGCGCTGGCCGACGCGTGGTTCGGCTGGTCGTCGTGGGACGGGAGTGGCCTGGCCCAGCTGCGGGTTTCGGTGGTCATCACCTTGCTTGCCGGGCTTGCAGGCACCTATTTTTTCTACACCCGGGGTCACAGCGCCACGCTGCGTGCGCAGGTCAGCGAGGTACGCACACAAGCAACCGAAGCGCGGCTCAAGCTCCTGGAAGCCCAGCTTGAGCCTCACATGATGTTCAACACGCTGGCCAACCTGCGCGTGCTGATCGCCACCGACCCGCCGCGCGCCCAGGCCATGCTGGACCACCTGATTGCCTACCTGCGTGCCACCCTGGGCGGTGCCCGCGCCGCATTGCACCCACTGGCCGATGAGTTTGCGCGCCTCGCCGACTACCTGGAGATCATGGCCGTGCGCATGGGCCCGCGCCTGGCCTTTGCCCTCGATCTTCCCGAAGCGCTGCGGGGGGTGCCCGTGCCCCCGCTGCTGCTGCAGCCCCTGGTGGAAAACGCCATCCGACATGGGCTGGAGCCGCAGGTGGCAGGCGGCCACATCGGTGTGCACGCCAGCACCCGGTTCGGCCCCGACGGGGCCTTGCTGGTGCTGGAAGTGGTGGATACCGGCGTGGGCCTGGCGCAGTCACCAGCGCACGACACGAACCACCCCGGAAGCCACTTTGGCCTGGCGCAGGTGCGCGAGCGCCTGGCCACCCTGTACGGCGCACAAGGAACTCTTGAATTGATAGCTGGAAACACCCGTGGAACGTGCGCTAGAGTCACTTTTCCTTTGAATTCTTCCGCCCCATGAGCCTCCCTGCACCCCGCGCCCTGATTGCCGAGGACGAGCCCCTGCTGGCCACCGCCCTGCAGCACGAGCTGGCCCAGGCCTGGCCCAAGCTGCAGGTGGTAGCCACGGTGGGCGACGGCCTGTCTGCCGTGCGCGAAGCGCTGGCACTGCAGCCTGAGGTGCTGTTCTTCGACATCCGTATGCCCGGGCAAAGCGGGTTGGAAGCCGCCGCCGAACTGGTGGATGCCTGGCCAGACGGCAATCCCTTCCCCGCGCTGGTCTTCCTCACGGCCTACGACCAGTACGCGGTGCAGGCTTTCGAAGCGCAGGCAGTGGACTATTTGCTCAAGCCCCTGCAGACCGGACGATTGCAAAAAACCGTGGCGCGCGTGCAGCAACTGCTGGCGGCGCGCAGCAGCGCCGCGCCGCTGCCAGAGACCACGCTCGCCCAGCTGCGCAGCCTGCTGGGGGCCGGGCTCAGCCCTGCGACGGGCGCAGCGCTCCCAGGCAGCCCGCTGCGCTTCATCCAGGCCGGACACGGCAGCCGCATCGAGATGGTGCCGGTGGATGAGGTACTTGTCTTCGAGGCGGCCGACAAATACGTGCGCGTGCTTACCGCTGCGCGCGAACATCTGATCCGCACGCCGCTGCGCGAACTGCTGGCCCAGCTCGACACCCAGCAGTTCTGGCAGATCCACCGCGGCACGCTGGTGCGCGCCAGCGCCATCGCCAGCGCGGTACGCAGCGAGAGCGGCAAGCTCACCCTGCAGCTGCATGGCCGGCCGGAAGCGTTTGCCGTCAGCCGGCTGTATGCGGCGCAGTTCCGTGCGATGTAACCAAAATTCGAAGACTTTTTGGCCGCTACCGCAATAGCTGTATGTGTAGTATGCTATCTTTTTTGAAGTACTTTACTTCGCATCCGGCAACGCCAGCTGCGCCGTCCAGGAAACGTCCACCAGCGGCACATCGTGCGCCACCACGATGACGCGGTCCGGCTGCTGCGCGGCATCGGCAATGGCCGCCGAGAGGTAGCGCGCCGAGGCGATATCCAGCCCGGCCAGTGGCTCGTCGATCAGCGTCAGCGGCGCGCCGCTGGCCAGCGCGGCCGCCAGCCAGGCCTTGCGGCGCGTGCCGGTCGAGAGCATGAAAAAGGCCTTATCCAGGTGCGGCGCCAGCGCAAAACCGTCGATATGGCGGGCCAATGCTGCTTCGCCCCAGGCAGGGTAGCGAGCGGCAAGCCCTCGCCACCAATGGCAGACCACCGCCTGTTCGGTGCCCGCCGCCTCGCGCTCGGCCCAGAACACCTGTGCTGGCTGTACGGGACCGCCTTGCAGCAGGATGCGCCCACGTGTTGCCGACAAGGCACCCGCCAGCAGGCGCAAGACGGTGGTCTTGCCGCTGCCCGGCCCGCCTTGCACCAGCGCGGCGCCGGCGTGAACGCGCCACTCCAGCCCCGAAAATAGGACGCCGTGGGGCCAGCTCAGGTGAATCTGTTCAAGTATCAGGAGGGGTTCGGAAGCGGGCATGGCGAAAAAATGGCGTAGGGACGCAGACAATGCGCCCATGGTTCTGGAATACCTCGATTTTGACCACAGCGACGACTCCGAGGGCGCGGGCAGCTGGGACGCGCTGGCCAGCGTGCGGCCAGAGCGCCTGCCCGCTGCTTTGCGCGAAGTGCGCGCTGTGCTCGACTGGGCGCACGCGGCCTTCGGGGCGCCCGATGCCGGTGGCGCCGAACTGGGCGAATGGAGCTACGCGCTGCAATCCAGCCAGGAGGGGTTGGGCGATCTGGCGCTCGCCTACGACGCCGGGCGCGAGGCCCTGGACCACGCCCCGATAGCAACCGGCGGCGGGCGCTGCACGCTCAGTTTGACCGTGGGCGGATCGGCAGGCTTCTCGCACGCATTGGCCCATGCGTTTGGCCTGGATTGACAACGATCAGCCTGCAAAGGCCTGGACGCAATCGAGCGCAGCCCGCACATCGGCCGGGCCCACGTCCAGGTGCGTCACCCAGCGCAGCCGGGTCTGCCCGCCGTACAGGCTGCTGGTCACGCGCACGCCGCCACGCGCCAGGGCTTCAGCGAACGCGGGAGCGATGTCCGGCGCAATATCGGTGAACAAAATGTTGGTCTGCGCTGGGTGCACCAGCAGCCGCCCTTGCAGCGCCGCTTGCGTGCGCTGCGCAGCCTGGAGGCCGTCTGCAAGCTGGCGCAACAAGGCGTGGTCGTCCGCCATGCGCCGCACGTGGTGTTCCAGTGCGTAGTGGCCCGCAGCGGCCAGCACGCCTGCCTGGCGCATGGAGCCGCCCAGTATTTTTCGCGTGCGCCGGGCCTGGCGAATGAAGCCGTGGCTGCCCAGCAGCAAGGAACCGACGGGCGCGCCCAGGCCCTTGCTCAGGCACAACGAGACGGTGTCGAAATGCGCGCAGATGGCACGCGCCTCGTCGTAGACGTCGCTTGCGTTTGCCTGCGCATTTGCCGTCGCGGCATTGAACAAACGCGCGCCATCGAGGTGCATGGCGAGACCGCGCGCACGGGCAAGTGCAGCCACCTCGGCAATGTAGGGCGTGGGCAGCACCTGGCCACCGGTGGTGTTCTCCAGTACCACCAGTCGGGTGCGCGCAAAGTGCGGATCGTCGGGTTTGATGGCGGCGGCAATGTCGGCCAGCCGCAGCGTGCCGCCGGGCTGCGTTTCCACCGGCTGGGGCTGGATGGAGCCCAGCACCGCCATGCCGCCAGCTTCCCAGCGGTAGGTGTGCCAGCTTTGGCCCACGATGGCCTCGTCGCCGCGCTGGCAATGGCCCATGAGGGCGATCAAATTGGTCTGCGTGCCGGTGGGGGCAAACAAAGCGGCCTCAAACCCAAGCAACTGCGCTGCATGGTCTTGCAGCGCATTGACCGACGGATCGTCACCAAAAACGTCATCGCCCAAGGGCGCAGCCAGCATCGTCTGGCGCATGGTGGCGGTGGGTTGGGTGACGGTGTCGCTGCGAAAGTCCGGCATGAGCGGCTCCAAGAATCAACAAGGCTGGGATGGTAGCCGCGCATCGAACGGGGCCCAATTCAAGGCGTGAGAGCCCAGCCACCCCCCAGGTTTTTCAACAAGGTATTGACCGCCACCAGTTGCTGGCGCTGCATCTCGATCAGGCTGCGCTGGCCCGCGAGCAGACTGGCTTGCGCTGACAGCACGTTCAGGTAGCCCACGGTGCCCGCGCGGTACTGGTTTTGCGCCACCGTGAACGCGCGCTGGGCAGCCGCTACGGCAAGCTGCTGCGCCTGTGCCTGCTGTTGCAGGGAGGCACCGGTACTCAGCGCATCTTCCACCTCTTGCAGCGCGGCAATGACCACCCCCCGGTACGTGGCTGCCGCCAGATCCACATTGGCCATGGCGTCCTCCACCCCCGCCGTGCGCGCACCGCCATCGAACAAGGCCAGCGCCAGCTGCGGCCCCAGCGACCACACCAAGTTGGGAGCCGAGATGAGCGATGCCAGGCTGCTGGCACGGTAGCCCGCACTGGCCGAGAGCGTGAGCGCCGGGAAAAAGGCGCTGTGCGCCACACCGAGCCGCGCATTGGCGGCGGCCACGTTGAGCTGGGCGGCAGCGATATCGGGGCGGCGCTGCAGCAGCTCGGCGGGCAGCGCCAGCGGCACGGCCGGCGGGCGGGGCAGCTGCGCCGACGGCGCCAGCGCAAAGTGGGCGGGCGCCTCGCCCACCAATGCGGCCAGGGCGTGCTCCCATTGGGCGCGGGTGGCCTGCGCGTCCAGCCGCTGGGCGCGCGTACTCTGGTACTGGGATTCGGCCTGGTCTGCGTCTGACGGCGGCGCCACCCCGGCCTGCACGCGGTTGCGCGTGAGCGTGCGGCTTTCGTCGTAAGCGGCGAGCGTGGAGGCCAGCAACTGCTCCTGCACTTCGGCCGCACGCAACGCGAAATAGCTTTGCGCCACCAGCGCCTGCAGCGACAACCGGGCCGCTGCCAGGTCGGCGTTGCTGGCCTGGGCACTGGCCTGGGCGGCATCGACGCTGCCTGCCACGCGCCCCCACAGGTCAATTTCCCAGCTGGCGTTCAGACCGAGCGACTGGCTATTGGTCGGACTGCTGCCTGGCGTCGCCTGAGCGCGCTGACTGCTGGCGGCCAAGCCGAACTGCGGCACTAGCGACGCTCGTGCGCCGGCCACGGCCGCCTGCGCGCCGCGCAGACGCGCAACACTTTGCGCCAGGCCTGGGTTGCCGCGCTGCGCCTGTTCTTCCAGCGTGTTCAGCACCGGGTCGCCATAGCGCGTCCACCAATCGGCCTGCACGCCCTCCCCCGGCTGCGCCAGGTGCCAGAAACTGGCCTGGGCCGCAGCGCCTTCCTTCCACGCGGCCGGCACCGGCGCGGCGGGCACCGGCTCGGCGGGCAATGTCTGCTTGGGCGGTGCGGCGCAACCAACAAGCAGGCAGACCAGGGCGATCTGGGCCACCTGGGCACGTGGCATTTGTGGTGGCGCAAACATGAACAGGCGGGGCAAAGCCAACATCAGACAGTCTCCAGGCGGGGCACGGGTGCAGGGCGGGGCGGCGTGCGCTGCATCCGCTGGCGCAGGCGTTCAAGCACCATGTACACCACAGGCGTGGTGTACAGCGTAAGCACCTGGCTCACCAGCAAGCCGCCAACCACAGCGATGCCCAGCGGCTGGCGCAGCTCGGCGCCGTCGCCCCGGCCGAGCGCCAGTGGCAGCGCGCCGAAAATGGCGGCCATGGTGGTCATCAAAATGGGGCGCAGGCGCAGCGAGGCGGCGCGGTAGATGGCTTGGGCGGCGCTGACATGGCCGCCGCGCTGGCGCGCCAGGGCGAAGTCGATCATCAGGATGGCGTTTTTCTTGACGATGCCAATCAACAGGAACACCCCAATCAGCGCAATGAGCGAAAACTCGGTGTGAAACAGCATCAGCGCCATCAGTGCGCCAATCCCGGCCGACGGCAAGGTCGAGAGGATGGTGAGCGGGTGCACCAGGCTCTCGTACAACACCCCCAGCACCAGGTAAATGGTCACCAGTGCCGCGAGGATCAGCAGCGGCTGGCTTGCCAGCGCCTTCTGGAACGCCCCCGCGTTGCCGCCAAAGCTGCCGCGCACCGACACCGGAACGCCTAGGTTGGCCACCGCCTGCTCGATGGCGTCCGTGGCGTCCGACAGCGACATGCCTTGCGCCAGGCCAAAGCTGATGGTGCTCGCAGGCGTTCCACCCTCGTGGCTCACGGACAGCGGCGTGATGGTGCTGCGCAGCTTGGCAAACGCAGAAAGCGGCACACGCTGGCCCGTCTTGGAGATGAAAAAGAAACCGTCCAGGGCCTTGGGGCCTTGCAGAAAACGTGGCGCCGCCTCCATCACCACGCGGTACTGGTTGAGCGGGTTGTAGATGACGCCCACCTGGCGCTGGCCAAAGGCGTCGTTGAGCGTCGCGTCCACCTGCGCCACCGTGAGGCCCAGGCGCGCGAGAGCGTCGCGGTCGATGTCCAGCGTGGTCTGCTCGCCGTGGTCCTGCACGTCGCTGTTGACGTCTTCGAGCTGGGGCAGCGCCGCCAGGGCTTCGCGGATGCGCGGCTCCCAGGTGCGCAGATCGGCGACGTCGTCGGCCTGCAGCGTGTAGTCGTACGAGCCACTGCTCTGGCGCCCGCCTATGCGGATATCGCGCTGGGGCACCATGAACAGGCGCGCGCCGGGCTCATCCTTGAGCTGGGTGCGCAGGCGGGCGATCACCGCGTCGGACGCCTCGCCCCGTTTGAGCGTCATGAACATGGCGCCCGCATTGGTCTGGCCGCCCCCGGTAAAGCCGGTGACGTTGTCCACCGCCGGATCGGCCTCTACGATGGCCAGAAAGCGTTTGATGCGCCGCTCCATCGCCTGGTAGGAGCTGGCCTGGTCGGCGCGGATGAACCCCATGATGCGACCCGTGTCCTGCTCGGGCAGGAAGCCCTTCTCAATCGTGGAGTACAGAAATACGTTGAGCCCGATCACCCCCACCAGTGCGCCAAGCACCAGCGCCGGGTGGCGCAGGCACCACGCGAGGCTGCGGCGGTACAAGCGCTGGCAGCGCGCCCCGAACCGGTCCATGGCCTGGCCCATGCGCGAAGGAGCACGCGCGGGCTGCGGGCGCAGCAGCAAGGCACACAAGGTGGGTGTGGTGGTGAGCGAGACCACCAGCGAGATCAGTATGGCGGCCGACATAACGACGGCAAACTCGCGGAAAAACCGCCCCACCACGTCGCCCATGAACATGATGGGCACGAACACGGCCACCAGCGAAATGCTCATCGAAAGCACGGTGAAGGCAATCTCGCGCGAGCCCGCCAGCGCCGCCTGCAGCGCGCTCTTGCCGCCCTCCATGTGGCGCGCAATGTTCTCCAGCACGGCAATGGCGTCGTCCACCACAAAACCCGTGGCAATGGTGAGCGCCATGAGCGAGAGGTTGTCCAGCGTATAGCCCGCCAGGTACATCACGCCAAACGCGCCCATGAGCGACGCCGGCACGGCCACGCTGGGCACCAGCGCAGCGCGAAAACTGCGCAGAAACAGGAACACCACCATGACCACGAGCGCCACGGCGAGCAACAGCGAACGCTGCACTTCGCGCACCGAGGCGCGCAGCGTGGGCGTGCGGTCAGACACGATCTGCACGTCGATCGCCGCCGGGATGGAGGCTTCGAGCTGCGGCAACAAGGCCCGCACGCGGTCGACCGCATCCAGGATGTTCGCACCCGGCTGCTTGTACACCTGCAGCAGGATGGCCGGCTTGCCATTGGCCACGCCGTAATTGCGCACGTCCTGAACGCTGTTGACGACGTCGGCCACATCCCGCAGCAACACGGCGCTGCCGTTGGCGTTCCAGCGCAGCACCAGCGGGGCGTAGTCGGCGGCCACGCTGGCCTGGTCGTTGGCACCGATTTGCCAATAATGGTCTTCGCGCTCCACGACCCCCAATGGCCGACGGCCGTTGGTACTGGTGATGGCGCTGCGCACCTGCTCGAGCGAGATGCCGTTGGCGGCCAGTCGTGTCGGATCAAGCTCGACGCGCACAGCCGGCAGCGCACCGCCGCTCACAGTGGCCTGGCCCACGCCCTCGACCTGCGAGAGCTTTTGCGCCAGCACGGTGGAGGCGGCGTCGTACATCTGGCCGCGTGTGAGCGTGGCGGACGTCAGCGCCAGAATCAGAATGGGCGAATCCGCCGGGTTGACCTTGCGGTAACTCGGGTTGCTGGGCATACCGCTGGGCAGCAACGTGCGCGAGGCGTTGATGGCCGCCTGCACATCCCGCGCCGCGCCATCGACCGTGCGGCCCAGGTCAAACTGCAGCGTGACGCGGGTGCTGCCCTGGGACGAGCGCGATGTCATCTCCGTCACCCCGGCAATCGCGCCCAGCGCGCGCTCAAGCGGCGTGGCCACGGTGGCGGCCATGGTGTCGGGGCTGGCGCCAGGCAGGCTCGCAGACACGGAAATGGTGGGGTAATCGACCTGCGGCAGCGGCGCCACGGGCAGCAAAAAGTAGGCGACTGCGCCGGAGAGGACCAGGGCCAGGGTGAGCAGCAGGGTGGCGACAGGGCGGTGGATGAAGGGGGTGGAGAGGCTCATGGCTGCACTCTCCCACCAAATTTATGGTGTTTCTGTGCTCTAGCGCTTATGGGGTATGCACTAGCAGCTATTATTTTTGATAGCTTCCTCAAACAATTGGGGTCAGATTCCAATTGTTTGCTTGGGAATTTTTTGCTTTGGTTCAGGGCGGAGACCGGGTCTCGCCCCGGCGGGCGAGCATCTTTTCTTTGCGTCGCCAAAGAAAAGATGCCAAAAGAAAGGCGACCCTGCTTCCTGCGTCCCTCCGCTTCGCTGCGGGCAACCTGGGGTGCTCGCGCGCGGGGCGTGCCGCAGAACTCACTGCGCGCTATCGCGCTCCGCTCAAACAGCTGCGGCAAGCTTGACCACGAAGCGGGTGTGTCCTGCGGCACACCCGCCGCCCCGCACCCTGCGCGCCCCAGGCGCATCCAGAAGGGGCGGAGCCCAACAGCCAAAACAGCCACACGGGCCATCGCTGCGCTCGGCCGCGTTTGCGCAGCGCGTGGTGCTTGCGCCCGCGATGTGAGGCCGAGCGCAGCGATGGCCCGTGTGGCTGTTTGGTTGCCCCACCCCTTCTGGATGCGCCTGCGGCGGAGCACTTGCGGGGTGGCATGCGCGCTGGTGCGCGCATGCATCGTTAACTGACTCGCCGTGGCTGTTTGAGCGGAGCGCCGCAGGCGCGCAGCGAGTTCCACGGCGCACCCCGCAAGTGTTCCGCCGCAGGTTGCCCCTGCGCTCCGCGCGGGGGTCGCAGCCAGCAGGGTCGCCTTCTCTTTGGTGACTTTCTCTTGGCGAAGCAAGAGAAAGTTACTGCGCCGCCGGGCGCATACCCCGGCCTCCACCCTCAGCCCAAGCAAGAAGTCCAAATACCAATCCCGCCCCACCCCACCGAGTCGAAGCTCAAACAATCGGAATCTGACCCCAATTATTCGGCTACGCATGGCGCGCCCTCCAGCGCTGCGACCAGGCTTCGAAGGTCAGATAAATAACTGGCGTGGTGAACAAGGTCAGCAACTGGCTGAGGATCAACCCGCCCACCACCGTCACCCCCAGCGGAAAGCGCAGCTCGCTGCCCACGCCGCTGCCCAGCATCAGGGGCAGCGCACCAAACAGCGCCGCCAGCGTCGTCATCAGAATGGGGCGAAAGCGCAGCCGGCAGGCCTCCACGATGGCGGCTCTGGCGGGCAAGCCCCGCTCGCGCTGCGCGTCGAGCGCGAAGTCGATCATCATGATGGCGTTCTTCTTGACGATCCCGATGAGCAGCACGATGCCGATCACGGCCACGATGTCGAGCTCGGCCCCCGCCAGCTTGAGCGCCAGCAGCGCCCCCACCGTGGCCGAGGGCAGGGTCGAGAGAATCGTCACCGGGTGCACCATGCTCTCGTAGAGCACGCCGAGCACGATGTACATGGTGACCACCGCCGCCAGGATCAGCAGCAGCGTGTTCGACAGCGACGCCTGGAACGCCAGCGCCGCCCCTTGAAAGCTCGCGTCGACTGCTGCGCCAACAGCGCCGCTGGCGCGGGCCTTCTCCAGCGCCTTCTGCACCTGGGCAACCGCATCGCCCAGCGCCACGCCGGGCGCCGCGTTGAACGACAGCGTGGCGGCCGGCAACTGACCCACATGGTTGACGGCCAGCGGTGTATGCCGCTCTTCGATCTGCGCCACGGATGAGAGCGGCACTGGCGCGCCGCCCGCCACACCCGTCGTCGGCACGTAGATGCCGGCCAGCGCCTCAGGTCCGATGGCAAAGCGCGGCGCCACTTCCAGCACCACACGGTACTGGTTCGACTGCGTGAAGATGGTGGATATCAAGCGCTGGCCGAAGGCGTTGTAGAGCGCGGTATCGATCGCCGCCACGGTGACGCCCAGCCGGCTGGCCTGCGCACGGTCGATCGCGACGTAGGCCTGCAAGCCCTGGTCCTGCAAGTCGCTGGCCACGTCCGAGAGCTCCGGCAGCGCGCGCAGCCGCTCCTGCATCGCCTGGGTCGCAGCCTCCAGCGCCGCGGCGTCGGGCGACGACAGCAGCAACTGGTACTGGGTGCGCGCAACGCGGTCTTCAATCGTCAAATCCTGCACCGGCTGCACGAACAGCCGGATGCCGGGAAGGCCCTGCACGGCCGCCAGCAGCCGCTGCTGCACCACGGGAGCCGCATCGCGCGTGCTGTGCGGGCGCAGGTCGATCAGCATGCGGCCGCTGTTGAGCGTGGTGTTCTGCCCATCCACACCGATGAACGAGGAGACGCCTTGCACCGCCGGGTCTTGCAGCAAGCGCTCGGCCACAGCCTGCTGGCGCTCGGCCATGGCGGCAAACGAGATGGATTGGTCGGCCTCGGTAGTAGCTTGCAAAAGCCCCGTGTCCTGTGTCGGGAAAAATCCCTTGGGCACCCAGAAATAGAGCAGCGCCGTGAGCGCCAGCGTGGCCAGAAACACCACCCAGGTCAACACGCTGTGGTTCAGCACCACTTCGAGCATGCGGCCATAGGCGGCGATGGTGCGGTCAAAAAAGCGCCCCGTGGCGTGAAACAGCCGGCCGTGCTTTTGCGGCTCGGGCGCGCGCAGCAGGCGCGCGCAGAGCATGGGTGTGAGCGTGAGCGACACGCCAGCCGAGATCACGATGGACACCGCCATGGTGATCGCAAATTCATGGAACAAGCGCCCCACCACGTCGCCCATGAACAAGAGCGGAATCAGCACCGCGATCAGCGAAATCGTCAGCGAGATGATGGTGAAACCGATCTGGCGCGAGCCCTCCAGAGCGGCCTCCAGGGGCGTGAGCGGGACCGCACCGGGCTCCTCCAGATGCCGGGCAATGTTCTCGATCATCACGATGGCGTCGTCGACCACGAAACCGGTGGAAATGGTCAGTGCCATCAAGGTGAGGTTGTTGATGGAAAAGCCCGCCAGGTACATCACGCCCAGCGTGCCGATGAGCGAGAGCGGCACCGCCACGGCCGGGATCAGCGTGGCGGTGGCGCTGCGCAAAAACACGAAGATGACGGCCACCACCAGCGCAATGGCCAGCAGCAGCTCGTACTGCATGTCGCGCACCGAAGCACGGATGGTGACGGTGCGGTCGGAGAGCACCTGCACGTCAAGCGAAGCCGGCAAGCTGCTGCGCAGTTGCGGCAGCAGCGCCTGGATGCGGTCCACCGTGTCAATGACGTTGGCGCCGGGCTGGCGCTGGATGTTGAGGATGACGCCGTCGCGGCTGCCCGTCTCCGGTGTGCCGGCCCAGGCGGCCAGGCGCGTGTTCTCGGCGTCGTCTACTGTTTCGGCAATGTCGGACAGGCGAATCGGTGCGCCACCGCGAAACGCCAGCACCAGGTTGCGGTATTCGGCGGCCGATTGCAGCTGGTCGTTGGCGTCGATGCTCGAGGCCCGATCCGGCCCGTCAAAGCTGCCCTTGGCCTGGCGCACGTTGGCCGCGGCAATAGCGGTGCGCACGTCCTCCAGGCTCAAACCCAGGCCCGCCAGCGTGGCCGGGTTGACCTGTATGCGCACGGCCGGCCGGCGCCCGCCCGCCACCGCGACCAGGCCCACCCCGGAGACCTGCGAAAGCCGCGGTGCCAGCCGGTTCTCCACCAGATCATTGACGCGGATCACCGGCAGCGAAGGTGAGGTGATCGCCAGCGTCATGATGGGCGCATCCGCCGGGTTGACCTTGCTGTAGAGCGGCGGCATCGGCAAATCGTTCGGCAGCAGGTTGCTGCCGGCATTGATGGCCGCCTGCACCTCCTGTTCGGCCACGTCCATGGCGATAGCGAGCGAGAACCGCAAGGTAATGACCGAGGCCCCGCCCGAGCTGGTGGACGACATCTGCGTCAGGCCCTGCATCTGGCCGAACTGGCGCTCCAGCGGCGCGGTGACCGTAGCGGTCATCACATCCGGGCTGGCGCCCGGGTAGAGCGTCGTGACCTGGATGGTGGGGTAATCCACCTCAGGCAGGGCAGAGACCGGCAGCAGGCGCAATGCCAGCAGGCCGGACAGCAGCAGCGCCACCATCAGCAGCGACGTTGCCACCGGCCGCAGGATGAAAAGGCGCGAGAGGTTCATGCGCAGGGAACTCGGCTTAAGAGACCGGCCGAGGCGATCACGGCCGAGCAGCCGAGGCGCGTGCGGGGACTGAGGCTGGAGCAGCGGCCGGTTCGGCTGGACTGCTGGCCGCAGCCTTGGCCCGGCGCGCGGCAATGAAGGCGCGGCGCTCTTCGGGCGACATCGTGGCCAGCTTGGCGCGCACATCGGGCGGCAGCGTCGAGGGGTCAAATCGGCGCGCCTTGGCCACCGGCGCCGCGCCCGGTACGACGGGGGCGATGACGTTGACCTTGGCGCCATCGCGCAGGCGGTCCAGCCCATCGGTCACCACCTTCGCCCCCACGGGAAGATCTGCCTGCACGCTCAGTCGATCACCGTCCTGCGGGCCGGCGCGCACCGCCGTCCAGGCCACGGTGCCATCGTCTTTCACCAAGTACACATGGCCATTTTGCAGGGCCGTGGCCGGTACGGTAAGCGTGTCTTTCAAGGTATCGAGTTCAAGCTTCACATTGACGAACTGATTGGGAAACAGCGCGCCGTTCTCGTTGGGAAAGGCCGCCTTGATACGGATGCTGCCCGTGGCGGTGTCGATGGCGTTGTCCAACGCACTGACCACGCCCGATCCCAGGCGCTGGCGCATCTCGCGGTCCCACAGCTCGACGGGCAGCGGGGTCTTGCTCGCCAGCCGCGGCGTGATTTGCGGCAGCAGGCCTTCGGGCACCGAAAACACGGCGTCGATGGGCCGCACCTGGGTGATGGTGACGATACCGCTCGCATCCCCCGGGGCCACCACGTTGCCCCGGTCGGCCTGGCGCAGGCCAAGGCGCCCCGAAATGGGCGCCGTGATGCGGGTGTATGAGAGCTGCAGCTGCGCCGCATCGCGCGCCGCACGGTCTGCGGCCGCAGTGCCTTCGAGTTGGCGCACCAAGGCGGCCTGCGTGTCCACCTGCTGGCTGGCAATGGAGTTTTGCTGCTGCAGCTCGCGGTAGCGCGCCAGGTCCATGCGCGCGTTGGCGAGCAAGGCCTCGTCC
Source organism: Giesbergeria sp. (assembly GCA_017985015.1). Classification (GTDB taxonomy): domain Bacteria; phylum Pseudomonadota; class Gammaproteobacteria; order Burkholderiales; family Burkholderiaceae_C; genus Simplicispira. The sequence goes on along the minus strand of JAGNYI010000001.1, from coordinate 181,744 downwards.
CGGGTGAGCGCACCCTGCACCTGGCCGAGCGCAGCCTGGTAGCTGCGCGGGTCGATGCGGGCCAGCAGCGTACCGGCCTTGACCTCGTCGCCTTCCTTGAAGTGCAGCTCGGTGAGTTCGCCCGACACCTTTGCCCGCACCACCGCCGTGGCGCGCGCACCCATGCTGCCAATGGCGCTGACGCGCACGCGCACGTCTTCACGACGCACCTCGCCCACCGACACCGGCTGTGTGGCAGACCCCGCGAAACCGCCACCTCGAGCGCCCCGGCCGGATTGGCTCGCCTGGGAGCCCGTGGGAGCCCCATCGCTGCCGCGCTGCTTATTCCACCACCAAGCGCCGCCGCCAAGAGCCGCCGCCAGCACGAACAGGCCGAGCAACAGCCCCCAGCGCACTCGGCCATGAGCGAAGCGGGGACTGTGGCGAGAAATGAAGAATGGGGGACGGGCGAAAATTCGACAAGAAGGCAGCATGGCAGTCAGGCCAAAAGGCGGGCAGTGGCCTGCCATGGTAGCCAGCGCCCAGCTTCTTTGCGGGGCCCCCTGGCTGCCTTTACCGGCCTTTTACGCGTCGTCGACCAGGGCCAGTGCCTCGCGCCGAAGGCATTTGTCCGCAACAAACGGGGCAAATACTCATGAATCGATAGCTTCCAACGCTTTATGGATAAGCGCTGGAGGCCGATTTGAATCAGAAATCAGAACTTGAGGTTCAGGCCCAGAGCACCTTCTTGCGCGACTCTTCCCACTCGTTGAATTTCGCCGCATACAGATCTTCAATGCGATTGCGCTTGACCTTGAAGGTGGGGGTGATGATGTCGTTCTCCACCGTCCAGGGCGTGGTGCTGACCACAATGCATTGCAGTTGCTCGTGCGGATCCAGGGTCGCGTTGACTTTGGCCAGGTGCTGCGTCAGCGATTGCTCCAGCGCCTTGCGGCCCTCGGCCGACTGGGCGCCGGCGACCGCCTCGAGGTTGAGCATGACAATGCCCAGCGGCTGGCCCAGATTGGCGCCGGTCACCACGCAGGCCTCAACGGCTTCGTGCCCGCCCAGCTTGTCTTCAATGGGTGCGGGCGCCACGTATTTGCCCTTGCCCGTCTTGAACAAATCCTTCACACGGCCGGTGATGTGCAAGCACTTGTCAGAATCGATGCGGCCCTTGTCGCCGGTGCGCAGCCAGCCGTCCGCCGTGAACGCGTCGCGCGTCTGCTCGGGGGCCTTGTAGTAGCCCTGCATCACCGCCGGACTCTTCATCTGGATCTCGCCGCTTTCGGGATCAATGCGGTCCTGCACACCCTCGTAGGCCGGGCCAACGCTGCCCTGCTGGTTCTTGCCCGGCACGGTGATGTGCGAGACGGCGAGATTTTCCGTCATGCCATAGCCCTCGTTGATCGAAATGCCCAGCTTGCTGTACCACTGCAGCAGCGCCAGCGGCATGGGCGCGGCGCCACCGGCGCAGATGCGCGCCTGGTCCAGGCCCAGCGTCTTTTGAATCTTGCGCCGCACCAGGCCCCCGATGAGGGGCAGGCCCAGCAGGCGCTGCAGCTTGTGCTCGGGCATCTTGTGCTGGATGGCTTGCTGGAACTTGACCCACAGGCGCGGCACCGAGAAGAAGATGGTGGGCCGGGCGCGCTGCATGTCGGTGGTGAAGGTGTCGAGCGAATCGGCAAAGAACACGTGCATGCCCGTGCGCAGCCAGCCGTGCTCCACCAGCACACGCTCGACCACGTGGGCCAAAGGCAGATAGGACAGCATGCGGTCGTCCTTGCCCATGGGCAGGCGGCGGATACCTGCATCGAGCGCCCAGGCAAAGTTGTTGAAGTTGTGCATCACACCCTTTGGCATGCCCGTGGTGCCCGAGGTGTAGATCAATGTGGCCAGATCTTCACCGCCCCGCACCGGCTGGCCGGTGATGGGCTTGGCTGCCTTGCACAGCGTGTCCCACAGCGGGTAGGCCTTGCGCGCCGAATCCGGCGAGAGCGCGTAGCTGATGCAAGGCAGGTCTGCCGGCACGCCGGGTGCCATGGCCTCCCAGCCGTCGAGCTTGCCGATGAAACAGGCGCGCGCCTCGCTGTGCTTGAGGATGTGCGCAATGGTGTCGGGTGCGAGCGTAGGGTAAAGCGGCACCGAAACGCCGCCTGCCATCCAGATCGCCAGATCGCTCATCAGCCACCAGGCGCAGTTTTTCGACAGGATCGCCACCTTGTCGCCCGGCTGGATACCGATGGATTGCAGGTGCCCCGCCATGCGCCGCACTTCACCGGCCAATTCGCTCCAGGTGAAGTCGCGCACGCTGCCGTCGCCCATGGGCTGGGTCAGGGCCACCCGCGTCGGGGCCTCTTTTTCCCAGGCATAAAGGCGCTGCAGCGCAAGCAGCTCGGGGGCAATTTCTGTCGGCATGAGGTCTCCCACGGTGGTTATCACGCCAGTGTAGGAGCCCCTGCAGGGGCTCAAGGTGGGTAAAGACCCTCAGATAGAGTGGTCTGCCTACCCCAATTGATATCCATCAAAAGAAGAAACGGTGAAAACCGCGTCCCCCAGGCAATGGCTCAGTCGATGCGTTCGCGCACCTGCTTGGCCTCTCCCACCTCCATGTCGCGCGGCAGGACGACACCGTTCTTCACCGCCAGCACCTCCGCCATCACGCTCACCGCAATCTCGGGCGGGGTCTTGCTGCCAATGTAGATGCCGATTGGCCCGCGCAGGCGCGCCAGGCTCTCGTCGGTCTGCTCGAAATGCTCTTTCAGGCGTGCGCGCCGCGCCGCATTGTTGCGCCGCGAGCCGATGCCGCCGACATAGAAAGCGTCGGTGTCCAGCGCTTGCAGCAGCGCCAAGTCGTCGAGCTTGGGATCGTGCGTGAGCGCCACCACGCAGGTGCGCCGGTCCGGCCGCATGGCACTGACCACGTCGTCGGGCATGTCGCTGACCACGCGGGCGCCGGCCACGCTCCAGCTGCTGCGGTATTCCTCGCGCGGATCGCACACGGTAACGGCAAAGCCGGAGAACAGCGCCATGGTGGCGAGGTATTCCGACATCTGGCCCGCGCCGATGATGAGCATGCGGTATTCGGGGCCAAAGGTGTTGACCACCTGCTCGGCGTTGGCCAGCAAGGTGGCGGGCGTGGCAGCCAGGCTCTGCACGACCGCGCCATCCTGCAAGCGCACGCTGCGCTGCATCAGCTTGCCGGTTTCCAGTGTCGACAGCAGCTCGGCCAGCGCCCCTGCGTCGGGGTCGAACTCAATCAGCAGCTCCAGCGTGCCGCCGCAGGGCAGGCCAAAGCGGTGCGCTTCGTCGGCCGTGACACCATACTTGGCAAACACCGGCGGGCCAGAGACACGCGCGGCGTCTTCCCCTGCGCCCGCCCAGGCACGGGTGTAGCGGGCAATCAGGTCGTCCTCGATGCAGCCGCCCGAGACCGAACCCACCACGGCGCCGCTCTCGCACAGCGCCATGATCGAGCCCTCGGGGCGGGGGGATGACCCCCAGGTACGCACCACAGTGGCGAGCAGCGCCCGCCGGCCGGTGCTGCGCCAGTGGCTCAGCGCGCGCAATACGGTCACATCAAGGTTGTCCATGCCCCCACCTCAGCTCAGGTACATCGCCACCGCCACCAGCGCGGCGGCAATCGCACCCCAGACCCAGACCGGAACGCCGCCTGAGGGCGCCGCCCCCGCGCGTGCCGACGCATCGGCGCCAGGCCGGGAATCGAGCAATACCGTAGCGGCGCCTTCCCGTGCCTCGGCGTCCGTCGGCTCGGTATCGGCCGGCGGCTCGGCGCGCGGGTGGCGGCGGCGCAATTGCTCATCGAAGCGGCGAAAAAAGTCTTCGGCCATGCCTTTGGCAGCGCCGTCGATCAGGCGCTGACCGAGTTGGGCAATCTTGCCGCCGACGGTGGCGTGCACGCTGTAATGCAGCTCGCAGCAGGGCTGGCCGAGGGCATCGTCCGCCACGGCTTCCAGCCGCACCTGCGCCTGGCCTTTGCCAAAGCCGGCCACGCCGCCCTGGCCGTCAAAGGCAAGCTGGTAGCTTGTGGGCGGGACGATGTCGCTGAGTGCGAGCTTGCCGCTGAACTTGGCCGAGACCGGGCCGATCTTGAGCGCCATGCCGACGGTGTACTGCCCCTCCCCGGTGGCTTCGAGCTTGTCGCAGCCCGGTATGCACAACTTGAGCATTTCCGGGTCATTGAGCGCATCCCAGGCCTGTTGCTGGCTGGCGGGAAGCGCCCGGCTGGCTTGCATTTCCATAAGGAAGTTCTCCTCGACGTTCGGGTTATCGGGTTATCGGGTGCGCGCGGGCGCACGCAGCACCTGCGCCAGGCTGCTGGCGAGCTGCTGCAGGCTTTGCAGGTTGTGTACTGCGAGCATGGCGTCGGCCGCGCGGTGCAGTTCGGCTGCGCCGCGCGCGCTGGGCTCATAGCCACCAAAGCGCAGCAGCGGGTTGAGCCAGAGCAATCGCGCACAGTGGCGCCGCAGCCAGGCCAACTCCTGTGCCAGCACGGCAGGCTCGCCCGTGTCGAGCCCATCGCTCACCAGCAGCACCAGCGTGCGCCGGCCCACCAGGCGCCGGGCGTGCTGCGTGCGCAGCAGGGCCAGCGATTCGGCCAGGCGCGTGCCGCCGGCAAAATCGGGGATGGCGGCGCTGGCCCGCTCCAGCATGGTGTCCGGGTCCTGGTGGCGAAAGGCGGGCGTGAGGTCGGTCAGCGTGGTGCCAAAGGCAAACACGTCGCGCCGCCCTGCCCCACCGCCTGCCCGATTGCCCGGCGCCGTGGCGGCATGCAGAAACGCCAGCAGCAAGCGTGCGTAGCGCTCCATGGAGCCCGAGACGTCGAGCAGCACCAAGAGCGGCAGCGGCTGGCTTTGGCGCGCCAGGCGCGGCACCTGCACCAGCTCGCCGCCCGTGCGCATGGCGCGCTGCAGGGCCAATGGCCAGTCGGCGCGCGCGCCATGCGGGCCAGGCCGGGTGCGGCGCGCCGCGTAGCGCGGCAGAGGCAGTGGCACGCGCTGTGCCAGGTGCTGCACCAACCGGTATTCGCTGGCGGAAAGCTGGTTGAAATCGGCCGCGTGCAGGCGTTCGCGCTCGCTTGCCGTCATGGCAGCGTCGAAATCAATTTTTTCCTCTTCAGGCTCTGTGGGCGCGCGGGCCGCCCGCACGGATGCAAGCGCTTCAGCCACCCGCGGGCGGCGCTTTACCGGTTCGGCGTGGCTTTCCGCGATGGGCAGCATCTGCGCCAGCAATTTTTGCGCGACGTTGGGGTTGCGGAAGTAGGTGGCAAAGAGTTCGCGAAACACCAATAGGTCTTGCTCACGGGTGACGAGCACGGTCTCCAGCGCGGCGCACAGGTCGGCACGCGCCAAGCCGACGAGCATGGCGGCCTCCTGCGCCAGCGCCATGCGGGCGGCGTCCACCGGGACACCGGCACGGCGCAGCGCGCGGCCGAAGCCACTGAGGTTGTCGGCAAACTTGCCGCGCCGGGCGTCGCCGAGCTGGCTGACCCCTTGGGGCATTGCCGCGGATGGCGAAGCCGGTGCCTGCACGTCAGCTCTCCGCGTCGCTGGGGGTGAGCAGCTGCGCCGCCATATCCTGCGTCAGCGCAGCGACATCTTCGCGCTGCTTGAACAAAATGCCGGCGGTGTCCTGCACCACTTCGGGGTCCACCACCAAAGTGTCGAGCGCCACCAGCGCTTTGGCCCATTCCACGGCCTCGGCGATGCCGGGGGCGCGCTGGAAGGCGTTGGCAAAGGGCTGGCTGCGCAGACGCGCCACGAAATCGGCCACCTGCTCCGACAGGGCACTGCTGGCACCCGGCACTTGCGAGCGGACGATGGCCAGTTCGCGCTCACGGTCGGGGTAGTCGAGCCAGTGGTACAGGCAGCGGCGCTTGACGGCGTCGTGCAGGTCGCGCGTGCGGTTGCTGGTGAGCAGGGTGACAGGCGGCACCACGGCGCGCACCGTGCCCAGTTCGGGAATGCTGACCTGGTACTCGCCCAGATATTCGAGCAGAAACGCTTCAAAGGGTTCGTCCGCGCGGTCGATTTCATCCACCAGCAGCAGCGCGCCGGGCGCGGGGGTGCGCAAGGCCTGCAGGAGCGGGCGGCTGACGAGGTAGCGCTCCTGGTAAATCTCGCGTTCGATGTGGGCCGTGTCCAAGCCGCCCTGGGCTTCCGCAGCACGCATGTGCAAGAGCTGCGCGCTGTAGTTCCATTCGTACAAGGCTTCACGCTGCTCCAGCCCGTCGTAGCACTGCAGGCGGATCAGCGGCCGGCCCAGTGCGCGCGCCAGCGCCTGGGCCAGTGCCGTCTTCCCAACGCCGGGCTCGCCTTCAAGCAGCAGCGGTCGCTGGAGCTTGAGCGCGAGCCAAGCCGCCGTCGCCAGCCGCCGGTCGGCGAAATAGCCTTCGGCTTGGAGCGCCTGGGCCAGCGCGTCGATGGACGCAGGCGCGAGAACCTGCGGGTCTGCGTTCATTTGCTATTGTTTAAATAGCTGCAAGCGCTTACCCAATAAGCGCTAGAGCCATATTTTCCTTGAAATTTCAAGCGGATGCAGGTGTCAACCCAGCATCTGCTTGACTGCCCGCTGCGTGAGTACGCTGATGAGCTGCGCGCGGTACACCGGACTGGCGTGGATGTCACTGCCCAGGTCCGAAGCGTCCACCTTCACCGCCGCTGCCGAGGCTGCGGTGAAGCTCTGGTTCAGCGCGGCCTCCAGCGCGCTCTGGCGGAACACGCTGCTTGCAGCACCCGTCACCGCCACGCGCACACCGCTGGCGGTCTGGGCCACAAACACGCCCACCAAGGCAAAGCGCGAGGCGCCCTGGCGAAACTTCTGATACGACGCCTTGCGCGGGATGGGGAAGCGCACCGCCGTGATCAGCTCGCCTTCTTCCAAGGCCGTCGTGTACATGCCGACAAAGAAATCATCGGCCGCGATTTCCCTTTGGTTGGTGACGATGGTGGCACCCAGCGCCAGCGCGGCGCTCGGGTAGCAGGCGGCGGGGTCGTTGTTGGCCAGCGAGCCGCCCAGCGTGCCGCGCGCCCGCACCTGGCGGTCGCCAATGTGGTTCGCCAGATCGGCCAGCGCGGGGATGGCGGCGCGCACCTCGGCGCTGTCGGCCACCTGCTGGTGGCGCGCCATGGCGCCGATGACGATGTGGTCGCCCTCCTTGCGGATACCGGCCAGCTCGGGGATGCGGCCCAGGTCCACCAGCTGGCCCGGGTCGGCCAGCCGCAGGCGCAGCGAGGGCAGCAGGCTTTGCCCACCGGCAATCGGGCGCGCGCCGGCAGCAGCCTGCGCGGCTGCAGCGGCGGTGGAGGTGGGCGCTTCGTAGGTGAATGCGTACATATCGGTCTCCTGTTAGTTTTCCTGTTGCGGCTGTAGAAGCTCGCAAGCCGTGGAACACGCGCGGGGCGCGCCAGCGGCCGCCGCGCAAGGGCCGCCCCGCCGCGCTGGCGGCGTCCCCCTAGAGGGGGAAGGCGCGAAGCGACTCAGGGGGTATTTCATGTTTTGGCGTTCTGGATGGCCTGCCACACACGGTGCGGCGTGGCTGGCATGTCGAAGTCCTTCACGCCCAGGGGCGCGAGAGCGTCGAGCACGGCGTTGATGACCGCTGGCGGCGAGCCAATGGCGCCCGCCTCGCCGCAGCCTTTGGTGCCCAGCGGGTTGTGCGTGCAAGGGGTGCAAACATGGCCCAGCTTGAACTGCGGGAAATCGTCGGCACGCGGCATGGCGTAATCCATGTAGCTGCCGGTGAGCAACTGGCCGGTTTCGCGGTCGTAGACGCAGTTTTCCATCAGCGCCTGGCCGATGCCCTGGACCAAGCCGCCGTGCACCTGGCCCTCCACAATCATCGGGTTGATGATGGTGCCGAAGTCGTCCACCGCGGTGAAACGGTCCACGCGCACCACGCCGGTCTGCGGGTCCACCTCGACTTCGCAGATGTAGGTGCCGGCCGGGAAGGTGAAGTTGGTCGGGTCGTAGAAGGCTGTTTCGTTCAGACCGGGTTCGAGCTTGTCGAGCGGGTAGTTGTGCGGCACGTAGGCGGCGAGGGACACCTGGGCAAACGGGATTTTCTTGTCGGTGCCCTTGACGGTGAACTCGCCACCAACAAAGTCGATGTCAGCGTCGCTCGCTTCCATCAGGTGCGCGGCAATCTTCTTGGCCTTGGCCTCGATCTTGTCGAGTGCCTTCATGAGGGCGGCGCCGCCCACGCTGATTGAGCGCGAGCCGTAGGTGCCCATGCCGAAGGGCACACGGCCGGTATCGCCGTGGACGATGTCCACGTTTTCCACCGGAATGCCCAGGCGCGCCGCCACCACCTGGGCAAACGTCGTCTCATGCCCCTGGCCATGGCTGTGCGAGCCGGTGAACACCGTGACGCTGCCCGTGGGGTGCACCCGCACTTCGCCGCATTCAAACAGGCCGGCGCGCGCACCCAGCGCCCCGGCAATGTTGGAGGGCGCAATGCCGCAGGCTTCGATGTAGCTGCTGTAGCCCATGCCGCGTTTGAGGCCCTTGGCTTCGCTGGCGGCCCGCCGCGCTGCAAACCCAGCCACATCGGCCAGCTCCTGCGATTGCGTCATGCAGGCGTGGTAGTCGCCTACGTCGTACTGCAGCGCCACCGGTGTCTGGTAGGGGAAGCTGGTGATGAAGTTGCGCTTGCGGATGTCGTCTTGCGACAGCCCCATGTCCCAGGCGCAGCGGCTGACCAGGCGCTCCAGCAGGTAGGTGGCCTCGGGCCGGCCGGCGCCGCGGTAGGCATCCACGGGAGACGTGTTGGTGAACCAGGTGTCCACCTCGACATAGACCTGCGGCGTGGTGTACTGGCCCGCCAGCAGCGTGGCGTACAGGATGGTCGGCACCGCACTGGCAAAGGTGCTGAGGTAGGCGCCCACGTTGGCGTCGGTGTGCACGCGCATGGCGAGGAACTTGCCGTTGGCGTCCATCGCCATTTCGGCGTGGCTGGCGTGGTCGCGCCCGTGGGCGTCGGTGAGGAAGGACTCGCTGCGGTCGGCCACCCACTTGATGTTGCGGTTGAGCTTTTTCGACGCCCAGGTGAGGCACACGTCCTCGGCATAGAGAAAGATTTTGGAGCCGAAACCGCCGCCCACGTCGGGCGCAATCACGCGTACCTTGTGCTCGGGCAGACCCATGACAAAGGCCGTCATGAGCAGGCGCTCGACGTGCGGGTTCTGGTTGCTGACGTAGAGCGTGTATTCGTCGGTGCCCCGGTTGTACGAACCGATGGCGGCGCGCGGCTCCATGGCGTTGGGAATCAGGCGGTTGTTGACCAGATCAAGCTTGGTGACATGTGCCGCATTGGCAAACACCGATTCGACGGCGCCCTTGTCACCAATCGCCCACTTGAAGCAGTGGTTGTCCTCGGCAATGTCGTGCAGGCCAGCACCCGCCACGGCGCCCGCGGCCGCATCCTGCACGTTGACGACCGCCGGCAGCACGTCGTAATCGACCTCGACACGTTCGGCGGCATCGCGCGCCTGTTGCAAGGTCTCGGCCACCACCATGGCCACGCCGTCGCCCACGTAACGCACCTTGCCCTGCGCCAGGATGGGGTGCGGCGGCTCCTTCATGGGCTCGCCGTTAGTGCTGGTAATGAGCCAGCCGCACGGCAGGCCGTTGATGTTGTCGGCTGCCACATCGGCGCCGGTGAACACCCCGATCACACCGGGGGCGGCTTTGGCCGCGTCGGAGTTGATGCTCACCACCCTGGCGTGGGCGTGCGGCGAGCGCACGAAAACGGCAAAACTTTGCGCAGCGAGGACGATGTCGTCGGTGTACTGGCCGGCGCCGGTGAGAAAGCGGTAGTCCTCCTTGCGGCGGACCGATTCGCCGATGTGCGGCAGCTTGGAAAAGTCGGATGCACCCATGGCTCGTGTCTCCTTCGTTGGTCTCAGGCAGCCGTGGCAGCCATGGCCTGCTGGCCCTGCTGCACGGCTTTGACGATGTTCTGGTAGCCGGTGCAGCGGCACATGTTGCCGTCGAGCAGCGCGCGAATCTCCGCCTCGCTCGCGCCGGGGTAGCGCTTCACCAGATCGACGGCGGAAAGCACCATGCCGGGCGTGCAGAAGCCGCATTGCAGGCCGTGGCACTCCTTGAATGCCGCCTGCATCGGGTGCATGGTGCCGTCCGCCGTGGCCAGGCCTTCGATGGTGGTGATCTCGCAGCCCTCGGCCTGCACGGCCAGCATGGCGCAGGATTTGATGGCGCGGCCATCGAGCAGCACGGTGCAGGCGCCGCACTGGCTGGTGTCGCACCCCACATGGGTGCCGGTGAGGTGGAGGTGCTCGCGCAGCGCGTGCACAAGCAGGGTGTTGGCGGGGGCGTCGACGCTGGCCGGCCGGCCATTGACGGTGAACTGCACGGGCATCGGGCTGTCTCCTGGTGGGGATGGCTGGAAAAATAGCAACCGCCATCTTCTGCCCCCCAACTGGGCAGGTGGCTAGGGACAACCCTGAACTCGGCCGCGCTGCTTGGGGATATTCTCAATTTGAAACATGCTGCGCCGCAGCGTCTTCGCTTGGAACGCCCCTTGTGACGCCTCTCCATACTCCGACCTTCGATCGCAGCGCACTGATTGCGCAGGCGCGCCACGCGGTACTGGCGCGTGGCGGCGCGCAGCCGCCCGGCATGGAGCCCTGGATCGCCCGATCGTGGCAGCGCTGCCTGCAGGCGGGCCGTACGCCAGAACAGGCACTGGCCTTTGACTGTGTCAGCCGCGCAGCGCTATGCCGCACCCACGACGAGCACGCGCAGCTCCTGCGTGCAGCGGGCCCGGTGCTGACGCACCTGGTGCACGCCATCGGCGGCATGGGCTACTTCGCACTGCTGACCGACAGGCGCGGCGTGGTGCTCGACGTCAAGGGTCCGGTGGACCACCGCGACCCGCGCGCCCACGCCATTGGCCGGGCCGGTATCGATCTGTCGGAGGGCAGCGTAGGCACCACCGCCATCGGTGCCGCACTGACCGAACTGCGCCCCGTGTGGCTGCACCGCGGGGAACATTTCTTTGACGCCAATGGCAGTTACAGCTGCGCCGGCGCTCCGCTGTTCGATCCGCTGGGCCACTGCGTGGGCATGTTGGACCTGACCGGTGTCGATGTGCCCGAGCGGCCCGAACTGCGCCACGTGGTGGCCCGCTCGGCCCGTGCGCTCGAAGACGCTTTGCTGCTGCAGGAGCCGCACGCCCTGCTGCTGCGCCTGAACTGGCCCGGAGCCCAGCTCGGCAGTGAATCCGATGGTCTGATGGTGCTCGACGCCGACGGCTATCTGCTGGGTGGCAACAGCGCCGCGCGCCAGCTTATCCCCATGCCGCGCAGCCTGCCCGGCCAGCGCCTGCACAGCAGCGACCTACTGGCCCTTGACTGGCCGCGTCTGTTCGACGCCGCCATGCATGGCCAGAGCATCGACCTGCCGCTGTGGTCCGGCCTGCGCCTGCAGGCGATGGCCACGCGTCACAGTGCCTGCGCCCTGCCCGCCCACTCGGTGCCCAGCGCGCCGCTGCGAGAAACCGAGGCCGAATGGATCCGCAGCGCCGTGCGCGCCACGCGCGGCAACGTTGCGCAAGCCGCACGCGCGCTCGGCATCAGCCGCGCCACGGTGTATCGCAAGCTGGGGCGGAAGGCGAAGGATTGAGGCTGCGCTGTGCCTGCATGAATTCGTAGAAAAATGGCTGCTTGCGCTCTATTCACAACGTTTTTCAGCTATTTCAGTAATTACGCAAAACTGCCCCAGCGTCGTTGTTCCTCCTTGCCGTACGCCTGTACTGTCTGCGTCGGAAGGCCTAGCTGGGACCATTGTGCGTAAGTCCTATATTTAAATCATAGTGACTGCGATGGGCGCAAGGCGCTTACCGTGAGCGAGCCCAAAAATAGGCCACCACAAACGCTGCGGCCGCTGCGAGTACAAGCCATCCCAGCTTGGGAAAGGTGGGCGCCTTGGCGCCCGGCTTCTGCCGCTGCGGCGCGGGCGCACGCGAAGCGCGGTCCAGCAGCATGGTGGGAGCGCCAGCCCGCTCATCGGCGTCCATGTCTTGCGGCGCGGCGCGCAGTTCGGTAGGAGCTGCGCGGGGATAGCGGCGGCGCAGTTGCTCGTCCAGCCGACGAAAGAAATATTCCGCCAAGCCTTGCGCTGCACCTTCCACCAGGCGCGGATCGAGTTTGGCAATGTTTCCATCCAAACTGACGTCTACGCTGTAGTGCAGTTGGCAACGCGGATGCCCGGGAGCGTAATCCGCCAGCGGAATGAGGCGGGCGCGCCCCACGCCTTTGCCCATGCCCGCCACGCCCCCATCGCCGTCGAAGCGGACCTGGTAGCGCTCGGGCGGAAACCGATCGGCCAGTTGCACATTTCCGCGAAATCGGGGCGAGCCGGCACCGATTTTCAGGGCCAGGTCCAAGGCGTATTGGTCCGTACCCACGGCTTCGAACTGCTCGCAGCCAGGGATGCAGGCTTTGAGCACATCGGGGTCGTTGAGTGCGTCCCACACCTCTTGCTGGCTGGCAGCAAAGGCCCGGCGGGCTTCCATGTCCATGGCGGGGTCTCCTAGGGTTCTTTGTCAGGCGGGAGCAAACGGGCAGAGGCTCAAACTTCGGCCAATGCCAACACCACCGCATTTTCTTCCAGTATCAGTGCAATCCGGTTGCCAGAGCGCAAACCACTGGCGGGCGCGGCAAATCCCACCATCTGCAAACCCGCTGCCAGTTCGGCCGACACTTCGTCGCCCGAAGCTCCGCGCCGCACGCGCACCGCCTTGGCCGGGAGCCGCAAGCACCCTGCGGACCCTTGCTCGTCTGACTGCTCGCCCGCCTGAGACCCCGCTCCTGCGCGCTCCACGCGCACCGCCGTGGCTTTGCACAATGCCTGCACCGGCAAGCCAGGGCGCAAGCCGAGCAGCTCGGCGCTCTCGCGTGTGATGCGCGACACCAGGTCGGCCGGTGCTGGCGCCGGTCGCTCGCCCAGCGCCAGATGCACGCGCACGATCTGCCCAATGCGCTCGAGCCGCTGGACCACGCAGGGCAACTGGTTGCGCATGCTGGTGCGCACCGCCAGCCGCGCCAGGGCCGGCCCGGCGTGCGGCGTCGCCTGCCAGCGCGAAAGCACCTCACCGCGCGCCCGCGCCATGGCGTCGGCCGCCGCCAGCAGTTCGCGTCCAGCGGCGGTCAACACAGCGCCACCGCCGCCCGCACCTCCCACGGCCCGTGCCACCAGGGGCGCGCCGGCCAGGTTGGTCAAGGTGTCGACGGCCTGCCAAGCCGCCTTGTAGCTCACACCGACGGCGCGCGCCGCCTGTGAAATAGAACCGCAGCTGCCAACCTCGCGCAGGATGGCAATGCGCTTGTCGGTCGGCTTATGGCCAAGAGCGGCGGGCAGGGCGAGGGGCGATGGCATAAGCGATGGTATGGGCGCAATGGTGCCTCATGAAGCAATCGTCCAAGGGCAGCGCCGCCCTAATGTTGGCCTAAGACTCGGCTTTGACAATTGCGCCTTCTCTCCCCACCGGACCAAGGCTGTAGCCATGTCTCTCGACTCTGCGCTTTTTTTGGCGATCAATGGCTCGGCTGCTTCACCGCACTGGTTGACCGCCCTGGCCCTGTTCGCTACCGAACGTTTACCACTGCTGCTGGCCGGCGGCACAGCCGGTATCTTCCTGGCGGCCGATCGCCAGGTGAGATTGCATGTGCTGCAGGTGCTTGCCGCCATGGCCACTGCGTGGCTGCTGGCACGGCTGGGTCAGTATTTCTTTCCAATCGATCGGCCTTTTGTCGTCGGGCTCGGCAAACAGTGGCTGCCGCACGCAGCGTCTCCTGGCTTTCCGAGCAGCCATTCGAGCGTGGTCTTCGGGTTTGCAACGGCCGTCGCGCTGACCGCGGGACGTTGGTATTGGGCCTCGCTGGCTTTGGCCGCTGCCGTGCTCGTGGCCTGGAGCCGTGTCTACCTTGGGCTGCATTTCCCCTCGGACGTTCTGGCCGGCGCCCTGGTGGGCGCCGCCAGCGCCTGGGTGGCATGCCGCCTCCTTTTTCGCAATCCAATACGGCCCGCAGTCGCTGCGGGTATCGCATGATCGCGAACGCAGTCTCCGCCGCGGCGCTGCAGCATCTCAGAAGTCTTCGCCGACGCCTGGGCCAACCTGACGACCAAGGCAACCCGGATGCAAGCGGCGCGCGATACCACAGAGCCAAAACTCGATGCATTGTCACCATCAGGACCCGATGCACCAAGGGTTTCTGTAGCCGAAGCACTGACAACCCGGCCTAAGGGACTTCCTGCATAACTCCTCGCGGCGCGTGATGGCGCGGACTCGGGCGGTCTGCGTCGTTGCGTTTCACAGCCCATAGCTACGGCTATTGCCTGCAAAACACGCCTAGCATCCCATCCCGATCCGCACTACACCCACTCGCGTAGAGTTTTGCAGGACATCCTAAGCGCCACCTCCCGGCGTTCTCGGGTTGGTCGCGACCTTATCGCGCAACTCGCGGCGCAGGATTTTTCCGATGTTGCTCTTGGGCAAAGGTTCGGTGCGAAACTCGATCACGCGCGGTATCTTGTAGCCCGTCAAGTGGCGGTTGCAGTGCGCCAGCACATCGGCTTCGGTCAGTGCCGGATTGCCGGCCACGATCACCACCTTGACCGCCTCGCCCGAGCGCTCGTCTTTGATCCCAATGGCCGCCGCTTCCAGCACGTCCGGATGCAGCGCCAGCACATCTTCGATCTCGTTGGGAAAGACCTTGAAGCCAGAGACCACGATCATGTCTTTCTTGCGGTCTGTGATGCGGATGCTTCCGTGCTCGTCCATGACACCCATGTCGCCGGTGCGCAGCCAGCCGTTGGGGGTGAACACCTTGGCACTCTCCTGGGGCTGGTTCCAGTAGCCCTTCATCACCTGCGGCCCGCGCAGGCAAATCTCGCCCACTTCGCCCAGAGGGATGGGCCCGCCGTCGTCGTCCAGGATGGCTGCCTCGGTGCTGGGCACCGGCACGCCGATCTGGCCGCTCCACTCCTGAATGGTGACTGGGTTGGCAATGGCTACCGGAGATGTTTCGGTCAGGCCATAGCCCTCCACCAGCGGTACGCCCGCACGCTCTTTCCAACGGTGTGCCACCACCTGCTGCACCGCCATGCCGCCGGCTACCGCCAGCTTGAGCGGACGCAGGTCGATCGCCGCAAAACCAGGCGCATCGAGCATGGCCCGAAACAGCGTATTGACACCAATGATGGCGGTAAAGGGCATACTGGCCAGCACCTTGAGGAAATCGCGCATGTCGCGGGGATTCGCGATCAGCACCGCCTGCGCACCCTGGCTGAAGAAGGACAGCGCGCCGGTAAGCGCAAACACGTGGTACATGGGCAGCGGCAGGATCAGGGTCTCCCGGCCCTCGTTCAAGTTGGGTGACATCCATGCGCCCACCTGCAGCACGTTGGCCACCATGTTGCCGTGGCTGAGCTGTGCGCCCTTGGCCACACCGGTGGTGCCACCGGTGTACTGCAAAAATGCGAGGTCGTCGTGGCCGAGCGGCACGGCATCGAGCTGCTGAGCGCGTCCGGCCGCCAAGGCATTGCGCCAGCCCACCGATTCGGGCAGACGCCATGCCGGCACCATCTTCTTCGCATGCTTGACCACTGCGTTCGTCAGCAGGCGCTTGAGCGGCGGCAACAGGTCGCCCACCTCGGTGGTGACCACCGTGCGCACCTGTGTGTTGCCGATCACCTCCTGCAGCGTGTGCGCGAAATTTTCCAGCACCACGATGGCGCGCACATCGGCGTCCTTGAGCTGGTGTTGCAGCTCTCGGGGTGTGTACATCGGGTTCACGTTCACCACCACCATGCCGGCGCGCAGGACGCCAAACAGTGCCACCGGGTACTGCAGCAAGTTGGGCATCATCAGCGCGACACGGTCACCGCGCTGCAGCCCGGCGGACTTCTGCAGCCAGGCGGCAAAAGCGCGGCTGGCCTCGTCAAGCTCGCGAAAGTGCATGGCCACGCCCATCGACCGGTACGCAGGCAAATGCGCAAAACGCTTGCAACTGTCGGTGAGCATGTCGACCAGCGACCCGAAACGCTGCATGTCGATTTCGGCGGGCACGCCCGCCGGGTATTGTGTGAGCCAGGGTTTTGTCATCACTCTTGTTCCCATCGAACCATCGTGTATCGGCGAATAGCGCGCCAGCTTTTAGAAGACATCTTATGTCGCCCGGCTACAGACTATTGCGTGGGGTGCTCGACGCGGGCTGACCAAGTCGGCTACTCCGTCTGCCAGTTGGTGGCCTTGTGCTGCTGCTTCTTTTGCACGTCATCGGTGGGGCCTATTCTTGCAAACTCATCACCACGATTGGCTGCCATATGACGCACGCCACCAAGCGATTGAGCCAGTGAAAGGAGCGCACCCTGATGGTCAGCGCACTGACGTTGCTGCCCCGCTGCGCAGCGTGGCATCATGAAGTTTTGCGCAAGGCGGACACTTGAATTCCTATTCCCCAGCACGCAAGGGCGCGTGGCTTGCCCTGGCGGCGGCGGCTCTGTTTGGGCTCAGCACCCCTTTGGTCCAGCAATTCGGCCAAGGGCTTGGCGCGTTTACCACGGCAGGCTTGTTGTACCTGGGCGCAGCAGGCGTGGCTTTTTGGCAGCGCCAGCCCGCCTCCCGCGAGGCCAGGGTCAGGCGGGGCGACGCCCTTCGCTTGCTGAGCATGGCTTTTTTTGGCGCTGTACTGGGGCCGGTGGCGCTGGCTTGGGGCTTGCAGCGCACCAGTGGGACCAGCGCGTCTCTGATGCTCACGCTGGAAGCCGTCTTCACCGCAGTCCTGGCCTGGCGCATGTACGGAGAAACGATGGACCGGCGCGTGGCGGCTGCGCTGCTGCTCCTGGTTGCCGGGGGCGGCGCGCTGGTGTTCGAACAAGGGCTTGCAGGTGGCAACCAAATGCTCGGGCTGCTTGCGGTTCTCGGTGCGACCGCAGCCTGGGGACTGGACAACAGCCTGTCGCGGGGCGTAGCCGAGCGCGATCCGGGCCAAGTGGTGCTGTACAAATCGGCGCTGGGCGCCACGGCCACACTATTGATAGCGCTTGCAGTGGCCGAACCCCTACCCCCATGGCGCGCAGCCGTGGCCTTGCTGGCGGTGGGCGCCACTGGCTACGGCCTGAGCCTGCGTCTGTATCTGCTGGCGCAGCGGGCATTTGGCGCGGGCCGCACCGGCTCGGTGTTTGGGTTTGCACCGTTTATCGGCGCACTGGGCGCTTGGGCCATGGGAAGCCGCTCGGGCACCTGGTGGCTGGCCCTCGGCGCGGCGCTGATGCTGCTGGGCGTTGCGCTGCACCTGCTCGAAAGCCACGAGCATGAACATGTCCACGAAGGGCTGGCGCACGAGCACGCGCATTCGCACGGCGATGGCCACCATCTGCATACCCACGAACCCGTGCCGACGCAGCCGCACAACCATTGGCATGAGCATCCGCCCATGCAGCACGCCCACCCCCATGTGCCGGATGCCCACCATCTGCACACCCATGGTTGAAGCGGTGCGGGATGGTGCGCCTATACTTTCGCTATTCCATTTTTGAATAGCGCTTCGGCGTTTGCACTGCCATGCATCTCTCCTTCAAGCGTCTGAGGCGCATTCTCGGCGCGCTGACCCTGACGTTCTCCAGTCTGCACGCCGCCCAGGCCGCCGACGTTCAGGTGGCGGTAGCCGCCAACTTCACCGCCCCCATGCAGGAAATCGCCGCGCTTTTCGCCAAAGAAACCGGCCACAAGGCCGATCTGTCGTTTGGTTCGACGGGCAAGTTCTATGCGCAAATCAGCAACGGCGCTCCATTCGAGGTGTTCCTGTCCGCTGACGACAAAACCGCTGCGCGACTGGTGTCCGACGGCAGGGCCGTTGGCACCACCTTGATGCCCTACGCGCTGGGCAGTCTGGTGCTGTGGAGTCCCACCGAGGGCATGGTGGACGGCCAAGGCAAGGTGCTGGCCACCGGGACCTTTGCCCACCTGGCGGTCGCCAACCCCAAGCTCGCTCCGTACGGCGTGGCCGCCATGCAAGCGCTGCACAAGCTGGGCTTGGCCGACAAGTTGCAATCAAAAATCGTGATGGGCGAGAACATTGGCCAGACTTACCAGTTCGTGCACACCGGCAATGCACAGCTGGGTTTTGTCGCGCTCTCCCAGGTCATGAAGGACGGCGAAATCTCCAAGGGCTCCGCCTGGCGCGTGCCGGCCGAGATGCACGCCCCCATTCGCCAGGACGCCGTCGTGCTGGTTCGCGGCAAGGACAACCCGGCCGCTGCGGCTCTTATGCAGTACCTCAAGAGCGATGCCGCCCGCGCCGTTATCCAATCCTACGGCTACGGAATCATCGAATAAGCCTTGCCGCTGGCCGCCATGCCCTTCAACGAAACCGACCTGCGCGCCATCGGCCTGACACTGCGCCTGGCAGGCACCACCATGGCGCTGCTGCTGGTGCTGTGCACGCCGCTGGCCTGGTGGCTGGCGCGCACGCGCTCGCGCTGGCGCGGGCCGCTGTCGGCCGTGGTAGCGCTGCCCCTGGTGTTGCCGCCCACGGTCATTGGCTTCTACTTGCTGGTGGCGCTGGGGCCCAACGGCCCGCTGGGTCAACTGACCACCGCGCTCGGGCTGGGCACCCTGCCCTTCACCTTCTGGGGGCTGGTACTGGGCTCGCTGATTTATTCATTGCCGTTTGCCGTGCAGCCGCTCCAGGGTGCGTTTGAGGCCATTGGCGAGCGGCCGCTCGAAGCCGCCGCCACGCTGGGCGCGGGGCCGCTTGACCGCTTCTTCACCGTCGCGCTGCCGCTGGCGCGCGGCGGCTTCGTCACCGCCGCCATCCTGAGCTTCGCGCATACCGTGGGAGAGTTTGGTGTGGTACTCATGCTGGGCGGCAACATCCCCGGCGTGACACGCGTGATTTCCGTGCAAATCTACGACCACGTCGAAGCGCTGGAGTACACGCAGGCGCATTGGCTGGCTGGCGGCATGGTGGTGTTCTCCTTCATCGTGCTGCTGGGCCTGAACCTTACGCGCCGAGCGCGGCTGCTGCCATGAATGAAGAGAGTGAGGGCATCAATGCGCGCTTGGTGGTCCAGCGCCGCACGTTCACGCTGGACGTGGACCTGCAGTTGCCGGGGAGCGGCTTCATCGCCCTGTTTGGCCCGTCGGGCTGCGGCAAGACCACCTGCCTGCGCGCACTCGCTGGCCTGGAGCGCGCGAATCCCGGCCTGGTACGCGTGGCCGGCACCACCTGGCAGGACGACACGGCCGGCATCTGGCTGCCCACCCACCAGCGCGCGCTGGGCTATGTGTTTCAGGAAGCGAGCCTGTTCGCGCACCTCAGCGTGGGCGGCAATATTACGTATGCGCAAAGGCGTGTGCGTCCCGGCGCGCGCAGTGCGGCCGCCGCGCCTGCAGTCGCCCTGGAGCGCGCAGTCAATTTGCTTGGCCTCACCGGTCTGATGGACCGGCGCCCGGCCACGCTCTCGGGCGGCGAGCGCCAGCGCGTGGCCATTGCGCGAGCGCTCGCCGCGCAGCCGCGCGTGCTGCTGATGGACGAACCCCTGGCCGCCCTGGACGCCGGGCGCAAGGCCGAGCTGCTGCCCTACCTTGAGGCCTTGCAGCGCACGCTGGCGATCCCGGTGCTGTATGTGAGCCACGCATTGGATGAAGTCGCCCGTCTGGCGACGTACATGGTCTTGCTGGACGCCGGCCGCGTGCGCGCCAGCGGCAGCGCCGAAGATTTGATAGCCCGCCTCGACCTGCCGCTGGCCCAGGGCGATGCCGCAGCCACCATCGTCGAAGGCACGCTGCTGCGGCACGACGGTGCAGAGCATCTGTCCACGCTGGCCTTTTCCGGCGGCGAACTGTACGTGACCAGCGCCACGAGCCGCCCCGTGGGCCAGCGGCTGCGCGTGCGCATCCTGGCGCGCGACGTCAGCCTGACGCTCGCGCGCCAGAGCGGCACCAGCATTTTGAACATCGTGCCCGCCACCGTGACCGGTTTGCGCGAAGACAGCCCCGGCCAGTGGATGGTGGCGCTCGACGCTGGCGGCGCGCGCCTGCTGGCGCGCATCACGCAGCGCTCGGTGCACGTGCTGGGCATAACGCCAGGCCGCACGCTGTTCGCGCAAGTCAAAGGCGTGGCACTTCTGGAGTGAGTGCATTGCTATTCTAAATATAGCAATAAACGCTCTAACTGCCTGCGCTAGCGGCCAAAAATACTGAATTTTTGAGCGCTCGCATCCGTCGGCTGACTGTCTGCGTTTGGGAAGAACCGTTGCTGGCCATTGATCGTGTCGTCGGCAAGCGTGCGCTGGCGAGCGGTGGAGGTCACCCAATCGACGAACTTCTGCGCGTCTTTCGCTTTCACCTGCGGGTACTTGGCGGGGTTCAGCGCCATCACGCCGTACTGGTTGAACAAGCGCTGGTCGCCTGCTACCAACACGCCCAGGTCCGCACGGTTCTTGAAGTTGCGCCAGGTGCCGCGGTCGGTCAGTACGCAAACGCCGCTGCCGGCCATGGTGCTGGCGATGAGCGCCGTTCTGCCATGGGGGAAGTTTTCGGCAGAAAGGCGGGTTTTTTGTTCTACGCGTTAACCCTTATAGCTATGCTTTCAGTAGCAGCAAGCGCTCGCGGAGCCTAGGGAATACACCGTCACGCTGCTGTCAGCCTGCGCCTACAGTGCTTCGTAGAATCGCAACCGTTCAAAAAGTTACAGCACAGCGTCGCGCCTCTGCGTGGCATTGCGCCAGTTCATCCCAGCGTTCTTGGAGACTTCATGCAGGCATTACTTAAACTATCCAGAGGCATCGACTGGCTCAATGAGCGCGTCGGCCTGGCCGTCATCTGGCTCATTCTCGCGTCCACGGTAATCAGCGGGCTCAACGCCGCGGTGCGCAAGATCTTCAATTACAGCTCCAACGGCTTTCTTGAAATCCAGTGGTATCTGTTTGCCGCTGCCTTTCTGCTCGCCGCAGGCTACACGCTGCTGCACCGGGAGCACGTGCGGGTGGACGTGGTCTCCAGCCGGTTCTCCAAGCGCACGCAGATCTGGCTTGACGTAGTTGGCTTCGTGATGTTTCTCACGCCGGTATGCGGGGCGATCCTGTGGTTCGGCATCCCTTTCTTCCTGCAAGCGCTGGCGTCTGGCGAAATGTCCAGCAACGCCGGCGGCCTGATTCGCTGGCCGGTCTATCTGATGATGCCGCTCGGTTTTGCGCTGCTGCTGCTGCAGGGTTGGTCGGAACTCATCAAGCGCATCGCTTTCCTCAAAGGCCTGATTCCCGACCCGACGGTCAAACCCGATGAGAAGACGGCAGAGGAAGAGCTTGCCGAATCCATCCGCCGCCTTGCCGAAGCTGCCAATGGCAATGGCAAGCCAGCTACTCAAGCCGACTGAGCGGAGACACATTCATGGAATTCATCACTTCCAATCTGGCCCCGATCATGTTCGCGGGGCTGATCGTATTTTTGCTGATGGGCTTTCCTGTGGCCTTCAGCCTGGGCGCCTGCGGCCTGTTTTTCGGTTTCATCGGCATCGAGTTGGGCATGTTGCCTGAAGCACTCCTGCAAGCGCTGCCGCTGCGTATCTACGGGATCATGCAGAACGACACCCTGCTGGCCATTCCGTTCTTCACGCTGATGGGCCTCATCCTTGAGCGCAGCGGCATGGCCGAGGATTTGCTGGAAACCATTGGCCAGCTCTTTGGCCCGGTTCGCGGCGGCCTGGCGTTCGCTGTGATCTTCGTCGGCGCGCTGCTGGCCGCCACCACCGGCGTAGTCGCTGCATCGGTCATCTCGATGGGCCTGATCTCGCTGCCCATCATGCTGCGTTACGGCTACGACCGGCGCATCGCCACGGGCGTGATCGCCGCGTCCGGAACCCTGGCGCAGATCATTCCACCGTCCCTGGTGCTCATCATCCTGGCCGACCAGCTGGGCCGCAGCGTGGGCGACATGTACAAGGGCGCCTTCATCCCCGGCTTCATGCTGACCGGCATGTACACGGCCTACATCGTCATCCTGGCGCTGTTCAAGCCCAAGTGGGTGCCGGCCCTGCCGGCCGAGGCGCGCACCATCCGCGAGGACAACGGCAACAGTGGCCTGCCCTCGCTGCTCCTGCTGACCCTCGTGTCTGTGGGCGCATCGCTGTTCTTCGCGCACCACATTGCGGACGTCCACACCTGGTGGACGGGCGAAGAGGTGACCAAGGTCGCCAAGGACGAAACCATTGTGGTGTCCATGTGCGTGGGTGTCGCACTGGCATTCTTGCTCTCGATGATCAACAAAGTCACGCGACTGGGGTTGCTTTCCCGCATGGCCGAGCGCGTGACCTTTGTGCTGATTCCGCCGTTGCTGCTGATTTTCCTGGTGCTCGGAACCATTTTCCTCGGAGTCGCGACCCCAACAGAAGGCGGCGCCATGGGCGCGCTGGGCGCGATCGCCATGGCCATGTTGCGCGGCCGCCTGAGCTACAAGCTGCTCAAGCAGGGTTTGATCGCGACCACGCGGCTGTCCACGTTCGTGGTGTTCATTCTGGTCGGCTCCACCATTTTCAGCCTGGTGTTCCAGGGAGTGGATGGCCAGCGCTGGGTGGAACACCTGCTTACCGGCTTGCCGGGCGGCCAGATTGGCTTCCTCATCCTGGTCAACGTCCTGATTTTTTTCCTGGCGTTCTTTCTGGACTTTTTTGAACTCTCCTTCATCGTGGTGCCGCTGCTGGCGCCGGTCGCGGACAAGTTGGGCATCGATCTGATCTGGTTCGGCGTGCTGCTGGCCGTGAACATGCAGACCTCGTTCATGCACCCTCCCTTCGGCTTCGCCCTGTTCTACCTGCGCAGCGTGGCGCCAGCGGTGGCCTACACCGACCGCATCACCAAGAAGCTGATTCAGCCCGTCACCACCATGCAGATCTACTGGGGCGCAGTGCCCTTCGTGCTGATTCAGGTGATCATGGTGGGGCTCATCATCTTCTTCCCCGGCATCGTCTCCAGCGGCCTGGACAAGAAGGAGGTCTATGACCTGGACAAGATTCGCATACAAATGGAATCGCAGATGCGCAATCTCGACGCACTGGATGCCGCCGCACCGCCGCCCGCGCCTGGCGAACCGCCAGCTAGCCAGTCTGACGTACAGGAAGATCCGCTCAAGGCTGCTCAGGAGGCCATTCAAGGAGAGAAGAAGTAAAACGGGTGGCCTGATCTCCCTCCCCGTCTTGGCAAAGAGCCCCGCCCATCGCGGGGCTCTTTTTTTTCGTCCACTTTCGAGCAGGCATCAAGGCTTTCTGGGGAACGCGTCGTCTCCCGGCCAACTCTGCACATCAGAACCGTGTCGTGATAGGCCCGTCGGACCCAGAGACAAGAGCCAGGGCCCACGCCGCTCCCCAGTGCCGCACGATCGACCGAACGCAACGAATCAATGCGCGCGTCCACAGCGATGTGCAGCAGACATTTCTGGAATTCGCGAGGGTGCTGATGAGCCACCGTGGGCAATGGCGCGGAACGTTTGCCCTTGCTCTATCTGCTGACCGCCGCTCGTGGTGCCGGTGGAAGACGCCGCTGCGGTCTGCGCGGGACGCACGCGGCACCCACCCAGAGTCAGCTGGCCCCGGGCAATTGCTGCGCGCTCAAGCTGCTCCGGCACGCAGGCGCACATCCTTTTTTGGCGAAAAAAAAACCCCGCACAAGGCGGGGTTCTTCGCTTGCTTGGCGCTTAGAGCTTTTGGCGCTGCATGAAGTTGTCGAACGTGCCTTCGGCAAAGCGGAACCACAGCACCTGGTCGCGCTGGAAGTCGAGGTAGTCGGCATACATCTTCTTCCAGTCGGGGTTCTTCGCGCCGATCTCGGCGAAGACTTCCTTAGCGGCCTTGAACGAGGCGTCCATCACCGACTGCGGGAAAGGCAGGACCTTGGTCTTGGCGCCGACCAGCTGCTTGAGGGCTCCCGGGTTGCGTGCGTCGTAGCGCGCCTGCGTGGTGACGTGCGCTTCATGGGCCGCGGCCTGGATGATGGCCTTGTACTCGTTGGAGAGGCCGTTGAATGCCTTGTCGTTGATGTAGAAGGACAGATTCAGGCTGCCTTCCCACCAGCCGGGGTAATAGTAGAACGGGGCCACCTTGTTGATACCCAGTTTCTGGTCATCGTACGGGCCAATCCATTCGGCCGCGTCGATGGTGCCCTTCTCCAGCGCCTGGTAGATTTCTCCGCCGGGAATGTTCTGCGGCACGCCGCCCATGCGCTCAATCACCTTGCCGGCAAAGCCGCCGACCCGGAACTTCAGGCCCTTGATGTCTTCTGGCGACTTGACCTCCTTGCGGAACCAGCCACCCATTTGGGCGCCGGTGTTGCCGCCGATGAAATCAACAATGTTGTACTGCGCGTAGAACTCGCGCGTCAACTTGTGGCCGTTGCCGTCCACCATCCAGGCGGTGAGCTGGCGCGAATTCATGCCGAAGGGAATGGCGCCGCACAGTGCGAAGGCCTCGTTCTTGCCAAAGAAGTAGTAAGGCGCGGTGTGCGCCATTTCCACGGTGCCGTTCTGCACGCCATCGACCACGCCAAACGCGGGCATCAATTCACCGGCAGCGTGGACCGAAATCTCGAACTTGCCTCCAGACATGTCCTTGACGGCCTTGGAAAACACCTCGGCCGAGCCGAAAATGGTGTCGAGCGATTTGGGAAAGCTCGACGCGAGGCGCCAGCGCACTGCCGCCTGTGCGTGCACGGCGGGTGCGACTCCTGCCGCGAGCACCCCGGCGATGCCGGCATTTTTGATAAGGGAACGACGATCCATTGCAAGTCTCCTGTGATGAAAAAAGGTGGTGGTGGTGCTGATGCGATGCCAAAAAAAAGCCGGCGTCAGGCCCACACAGATGCGGGCCAGAGACTCCGGCGGCTTGTGGCGATCAATGCGTTCATGGCTCAATCGCGACAAGAACGGTGGCTGGCTACAACTTGACCGAACTCATGTAGCTATCGAAGCGGAACTCCGAGAAACGGCCCCACAGGATCTGATCGCGCTGGAAGGCGCGCATGTCCTGGTGGATCTTCTTGAACTCTGGCGATTTGGCTTCGTGCTCGGCAAACACTTCCATGGAAGACTTGAAGCCTGCGTCCATGAGTTCTTTGGAGAACGCCTTGAGCTGGGTCTTGGCGCCCACGAGCTTCTTGAGCGCAATGGGGTTGAAGGCGTCGTACTTGGCCGTCATGTCGCGCGCTGCGACGGCAGTGGCGGCATCCACCATGGCCTGGAACTCTGGCGTCAGGGCCGCGTACGCCTTGGCGCTGATGAAGAACTCGAGCTCTGCGCCACCCTCCCACCAACCGGGGTAGTAGTAGTACGGCGCCACCTTGTTGAAGCCGAGCTTTTCGTCGTCGTACGGGCCGACGAATTCGCAAGCGTCGAGCGTGCCTTTTTCAAGCGCCTGGTAGACCTCGCCCGCAGGCATGTTTTGCGACACAACACCGAGTTTTTGCATCGATTCGCCGAACAGGCCGCCACCCATGCGCATCTTCAGACCCTTGAGGTCTTCAACGGTGTTGATTTCCTTGCGGTACCAGCCACCCATTTGCGTGCCGGTGTTGCCAGCGCTGCGGCTCTTGATGTTGTAGTTGGCATAGAACGCGTCCATGAGCTTGCGGCCGTTGCCGTGCTCCATCCAGGCGTCCATCTGGCGCGCGGTCAGGCCGAATGGCACGGCGCAGCCAAAGGCAAAAATGGAGTCCTTGCCGGTGAAGTAGTAGGGCGCCGTTTGCGCCATTTCCACTGTGCCGTTTTGAATGGCATCCACCACGCCGAAGGGAGGCATCAGCTCGCCGGCAGCGTGCACCGAGCATTCAAACTTGCCACCCGACAAGGCCTTGAGCGTCTTGGAAAACATTTCTGCGCTGCCGAAAATCGTGTCGAGCGACTTGGGGAAGCTCGAAGCCAGGCGCCAGCGAACAGCCGTCTGGGCGTGCACGGCAGGAGCAACCCCTGCGGCCAGTACGCCGGCAATGCCGGCATGTTTGATGAGTGAACGACGATCCATAAAAACCTCTTGGTAAACGGGGTTGCAAAGTGCCGATCACGTGGCAAGTCTGCCGCGCGGCCCACCCACTTTAGCAGCCATGGCGGAATTGTAAGAAGACGCTTTCCAGAGCCTTTGCGGGTTTTCCCGCGAAATCCAGCCGCAAGGCGCATGCCTTCAGGGTTCTGCAAGCTACGGCAAAAATCGCCTTGCGCGCCGCAGCGCGGGGCGAGCGGGGATGCTCAGGCGACGCGCTCGTTCACGGGTCGCGCCGCAGCGCCAAACCGTGCGTGCACCGAGGCCGCAATACCTTGCGCATCCAGCCCCTGCAAGGCCAGGAGCTTGGCCGGATCGCCGTGCTCGATGAACACATCGGGCAAGCCGAGCTGCAGCACCGGCCGTTGCACATCGGCGGTGGCCAGGGCTTCGAGCACCGCGCTGCCTGCGCCGCCCTGAATGCAGCCCTCTTCGAGCGTGACGAGCACGTCGTGGTCAGCGGCGAGCTGCAGCAGCAATTGAGTGTCCAGCGGTTTGGCCCAGCGCATGTTGGCCACCGTGGCGTCGAGCTGCTCGGCGGCTTCCAGCGCCGGATACAGCAAGGTACCAAACGCCAGGATGGCAATGCGCGGCAAGCCTGCCGGGCGCAACGCGCTACTGCGCGTGCGGCGGATTTCGCCTTTGCCGTACGGCAGTGCATCCAGCCCCGGCAGGGGTTCAACCCCGGCGCCGCTTCCACGCGGGTAGCGCACGGCCACGGGGTGGTTCTGCGCAAAGGCGGTGCAGAGCAATTGCCGACACTCACGTTCGTCCGCCGGGCAGGCCATGGCCAGGTTGGGCACGCAGCGCACAAAGGCGATGTCGTAAGCACCCGCATGGGTCGCGCCGTCGGCGCCCACCAGACCTGCGCGATCCAGTGCAAAGACCACCGGCAGGTTTTGCAAGGCCACGTCGTGAATCAACTGGTCGTAGGCGCGCTGCAGGAAGGTGGAATAGATGGCTACCACCGGCTTGACGCCCTCGCACGCCATGCCCGCAGCGAACGTCACGGCGTGTTGCTCGGCAATGCCCACGTCGTAGTAGCGATCGGGGAAGCGCCGCTCAAACTCCACCATGCCCGAGCCTTCGCGCATGGCCGGCGTGATCCCCACCAGGCGCTCATCGTGCGCGGCCATGTCGCAGAGCCACTGGCCAAACACCTGGGTAAAGGTCTGGCGTGGCGGCGTTGCTGGCTTGACGAGACCAATCTTCGGGTCAAACCGCGAGGGGCCGTGGTAGGCCACCGGGTCGGCCTCGGCCAATTTGTAGCCCTGGCCCTTCTTGGTGACCACATGCAGAAACTGCGGGCCCTTGAGTTCCTTGATGTTCTCCAGCGTGGGAATCAAGGAATCGAGGTCGTGCCCATCGATAGGGCCGATGTAATTGAAGCCAAATTTCTCAAACAGCGTGGCCGGCACCACCATGCCCTTGGCCTGCTGCTCAAGGCGCTTGGCCAGTTCCAGCAGCGGCGGCACGGGACGCAGTACGGTCTTGCCGACGTTCTTGGCGGCCGCATAGAACTGCCCGCTCATCAGTTGCGCCAGATAGCGGTTGAGTGCACCCACCGGCGGGCTGATGCTCATGTCGTTGTCGTTCAGGATGACCAGCAGGTTGCAATCGGCCACACCCGCGTTGTTCAGCGCCTCGAAGGCCATGCCGGCCGTCATGGCGCCGTCGCCAATGATGGCCACGGCATAGCGTTCGTCGCCGCGCCGCTTGGCAGCCATCGCCATGCCCAGAGCGGCAGAAATACTGGTGCTCGAATGCGCGGTGCCAAAGGTGTCGTATTCGCTTTCGGCGCGCTGCGGAAAGCCCGAAACGCCGCCCAGCTGGCGCAGCGTTCCCATGCGCTCGCGCCGGCCGGTCAGAATTTTGTGCGGATAGGTCTGGTGGCCCACGTCCCACACCAGGCGGTCGCGCGGGGTGTCGAACACATAGTGCAGCGCCACGGTGAGTTCCACCGTGCCCAGGTTGGAGCTGAGGTGCCCACCCGTCTTGGAGACACTGTCGAGCACGAAGGCGCGCAGTTCGTCGGCCACGCGCTTGAGTTCGGGGCGCGAGAGGCGGCGCAGATCGGCCGGAGAGTTCACGGTCTCAAGCAAGGGGTAAGCGTTCGTGGACATTCATTACTACTGATTTGATAGCTTATAACGCTTATCCAATAAGCGCCAGGAGGCATTTTTACTGCTAATTTGAGCGCAGCAGCACCATGTCTGCCAGCGCCGCGAGCCGTGCGGTATCGCGCAGGCCGGACGCGGCCAAACCAGCCAGCGCGTCGCTGTGGAGATTCTGCGCGCATTGCCGTGCAGCCTCGATCCCCAGCAGAGAGACGTAGGTCGGCTTGGCGTGGGCCGCGTCCTTGCCGGCGGTCTTGCCCAGCGTGGCCGAGTCCTGCGTCACGTCCAGAATATCGTCCACCACCTGGAAGGCCAGGCCCAACGCCCCGCCGTATCGGGCCAGGCCGGCAAGCGCCGCCGCGGCTGGCGCGCCGCAGGCGGCGCCCATCATGACGCTGGCCTGAAGCAGCGCGCCGGTTTTCAGCTGGTGCATGTGGCGCAACTGGGCTTCGTCAAGGCGCTGGCCGACGCTGGCCAGGTCAATCGCCTGCCCACCCGCCATGCCGGCAGCGCCGGCGGCGCGCGCCAGCAGCCGGCACAGCCGGGCCTGCACCGTGGCGGGGATGTCACTGCGTTCGGGCGTGAGCAGCTCGAAGGCCAAAGCCTGCAAGGCGTCGCCCGCCAGCAAGGCGCCGGCCTGGCCATACTGCACATGGACTGTCGGCTTGCCACGGCGCAGCACGTCGTTGTCCATGCAGGGCATGTCGTCGTGGACCAGGGAATAGGCGTGGATCAGCTCGACGGCGCACGCGCCGCGCAGAGCCGCTTCGTCCAGTGCGCCGCGCAGGGCTGCCTCGTCGAGTGCAGCGCTGAAGTCGGCATGCCCCTCCCCCGCCACGGCCTCGCGCGCTGCCAGCACCAGGAGCGGGCGCAGGCGCTTGCCACCGCCCTGCACGGCGTAGCGCATCGCCTGGCCCAGGTCCGAGGGCGCGTCCACGCCCACCCAATCCGACAGCGCGGCCTCGGTGCGTGCAAGCTGCACGGCGTTCCAGTCGGCCAGCGCTTGCCCAGGCATGCCGCTCATTCGGCTGTCCAGGGTTGGATCTGGCCGGCGTCCAGCACTTTGATCTGGTCCTGCACGGCTTCCAGGCGCTCACGGCAAAAGGCCAGCAGCGTGGCGCCGCGCTGGTAGCCGGACAGCAACTGCTCCAGGGGCATCTGCCCCGATTCGATGCGCGCAACCAATTGCTCCAGCTCTTCCAAGGCGGCTTCGTAGCTGGCGGGTTCGGCGATTTTGATTTTGGCCATGGGCTGGAGAATGCAATCGGGCAGGCGAAGCCATTGATTTTAGGACGAGTGCGCCCTGAGACCCCTCGGCTCGCCAGGCAGGAATACACGCAGCGCGCCTGCGGACATTGGCATGCGCCCAAATAACCCCACCACCTATAATCCCATTCATTCCCCCAACCGGCACTCTGCCGGTTTATTTTTTTGCCCGGCCTTCGCATTGAATTGCCGTTTTCTGTTTCTCCCTGTGGGGAGTTGCGAACATGTCTGATTTAAGTCTTCGACTGCAGCCGGCTGCCAGCCAACTACCAGTTTCAAGCTACTTCGATCGCGCGCTCTTCGAGCGCGAGATGGCCACGCTGTTCCAGCGCGGGCCGCGTTACGTGGGGCACCAGCTCAGCGTGCCGCAGGCAGGCGACTACCACGCCCTGGCGCAAGAGGCCGAAGGCCGGGCGCTGGTGCGCGCGCCCGGCGGCCAGGTGGAACTCATCTCCAACGTCTGCCGCCACCGCCAGGCCATCATGCTGGGCGGGCGCGGCAGCTTGCAGGAACACACCAAGGGCAGCGCCGGCGGCAACATCGTCTGCCCGGTACACCGCTGGACCTACAGCCCCAAGGGCGACTTGCTGGGCGCGCCGCATTTCAAGCACGACCCCTGCCTCAACCTCAAGAACTACCCACTGTGCGAGTGGAACGGGCTCTTGTTTGAAGACAATGGCTACGACGTGAAGGGCGACCTGGCGCAACTCGGCCCGCGCGCCGACCTCGACTTCACTGGCTTTGCGTTTGACCGCGTGGAACTGCACGAGTGCAACTACAACTGGAAGACCTTCATCGAGGTCTATCTGGAGGACTACCACGTCGGCCCCTTCCACCCGGGCCTGGGCAGTTTCGTCACCTGCGAGGACCTGCACTGGGAATTCGGCCGCAACCATTCGGTGCAGACCGTGGGCGTGGCCAATGGTCTGGCGCGCGCCGGCAGTCCGGTGTACGAGCGCTGGCACAAAGCGCTGCTGGCCTACCGCGGCGGCCAGGCACCGACGCACGGTGCCATCTGGCTGACGCTGTACCCACACATCATGGTGGAGTGGTACCCGCATGTACTCACCGTCTCAACGCTGCACCCCATCAGCCCCGAGAAGACGCTGAACATGGTGGAATTCTTCTACCCCGAGGAAATCACCGCCTTCGAGCGCGAGTTCGTCGAAGCCCAACAGGCCGCTTACATGGAAACCTGCATTGAGGACGACGAGATCGGCGAGCGCATGGATGCCGGCCGCAAGGCCCTGTACCTGCGCGGCGACAACGAAGTCGGCCCCTACCAGAGCCCGATGGAGGATGGGATGCAGCATTTCCACGAGTGGTACCGCAAGGCGATGGGGACCAGTTCCTGAGCGGCCGCTTTACTGAATCAAGCAGGGACAATTGCTATTTTTTCAATAGCTTTTAACGCTTACTGTATAAGCGCTAAAGCCCTATTTAATTCATAGTTTCGGTGCCATGAAAGCTCTCTGGATGGTGCTCGCCGCCCTGCTGTTTGCCAGCATGAGCGTGTGCGTGAAGTACGCCTCGGTGTACTTCACGTCGGCCGAGCTGGTGTTTTATCGCGGGCTGATCGGCATGGGGCTGATGGCCTGGCTGGCCCGTTCGCGCGGCGTCTCGCTGGCCACGCGTTACCCGCGCATGCATGCCTGGCGCTCGCTGGTAGGAGTGACTTCGTTGGGCAGCTGGTTCTTTGCCATTGCCCATCTGCCGCTCGCCACCGCCATCACGCTCAACTACATGAGCAGTGTCTGGATCGCCGCCTTCCTGGTGGGTGCCTCCCTCATGGCCTGGCGCCCCTCGCCCGCCGCGCCGCGGCCACAGATGCACACCTCGTTGCTGCTGACTGTGGCGGCCGGGTTTGCGGGTGTGGTCATGCTGCTGCGCCCCAGCATCGGCCAGGGGCCCGAGCAGGCGCTGGGCGGCATCGTCGGATTGCTGTCGGGCATGTGCGCGGCGCTCGCCTATATGCAGGTGGTGGCGCTCTCGCGCCTGGGCGAGCCCGAATCGCGCACGGTGTTCTACTTTGCCGTGGGCTCGGTGGTGGCCGGCGGCGCCGTGGTGCTCGCCACCGGGCATTCGGTCTGGCCCGGCTGGCCGGCGTTGTGGCTGCTGCCGCTCGGCGTGCTGGCGGCCGGCGGCCAGTTGTGCATGACGCTGGCCTACGCCAGCGCCCACAACCCGCGCGCGACGCTGGTGGTGGCAAACCTCCAGTATTCGGGCATCGTGTTTGGCGCGGGCTACGGCGTGCTGCTGTTTGGCGACGTCATTGCGCCGCTGGGCTGGCTGGGCATGGCGCTGATCATCGCCAGCGGCATTTTGGCCACGGTGCTGCGTGCCAAAACCGTGGCGGCTCCAGCTGCCGAAGAACTCTGACGCACGCGCCGGGCTTGCCATGGTCAAAATGGGAGCCATCGCCATTTCTGCCTTCCGCCATGCCTTACACCCATCTCATTTCCGCCGAGGACCTGCTTGCCCTGCGCGCAAGCGACACGCCTTGCATGGTCTTCGACTGCAGCTTTGACCTGGCCCAGCCTTCGGCTGGCCGCGCGGCTTTTCTCGACGCCCACATTCCTGGGGCCGTCTATGCACACCTGGACGAAGACCTGAGCGCACCGCACGGCGCACCCGGAGCCGACGGCAGGGTGATCACGGCGCATGCGGCCGACCGGCCCATGTCAGGCGGTCGCCACCCGCTGCCCACCCGCGAGCGCTTTGCGGTCTGGCTCTCCAGCGTGGGTTTTTCCAACGCCATGCAAGCGGTGGTCTACGACCGCAACGCCAGCGCCTACTGCGGCCGCCTGTGGTGGATGCTCAAGTGGATGGGCCACGACGCCGTGGCCGTGCTCGACGGCGGCCTGCCCGCATGGTCCGCTGCGGGGGGCGACTTATCCAGTGGCGAAGAGCCCGCCCACTTCCAGTCCAATTTCGACCTGGGCGAGCCGCTGCGTGTGCTGCGCACGGTGAGACAAGTGCAGGCGCAACTGGGCCAGGCGGGCCAGACGCTGATTGACGCGCGCGCCGCCGAACGCTACCGCGGTGAAGTCGAGCCGCTGGACCCGGTGGCGGGCCACATTCCGGGGGCCTTGAACCGGCCCTTTTCGCAGAATTTCGGACCCGACGGCAGGTTCAAGACGGCCGAGCAATTGCACCGTGAATTTGCAGACCTGCTGGGAAGCCGGCCACCCGAGAGCGTGGTGCACCACTGCGGCAGCGGCGTCACCGCCAACCCCAACCTGCTGGCCATGGAGTTGGCTGGCTACGCCCCCACCGCGCTTTTCGCCGGAAGCTGGAGCGAGTGGTGCAGCGACCCGGCGCGGCCGGTGGAACGCGGCTGATTGCCATGCCTGGCGCTCAGAGCGGCGAATAAAACTCAGCGCAGCGGCCCTGGTTAGGCGTTCCGTCGCAGGCAGTACCCACCGTACGACAAGACGGAACAACGACACCAGGGGAGTCTTAAGGACCCTCTGCATAACTCCCTGCGGCCCGTGGCAGCGTGGTCTCGGGCGCTCCGCTGCGTTGCTTCTCTTGCCAATAGCTCTGCTATTGGCTGCAAAAAGCGCCTTGTGGCCCATCCCGATCCGCACTACCCCAGCCTCGCGAGGGTTATGCAGAGGATCCTTAATTGCCGCTCTAGCGGCAGCAGCGGTAGGCCAGTCCCACCGTCACCCCATAGTCGTTGGGCTTTTGCACGATGGGGCTGCTGCGCGCGTCGCCGCGCAGCTGGCTGAAGCGAACGCCGCCAAAAAGCACCCAACGGTCGGTGATGGCGCTCTTGATCTCGATGCCCAAGTCGGTGCTTTTCACGCCGCCACCGGGCGCGTAGGCCGCATAGGGCGTGCGCACGAGGGCCACATCGGCGGGCACGCCGAAAAAGCTGCGCAAATGGGTGGAGTCGGCCACGGTGAAGCCTGCCGCCAGGCCGATTTCGGTGCTTGGCGTGATCTGCCACTCATACTGCAGCGTGGTCTGCAAGGTGGTGCCGCCTTTGCGGCCCAGCAGGTCCTGGTTCAGCGAGCTGCGCAGGCTCAGTTCGGGTGAAAACAACCAACTGGCAGACAGGCGCGCGCGCAGCGTTTTGCGCACGTCGGGCAGGCCGTACAGCTGCGAATCGGCGTCGCTGGTCCGCGCGCCGCCAATGCGCAGGCCGGCGCTCAGTTTCAGACGGTCCGCATCCAGCAGGCGTGCGCTCACGCCCGTGTAGCGCGGCTCCAGGTCAAAGTCGAGCAGCGAGCCCCCACCGCCGCTGCTGATCGTGTAGCGACCGATGTCCAGTCCAATCACCGGGCGCAGATTGCTGCCGCGCTTGTCGCTGCCAGCATAGTCCGCACCATTGGACGCGGCCAGGCCCAGCGCCCAGGTGAAGCCTGGCTCTTCTGCAGGCGGCGGCGCGGAGGCGGACTGTGGGCTTTGCTGGGCCCCAGCAGACAGGGGCAGACAAAGCGCGCAGACCAACGCTGCAAAGGGTCGAAAAAGGGGCGTATTCATGGCCGCTATCATGCCGCGTCCCAGCGCACCCAGCCCATCAGCCACGTTGCGAGAACGACACAGCCAAACGCAATGCGATACCAGGCGAAGGGCTCGAAGCTGTGGCTGCTGATATAGCGCAGCAGCCAGCGCACGCAAACCCAGGCGCTCAAGAACGAAAACACCAGGCCCACGGCAAATACCGGCAGGTCGTTTACCGAAAGCAGCGCACGCTCTTTGTAGAGGCTGTAGACGCCCGCACCAATCAGCGTGGGCATGGCCAGAAAAAACGAATAATCGGTGGCCGCCTTGCGCGACAGGCCCAGCAACATGCCGCCAATGATGGTGGCTCCGCTGCGGCTGGTGCCCGGCACCATGGCCAGGCACTGCGCCAGGCCGACTTTGAGCGCATCGAGCGGTTGCATGTCGTCCACCGAGTTCACGCGCGCAGCGGCCGGCGCCCGCCGCTCCGCCCAGAGAATGACAAACCCACCCAGAATAAAGGTGCTTGCCACCACCAACGGGGTGAACAAGTGCGCCTTGATCGCCTTGCCCAGCAGCAAGCCGAGCACCACCGCAGGAAGGAAGCCAATGAACACATTGAGGGCAAAGCGCTGCGCCTGCGGCTGGGTGGGCAGCGCGACCAGCGTCTCCCGGATCTTCTGCCAGTACACCAGAATGACGGCAAAAATCGCGCCGGTCTGAATCGCAATGTCAAAAACCTTGGCCTTGTCGTCGTCCATCCCCAGCAGCGCGCCGGCCAAAATCAGATGCCCGGTGGAGGAAATAGGCAGAAACTCGGTCAGCCCCTCCACCACACCCATGATGGCCGCCTTCAGCAGCAAAACTGTGTCCACGCGCACTTCCTTTGGCCACACGGACCCGATTTGAATGGCGAATTATCCCTTGCAAGGGATGTCGCAGAGCCCAATTCGGTCGGTCTCCAGTGCGGGGGCCAAGTTTTGGGTGGAACCGCCCATGGTCAGGCACAACGCCGCTGTCATGCCTGGATGCTTCCCGCCCGCCCTGCCAACAGCGCATACAAGGCCTCGACTGGCATGGGCCGTGCCAATAGGTAGCCCTGGAAATAGCAACATCCATACTGCAGCAGCAGCGCTTGCTGCTGGCTGGTTTCCACGCCTTCGGCAATCACCTCCAGCTCCAGATTGCTCGCCATGCCGATGATGGTCTGCACGATGACGTCGTCCGTAGGGCGAACGCCCAGGTTGCGCACGAACGACTGGTCGATCTTGAGTTGGTGCAAAGGCAGCCGGGTGAGATAGGCCAGAGACGAATAACCGGTGCCGAAATCGTCCACCGAGAAACGGATACCGCGCGCACGCAGCTGGTGCATGCGGGCCACCGTTTCCTCCACGTTGTCCAGCACCAGCGACTCCGTCAACTCCAGGGTGAGCAGGTGCGCACGCGTACCCAGGCAGGCAACGGTTTCAAGCACCTGCTCGACAAAGCGCGGGTGGCGAAACTGGCGCGCGCTCACGTTGACGGACAACTGCAGCGCCTCGCAAAGGGGATCGCTCTGCCACTGCACCAATTGCTGGCAGGCCGTCTGCAGCACCCAGCTGCCGATGTGCACGATCAAGTCGCTCTCTTCGGCCGCAGCAATAAAGGCGCCCGGGGGCACCAGGCCACGCTCTGGGTGCTGCCAGCGCAGCAGCGCCTCGGCGCCCACCATGGCCCCGTCCTGTGCGAACTGTGGCTGGTAATAAAGAACCAGCTCGCCTTGTCGCAAGGCGGTTTTCAGATCAACTTCCAGCTGGGCACGGTCACTGATGGCGGTTTGCATCTGTGGGTCAAAGAAGCACAGGCCATTGCCGCGCCGCGCCTTCACCTGGTACATGGCAATGTCGGCCTGGCGCAGCAGTTCGGCGGCCGAGCATGCGGCTTCGCCAAACAGCGTGGCCCCGACACTGCCGGTGCTTTGGTGTTTGTGGCCCTGCAAAATG
The DNA here is from genome assembly GCA_017985015.1 of Giesbergeria sp. GTDB lineage: Bacteria > Pseudomonadota > Gammaproteobacteria > Burkholderiales > Burkholderiaceae_C > Simplicispira. Next base: position 145,879 of record JAGNYI010000001.1, on the reverse strand, counting down.
TAAGGCTGATCCAACGCCCGCAGCAGCTTTTCGGCGACGCGCCGGGCCTGCGCGGCGGCTTCCACCGCGCCGCTGGAGAGATCGCAGAGCATGATGACAAATTCGTCCCCGCCCAGACGCGCCACGGTGTCGGCGCTGCGCACGCTGGCACTCAGCCGCTGCGCCACCTGCAGCAGCAGTTCGTCGCCGATCTCGTGGCCGCGCGTGTCGTTGAGCGTTTTGAAATGGTCCAGGTCAAGAAACAGCAGCGCGCCGAGCTGGCCCGAGCGCTGCGCCCGTTCCGTGGCCTGCCCCAGACGATCAAGCAGCAGGCGGCGATTGGGCAGACCGGTGAGCGGGTCATAAAAAGCCAGGGTTTCAATTTCGGCGCGCGCGCGGCGCATGTCGGTGACGTCGCTGTACGTGATCACCATGCCGCCGTCGGGGGTGCGGTGCTCCATGATCTGCAGGGTGCGCCCGTTGGGCAACTGCTGTTCGTGCGGTCCCTTCGAGTTCTTCTGCTCGAGCAGACGTCGCTCAACCCAGTTGGCGCGCTCGGACGCACTCGCTTGCGGCAGGTGGTGGGCCACGGTCGCCTCCAACACCTTGCGAAACGGCAGCTGCGGCGCCATGACACCAGCGATCCAGGGAAATATCTCGTCGAAGCGGTGATTCCAATGCTGCACGCGGTGCTGGTTGTCGAGCAGCACAAACCCACTGATCATGGACTCCAGCGCTTGGTCGAGCTGTATTTTGGATTGCGCCAGCGCTTGGCGCGCGTCGGTGATGCGCTGCACGTAGCGCGTGAACAATGCACCCGCGAGCAGCAGCAGCAGTGCAAACACCCCCGAAACCGATGCCACCGCCAGCGCCTCGCCGCGCCAGTCCGCCAGTGCCGCCTGGCGCGGCAGGCTGGCGGAAATCCACAGGTCGTCATAGATGATGGAACGCGCCAGGACCCGGCCTGGCAGAGCCTGCAGCCGCGTCGGCGTGTCCCAGCCGCCGCTATCGCGCAGCACTTCTCGCAGGGGCGCGACGGGCTGGCGGCGCGTGCCGTCGGCTGCGTCAGGAACCGCCAGCAACAACGAACCACTCCCGGTTTCCAGCGCCACTTCGAGCGATGGAATCTCGGCACCCTGTGTCAGCACCGACGTGAGCATGGCCACCGAGACCTCAGCGACGGCCACCAATCGGGCGCCGCTGGCCGCGCGCAGGTGGCGGGCCATGTACACCACGTTCTCCGAACTGGAGAAGCTGCGCACGGGTCCACTGAAAACCAGCTCAGAGACAGCCGGCGCGAGCGCTTGCTCAACAAAGCCTTCTGGAAGATGCAACTCCAGCGCGGCCGCACGCGGGGCGGAGGATGCCAAGACATGGCCTTGCGCATCCAGCAACGCCACCAGCCGCACTGAGAGGTTTTGCCGTGTCGTGCGTTGCAGCACCGCACTCGCAGTGTCGGGCTGCCCCAGATCCAGGCTGTCTCCGGAAAAATCGAGCAGGACATCCGAGCTGGCCAGCAGCACGTCCACGCTCAGAAAGGCGCGGTTGAGGGCAGCCTCGGCGCCCGAAACGTAGCGCGTCAGCTGTGTCTCGCTCTCATTCAGGGCCGCCTTGCGCGTCGTCTCAATCAGGGCCGAGGCAGCGACCACCAGGGCGCAGATGAAAAACGCCACCACGCCCCAAACGGCGGAACGTATGCGCGGCGGTTGCACTGCCTTCATGGGCGCCTAACCGCCAGTCCGCGTGCCGGGCCAATGGTCTGCTGCCAAATCTCGGCGCAGCGCGGGCCACAGCGTTGCAGCCATTGCGGAAGCACGGTCTGGGTCAAAATCTCTCGCGTGCGGCGCTCGTCCTCGGCCGTCGCAGGCACGATGACCATCTTGCCAGGTGTGCCTTCCTTGCAGCCGGACGCGCCGCTGTTGCAAGCCAGGCCCTGCGCTGTATCGCGCTCCGATTCCGCCCAGATGGACTTCTCCAGCTTGGGCAGTTCGCGGCGCAGCAAGGCGCGCAAATCCTCGGGCAAGGCCTCCCACGCGGCCCGATTGGCGGCAAAAATGGCCATGCCCCAATTGAGCGGCAGAGCATACAAATGGGTGGTCAAGCGGGGCAGGCCCAGCGTATTGCCCGACATGGTGCCGGTGATCGCGCAATCAATGGTTCCGGCCTCGAATCGCGAAACGATCTGCGAAAACGCCGTATGCACCGGCGTAGCGCCCAAGGCACCCACAAAGTCGGCCTGCCCGGCCGAAGACACCCGCACCCGCCGGCCCGCCAAATCGTCCAAATGCTTGACCGGCTGCCTGCAAAACAGCATTTGCGCGGGATAGACGTAAATCGCCAGCGCCTCGATGCCCTGATCTTCGCGCAATGCGCGCTCCAGGTAGGGGCGAAAGGCCGAGACGCTGGCGCGCAAACTGGCCATGTCCGGGTTCAGGCCCACCAGATCGGCCGCCCCATACTGCGGAAACTGGCCGTTGAGCGAGATAAGAAAGGTGCCAAAGGGCACCACGCCCAGCTCCAACAGCCGCAACATGTCGGCACCGGGCACGCCAGCGCGATCAAAAGGCACGATGGTGGCGCTGTAGCGCCCACCGCTCAGGCGGGCCAATTCATGGCTCCAGAAGGGCTCTTCAAACCGTGTGAATTGCGCCACGCCTGCAAGGCCTCCCACCACGCGCAGCGTTTGGACAGGAGCAGATGGCGGCGCAGGCACCGAGGCGCCAGCCGTTTGCGCCTGCGCCCAGGCAGGCAGGCCAGACAGCGCAGCCAACGCCATCGGGGCAACGAACCGTCGCACCCATGAGGCCATTGAACGCGGTTGGAGCAAAAGCCCCCGAAAGGCAGCAAGCATGGAGCCATTCTGCATGAAGGAATGGCCTTTCCAAACCCGGTCGACACGCGCAGCGGCGTGCCAGTCCACGCTCAAAAGGCGCCTGGGTACGCTCCGCCGTCGGCCAACAGGTTCTGCCCGGTGATGTAGCCAGCATGCACACTGCACAGAAAGGCACAGATGGCGCCAAACTCGCTCGCCTCACCGAAGCGCCCGGCGGGAATGCTGGCGCGTTGGGCATCGCGGACGTCCTGCAGCGTTTTGCCGCTGCGCGCCGCGGCGCCGGCAAAGGTGGCGGCCAGGCGATCGGTATCAAACTTGCCCGGCAGCAGGTTGTTGATGGTGACCCCGCGCCCGGCCACGGCGCTGCGCGCCGCACCGGCGACAAAACCCGTCAGCCCGCTGCGCGCCCCATTGGACAAGCCCAGGATGTCGATGGGCGCCTTGACTGCGCTGGACGTGATGTTCACGATGCGGCCAAAGCCGCGCGCCGCCATGCCGTCGACGGTGGCGCGAATCAGGGCAATGGGGGTCAGCATGTTGGCGTCGAGCGCGGCCATCCAGGCGTCCCGGTCCCAGTCGCGAAAATCACCGGGCGGCGGTCCGCCAGCGTTGGTGACGACGATATCGAAATCGCGCCCTGGCCCGCCCGGTACCGCGAAGACAGCCTCGCGCCCCACTTCGGTGGTGATGTCCGCGGCCACAGTCAGTACCTGAATTTTCGACTCATTTTTGCCTCTAGCGCTTGATACATAAGCGTTATTAGCTATCAAATCAGAAGCAGCCTGTGCCAAACCAGGCTCGCCGCGCGCATTGATGACCAGGTTCACCCCTTCGCGTGCCAGCGCTTGGGCGCAGCCCAGCCCCAAGCCCTTGCTGGCACCACACACCAACGCCCATTTGCCCGCAACACCCAAATCCATAACAATTGCCTCGCTGCGCCATGTTTGGCGTCCAATGATCATACGGGGGGTCCACTTGATGAAACCAGGCCTTATTTCGCGCGCCGGGCATGCCGCATTGCTGGCATGCGCCGCCTGGGCGCTGCCCGCCCTGGCGCAGCAAGACGGTTCGGTCATCCAGCGCGCCACCGAACTGCGCGACGCGCCCGGTGCCAGTGGCGCCAGTCTGGGCCCCCTGGCCGAGGGCAGCGCCGTGGAGCGCACGGGCGAACGCAAGGGTTCCTGGATCAAGGTGCGCACGCCGCAGGCCGCCAGCGGCTGGGTGCACATGTTTGACGTAGGCACGCGCGCCAGCGCCGCACCCGCCAGCGGCAACGCCGCCACCAGCGGCCTGCGCAGCCTGGGCGGTCTGCTTAGCGGTGGCTCGGGCACCACCACGGCCACGTCCACCGTCGGCATCCGCGGCCTGGAGGCCGAAGACATCGCCAATGCACAGCCCAACCTGGCGGCCGTGGGCCATGCCGAGCAATTGCGCGCCAGTGCCGAACAGGCGCGGCGGTTTGCCAGCGGCGCTTCGCTGCGCACCCACCACGTGGCGGCGCTGCCCGAGCCCGCGCGCCCAGCCTCGCCCGGGGCGCCGGCAGGCGGGCGCATGAGCCCGATGAACGACAACATCAGCCCCAATTGAAGGTGATCACCATGTTTGTGCTTTTGCCTTCCCGCGCCTTGCGCAGCGCCCAGCTCGCGGCTGCCTGCGCCGTTCTGGCGCTTGCGCCGAGCCTGGCTCCCGCGCAGGGCGTCATGAACCTGCTCAACTCCCTGGGCAGCAGCGTCGGAGGCGGGTCGTCGCCGGGCGGTTTGCTCGGCACGCTCTCGGGCAACACAGCCCCGCCGGCAGCCCAGGGCGACGATCTCATCAGTTTGCTCACGCGCTCGTCCGAGACCATCGACGAGGCAAGCGAAATCAAAATTGGCCGCCAGCTCGCTGCCGTGCTGCTGGGCAGCAAACCGCTGCATCCCGATGCCCGGCTGCAGGCCTATGTCAACCGGCTGGGGCGCTGGATCAGCCTGCAGTCCGAGCGCCCCGACCTGCCCTGGACCTTTGTGGTGCTGGACGACAACGGCTACAACGCCTTTGCCGCTCCGGGCGGCTATGTGTTTGTCACCAAGGGGCTGATCGATCGCTGCGCCGACGAGTCCGAACTGGCGGGCATCCTGGCGCATGAAATCACCCATGTCACGCAGCGCCACCACCTGCAGGCCATGCGCAAAACGGCGCAGTCCGGGCTGCTGACGCAACTGGTGGCTTCGCAGATCAAGACCAATGCCGTTGGCGGTCTGGTGGCGTCACAGGTTCTGGCACTGGGGCGCAACCTGTATGCGCGCGGGCTGGACCAGGGCGACGAGTTCGAAGCCGACCGCCGCGGCGTGGCATTGTCGGCGCGCAGCGGCTTCGATCCCTTTGGCCTGCCAGCGGCGCTCCAGGTGCTGCGTGCGGCATCTCCCGGCAACCCCATGTTCACGCTGTCGCTGGCCACCCATCCGCCGGCCGATCAGCGCCTGGACCAGCTGCAGCAAGCCATGGGCAACCGGCTCGATGGCCTCGCGGGCGCGGGTCCGGTGACGCTGGCGCAGCGCATCCAAGGCTCGGGTGGCTCGGCTGGGGCCGCGGGTGCAGCGGGTGCAACGGCTGCAGCGGCAATGGCAGCGCCCGCGGCTGCACCCGAACCAACCAGCCACAAACGCAAGAAAAAATAGCGCCGCTCAGACGCGCGCGGTGCCCGAGGCGCGCGAAAACACAAATATCCCCGCAATCACCAGGGCAGTGCCCAGCGCCACGCCCGCGGTGAACGGCTCGCCCAGCAGCCATACGCCCATCAAGATCGTCGCCATAGGCCCCACCATGCCGGCTTGCGAGGCCGCGCTGGCGCCAATGCGCTCAATGGCCATCATGACCATCAGCACCGGCACGGCGGTGCACAGGGTGGCGTTGAGCACCGAGAGCCAAATCACTTCGGGAGCCACCAGCGCCGCGCTCCAGGGCCGCAGCAACGCAAACTGGAGCAGGCACAGCAAGCAGGCCACGGTAGTGGCCAGGCCCACCAGGCGCAGCGAGCCCAGGCGTTGGACCATCTCGCCGCTGTAGACCAGGTACGCGGCGTAGCTCACGGCGCTGCCCAGCACCAGCAGCGTGCCCCAGGCTGCGCCCGGTCCCTGGTGCGCGGCCTCCTGGCCAAAGACCAGCGCCACGCCGCAGTAGCTCACCACCATGCCAAGCATCTGGCCCCAGCGCACGCCGCGGCCATACAGCGCCCAGCCCAGCAGCAGCACCAGCGTCGGGTTGAGGTACAGAATGAGCCGCTCCAGGCTGGCCGTGATATGAGCCAGGCCGGCAAAATCAAGAAAACTCGCCAGGTAGTAGCCCGAAAACCCCAGGCCCAGCACCCCCAGCCGATCGCGCGGCGTGAGCGCCGCCTTGCCCCGGCTGGCCCACCACGCCATGGCGGCAAACAGCGGCAAGGCAAACAGCATGCGGTACATGATGAGCGTGACCGCATCGACGCCATAGCGATACGCCAGCTTGACGATGATCGCCTTGCCACTGAAAGCCACGGCGCCCAACAAGGCCAGCGCGAGGCCAATTGCTCTGTTTTCTGTAGCTGCTTGCGCAGTATGGATAAGCGCTGGAGGCACTTTTCTATTCAATTCTTCAAGCGCGCAAGAAAGGCAGCGGGAATGCAGGCGACGGTGCGGCTGGCAGCGTCCACAAACACCACGCCCACCTTGTCACGCGCCACCTCCCGGCCGCTGCTGCGCTCCGTCATGCAAAAGACAAGATCGAAGCCGTATTTATTGAAATCGCTCGGCAGTATTTGCACGCGCAGCGTCTCGCCGTGAAAGCCCTCGGATTTGTACTGCGCCACGATGTCTCCGACCACGATCGCCAGGCCTTCCACGCCCGATTCACGGTAACCGAGCGACTGAAAAAAGCGCACACGCGCCTCGGAGACCAAGGTCAGCAGCTGTGCGTTGTCCAGATGACCCCCCGTGTGCAGTGTTTCACCCCTATTGGTGCTTTCAGAGCCCCGAAAAAGTTTCACAGTAAGGCGCAACACGCAGGCAATGGCTGGCCCTTGCCAAGTGTTGCAACGCAGCTGTGGGGCTTTTTCGGGGCTCCCTTCGGGCGAGTCGCCAAGGGACCATCTACGTCGTTGCTTGGGCTTGGAATAGCACGCTATTCCTGCGCCCAAACGCCTAGCAGCTGACCCCTTGGCAACTCGCTGAAAGTACCAATAGGGGTGAAGCACTGCACTAAACGTGGCTGATGTAAATCTGCATCTCAGTTTCAAAACTGAAAAGGGCGGGAAGCTCAAAAACGATGCGCGGCATGGCAATAAAAATCAGTGCTTGGGGTGGAACACGCGCTGGTGCAGCTGGCGCAGCGACCACCACACCGACAGCGCCACCACCGGAATCGCCAGCGCCGCCGTGGTTTCTGGAGCCAGCGGCCAGCCAAGCTTTTGCCCGCCCTTGGCGAGGTAGCTCACCAGGCCGACGATGTAGTAGGTGATGGCGGCCACGGACAGGCCTTCCACTGTGGACTGCATTTGCAACTGCATGTCCTGGCGTCGGTTCATGCTGGCCAGGAGCTGCTGGCTGCTTTGCTGCTGCTCGATCTCGACGCGGGTGCGCAGCAAGTTGCTGATGCGTGAGACGCGCTGGGAAAGCGCCTCCTGCCGCCGCGAGGCCCAGGCACAGGTGCTGCGCGCCGGGCTCAAGCGCCGTTCCATGAATTCGGCGATGGTCTGCATGCCGGCCAGGCGGGATTCGTGCAGATCGGCAATGCGCCGATCCACCAGTTCAAAGTAGGCGCTGCTGGCGGAAAAGCGCGAATGCGTGGCGGCGAACTGGCTCTCCACCTTGCCCGCCAGCCGGGTCAGGCGGTCGAGCAGCTCGGCTTCGGCGTTGCGGTCTGCGGTCCGAATGGCGTCGGCCAGGGAGGCGAGTTCGCGCTCGGCGCTGCCCAGCACGGTGGATGCATCGCGCGCCGCCGGCAGGCCCAGCAGAGCGGCCATGCGGTAGGTCTCGATCTCCAGCAACTGCTGCACCAGCCGGCCCAGCCGCCGGGGCGTCATGCCGCCGACGAGCAACACCATGCGCGCACAGCCGTCGGCATGCAACGCAAAGTCCGTGTAGAGCTCGCCGTGGCCGCCCGCGACGGTGGAGGCCACCAGCGTATCTTCATTGAGCACATGGCCCACCAGGCTGGCGTCGCCGAAATCGCTGTTTTCAAGTGCCCACAGATTCAGGCTGCACAGGCATTCGCCCGGCAGCGCAGCCAGCCAATCGCGCGGTATGACCGTGGCCACGCCCGTGGGCTCGCGCTCTCCGAAGCCCTCCGTGCGCAGCGCCGTGGTGAACGTCCAGGCGACAAATTCGGTGTGCAGCTCCCAGCGCACGCGAAATGCGCCCAGATCCATGCGCAGATGCGTGGTCTGCGCATCAGGCAGGGGCGCATGGTGGTCCCGCAAAAGGCTGGCGAGGTGCGCCCGGCTGGCCTCGCGCATGTCGGCGTCGGCCAGCATCACGATGTGCAGGCAAGCCAGCGGGGCCTTGACTGCCTCGGGCGGCCGGGCATGGATTTCGTTGTGCAGCGCGGCACGCTGCGGGTGCTGGGTGAGGCGTGGTTCGGTAGGCATGAACGGGCGAATCGTCTGAGGGCCGTATTGTGCGGGCTTAACAAGACGCTACCCTGCCACGTGGGCGTGTCGATAAAAGCGGCACTCGAAGGTGCCGCAGCTGCACGGACAGGTCCGCAGCGTCGTCAGTCCTCCACGAAAGCCTCTTCGCGTTTGGCCTTGACGGTAGGCAGCATGACAATGACCAGCAAGGCCGCAGCCACCAGCAGCAAACCCGCAGAGATCGGACGCGTTGCGAACACGCTCCAGTCCCCGCGCGAGAGCAGCAAGGCGCGGCGCAGGTTCTCCTCCATCATCGGTCCCAGGATCAGGCCCAGCAGCAAGGGCGCCGGCTCGGCGCCGAGCTTATGAAAGACATAACCCACCACGCCAAAAATGCCGACGACCCAAATGTCAAACAGGCTGTTGTTGGTCGAATACACGCCAATGGCGCAAAACAGCACGATGGAAGGAAACAGCCAGCGATAGGGCACCGAGAGCAGCTTGATCCAGATGCCGATCAGCGGCAAGTTGAGCGTGACCAGCATGGCGTTGCCGATCCACATCGAGGCAATCAAGCCCCAGAACAGCTCGGGGTTGCTGGTCATGACCTGCGGGCCCGGCTGGATGTTGTGGATGGTCATGGCGCCCACCATCAACGCCATTACGGGATTGGGCGGAATGCCCAGCGTCAGCAGCGGGATGAAAGAGGTCTGCGAACCCGCATTGTTGGCAGACTCCGGCGCAGCGACGCCGCGGATATTTCCCTGGCCGAACGGAACCTCACCAGGATGCAGCCGGGTTTTTTTCTCGACCGTGTAGGCAGCGAAGGACGCCAGCACCGCGCCGCCTCCGGGCAGGATCCCCAGGAGCGAGCCGATACCCGTGCCGCGCAGCATGGCAGGGACCATGCGCTTGAAATCTTCCTTGGTTGGAAACAGACCCTGCACCTTGGCCGTAAACACTTCGCGCTGGTCCGCAGGGCGGGCCAGGTTGGCAATTATCTCGCTGTAGCCGAAGAGCCCCATTGCGATGGCGACGAAACCAATGCCATCGGTCAGCTCGGGGATACCAAAACTGTAGCGCGCCACGCCCGAATTCACGTCGGTGCCGACCAGGCCCAGCAGCAGGCCCAGAATGATCATGGCCACTGCCTTGAGTAGCGCGCCCGAAGCCAGCACCACGGCGCCGATCAGGCCCAGCACCATCAGCGCGAAGTACTCGGCCGGGCCGAACAGGAAGGCCACTTCGGTCAGCGGCCCGGCAAAACCGGCCAGGATGAGCGTGCCCACGCAGCCAGCGAAGAAGGAGCCGATGCCGGCCGCTGCAAGCGCCGGCCCCGCGCGGCCCTTGCGCGCCATCTGGTAGCCATCGATCACCGTCACCACCGACGACGACTCGCCGGGTAGATTGACCAGAATCGCCGTGGTCGAGCCGCCGTACTGGGCCCCGTAATAAATGCCCGCCAGCATAATTAGCGCAGACACCGGCGGCAGCGCGTAGGTGGCCGGCAGCAGCATGGCGATGGTGGCCAACGGGCCAATGCCAGGGAGTACACCGATCAGCGTGCCCAGCAGGCAGCCAACAAAGCAGTAGAAAAGGTTCTGCGCCGTAAAAGCGACGCCAAAGCCCAGCGCCAGATGGTCAAACAATTCCATGGTCTGCCCTTGTCCTCAACCCGAGATGAAACTTGGCCACACCGGAAACTGCAGCTTGAGCGCCAGCACAAAGGCCGCGTAGCTGCCGACGGCCAGGAGCGTGGCTACTATGAACACTTCCTTGGCTCTGAACTCGGTGCCGGCCAGCGCGGCGATGAAGGTCAGGCCGTAGATCGCCACGATCAGGCCCATGGGCGCAATTCCCAGTCGGGGCAACCCCACCAGCAGGATGCCAAAAGCAAAGTTGCCCAGAACAATGAGCAACAGCGGCCTCCAGCCCCATTTGCCGATCTTGTCGCCGTCCTCGGTGTGGACCACGGTGGCCTTGACGGTGATGACGGCACCGATCAGCGCCAGCAAGCTGCCCAGCACCAACGGGAAGTAGCCTGACCCCATGCGCGCGCCCGTGCCCACTTGGTAAGTGGTCGCACCCCCTGCAAAGGCCAAGCCGATGCCCAGAAACATGAGGCCGGAATAAAAGTCCTTCTGGCTCTTGATTTTCATAACAAAATGTCGGCTGTACTTCTAGGTTCGGAGAGGCCGATTTTGCGGATACGGCCAGCCTCTGCCGATAGGGTAAGCCCCTGTCCCCTGCGTGCCTGACAAGACGGCTAAAAAGATGCAATCCAATGCGCAGCCGAACAGCGAGAAACCTCTGGCGCAGTCCACTATCGGCGGGCGCAGCGCTCCAGGGCGAGCGGCGTCTTCACGGCAAAGCACAACTCCCGGATCGCTCCAGCCGCAGCGTTGGCTGCCAGCTCTTCACCAGACAAAGCGCCTCAGCGCAGTTCCAGCGGCGGCGTAGCGCTCAGCACTTCTTCCAGGGTGGTCAGGCCTTCGGCCACGCGCAGCGCGCCGGCCAGGCGCAAGGGGCGCATGCCGTCCACCACCGCCTGTCGGCGCATGCCGGACAAGGACGGCTCTTTGGTGAGTTCGTGCTTGAACTTTTCGCTCACCGTGAGCAGTTCGTACAGCCCCATGCGGCCACGAAAGCCGGTCATGCGGCAATCGACACAGCCCACCGGCTTGAAGGGACGGTAGTCGCCCGAGAGCTTCCAGGGTTTGACGGCATCGGCCAGTGCTTCGTGCGAGGCGGCTTCGTCGGGCTGTTTGCATTGCTTGCACAGCGTGCGAACCAGGCGCTGGGCCAGCACGCCCAGCAGCGTGGCGTGAATCAGGTAGCTGGGAATCCCCAGCTCGATGAGGCGTGTGATGGCGCTGGGCGCATCGTTGGTGTGCAGGGTGGAAAACACCAGATGCCCGGTGAGCGCCGCCTGCACCGCCATGTCGGCCGTGGGCAGATCGCGGATCTCGCCCACCATGATGATGTCCGGGTCCTGGCGCATCAGGGCGCGCACACCTTCCGAGAAACTGAAATCAAGCTGCGGCTGCACCTGCGTCTGGTTGAAGCTGGGCTCGATCATTTCGATCGGGTCTTCCACCGTGCTGACGTTGACCGCCTCGGTGGCCACGCGCTTGAGCGTGGAATACAGCGTGGTCGTCTTGCCCGAACCCGTGGGCCCCGTCACCAGAATCACACCGTGCGGGCGTTTGATGAGCTCTTCCCAGCGCTTGGCGTCGTGGGGGGTAAAGCCCAGGGCGTCGAGGTCTTTCACCGCTGTATCGGGGTCGAAGATGCGCATCACCATCTTCTCGCCAAAGGCCGTGGGCAGCGTCGCCAGGCGCATTTCGACTTCATCGCCGCGCTGGTTGCGGGTTTTGATGCGGCCGTCCTGCGGGCGGCGCTTTTCCACCACGTCCATGCGTCCGAGCAGCTTGATCCGCGCCACCATGGCGCTCATCACTCCGAGCGGCATCTGGTAGACCGGGTGCAATACGCCGTCGATGCGAAAGCGGATCACGCCCTGCTCGCGCCGGGGTTCCAGGTGGATGTCGCTGGCGCGCTGATCAAAGGCGTACTGCCAGAGCCAGTCGACCACCTTGACCACGCCCTGGTCGTTGGCGTCGAGCTGCTTGTTGCTTTTGCCCAGCTCGACCAGTTGCTCGAAGTTGCTGGTGGCAGACTGCCCGCCCGACTTTTGCGCTGCGCGCACCGACTTGGCCAAGGCAAAAAACTCGACCGTGTAGCGGTGGATGTCCAGCGGATTGGTCAGCACGCGGCGCACCGGGCGGCGCGCCTGGCGCTCGACCTCGCCCACCCAGTCGGTGATGAAGGGCTCGGCCGTGGCCACGACCACTTCCTTGAGAGTCACCTGCACCGGCAGCACCTTGTGCCGCTCGGCATAGCTGGCGCTCATGGTGTCGGCCACCTTGCCCACATCCACCTTGAGCGGATCAATGCGCAGATAGTCGAGCCCCACGCGCTGGGCCAGGTACTGCGTGAGCATCTCGATATCGAGCGGCTTGCCGTCGCTGGCGCGCGACATGGCGACGCTGTCCAGGCGCACCAGCGGGTGCTGGCTGCTTTCGGCCTGCGAGCAGCGCGCAATGGTTCGCGTGGCCTCCTCTTCGCTGATCACGCCATCGGCTCGCAGCCACTCGACAATGCGCCGCCATTGCAACGGGCCGGCGGGGCGGTCCGTCTTCGGGGCGTGGGTGGTTGCGTGCATGGATGCGTGCGTGGTGGTCATGGGCGCATTTTGCGGCAGGTCGGGCGCAGGGGGTTACAGCCGCACCGGCCGCAGCCCGCGCACCCAGCGCGCCGTAGGCAGGCCCCAGCGCTCCTGTACGTCGGCGCAGCGCTCGGCCTGCTCGCCGCGCTTGAAGCGCGTCGGGGTGCGCTGGGCCAGCACCACGGTGTTGCCTTCGCGCGTGGGCTTGAACGCCCAGAGCGCGTCTTCGCCAAAGACCGAGGCCATCTTCTCCAGGCTCTGCACGAAACTCGATGTGCGGCCAAACAGGTTGACGGTCATGATGCCGTCTTCGGTCAGCAGCGCACGGCAATCGGCGTAGGCGGCTTCGCTGTCGAGCACCGGGGCAGAGGCGTCGTCGTCGTACAAATCAACCGCCAGCGCATCCACCGTGCCCTGCCACATGGCGTTTTTGATCTCCTCGCCCGCATCGGCCAGCACCACGCGCAGCTTGGGGCCGTCGGGCGGCAGCTTGAACCAGGCGCGGCACACGGATAGCACCTGCGGATTGAGCTCGATGGCCGTGGTGCACAGGCGCAATTTCTTGTGGCAGAACTTGGTGATGGCCCCAGCCCCCAGACCGAGCTGCATGGCATGGCGCTCGCGCACGCTGGCGGGGTCCACAAACAGCAGCCAGGCCATCATGCGCTGGATGTATTCGAGTTCCAGGTCAAACGGAGCGGCGATGCGCATGGAGCCCTGAATCCAGGGTGTCCCCAGGTGCAGGTGGCGCACCTCGCCATCGTCGGAGACGCTGACTTCGGGCAGTTCGGCAGGGGCGGTGGAGCGGGATCGGGTGGAAACCATCGGGCAAAAATAGTAGATCAGATCAGGCCGTGGGCGGCAAAGACGCTGCCCCAGGCTGCGCATTTGCGCTGGAAACTCCAGGCGGCGTGGGCCGGGCTGGTCGACGGAAGGCGGTGGCTGGAAATACGCTGCGCGCTGCGGGCAAGCGCCGATTGCACCGCCGCCGCATGCCGCGCACTCTCGCCGCCATTGTGGGCGATGGCCGCCAGCCGCGGGCACTTCGCGGCAATGCGCGAGAAATCGTTGCGCTGGCCGTGGCGGATGGCGGCGTCCAGGCTGCCGCTGCGCTCGCAGGCGGCATACACGTCCCACAGGCCCAGGCCCCGCGCCAGCAGCCAGGCGCAGCGCCCGGCGTAATCGTCCGCGCCCGGCTGCGGGTGCTGTGGCCACAAGGCCGCCAGCAGCGGCCAGAACTGGTTGCGCAGGTGGGCGTAGTACTGCTGGGCCTGCAGCGACGCGGCGCTGGGGAAGCTGCCCAGCACCAGCAGCACGGTGTCTGGCCCGACGACTGGCGCCAGGCCGGTGTGCGGCTGAGGCACGGGGGCTGGCGCATTTTTTGCTACCCTATTCATAGCTATTAGCGCTTTAACCATAAGCGCTAGAGGCCATTTTTCATCAAATTCTCAAGCTTGGGCAAGGCGGCTTGTGCATTGCGGCAGGTTTGCTCGGCCAGCGCCTCGGGCGTCACGCCGCGGAGCTGAGCCAGCAGCTCGGCGATGCGCGGCAGCTCGCCCGGCTCATTGCGCGCCTGGGGCTCGCCAGCATCGCGCTCGGCGGCGCTGCGGTAGAGCCAGTGCGGTGGAATGTCGGGCGCGTCGGTCTCCATCACGATGGCTTCGGACGGCAGCGCCTGGGCCAGTCGGCGCACCTGCAGCGCACGGTCAAACGTGAGCGTGCCGCCAAAGCCGAGCTTGAAACCCATGTCAACGAAGCCGCGCGCCTGTTGCGCACTGCCATTGAAAGCGTGGGCAATGCCGCCCGGCACCGGCACCTCGCGCAGCGCCTTGAGCACGCGGTCCACCGAGCGGCGCACATGCAGCAGCACCGGCAAATCAAAGCGCCGCGCCAGGCGCAGTTGCGCGCGCAGCAGCGCCTCCTGGTGGTCGGCATCGAGCTCGGGAACGAAATAGTCGAGCCCGATTTCGCCCACCGCCACCAGCGCCGGGTCGCTCCGGCCCGCATCCAGCGCGCATTCGAGCGCCTGCAGGTCGGCCACTCCCGCACCGGGCGAGCACAGCGGGTGGATGCCCAGCGCGTAGCTGTCGCCGTGGCGGTGCGCCAGGCCCCGGACCGCAGCAAAGTTGTGCACATCCACCGCCGGAATCACGATCTGGCCGACACCGCGCTCGCGGGCACGCTGGCGCACAGCGTCCACATCCTGCGCGAACTCGCGCGCATCCAGGTGGCAGTGGGTGTCGATCCAGAGGGGCATCGCAGGAGGGATTCCAAAGAGAAAATTGGGGTCAGACTCCAATTTCTTCTCCGCAAAGTCAGGCCGTCAGGCGGCGCGCGGCGCCATCCCGTCCAATCGACCCGCGACCAAACGCAGCACCCGGTCGCAGCGCGCCGCCAGGGTTTCATCGTGCGTCACCATCACAAAGGCGGTGCCCTGCTCGCGCGCGAGTTGCAGCATGTGCTGGAACACGCCCTCGGCAGTGGCGCGATCCAGGTTGCCGGTGGGCTCGTCGGCCAGCACGCAAGCCGGACCCGTGACCAGGGCGCGTGCAATCGCCACGCGCTGGCGCTCGCCGCCCGAGAGTTCGGCTGGGCGGTGCTGTACACGCTCACTCAAACCCACCTGGGCCAGCATCTTCGCGGCCTGGCGCGTGCATTCCTCGTACGGCAGGCGACGAATACGCAGCGGCATGGCGACGTTGTCGAGCGCACTGAACTCAGGCAGCAAATGGTGGAATTGGTAGACGAAGCCCAGGTGCTGGTTGCGCAAAGCGCCCTGCTCAGCCGCCGAGCGCTGCGCCAGGTTCTGGCCCAGCAGTTGCACCGTGCCCGACGTGGGCGCATCGAGCGCGCCCATCAGGTGCAGGAGCGTGCTCTTGCCCGAGCCCGAGGCGCCGACGATGGCCAGGGTTTCGCCGGCGTACACATCCAGATCGACGCCTTGCAGCACCGTGACGTCCAGCCGCCCCTCGGTGAAGCGCTTGGTCAGGCCGCGCACCTGCAAAACAACGTCATTTTTCACGGCACTCATCTCAGTTATCCATAGCATGACAGTGGCGCTCGCTAGGCCAGGGCAGCCGCGCAAGGGCCGCCCCGCCGCGCTGGCTGCGTCCCCCTGCCCGCATTGCGCAGCAATGCGAGAGCGGGGGGAAGACGCGCAGCGTCTCAGGGGGGTGTTTCTCATTCATAGCGCAGCGCCTCGGCGGGGTTCACGCGGCTGGCGCGCCAGCTCGGGTACAGCGTGGCGACAAAGGCCAGCACCAGCGAAATCAGCGCAATCGGCACGATGTCGCTTTGCTGCGGCTCGCTCGGCATCTTGCTGATGAGGTAAATATCCTTGGGCAAAAAGCTCGCGTGCAGCAGGTGCTCGATGGCCGGCACGATCACGTCGATGTTGAAGGCGATACCCAAGCCCAGCGCCAGGCCAGCCAAGGTGCCGATCACGCCCACCATGGCGCCCTGCACCACAAAAATCGCCATGATGCTGCGCGGGCTGGCGCCCAGGGTGCGCAGGATGGCGATGTCGGCGCGCTTGTCCTGCACCGTCATCACCAGGGTGGAGACGAGGTTGAAGGCAGCCACCGCGACGATGAGCGTGAGGATGATGAACATCATGCGTTTTTCGAGCTGCACCGCCGAAAACCAGGTGCTGTTCTGCTGCGTCCAGTCGCGAATCAAGAGGTTTCCGCTCAGCGTGGCGGCGAGCTGCTGCGCCACATCGCGCGCCTGGTGCAGATCGGTGAGCCGCAGGCGCACGCCGGTCGGGCCTTCGAGCCGGAAGATGCGCTCGGCATCCTCGATGTGCAGCAGCACCAACGCGGAGTCGTATTCGTAGTGGCCCGAATTGAAGGTGCCGGCCACCGTCATCTGCTTGAGGCGGGGCACCACGCCCGCGGGTGTCACCTGGCCGGACGGCGCGATCAGCGTCACCAGGTCGCCCACTTCCACCCCCAGAGCGCGTGCCAGCTCAACGCCCAGCACTACCCTGAACGCGCCCGGCACGAGCTGCGCCACGGCGGCGGCATTGGTGCTGGCCAAGTCGGTCACCTCGGCCTCGTGCGCCGGGTCGATGCCGCGCACCAGGGCGCCTTTCATGTCTTCGCCGCGCGCCAGCAGCGCCTGGGCGGACACAAAAGGCGCCGCCCCGATCACCTGCGTGTTGCGCCGCGCCTCCTGCATGGTGAGGCCGGGGTCGGCCATGGCCGCGCCGCCCGGAGCAAAGATCTCGATGTGCGAGACCACGCTGAGCATGCGGTCGCGCACCTCTTTCTGAAAGCCGTTCATCACCGAGAGCACGATGATCAGCGCCGCCACCCCGAGCGCAATGCCCAGCATGGACACGCCCGAGATGAAGGAGATGAAGCCGTTGCGGCGCGTGGCACGGCCGGCGCGCGTATAGCGCCAGCCGAGCGCCAGTTCGTAGAGCGTGCTATGCACTTTTACATACCCGCGAAAGCCGGGAAAAGGTCCGGCAACAAGACGCAGGACACGCCGCGGTATGGACACCGCAAGTGGCCTGCAACGCAGTGGCAGGGCCTTTTCCCGGCTTTCCCGAAGGGTTGGGCAGCCAGGCCAGCGCCCGCAGCGTTGCGCCGTTTGGCAAGGCGCGGGCCTTGCCTGCGCGTCGCGTCTTGCGCTCACTGGCCTGGCTGCCCAACGCGGGTATGTAAAAGTGCATAGCACGCTCTCGGATTTGCATGAGTGCGCGATTGTGCCCCGGCGCACAATCGCGGGCATGTCGGACACAACCCATTTGCTGCTGCCCTGGGCAGCCACCAGCTCACCGGGCAGCGCCCAGGCCTGGCAAGGCCTGCCGCTGCCGCAGCTCGAACGCCTGATCAGGCAACTCACCCCACTGGCTCCCGATGTGCAGGACGAAGCGTGCTTCTCGCCCCCGCACGAGCGGGCGCTGGGCCGCGCGCTGGGCCTGGGCGACGCGGACGGGCGCATCGCCTTCGCCGCGCTGCACGCCGCACAGACCGGCTTGGCCGGTGCCGCCAAGCCCGGCGACGGCTGGGCCTTTGTCACCCCCTGCCACTGGCAGGTGCGCACCGACCACGTCACGCTCTCGGACCCCATCGGTCTCGAACTGGGCGAGGAAGAATCGAGCGCACTGATGGCCTTGATGGCACCGTGGTTCGCGCAAGACGGCATGGCTCTGCACTACGAACAGCCGGGGCGCTGGCTGGTCAGCGGCGCGCTGCTGGCCGAGGTGGCCACCGCCTCGATGGACCGCGTGGTGCAGCGCGATGTGCGCGCCTGGCTGCCGCCGGAAGACGCCGCCGGCCCTCTGCGCCGCCTGCACAGCGAAATGCAGATGCTGCTCTACACCCACCCGCTGACCGACACCCGCGAGGCACGCGGCCAGCCGCCCGTCAACGCCTTCTGGGTGCATGGGTCGGGCGCCCTGCCCGCACCGCTCCCCGCCAGCCCACCCCCGCAGGTGGTGGATGCGCTGCGCGGCCCCGCCCTGCGCGAAGACTGGGCCGCGTGGCGCAGTGCCTGGGAGGCGCTGGATGCTGGCCCCGTGGCAGAACTTGCGGCCCGCGCTGCGCAAGGCCAGCCGGTGCAGATCACGCTGTGCGGCGAGCGTGGCGCGCTCTCGTGGCGCAGCGCACCGCGCAGCCTGGGGCAGAAAATTTCAAGTCTTTTTGGCCGCCAGCGCTTACCTCAATTGCGCGAGCAGCTATGAATATAGTAGCAAGGCAAGTGCCCCCACGCGCCGCCTGGGCGCTGGAGCAAGCGGGCGTGCACCCGCTGCTGGCGCGCCTGTTTGCCGCCCGCGGCGTGCTGAGCCACGACGAGCTGGACGACGGCCTGGGGCGCCTGCTGCCGCCCGCCGGCCTCAAGGGCATTGACGCCGCTGCCCGGCTGCTGGCCGATGCCATTGGCGCGCAGCAGCGCATCTGCATCGTCGCCGACTACGACTGCGACGGCGCCACCGCCTGCGCCGTGGCGCTGCGCGGCCTGCGCCTGCTGGGCGCGCAGCACGTGGACTACCTGGTGCCCGACCGCGTGGTGGACGGCTACGGCCTGACGGCGCCGATCGCCCGCCGCGTGAAGGAGCGCGGTGCGGACCTGCTCGTCACTGTGGACAACGGCATCGCCAGCGTGGATGGCGTGGCCCAGGCCAAGGCGCTGGGCCTCGCGGTGCTGGTGACCGACCACCACCTGCCGGGTGAGCAATTGCCCGCAGCCGACGCCATCGTCAACCCCAACCAGCCGGGCTGCGGTTTCGAGAGCAAGGCCCTGGCCGGTGTGGGCGTGATGTTTTACGTGCTGCTGGCGCTGCGCAGCGAACTGCGCGCACGGGGCATCTTCGACGCACCGAGCACCGCCGGGCCGACCCAAGGTGCGAACGCCCCCTCGGGGGGCAGCGCAGCACACGCAGTGGCAAGCGTGGGGGCGAACAAGCCCTTGCAACCCCGGCTCGAACCGCTGCTGCCCCTCGTCGCCCTGGGCACCGTGGCCGACGTGGTGCGGCTGGACGCCAACAACCGGCGCCTGGTGGCGCAGGGCTTGAAGCGCATCCGCGCCGGCCACGCGAGCGCCGGCATCACCGCATTGTTTTCCGCCGCCGGCCGCCGGATGGACGCGGCCACCAGCTTCGACTTTGGCTTTGCCCTGGGCCCGCGCATCAATGCCGCCGGGCGCCTGTCCGACATGTCGCTGGGCATTGAATGCCTGCTGACGGACGACGCAAGCCAGGCCGCGCAGCTCGCCGCCCAGCTCGACGCCATCAACCGCGAGCGCCGCGACATCGAGGGTGGCATGCGCGAGCAAGCGCTGCTGATGGCCGAAAACCTGTTTGAAGAAGGGGCAGAACCCCCGCCCGCCGTCAGCGTGTTCGACGCCGATTTCCACGAGGGCGTGGTCGGCATCGTCGCCTCGCGCATCAAGGACAAGCTGCACCGCCCCACTTTCGTGTTCGCCACCAGCGGCGCGCCGGGCGCCCAGGGTGAACTCAAGGGCTCGGGCCGCTCGATCGCCGGGTTTCATCTGCGCGACGCGCTGGACCTGGTCGCCAAGCGCTACCCCGGCGTCTTGCTCAAATTTGGCGGCCACGCCATGGCGGCGGGCTGCACGCTGGCGGCCGGTCAGTTCGCGGTGTTCGAGCAGGCGCTGGCGCAGGTGGCGCGCGAATGGCTGGACGCCGCTGCGCTGACGCGCCGCATCGACACCGACGGCACGCTGGCGAGCGAATATTGCCGCGCCGACCTGGTGGACACGCTGCACCGCGAGGTCTGGGGCCAGGGCTTCGCGCCGCCCACCTTCAGTGAGGAGGTGGAGGTGCTGAGCCAGCGCCTGGTGGGCGAACGCCACCTGTCGCTCAAGCTCATGCACCAGGGCCGGCCGATGGACGGCATCTGGTTTGGCCATACCGAGCAACTTCCCGCGCGCGTGCTGCTGGCCTTTCGGCTGGATGTGAACGAGTGGAAGGGCGAGCGCAAGGTGCAGTTTCTGGTGGAGGGCGCGCAGTTGAAGTGACCCCCGTGTCGTGCGCGCCTTCCCCTGGGGGGACGCTCCCAGCGCGGCGGGGCGGCCCTTGAGGGGGCCACTGGCCTGGGCTCCCGCGCTGGTTTCAGGCGATGGTGGGCAGTACCGCCCTGTGGATCACCCAGACACGCTCGCCCGAATCCCTCAGTGGCGTGCTTTGGAAGCGGCGTGCGAGGCGCTGAGCAGGCGGTCGGTCAGCGCGATGGCCAGCGCGCTGAGCAAAAAGACCACGTGGATGATGGTCTGCCACATCAGCACCTTGAGGTCGTAGTTGGCGGCATTGATGAAGGTCTTGAGCAGGTGGATTGAGCTGATGCCGATGATGGCCGTGGCCAGCTTGACCTTCAGCACCGAGGCGTTCACGTGGCTGAGCCACTCGGGCTGGTCGGGGTGGCCTTCAAGGTTCATGCGGCTGACGAAGGTTTCGTAGCCGCCGACGATGACCATGATCAACAGGTTGGAGATCATCACCACGTCAATCAGCGCCAGCACCACCAGCATGATGATGGTCTCGTTCAGGCTGGTGATCTGCACGTCGGTCTTGTAGCCGATGCTGGTGATCAAGGCCTGCAGGGCGTTCGCGTTGCCAAACACAGCCTCCAGCAGGTGCACCAGCTCCACCCAGAAGTGGAACACGTACACCGCCTGCGCCGCGATCAGCCCCAGGTACAGCGGCAGCTGCAGCCAGCGGCTGGCGAAGATCAGGGCGGGCAAGGGGCGCAGGGCGGGACTGGGTTGCTGGGGCAGGGGCATGGTGGGTTCTCGGTGAGGGGGGCGAATTGTAAAAGCGCCCGGCGCCGCTGGCGGGCCATGCCCCGGCCCGCCGACCGAACTCGCTCCCAAGTATTTGAGAAAAATAGGGCTTTAGCGACCATGCAACAGGCATTGATAGCACTACTTTTCAATAGTGATCTGTCGCTCTCAGCCGGGTCGATCGGGCCTGGCAAAGTGCCTGCGTCAGAAGCTTTCCCAGTCATCGTTCGGTCCTGCGGCGCGGCGGGGCGCGGGCGCAGCGGCGCTGGCACACATCTTGAAAAGGACGTCCGTACCCGCAAAGGGTAGCGCCTGGTGCCGCCGACCGCGCTGCGCCTATGGGGACATACCCGTAGAATGAATCGGTGACCACCTACGCCAACGCCGACCTGCACTGCCACTCCGTCGTCTCCGACGGCACCCTCACGCCCGAATTGCTGGCCGCCCGCGCCCACGCCAATGGTGTGGACCTGTGGGCCCTGACCGACCACGACGAAGTGGGTGGGCAAGCCCGCGCGCTCGCGGCGGCCCAGACGCTCGGCATGGCCTACGTGAGCGGCGTGGAGATTTCCGTCACGTTTGCCAACACCACGGTGCACATCGTCGGCCTGGGGTTTGACCCGAGCGATCCGCAGCTGATCCAGGGCCTGGCCGCCACGCGCGGCGGGCGCAACGAGCGCGCCCGCGACATGGCCGAGCAGCTCGCCGCCGTAGGCATCGCCGGCGCCTACGAGGGTGCCCTGCGCTATGTGGGCAACCCGGAACTGGTCTCGCGCACCCACTTTGCGCGTTTTCTGGTGGAAACCAAAGTCTGCCGCGATACGTCCGAGGTCTTTCGCAAATACCTGATCGAAGGCAAGCCCGGCTACGTGCCCCACCGCTGGGCCTCGCTGGGGGACGCGGTGCGCTGGATCACGCAAGCGGGCGGCGTGGCCGTCATCGCACACCCGGCGCGCTACCGCTTCACGGCAAACGAAGAATTTGCGCTGTTCTCCGAATTCCAGCAGCACGGCGGGCGCGGCGTCGAAGTGGTGACCGGCAGCCACTCCGCGAGCGAGGCCGTGCGCTACGCCGACCTGGCGCGCGAACTGGGCCTGGCGGCATCACGCGGCAGCGACTTCCACAGCCCCGACGAATCCCACACCGATCTGGGCACCCTGCCCCCCTTGCCAGCCAACCTGACGCCCGCCTGGGACCTGGTGGCAGCGCATATCCATCCGGGCCGCTGAAGCCCTTTTCCCATCCAGCCCCCCATGGCCCTGTATTTCGAAGTTCATCCCGAGAACCCCCAGCCCCGTTTCATCAAGCAGGCCGCCACGCTGCTCAAGCAAGGTGGCGTGCTGGCGGTGCCCACCGATTCAAGCTACGCCCTGGTCTGCCAGCTGGACGACAAGGCCGCCGTGGACCGCCTGCGCCGCATCCGCGGCGTGGACGACAAGCACCACCTCACGCTCTTGTGCCGCGACCTCTCGGAACTGGCCAGCTACGCACGTGTGGACAATCGCCAGTACCGGCTGCTCAAGTTGGGCACGCCGGGGCCGTACACCTTCATCCTCGACGCCACCAAGGAAGTGCCGCGCCGCGTGAGCCACCCCAGCCGCAAGACGATTGGCCTGCGCGTGCCCGAAGGCGCCGCACTGCAGGCGTTGCTGGAGTTGCACGGCGGGCCGCTGCTGGGCACCACATTGATCGCACCGGGCGAGACGGAATCCATGAACGACGCCGAGGAAATCCTGGCCCGTTTCGACAAGCTCATCGATGGCGTGATCGATGCGGGCGCCTGCCCGTCGCAGCCCACCACGGTGCTGGACCTGACGCCCATGGAAAAAGGCGGCGACCCCGAGGTGGTGCGCGAGGGGCGCGGCAAGCTGGCAGCGCTTGGGCTTTGAATTTTATAGAGAATAGGCCTCTAGCGCTTATCGAATAAGCGCTTCAAGCTATCTATAAAATAGCAAAATCATGCAATCTGGTGCTGCCGCAACGCGTCCCTGGCCGCACTTTGGGGCGTGCGCAGCGCGCAACGCGCGCCATAAGGGACAATGTGGCGGGTGAACTTTTCCAACACCCTCCAGACCGTCCTCATCTACGCACTGCCGGTGCTTTTCGCCATCACGGTGCACGAGGCCGCCCACGGCTACGTGGCGCGCTACCTGGGCGACCCCACGGCCGCGCGCCTGGGGCGCGTCACGCTCAACCCCTTCAAACACATCGACCCGGTCGGCACCATCCTGATGCCGCTGATCCTGTACTTTGCGACCTCGGGCGCGTTCCTTTTTGGTTATGCCAAGCCCGTGCCGGTCAATTTCGCGGGGCTGCGCAACCCCAAGCGCGACATGGTCTGGGTGGCGCTGGCCGGGCCGGCGTCGAACTTCATTCAGGCCATTTTGTGGGCGCTGGCACTGGTGGCGCTGCTCGCCCTGGACGTGAACGAGCGCTTTTTCATCGAGATGGCGCGTGCGGGTGTCCTGGTCAACCTGGTGATGTGGGCGTTCAACCTGTTTCCGCTGCCACCGCTCGATGGCGGTCGCGTGCTGGTAGGGCTGCTGCCCTGGAAGCAGGCGCAACTGGTCTCGCGCGTTGAGCCCTGGGGCTTCTTCATCGTCATGGCGCTGGTGCTCGCTGGCATCGTCGGCACGCTGTGGCTGCGCCCTCTGATGTCCCTGGGCTACGCTGCCATCAACCTGCTGCTGTCGCCCCTCGTCGCCCTGCTGGCATGAAGCACCCCCTGAGTCGCCTTTGGCGCCTCCGTGCACCCGCCAGAGGCGGTCGCCCTTCGTTGCTGTCCAAGCCTGCGCAGGCAGGCTCGGAGCCGCGGCACTCAGCCCCTCTCTCGCCTCGCTGCGCGATGCGGGAGGGGGACGCCCCCAGCGCCCGGAGTGCAGACGACAATTGCATGTCGTGGCGGCCCTTGCGCGGGGGCGCTGGCCTGTGCAGCGCCGGTTTCAAAGGCTCTGCCCGGTAGACGTCACCGTGCAACAGCCCGTTTTTTATCTTTCTTTCCTGCTGATTTCGTTCCCATGAGCACCACCCGCTTTCTCACCGGCATCACCACCACCGGCACGCCGCACCTGGGCAACTTCGTCGGCTCGATCCGCCCGTCCGTCGCGGCCAGCCTGCGCCCTGGCGTGCAAAGTTTTTACTTTCTGGCCGACTACCACGCGCTCATCAAATGCGAAGACCCGGCGCGCATCCAGCGCTCGACGCTGGAGATTGCCGCGAGCTGGCTGGCAGCCGGGCTGAATCCCGAGAAAGTGATTTTTTATCGCCAGTCGGATATCCCCGAAATCCCCGAGCTGACCTGGCTGCTGACCTGCGTGACCGGCAAGGGCCTGCTCAACCGCGCCCACGCCTACAAGGCCAGCGTGGACAAGAACCACGAAGCCGGCCGCGAGAGCGACGACGGCGTGACGGCGGGCCTGTTCATGTACCCGGTGCTGATGGCAGCCGACATTTTGATGTTCAAGGCGCACAAGGTGCCCGTGGGGCGCGACCAGGTGCAGCACATCGAGATGGCGCGCGACATGGGCGCGAGCTTCAACCACCTCTACGGCGAGCATTTCGTGCTGCCCGAGGCCGCCATTGACGAGCATGTCGCCACCCTGCCTGGGCTGGACGGCCGCAAGATGAGCAAGAGCTACGACAACACGATTCCGCTCTTCTCCAGCCGTGCGCAGCTGCAAAAGCTGATTGGTGGCATCGTCACCGACTCGCGCGCGCCGGGCGAGCCCAAGGATGTCGAGGGCTCGGCCCTGTTCCAGATCTACCAGGCCTTCGCCACGCCGAATGAGACCGCTGCGCTGCGCCAGCAGTACGCGGACGGCATTGCCTGGGGCGCCGCCAAGGAGCTGCTTTTGGAGCATGTGGATGCCGTCATTGCGCCTATGCGCGCCCAGTACGAAGCACTGATGGCCGACCCGGAGCGCATCGAAGCTACATTGCTCGCCGGCGCCGAACGCGCCCGCTCGCTGGCGACGCCGTTCCTGCGCGAACTGCGCAACGCGGTCGGCCTGCGCAGCCTGGCGCAAGGGCCAGCCAAGCAGACGGCCAAAGCCGCCAAGCTGGCCCTGCCCAGCTTCAAGCAGTACCGCGAGCAGGACGGCAAGTTCTATTTCAAGCTGTTGGATGCCGATGGGCGCTTGCTGCTGCAGAGTACGGGTTTCGACGCGCCCAAGGAGGCCGGCCAAGCGATTGCGGCGCTGAAACGCGATGGACTGGCTGCGCTGGCCGGGCAACATCTGCCTGTGGAAGGCGTGGCCGAGTCCGAAGTAGGTGCAGCGCTGACCGCATTGGCAGAAGCCGCTGCGTAAACCAGCAGCCGGCTTGAGAAGCTATATTTTTGATAGCTTACAAAGCTTACCGAATAAGCGCTAGACGGTCAAATAAGTCAAAATTCAGTTGCGATAGCGCACGCGCAACCACAGCGTAGGCTTCTCGCGGCCGTCCAGCGGCGTCTGTACCGTTCCAATGATCGACCATCGTCGGTCGGCAGTATCGAACGCATGCACCAAGGCGAAGTTCCAGCCCGGCTCTTCACGGCGCCCATTGAAAACGGTCACGTAACGCGCACTGCGATAGACCAAAGACGCATAGGTATAGTCACGCCCGCCATGCCGCCAGACGCTGGTCAGTGCCAGGGAATGGCGCGGGAACCCGGGCAGTTCATTGCCTGTGACCCAATCGCCGGTACTGCGCGAACGGCTCCAGATGTAGCCTGCCAGCAGGCTCCAGCGCGGCGTGAGAATGCGGTTGTAGCCCAGGCTGAGTTGATGCAGTCGCCCGCGGTCGAACACGGGATTGCCGTTGTACGGGTCCACCGAAGTTTGCGCCATCTGGATGAGAGGGCCCAGGCCTTCGATTCGGTCGTCCAACAATACGCTCATGAGCGGCAGCAAATCCCCGTTGGAATATTGGATGCTGGATATGTCCTGCCGCGATGCCATGGCCACGCCAAAACTGCGCGCGTCGAACTCCCAGTCCAATTGCAGGGCCAGCTTGCGCGCCAGGCTGCCCGGTGTCTGGTAGTGGTAGTCGATGGGAATCGCACCAACTGCCACCGGTGCGAGGGTGTAGGTGGACGGCGTGTACAAGCTCTCTATGTAGGCTGCATGCAGCGCTCGCCCAGGCGCAAAGCGGTACGACACCCCCAGGCGCGGCCGCAGGCGCCGGGCCTGGCCCGTATCCTCCAGCCTCGGCACGTTCAAGGCGGCGCCCGTCCGCCCCAGGTAGAGATAGCTGCGCTCATTGACCTCCATCTGCGGCCAGAAAGCCTGCGCCTGCCAGGCCCAGGGACCTTGTTGACCTTCCAGTCCGGCCCAAGGCAGGTCGTAAGCAATGCGTGTATCTGCCGCAGCAAACACCTCCGAATACTCCCGTGCGAACTTGTTGAGTACACGTCCGCGCTCCCAGCCCGCACTGAAACGCAGGTTGCCGCGCTGCAGTGTGTGGCGCAGCATCACACCCTTGTCTGTATCCCGGCTGGCAAAGTTGTAGAGGCCAACGACAGGATCAATCAGTGGCGTTTCTCTGACGAAACGAGCGCTGTGCAACGCCAGCCAGGTCTGCTCGTTACCCGACCAGCGCCAGGATCCGCCCAGGTCTGTCCGGTGCACTGGCGAACGTGTGACGCCTTCCATGCGCACGCCCTGACCATCCGCATCATCAACACCCCCCGGGTAGTGGTAGCGCGTTCGCTGCGCCGAATGGGTCAGCAACAGCCCCAGGCGATCCGTGGGGCGGGCGCCGATTCCCAGGCGCCAATCGAATGATTGCAGGCGATCGCTCAACACTCCCGCACGCGGATCGAAACTGTAGCCCTCGATGCCCACGCGCCAGGCGATGGGAAAGGGACTGGACGCAAGGCCATGGTGACCCAGGTCCGCCACAGCCTTGGTCTGCGTTCCATTGCGCTCCACACTGCCACCGCCCACCCATTCGCCCAAGTTCGATAGAAGCACCGGAGCCTGTTTTTCGCTGGCGCCAAAGGCCAGCGGGTCTGCCAGGTAGCCCTGATGAAATTCCGAGCGCCTGGCAAATGGACTCTCGTAGCGGTTCGCCATGAAGAAGTGGCTGCCCGCCCACAGCGGGTAATAGGACTGCTGCGCGTACGCCCGCGCCCAATGCTCCAGTCCAAAATCGCCCAGCGCCTTGCCCAGGTTCGCCGAGCCCTGGCTGTCCGACGCCAGTGGATTGAGCGACTTGAGGTACGGCAGCCGCACAAGCGCCTCGCGTGCGGCAGCGATCGCCGCTTCGGACTCGCCGCTGTCGTTGCGCAAAATGGATTCGATCTGCCAGGGCAGTGGATCCTTGGGGTCGGCCTGGCGTGCCCGCTGCAAGGCGTCAAGCGCCGCACCCTCTGCGCCCAGGGTGTATTCGGCCACGGCCAGCCACATGTGCGCCCGCGCATAGCGCGGCTCAATCACCAGCGCTTTGAGCAACAGTTGGCGCGCCGCTTCGGGCTCGCCGCGGCGCAGGGCCAGATAGCCGGCACCCGCCAGGCTTTCGTAGTCGTCGGCCTGCAAAGCCAGGGCGGTGTCAAACCCGGCGCCCGCCTCCTGCAGGCGCAATGCCTCGGTGGCGGCCGTGGCCTCAGCACCGAGCAAGTGGGCACTGCGCGGGTCCAGCGCCACGGCTTGGGCCAGCGCTTCACGTGCCGCCGCGAGGTCGCCGCGCTCTTGCAGCGCGCGGCCCAAGCGGCCCAGGGCATCGGCCTTCTGTTTATTGCCTTGCGAACGCGCGACACCGGCACGGTAACGCGCGATGGATTCGTCTCCCCGGCCGGCCAGGCGGTACCAGTCGCCATCGGCCAGCAGCAGGTCGCTGCTGGCAGCGCTGCTGCTGCGCGCCAGGGCCTCATCGAGCACGCTTCGGGCATCTTCCGGGCGGTCCAGCGCGAGCAAGAATTCGGCGCGGCGCGCAGCAAGCCGGGTGTCACCGGTGCGCTGCCAGGCGCGCTCCAGCTCTTGTACGGCGGTCTCCAGCCGCGCATCGAAGGCCGCCAGATCGGCCAGCACCAGCGCCACGGCGGCTTCGTGCGCGCCGTTTTGGCGCAGCCCCATGAGTCGCTCGCGCGCCTGCGGCCAAGCGCCGGCGTCCAGATCGATCTGAACAGCGGCCAGCTCAGGGGCCACTGCATCGCCTTGAAATTCGGCCCAGCGCCGCGCATCCACCGGGTTGGCCATGACCCACTGCACGCGCTCGCGCGGGTTCACCAGCAGCCGCTTGGTGGGCGCCTGTCCAGGCACGGCAATGCCCTGCTCGGACGGCCCCAGATCGACACGCCCGTAGGCATTGGAGAACTCGACCTGGCCGGAGAGCACGGTGAAGGTGGTACGCCCGCTGCCCTCCACCTCCACATCCCAGTCGGTGCCGCGCACGACGGCCAGCGCGGCAGGGGTTTGCAACTGCAGGTTGGCAGGGCTGCGCTTGGTACGCGCCCACAGCCGCCCGGCAATCAGTTCGAGCAGGCTGCGTTCGGGTTGCGTGTCACACAAACGCAACTGCGCGTTGGCCGACATGCGAATCTGCGTGCGGTCGGCCAGCAGCAGCGCGGCAGACGAGAGGGCCAGCGTGCGCATGTCCGCCCCGCCCTTGAGCTTTTGCGCCTGCACCGCTCGCTCCCAGGCAGCGTCGCCACTGGGACGCGTCTCGCCCCGGCCCACCAGACTGACGAGTTCGGCGGCGGCAGTCTGGTCCGTCTGCCCCGCTGGGACACCTGCGCATTGCGCCAGCGCGGCTGGAGCGACGAAGGCGGCACTGGCGCCCAAGAGTCCAGCGCGAAGGAAGGTTGGGGTCATGGCAAGTTCCTTTCTCTATTTGCTCAGTTGTCTCGGAGGCAACGCAGAGCTTGCAGCGGACCCAGCGCCGTCTGGCAAGACATTCAATGCGGCACGCAATCGCTCGGCCAAAGCCATGGCGGCGGCGGCATGCGCAGGCGCTCCGCCGTTTTGCGCCAGCCACTCTTCGCACAAGGCCAGCGCAATCTGCAGCCGCCCGGCGTGGATATGCGCGCGCAGGGCCGCGCCTTGCGCGACCAGGGCCGCATCGCTGCATGGCGTGTACACATCGAGCCCGCTGCTGCGACCGGCGAGCAGCACGCAGTCAAGCCACAAAAGCGTGCCTTGCAGCTGCGCATCCAGGGTATCTACTGTGGCCCCCGAAACCAATATTTCGGTGCCCAGCGCCTTGTTCGCGCCCTCCAGGCGTGCAGCGGTGTTGACCGCATCACCAACAGCTGTGTATGTGAAGCGTTCGGTGGACCCCATGTGCCCCACCGCAGCTTCGCCGGTGTGCACGCCGACCCGCAGGCGCACTGCAGCGAAGGGCGTGCCACGCCAGTCGCTGCGCAGCAGTTCCATGTCGGCCTGCATGGCCTGGGCGCAAGCCAGCCCACGGGCTGCGTGGGCAGCATCGGGCAGGGGCGCATTCCAGAAGGCCATGACCGCATCGCCAATGAATTTGTCCAAGGTGGCGCCATGGGACCGCACGCAGTGCGCCATGCGCGTGAAATAGGCGTTGAGGGCACGTGCCACAGCCTCAGGCGCCAGCGTTTCGCTGGCCGCGGTAAAACCTGCAAGATCGCAAAACAGCAGAGTCAGCACGCGCCGCTCACCATGCACATGGGCCATTGCACCGGACGCCATCAGCGCATCAACGACCGCTGGTGGGACATAGCGCGCGAAATCCGCACGCAAGCGCTGGCGGCGGCCGCGCTCGCGCAAATAGCTCTGGGCAGCACCCAGATTCCAGTGCACCGCCAGACCGGTAAGCAAGGGCAGTACGCTGAACCACCAACCAGCCACAAAGGCAAAAACACCGGCCACCACGGCCGCACCGCCCAAGGCAAGGCTGGCCGCCAACGCGCGCAAGGCACTAAAGCGGCGCGTGAACAGCGAAATGCCAACCATGGCCAGCAAGGCGGCCAACCAAGTGAGAGGCCAGGGCACCGGCCTGATCCAATCATTGGTCAAACCATTGAGCAAGGCCGTGGCATGCAAAAAAACGCCCGACTGGGTCGCTCCGCCCAAGGCACTGAACGGTGTGCGGAATTGGTCGACCCCACCCACCGGCGTGTTTTGCCCCAGCAGCACCAACCGCCCCTGCACAGCGCCAGGTGCCAACGCATGCTGCGCATCCAGTGCTTGCGTGTAATGTGCGTAAGGAATGGGCAACTCGGGCGCGTAGTAGCGCAGCAGCGCCCCATCAGGAGGAGCGGACACCTGCCGGCCGGCCTGCTGTGCAAGCACCCTCCATAAAGCATCTGGTTGCATGGGTGCCCGCCGGGCAATGCCATCTTCATCCGGCACCATCCCGGCAGCACCGCGCGTCGCCTCAGGAAAAACAGTGGGCAGTTGCTGTACATACTGCGCCACTTGTGAGCTGTCGTTTTGCACCGCCGCCCCTGCCAACACAATCGGCAATCCACCCTTCAACGCCTGGCCAAGCGCTTCGTCGTCCAGAACCGTCTGCGGCTCCGCGAACAGCATGTCTACCCCCAACGCCGCCGCGCCCGCATCGGTCAAGGCACGCACCAGTTGTGCATGCAGGCGGCGTGGCAGCGGCGGTGCGACGCCCAATTGCGCCAGGCTGGCCTCGTCCAATCCCACCACCAAAATCCCTGCGTCGGGCGGCGCAGGGGCCGTCAGGCTGGAAAGAAAATCAAACTCATACAGCGCCAAGCGCTGGTAAAGAGGCATGGTCGCCATCACGGCCAACAAGGCAAAGGCCAGCACAATCCGACGCGTCAGCTCGCCTAGAGAGTCCTGTGTATCGGCCGGAGAAGAACTGTGTGCAGCAGCCATCGGTTTGCATCCAAATATTCGACGCCGGGCCGCACATCGCCCAGAGCCGATCCGAGTGATCGGCACTCGAATGGCCCACTGTAGAGGCGTAACTTTAGGTAAGCAAAAGGGTTTACCTTGAGAACCTGCTTGAGAGTAGCCGCGAACCAATTAAAAAACCCCGGCCCGTGGGTCCAACATTTTTAATATGGTGGCGGGTGCTTGACCATGTGCCGACTGGCCTCCCGATCTTGTGAGAACTGGCGCGGGTTGCTGCGGGTGGTCGCGAAATGCCAGACGGTTTCGGGCGAATTGATCACCTCATCCCACAGACCCATCCGCGCCCAACCGATATCCCATCGCACGGTAACCGCGCTGCCGCTTGTCCCACATCCGTAGCAGCGCTGGGTGGCCGGTGTCCACGAAATCGATAATCCGCACATCGGTCTTGCTGGTGTGCTCTCGGTGCAGGCGTCCGGCGTACTGCTGCAGCGTGCCCTTCCAGGACACAGGCATGGCCAGCACCAGCGTGTCGAGCGGCGGGTGATCGAAGCCCTCGCCAACCAGCTTGCCGGTCGACAGGAGGACACGCGGCGCGCCGGGCGGCAGTGCATCCAGGTCAGCGACCAGCGCGGCTCGCTGCTTCCTGGACATTCGACCGTGCAAAACAAAAGGCACCGGTTCCAACCCATCGAGTGATGCTTTGATTGCATCGAGGTGTTCCGTACGTTCGGTCAGGACCAGCGCCTTGCGCCCCTGCTCGAAGGCATCACGCACCTCGGCAGCGATAGCTTGCGTTCTGGCCTGGTCATTGGCGAGATACCCAAACACGTCCTGGATGCCTGCATCGGTCGGCAGGTCGATCCGCGTGAAGCGTGATCGAGACAGCACTTCCAGATCGTGCGGGGCACCGGCAGGCTTGGCCGCCGTGTACCGGATCGGCCCGCACTGCATGAAGATGATTGGCTGCAGACCATCGCGGCGGACCGGCGTCGCCGTCATGCCCAGCAGGTACTTGGCCTTGGTCCGTTTCAGGATAGCGTCGAAAGACACGGCGCCGACATGGTGGCATTCGTCACCGATCACCCGACCATAGTTTTCGACCAGCGGGTTGACCTCACCCTGCCGGGAGACGGACTGCATCACGGCAATATCGATCTTGCCGGTGGGTTTGGCTTTGCCACCGCCGATAGTGCCGACCACGCCCTTGCCGACGCCCAGAAAAGCCTGCAGCCGTTCCTGCCATTGCTTGAGCAGTTCGGTACGGTGCACCCGCACCAGGGCGTTGACGCCCCGGCGCGCGATCATTGCGGCCGCGGTGACCGTTTTGCCAAAGGCCGTCGGGGCGCACAGCACGCCGATGTCGTGATGCAGTATTCCAGCAACTGCGGCCTCCTGGTCCAGAAGCAAGGCGCCGACGAAGGAAACATCGATCGCTTCCCCTGTGACGCGCTCATCACGCAGGTCACAGGTGATACCGTTGTCCCGCAATAGATCCAGGGCAGCATCAAGGCAACCGCGAGGCAAGGCGATGTGCTGCGGATAGTTCTCCTCATTGCCGATGACACGGGGCTTGTCCCATACCGACATCCGCATGGCCTGGGCCTTGTAGAACTCCGGGTTCTGGAAGGCAGCCAGACGAATCAGGCGGTTGGATAGTGCCTGTGGCAGTTGGGCCTTCTCAAAATAGATCAGGTTGGCCAGCGTCACGGTCAGTGACTTGTGCATCTTCCCGGCCAGCTTCTTGCAGAGCCATGGGCGACGGATGCGCAGATGAGGAAAACACTCTGGCTCCCTCTTTGCGCTCGCGCCGGCGTAGCCTACCGCAACCCTTACCAGATCCGGCACACCCGGGCGTCGGCGCTGCTTACGGACGGCGCAAACCCCTGGTACGTTGCAGCTCAGCTCGGACACGAGGACGTTGAGATGGTGTTCCGGACATACGGCAAGTTCATCGACGAGGATTACCAAAAGCCTCGGGCCGTCAAATCTGTGTGAGCGCCGGACCCTAGAATCCTTCGAATGTGCAACCGATACACCCCACCCGCGCTCGCCGATATTGAACGCGAATGGGCTGTCGGCAGAGCGAATCCACAACGCTGGTGGGACGAGGCGATGTTTCCGCGCGGCACCGGCCCGTTCATCAGACGCGCGCCAGATGCAGTAGGGTACGAGCGCGAGCTGGTGGTGGGCCAGTGGGGTTTGATTCCTTGGTTCGCCAAGGAGCCCAAGCTCAAATATCCGACGAACAACGCGCGCAGTGAAGAGCTTGCCGACAAGGCCAGCTACAAGCACCCTTGGGCGCGCGGTCAGCGCTGCATCATCCCTGCTGCCGACTTCGACGAACCCAATTGGGAGTCGGGCAATAACATTTGGTGGCGCTTCAAACGATCCGACGGCGCTCCGTGGGACCTGGCGGGCTTGTGGAACGTCTGGACCAACAAGGTCACAGGCGAACTGCATGAAAGCTACACAATGCTCACCATCAACGCGGACCACCATCCGCTGATGTGTCGGATGCACAAGCCCGACGTCAAGCGGCCCGCCGATCAGCAAGACAAGCGCAGCGTGATTCCCATTGAATGTGGTGACGTCGACCAGTGGTTGGCAGGGACAGTGAACGAGGCCAGTGAACTGCTCAGGCTCGCCCCCGTGCAGGCTTTCGACGCGGCACCGATCGGGCTCGCACTAGGAAAGAGCAATGCTGGCAGGACCGGCGAGAGGAGAGACCATGTCGATTGAGCACTGCCCACTCTGCGGTCAGCGAGCAAAACTTGAATCCACGGCGGACCCAAAGGGGCAACTTTGCACATGTCCAGAGTGCGTGGCATTTTGGATCGACGACTACGCCATGCATTACCTCGCGAGCATTGCCGAACCAGCACGCACGGAAATGCTCCAACAGCTCAGCATCAGCGCGACAAAGACCGCGCCTGGGCATCTGTACGTTGTTCGTCAACCGAAACCAAGTGAGATCACGGGCGATGGGCATAAAGTAGCCCGGACCTCTTTAGTCAGTGAGTGGATTAGCCGTTCGTCACACCGGTCCTGAGCGCGGCTTGGAATCAGTCTGGAACACACCCTCGCTTGCGCCGCCAGATGTGGTCGGCAGCATGCTCGGATAAAACCGACATGCATACGACATCTTTTGGTGCTAAGCTTTCCGAGCAAGCAAAAGGAACTTTACCGAGACTTGGAGGTCTCAATCACATGTTACATTTGCGGGCTTTGCCTAAAAATACTGTCACCAACTCTTGAAAATTGCCATGTCCAAAGTGCTGTTAAAGCTTTCGCACACGCGCAAACAAGCGTTTAGGCACGGGTTTCTGAAAGGCCTTGGTGCGCCTATCCTTTTGTTCGGCGAATTCCGCCTGGACCCAACGATACAAAATTATGATTTCAAACCCTTGCCAGATAGGAAGCAGGGCTCCATCGCGTCAGATTGGCGGAAGGTAGGCGCGGAGATCATGGCTGCCGCCCAACGTGGCAAATAGAGCTTCTTTGCGCCAGAACCGGCGCAATCCAGCGAGCGCACAACGTCCTGGCGGCGTCACTACGACGGTCACATCCACAAAAGTTTCCGCTCATTCAGGGCCGCTACCCGCGCCTGAAACTCTCGCTGACTACGAGCACTTTCTTCCGGGCTCTGCGGAGCGAATTTTCAAAATGGCGGAAGCACAGCTTGCGCATCGGCTACGGATGGAAGAAAGTCAAATGCAGGCAGATATTGCTCATCGAGAAGACTTGGTGGTGCTACAACAGTCTGGGCAGAAGGCAGCTTTCCGCAGCGATCTTGTTGGTCAGATCATGGGGTTTGCCATAGCAATCGTCTGTGTATGCGGCGCAATCTACGCAGGTTTAGTTGCCGACAAACCGATTGTTGCCGGCATACTTCTAGGCGTACCAATCATTGGCATTGTTCAAGCTGTACGCGGCATGATGACAAAGGACAAGTCTCAAAAATAAGCGGTTTCGCTACCTGGGTACAAAGGATGAACCGCCCCCGAGGCGGTTTTTCTTCGTCACCAGAAATCGGTGTGAACACTAGGCCAAAACCAGCCAATATCCAGGCAAAAGAAAACCCCCGCTAGAGGTGAACTCATTGGCGGGGGTTGGCTGAAATGGTGGAGCTGGCGGGAATTGAACCCGCGTCCGCAAGCCTTTACCGGGCAGATCTACATGTTTAGCGGTCTGATTTAAGTCTCGCCACCGGCATCGCGCAGTCGCACGCTATACCGGCCGCCAGTACCCTATTGTCTCGCCCCAATCCAAGGTACCCGGATCAGGACCAGCCCATGTAATTATCCTTGCAGCCGGGAGGCGTCGATTGCTCGATACCCCCTTGCCCAGCCCATCGGCCAACTGTTGCAAGGCTCACTGGCAATTAAGCAGCGAGTGCGAAACGTTCGTCGTTTGCAGTTAGTTTTTTGAATGCAGATTTACGAGCGCCAATCAAGCTCGACATGCACCACGCCGATTCCGAACCCACGTCGAAACCAGGGCAGCCCCAAGCGATCTATATTAAGCCACCGGGCAGGAATTGCAAGAGCTGCAACGGCGAATTAATTTCTGCATCCGCGCGCCAGGCCTTGACGGATGCCTCAGAACCCAGATAGCCGTAATTGGCGGCGACGGTGACCATGCCTGCCGCTCGCCCTGCCACGATGTCGCGCTCGTCATCACCGACATAAATGCACTGGCCTGGAGCGATTCCCAGGCGCCGCGCCGCCTCGAACAGGGGTTCAGGATGCGGCTTGGCGTGCGGTGTGGTGTCGCCGCTGACGGCAACGGCACAGCTCGCGAAGACGGGCAGAGCCCGCAGCAACGGTTCTGTGAAGCGCGCTGCCTTGTTCGTGACAACGCCCCAGCGAAGACCGCGGGCATCAAGGGCTGCAATAAGGTCCGTCACC
Organism: Giesbergeria sp.; assembly: GCA_017985015.1. GTDB lineage: Bacteria > Pseudomonadota > Gammaproteobacteria > Burkholderiales > Burkholderiaceae_C > Simplicispira. The sequence continues at coordinate 110,322 of JAGNYI010000001.1, read as the reverse complement.
TCGTCAAAGGCGGCAGTGTGGTCGAACATGCACGCGGTGTAATTGGAAAAGAACTCTTCGCGCAGGAGGTCGAAATCTGGATCGCCAGGCGCAATGCCAAACGCAATTCCCAGCATGCCGCGCGCCCCCGCGCCCGCCATGGCGCGGTATTGGGCCAACGGACGCGGCTCCAAGCCACGGTCGGTCCGCATTTTGTCGGCGGCACGGCCGAGGTCGGTCGCACTATCCACAAGCGTCCCGTCCAGATCGAACAGGACGGCGCGGTTTCCTTCAAACATTTGAGGGCAATCGCTGCGCTGCGACCAGATAGTTGACACTGGTGTTCTGGCTAAGCCAATAGCGTCCAGTCAGCGGGTTGTGCTCGAGACCCTTGGTATGGGCAATTTCCAGCCCCGCGCTGCGGCAGCTCTGCGCCAGTTCGCTGGGGCGGATGAGTCGCGCGTAGTCATGGGTGCCACGGGGCAATAGCCTCAGCAGATATTCGGCCCCGAAAATCGCAAATGCAAACGCCTTGGCATTGCGATTGATGGTGGAGAAAAACACCCAGCCACCTGGACGCACCAATTGGGCGCAGGCCCGGACGATGGAGTCCGGGTCCGGGACATGTTCCAGCATTTCCATGCAGGTGACGGTATCAAAGCCTGCCGGTTGCTCCAGCGCCAGGGCCTCGGCACTGATCTCGCGGTAGCTCACTTGAGGGGTTTCGGCTTCAAGGGCATGCAACTGGGCCACTTTGAGCGATTTGGTAGCCAGGTCAATGCCCAGCACCTGGGCGCCTTTGCGCGCCATGGCATCGGCAAGAATGCCGCCACCGCATCCCACATCAAGCACCTGCTTGCCCGCCAATGGGGCGATGGAATCGATCCACGCCAGGCGCAAGGGGTTGATTTCATGCAGCGGGCGAAATTCACTTTCCTTGTCCCACCATCGATGGGCGAGCTCGGAAAACTTGGCCAGCTCGGCAGGATCAACGTTGGCGGTATTCGTCATTTCAGTCATCGATGGAAAAAACATGGAGGCAAAGAGACCATGAAAAAAGCCCCGTTGCCGGGGCTTTTTTGCAAGCAATCAGAGATTACTTGGAAGAGCGGGTACCCACCACTTCGATTTCCACGCGGCGGTTCTTGGCGCGACCCTCTTTGGTCTTGTTGTCGGCCACAGGCTGCTTCTCGCCCTTGCCTTCGGTGTAGACGCGGTTCTTTTCGATGCCCTTGGCCACCAAATAGGCCTTGACGGCTTCAGCGCGGCGGATGGACAACTTTTGGTTGTAAGCATCGGAACCAATGGAGTCGGTGTGGCCGACAGCAATGATCACTTCAAGGTTGATGCCTTGGACCTTGGAGACCAGGTCGTCGAGCTTGGCCTTGCCAGCGGGCTTGAGAACCGACTTGTCAAAGTCGAAGAACGCGTCGGCGGCGTAGGTCACCTTGCTAGACGCGGCCACTGCGGGAGCCGGAGCGGGCGCAGGAGCAGGAGCTGCTGCAGGCGCAGCGGCCGGGGCGGGAGCAGCGGCTACGGGAGCGGCCAGAGCACCGTCGCAACCAGGAGCTGCCGTAGCAGGGGTCCAGTTGGCATCGCGCCAGCACAGTTCGTTGGTGCCATTCTTCCAGACCAGTTCGTTGGAACCGTTCTTCCAGTTATCAACAGTCTGCGCGCCAGCGGCGGTAGCAAGCGCTGCAGAGGCCAACAACATCGCCACTTTGTTCAGTTTATTCATGGTTCTCCTCTTGGGGGCAAAGGCCGCAGCAGCGCTGCGAATCAAGGACGTCATTCGGTGACCATCACCAAAAACGTTGACCAGATTGTGCCATACGTAACAGTGGCGAGAGCCCCAAGCCGACTGTCAGATCGTAGGACAAAAGCGCTTGAACCCCCAAATGTTGCTCTGCAGCTACAAAGCCTTGCGCCTAAAATGCCCAGTCCCCGCCGCTTTGTACCCATCCTATGACCCAGTTCGCCAAAGAAACGCTCCCGATCAGCCTCGAAGAGGAAATGCGGCGCAGCTATTTGGATTACGCCATGAGCGTGATCGTGGGACGGGCCTTGCCGGACGCTCGGGACGGCCTGAAGCCCGTGCACCGGCGCGTGTTGTATGCCATGCATGAGATGGGCAACAACTACAACAGCAAGTACCGCAAAAGTGCGCAAGCCGTTGGCGAGACAATGGGTAAATACCACCCACACGGGGACTCAGCCATTTACGACACGATCGTGCGAATGGCCCAGCCGTTCAGCTTGCGTCACCCTCTGATTGATGGCCAGGGCAATTTCGGATCGGTCGATGGCGACAACGCGGCGGCCATGCGGTATACGGAAATCCGCTTGGACAAGATCGCCCACGAAATGCTGGCCGACATCGACAAAGAGACGGTGGATTTTGGTCCGAACTACGACGGCAGCTTGAAAGAGCCCATCGTGCTGCCCAGCAAGCTGCCCAATTTGCTGGTCAATGGATCGTCGGGTATCGCCGTGGGCATGGCCACCAATATCCCGCCCCACAACCTGAACGAAGTGGTGGACGCCTGCCTGCACCTGCTGCACCATCCGGATGCCTCCATCGATGAGCTGATGGAGATCATCCCGGCACCTGACTTCCCCACGGCCGGCATCATCTACGGCATCAACGGCGTCAAGGACGGCTACCGCACCGGGCGGGGCCGCGTGATCATGCGCGCCAAGTGCCATTTTGAGGACATCGACCGCGGCCAGCGACAGGCCATCATCGTTGATGAGCTGCCCTACCAGGTCAACAAGAAGACGCTGCAGGAGCGCATGGCCGAACTGGTGCACGAGAAGAAAATCGAGGGCATCAGCCACATTCAGGACGAATCCGACAAGTCGGGCATGCGCCTCGTCATTGAGCTCAAGCGCGGCGAAGTGCCCGAAGTGGTACTGAACAACCTGTACAAGCAGACGCAGTTGCAGGACACGTTCGGCATGAACATGGTGGCGCTGATCGACGGCCAGCCACGCTTGTGCAATTTGAAAGACCTGGTCAGCGTCTTCCTGCAGCACCGGCGCGAGGTGGTCACCCGCCGCACCGTGTTCGAGCTGCGCAAGGCGCGCGACCGCGGCCATGTGCTTGAAGGCCTGGCGGTTGCGCTGGCCAATATCGACGACTTCATTGCCATCATTCGCAGCGCACCCACGCCGCCAGTCGCCAAAACGGAGCTGATGGCGCGCTCCTGGGACAGCAAGCTGGTGCGCGAAATGCTCACCCGCACGCGCACCGACGGCGGCGTCATCAATGCCGACGACTACCGACCCGAAGGGCTGGAGCGCGAGTTCGGCATGGGCCAGGATGGCCTGTACCGCCTGTCGGACACCCAGGCGCAGGAAATTTTGCAGATGCGCCTGCAGCGCCTTACCGGCCTGGAGCAGGACAAGATCGTCGCCGAATACAAGGACGTGATGTCGGTCATCGAAGACCTGCTCGACATCCTGGCCACGCCCGAACGCGTCTCCACCATCATTGGCGACGAACTGACTGCCATCAAGCAGGAGTTCGGCCAAACCAAGCTCGGCGCTCGGCGCAGCCTGGTGGAATACAGCGCGCAAGACCTGTCCACCGAAGACCTGATCACGCCCACCGACATGGTGGTCACGCTGAGCCACACGGGCTACATCAAGAGCCAGCCGCTGGGTGAGTACCGCGCGCAAAAGCGTGGCGGACGCGGCAAGCAGGCCACCGCAACCAAGGAAGACGACTGGATCGACCAGCTCTTCATTGCCAACACGCACGACTACATCCTGTGCTTTTCCAACCGTGGCCGACTGTACTGGCTCAAGGTCTGGGAAGTGCCGGCGGGCTCGCGCGGTTCGCGTGGCCGCCCCATCGTCAACATGTTCCCGCTGCAGGAGGGCGAGAAGATCAACGTGGTGCTGCCGCTGACCGGCGCCATGCGCACCTTCCCCGCTGACCGCTATGTGTTCATGGCAACCAGTATGGGCACAGTCAAAAAGACCGCGCTCGACGATTTCTCCCATCCGCGCAAGGGCGGCATCATTGCCGTCAACCTCGACGAGGGCGACTTTCTGGTGGGCGCGGCGCTCACCGACGGCGAGCACGATGTCATGCTGTTTTCCGACGGCGGCAAGGCCGTTCGTTTCGACGAGAACGACGTGCGCCCATTGGGACGCCAGGCGCGTGGTGTGCGCGGCATGATGCTCGAAGAAGGCCAGAGCGTGATTGCCATGCTGGTGGCCGAGGACGAGAGCGCAGAGCGTGAAGGCTCGGAGTCAACACGGACCAGCGTGTTGACCGCCACCGAAAACGGCTTCGGCAAGCGCACCAGCATCGCCGAATACACGCGCCACGGCCGCGGCACCAAGGGAATGATTGCCATCTCGCAAAGCGAACGCAACGGCAAGGTGGTGGCTGCAACCCTGGTGCACGCAGACGACGAGATCATGCTCATTACCGACAAGGGCGTGCTGGTGCGCACCCGCGTCTCGGAAATCCGTGAACTGGGCCGTGCAACGCAAGGCGTGACCTTGATTGCACTGGACGATGGCGCCCAATTGATCGGCCTGCAGCGCATCGTGGAAAACGACGCGCAGGGCATGGACAGCGCAGGTGCAGAGACGCCGAACGCAGCCCCTGACGAGCTGCCCGATGCAGACCCGCAGCCGGAATGAGGGCGGGATTGCACGGCCTGTTCGACTTGATAAAACTATACTTTTTATAGCTTGATACGCTTATGCAGTAAGCGCTAGAGCCTTATTTAACTGTTAATTTTTCCATGCAACGCCCCTACAATTTTTCAGCCGGCCCGGCGGCAATTCCAGAAGAAGTGCTGCGCCAGGCGGCTGCCGAAATGCTCGACTGGCATGGCAGCGGCATGGGCGTCATGGAGATGAGCCACCGCGGCAAGGAATTTATCTCCATCTACGAAGCCGCCGAGGCGGGCTTTCGTGGGCTGCTGGCCATTCCGCCCGAGTTCAAGATTCTTTTCATGCAAGGCGGCGGCCTGGCCGAAAACGCCATCGTTCCGCTGAACCTCTCGCGTGCGGCGGGCGTGGACTTCGTCGTCACCGGCAGCTGGAGCCAGAAGTCGCAAAAGGAAGCCCGCAAGTACGCTTCGGACGTGAACATCGCCGCCTCAGGCGAGGCCAGCGGCTTCACCACCTTGCCCGAGCCGGCCAGCTGGACACCCAGCGTGGGCGCGAGCTACCTGCACATCTGCAGCAACGAAACCATCAACGGCGTGGAGTTTCACGAATTGCCCGACCTGCGCGCCCTGGGTTGCGACGCGCCGCTGGTGGTGGATTTTTCGTCCCATGTGGCCTCGCGGCCGGTGGACTGGTCGCGCGTCGGCTTGGCTTTTGGCGGAGCGCAAAAAAACATTGGTCCTGCGGGCCTCACCATCGTGGTGGTGCGTGAAGACCTGATCGGCCAGGCCCTGCCCGCCTGCCCCAGCGCCTTCGACTATCGCCTGGTGGCCGACAACCAATCCATGTACAACACGCCGCCCACCTGGGGCATTTACATGGCCGGGCTCACCTTTGACTGGCTGGCGCGCCAGACCGAGGGCGAATCGCGCGGCATTGCCGCGATGGAGCGGCGCAACATCGCCAAGGCCGAACTGCTGTACGGCACCATCGACGGCTCGCAGCTTTACTACAACAAGGTCTCGCCGCCTTGCCGCTCACGCATGAACGTGCCTTTCTATTTGCGCGACGAAGCGCTGAACGACGCCTTTCTGGCCGGCGCGCGCGAGCGCGGTCTGCTGCAACTCAAAGGCCACAAGTCGGTAGGCGGCATGCGCGCCAGCATCTACAACGCCATGCCGTTGGCGGGTGTGCAGGCGCTGGTGGATTACCTCCACGATTTCGAGAAAGTCCGCGGATGAGCGCCTCACCACCGTCGCCCGCGAACCAGCCAGTCGCCTCGCCCGATCTGGCCAGTCTGCGCATTCAGATCGACAACATCGACCAGCAGCTGCTCACCTTGCTCAACCAGCGCGCCCTGGTGGCCGAGCGCGTGGGCGAGGTGAAAAAACGCGAGGGCACGCCCTTCTTTCGCCCGGACCGCGTGGCGCAGGTGATCGAAAAAATCGTCCGCGCCAACCCCGGTCCGTTGCGCAGTGCGCATGTCTCTGCCATCTGGCGCGAAGTGATGTCGGCCTGCCTGGCGCTGGAATCCCCTCAGCGCGTGGCGGTGCTCGGTCCCGCCGGAACATTCTGCGAGCAGGCCGCCATCGAGTACTTCGGCGGTGCCGCAGACATCGTTTATTGCGCCAATTTCGACGAAGTCTTCCATGCCACAGCCTCGGGCAGCGCGCAGTTTGGCGTCGTTGGCGTCGAGAATTCCGTCGAGGGTGTGGTCACGCGCTCGCTTGATCTGTTCTTGCACACCCCTACGCATGTGGTGGGCGAAGTAAGCCTGCTGGTGCGTCACAACCTGCTGCGCACCATTCCCTCGGCAGAGGGTATTGAAGCGGTGCTGGCACACCCACAGGCGCTGGCACAGTGCCAAGCCTGGTTGTCCAAGCATCTGCCCCATGTGGAACGCCGGCCGGTATCGAGCAATGCCGAAGGCGCGCGCCTGGCGGCCACCAATCCGGCGTGGGCGGCTCTGGCCAGCGAGCGCGCGGCCACGCAGTTCGGCCTGCACATCGTGGCGCACGCCATCCAGGACGAGGCCTACAACCGCACGCGCTTTGCCGTCATCTGCCTGCCGCACACGCTGGAAACGCCGCCGCCTTCGGCACACGACTGCACCAGCCTGATTGTCTCGGTGCCCAACGAGCCCGGCGCAGTGCACGACCTGCTGGTGCCGCTCAAGAAGCACGGTGTCTCCATGACGCGCTTTGAGTCGCGCCCGGCGCGCACCGGCCAGTGGGAGTACTACTTCTACATTGACATCGACGGTCATCCGAGCCAGCCGCATGTCGCAGCTGCACTGGCGGAACTGCGCAGCCTGAGCGCGTTCTACAAGGTGCTGGGCACCTACCCGGTGACGCCATGACAAACTGCAGCATTTTTGCGCCACACCTTCAGGGGCATGACCATGTTTGAACAACTCGGCCTGATCGGCTGCGGCCTCATGGGCGGTTCGTTTGCCTTGGCGCTCAAGAAGGCGGGCCTGGTCAAACGCGTGGTGGGATACAGCAAATCGCCCTCCACCACCGACCGCGCGCGCCAGTTGGGCGTCATCGACGTTGAGGCGCCGTCGGCGCTGCTGGCCGTCGCGGGCGCTGACATCGTGCTCGTTGCGGTGCCCGTTTCAGCCACCGAAGCCACGCTCAAATCCATCCGCCATCTGGTGACGCCCCAGATGTTGATCATGGACGTCGGCTCCACCAAATCCGACGTAGTGCAGGCCGCGCGCCGGGCTCTGCGCGACCAGGTGGGGTCCTTCGTTCCGGCGCATCCGATCACCGGACGCGAAGTTTCGGGGGTAGAGCACGCCGACGCCGAACTCTACAGCGGCCGCCAGGTGATTCTCACCCCCACCGAGCGCACCCTCACCGTGCAGCTGCAGCGCGCGGAACAGGTCTGGACCGCCCTGGGCTGCCGGGTGACAAGCATGTCGCCCGAATCGCACGATGAGGCCTTTGCCGCCGTCAGCCACTTGCCGCATTTGCTGGCGTTCTCGTTGGTCAACAGCATTACCAGCCAGACCCAGGCGGACACCTTTCTCTCACTGGCGGGCCCAGGTTTTCGCGATTTCACACGCATTGCTGCGAGCGACCCCAAGATGTGGCGCGACGTGCTGCTGGCCAACCGCGACGAACTGCTGGCGCAGTCGAAACTGTTCCAGCAGGCGCTCTCGCAATTGGAGAACGCCATCCGCACCGACGACGTGCAGGCGCTGGAAGACATGCTGACGCTCGCCAGCGAGACGCGTGCGCACTGGCGCATGGGTGCTCAGCGTAAAAAATCCCCCTGAGTCGCCTGCGGCGCCTTCCCCCAAAGGGGGACGCACCCGGTGGCCTGGCGGAGCCAGTTCCACGGGTGCACTGGTATTAGCGCGCGCCGGTTGCATAGGCCTTTGGTCGTAGAGACCCGCTCTGCGCCCTGCCCATTCGGTTTCTCAATCAATCGAGTACGCGAAGGCGAAGCGCAGACAGTACAAGCGTACGGCAAGCGAAGCCGACAAAGTAATCGTTTGATTTAGAAATCGAATCGCACTGGACGAATTTACCGATGTACAGCACCGCATTTCTCGACATTCCGGCACTCGCCACGGCAGGCGGCAGCGTCCAACTGCCCGGCTCCAAAAGCATCTCCAACCGCGTGCTGCTGCTGGCGGCGCTCAGCCGTGGCACCACCACGATCCACGATCTGCTCGATTCCGACGATACGCGCGTCATGCTGGACGCCTTGCGCGCGCTGGGCTGCGGGGTGGAGGACGACGGACAGGCCACGCACATTGCCGGCCTGGGGGACACCCGGCCGATGGCGGCACAAACGCTGTTCCTGGGCAACGCGGGCACCGCCATGCGGCCGCTGACGGCAGCGCTTGCGCTGCTGGGCGGCGAATACACACTCGATGGCGTGGCGCGTATGCGCGAGCGTCCGATTGGCGATCTGGTGGACGCGCTGCGCCAACTGGGCTGCCGCATCGACTACCTGGGCAGCGAAGGCTACCCGCCGCTGCGCATCAATCATGCCGAGGGTGTGCCGACCCTGGAGCTGGACCAGCCCATTCGGGTGCGCGGCGACGTCTCCAGCCAATTCCTCACTGCGTTGCTGATGGCCCTGCCCCTGGTGGCGGACACGCAGGAGGTGGCGGTGGAAGTGGTGGGCGAGCTCATCTCGCGGCCCTACATCGCCATCACGCTGGCGCTGCTCGATCGCTTTGGCATTGCTGTAGAGAACGAGAACTGGCAGCGCTTTCGCATTCCAGCCGGCAGCCGCTACCAGTCGCCGGGCAGCATCCACGTCGAGGCAGATGCCTCATCTGCTAGTTATTTCATAGCACTAGGTTCAATAGCACCAAGCGCTATAGGCAAAAAAGGCATCAAAATTCAGGGTGTGGGGCTCGATTCCATCCAGGGAGACATCCGTTTCGTGGACGCTGCGCGCGCCATGGGCGCCGAGATCAGCGGCGGCCCGAACTGGCTGCAGGTCGAGCGCGGCGCCTGGCCGCTCAAGGCCATTGATCTGGACTGCAACCACATCCCGGACGCCGCCATGACGCTGGCTGTGATGGCGCTGTACGCCGACGGTCCCACGATGCTGCGCAACATCGCCAGCTGGCGCGTCAAGGAAACCGACCGCATTGCCGCCATGGCTGCCGAGCTGCGCAAGCTGGGCGCTGGGGTGGAAGAAGGGCCAGACTTTCTGCGCATCATCCCGCCCGCAGCGGCACAGGCATGGCGCGCTGCCAGCATCCACACCTATGACGACCACCGCGTCGCCATGTGCTTTTCGCTGGCGGCCTTCAATCCCGCCGCGCTGCCAGTGCGCATCGAAGATCCGCGCTGTGTGGCCAAGACCTTTCCCGACTATTTCGAAACCCTGTTTTCCGTGGTGCAAGCCGCCGCCCAGGTGCCGGTGATCTGTATCGACGGCCCCACCGCCTCCGGCAAAGGGACGCTTGCGGCGCAAGTGGCGCAGCGCCTGGGCTACCGCCTGCTCGACTCAGGCGCTATCTACCGCGTGGCGGGCCTGGCCGCGCGGGGTGCCGGCCTGGACATTGCCCCCGCCAATGCTGTCACCATCGCGAACCTGGCGCGCAGCATGGCGCTGCGCTTTGACGGCGCGCAAGTGCTGCTCGCGGGCGTAGACGTGAGTGACGCCATCCGCACCGAGCAGGCCGGCATGGACGCGTCCCGCGTTTCGGCCCTGCCCGAGGTGCGCGCTGCCGTCATTGACGTGCAGCTGGCTTTTCGCTCCCTCCCCGGCTTGGTGGCCGACGGCCGCGACATGGGCACGGTGATCTTCCCAGGCGCGCTGCTCAAGGTTTATTTGACCGCCAGTGCGGCCCAGCGGGCTGAGAGGCGCCATCAGCAGTTGCTTGCGCGCGGTTTGGACGCTAAAATAGCCGACCTTCGTGCAGACTTGGAGGCGCGCGACGCGCGGGACATGACCCGCAGCGTTGCCCCCTTGAAGCCTGCGCAGGACGCTTTGGTGCTGGACAACTCCGAACTCACGATCGAACAGGCCGTGGACCAGGTTTTGGCCTGGTGGCAACAGCGCCAGCCCTTTGCGTAGTCCGCAGCGGGCTGAAGAACCGGGGCCGCAAGGCTCCACACTGGTCCACATGGCCTCCAGCCCGCGCCGCAGCGCACTGGCCCTGTGGTTGTTTCAACTCTAACCCGCGGCACACGCCGTACCCCAACCACCACGGGCAGCCTTTGAAACCGCAGCAATGGTGCTGCCGTAAAACCTGCACGTGGCAAGGAAATACATGTCTGAATCTTTTGCCGACCTTTTCGAAGAATCCTTGCAACGCACCGAGATGCGCCCCGGTGAAGTCATCACCGCAGAGGTGGTGCGCGTCGAGCACAGCTTCGTCGTGGTCAACGCCGGCCTGAAATCTGAAGCCTATGTGCCGCTCGACGAATTCAAGAACGACAAGGGCGAAGTCGAAGTCCAGGTGGGCGATTTCGTCTCCGTGGCCATCGGCTCGATCGAAAACGGTTACGGCGACACCATCCTCTCGCGCGACACGGCCAAGCGCCTCGCGTCCTGGATGAGCCTGGAAAAGGCCCTGGAATCCGGCGAATTCGTCACCGGCACCACCAGCGGCAAGGTCAAGGGCGGCCTGACGGTGCTGGTCAACGGCATCCGCGCGTTCCTGCCCGGTTCGCTGATCGATACGCGCCCGGTCAAGGACCTGACGCCGTACGAAAACAAGACCATGGAATTCAAGGTCATCAAGCTCGACCGCAAACGCAACAACGTGGTGCTGAGCCGCCGCGCGGTGGTCGAAGCCTCGATGGGCGAAGAGCGCGAAAAGCTCATGTCCACCCTGAAGGAAGGCGCCATCGTCAACGGCGTGGTCAAGAACATCACCGAATACGGTGCGTTCGTGGACCTGGGCGGTATCGACGGTCTGCTGCATATCACCGACATGGCATGGCGCCGCGTTCGCCATCCTTCGGAAGTGGTCACGGCCGGCCAGGAAATCACCGCCAAGATCCTCAAGTTCGACACCGAAAAGAACCGTGTCTCGCTGGGCCTCAAGCAAATGGGCGACGACCCATGGATGGGCGTTTCGCGCCGCTACCCACAAAGCACCCGCCTGTTCGGCAAGATCACCAACATCGCCGACTACGGCGCGTTTGTGGAACTCGAACCCGGCATCGAAGGCCTGGTGCACGTCTCTGAAATGGACTGGACGAACAAGAACATCGCTCCTTCCAAGTTGGTCACGCTGGGCGACGAAGTCGAAGTCATGGTCCTCGAGATCGACGAAGACAAGCGCCGCATCAGCCTGGGCATGAAGCAGTGCAAGGCCAACCCCTGGCAAGAATTCGCGCAGGACACCAAGCGCGGCGACCGCGTCAAGGGCCCCATCAAATCGATCACCGACTTTGGCGTGTTCGTGGGCCTGGCTGCCGGTATCGACGGTCTGGTGCACCTGTCCGACCTCTCGTGGAACGAGCCCGGCGAAGCTGCCGTGCGCAACTACAAGAAGGGCCAGGAAGTCGAAGCCATCGTGCTGGCCGTGGACGTGGAGCGCGAGCGCATCAGCCTGGGCATCAAGCAGCTCGACGGCGACCCGTTCACCACCTTCGTGACCGTGAACGACAAGGGCCAGACCGTGACCGGCAAGGTCAAGACCGTGGACGCCCGTGGCGCTGAAATCGACCTGGGCGAAGACATCGTCGGCTACCTGCGCGCTTCGGAAATCTCCCGCGACCGCGTGGAAGATGCCCGCAACGTGCTCAAGGAAGGCGACGAAGTGACCGCCGTGGTGGTCAACGTGGATCGCAAGACCCGCAACATCCAGCTGTCGATCAAGCAAAAAGACATGATCGACGAGCAAGGTGCCATGGCCAACCTGAGCCAGCAGTCGAGCCGCGAGAGCGCCGGCACGACCAGCCTGGGCGCCTTGCTGCGCGCCAAGCTGGACAATTCGGAGAAGTAAACCAAGCGGTCACCGCCGGCCCCTTGGGTGCCGGCCAAGATGGCGGCCGGGTGAGTGCACAATGCGCCCACCCGGCATTTTTTTGTGCATTGAACGTATGACCCGATCCGACCTCGTTGAAGCCCTGGCCGAGCGTTTTCCCCAGCTGACGCACCGCGACGCAGAGATCGCCGTCAAGACTTTGCTCGATGCCGTGGGCGACGCTCTGGTGCGCGGCCACCGCATCGAAGTGCGGGGTTTTGGCAGCTTTTCGGTCAGCCACCGCCCCCCGCGCCTGGGCCGCAACCCGCGCAGCGGCGAAGCCGTGGCCATTCCGGCCAAGCGCGTGCCGCATTTCAAGCCCGGCAAGGCGCTGCGCGAAGCAGTAGATCAGCGTACCGAAGAGCTCATTCACCCGGCAACAGGTGGTTGATGCTATTTAATTTATAGCTACAAACAATTGCAGGATAAGCGTTAGAGGCCGAAAATACCTAAAATTCGGCAATCCTCGCCAAAGCCCGCGCTTTGCAGCCATCGCTTCGTAGAATCGTCCCACCACCGGGGACGCCATGAAATACTTCCTGTGGCTGCTCAAGGCAGCCATTTTCTTTACGCTTTTCGCCTTTGCGCTGAACAACCAGCAAGACGCCACCGTGCACTTGTTCTTTGGCACGCAGTGGCGCGCACCGCAGGTTCTTATCGTGCTGACAGCCTTTGCCTTTGGCTTGGTCGCCGGAGTGCTCGGCATGGTGCCACGCTGGTGGAAGCACCGCAGTGCCGCACGGCGCGTGCACGCCGCCCAGATGCCGTCCGCCGCAGCGCCCGTGCCCAGTGCACCCCCAGAGTCTCTCCCGCCGCATGGAATTTGACCTTGTCTGGATTCTGTTGGGGCTGCCGCTGGTCTTCATGCTCGGCTGGGGCGCATCGCGCCTGGACCTGCGCCAGCTGCGCGCACAAAACCGCGATGCCCCCAAAGCCTACTTCAAGGGCCTGAACTTCCTGCTCAACGAGCAGCAAGACCAAGCCATCGACGCCTTCATCGAGGCGGTACAGAACGACCCCGACACGTCCGAGCTGCATTTCGCGCTGGGCAATTTGTTCCGGCGCCGGGGGGAATACGACCGGGCAGTGCGCGTGCACGAGCACCTGCTCTCGCGCGGCGACCTGAGCGGCGCCGACCGCGACCGCGCCCAGCACGCGCTGGCGCTGGACTACCTCAAGGCCGGCCTGCTGGACCGCGCCGAGGACGCGCTGGCGCGCCTGGAGGGCACGGCGTTTGAAGGCCAGGCCCGACTGGCGCGGCTGGCCATCTTTGAGCGTTCGCGCGACTGGCCCCAGGCCGCCGAGGTAGCGCGCAAGATGCACGCCGCCGGCCAGGGTGATTTCAGTACCCGCCAGGCGCACTATCTGTGCGAGCAGGCACAAAGCGAACGCACCGCGGGCAACAGCAGCGCCGCCATCGCCCGGCTGGAGCAGGCACTCGGTGCAGCGCCCCAGGCGGCGCGCCCCCACATCGAACTCGCGCGCCTTGCGCAGCAGGCGGGCGACACCGCCCGCGCGCTTGCGCTGCTGCGCGCCCTGGGCGAGCAGGCCCCGTCCGCACTGCCGCTCGCCGCTGCGCTGCTGACCGAGATCGCCCGCGAGAGCGGACGCGAGACCGAGGTGCTTGCCCTGCTGCACGCACATTACGCGCAGGCCCCATCGCTGGACGTCCTCGACGCCATCGTGGCGCTCTCGGAGCACGCGGGCGCCGCGCCCGCAGATCAGGGCAAAAGCCGCATGTGGTACCTGCGCCATCTTGAGCACGAACCCTCGCTGGTTGCCGCGGCCAAGTGGCTGGCCGGCGAACGGTTGGAACACGAAGAGTTTCATCCGCAAATTCAGGCGGCGCTCGACACCGCTGCCCGCCCGCTCATGCGCTACCGCTGCGCGGCTTGCGGGTTCGAAGCGCGCCAGCACTTTTGGCACTGTCCGGGCTGCCAAGCCTGGGACAGCTACCCTGCCCAACGGGTGGAGGAGCTCTAAGCCATGGGCCTTCGATCTCTGTTGCTGAGCGCCGCACTGCTCTGCTCGGGCGCTGCGCTCGCGCAAATTGACATCAATACCGCCACCGAAGCCGAGTTGGACGGCATTCGCGGCATCGGCCCAGCCACCACGCGACGCATTCTGGACGAGCGCGCGCGCCAGCCCTTCAAGGATTGGGCCGACCTGGTGGCGCGGGTGCGCGGCATTGGCAAAACCGGCGCGGCAAGGTTCTCAGCGCAAGGCTTCACCGTCAATGGTGAGCCCTACGCGAAGGAAAGCGCTGGGGCGCCAGTCCCGGCGCAGTAGAGAGATATTTCCAACCCATGGATTGGCCGCAGCTGCCGCTCATTACCCTCGTTGCCCTGCCCTTCGCCGGGAGTCTGCTCGCGGCGTTTCTACCATCCAATGCGCGCAACACCGAATCGACCCTGGCGGGGCTGATTGCCCTGCTGTGCACGATTCAGACGGCCTTGCTGTTCCCGCAGATCGCTGCGGGCGAAGTGCTGCGCCAGGAAATCGCCTGGGTTCCGGCACTCGGCCTCAAGCTGGTGCTGCGCATGGACGGCTTTGCCTGGATCTTCTGCATGCTGGTGCTGGGCATTGGCGCGCTGGTGGTGCTGTACGCGCGCTACTACATGTCACCGCAGGATCCAGTGCCGCGATTCTTTGCCTTCTTTCTGGCCTTTATGGGCTCCATGACGGGCGTCGTGCTGTCGGGCAACCTGATTCAGCTCGCGCTGTTCTGGGAGCTGACCAGCCTGTTTTCGTTCTTATTGATCGGCTACTGGTACCACCGCAAGGACGCCCGGCGCGGCGCGCGCATGGCGCTCACTGTGACGGGCGCGGGCGGCCTGTGTCTGTTCGTCGGCATGATCGTGCTGGGCCACATCGTGGGCAGCTACGAACTCGACAACGTTCTGGCCGCCGGCCCCTTGGTGCGCGCCCATCCACTGTACCTGGTGGCGCTGTGCCTTATTGTGCTGGGGGCGCTGACCAAGAGCGCACAGTTTCCCTTCCACTTCTGGTTGCCGCACGCCATGGCGGCGCCCACGCCCGTATCCGCCTATCTGCATTCGGCCACGATGGTGAAGGCCGGCGTGTTCCTGCTGGCGCGGCTGTGGCCGGTGCTCTCGGGGACTGAGCCGTGGTTCTGGATCGTGGGCGGCGCCGGTCTGTGTACGCTGCTGCTGGGCGCTTACGTGGCCATGTTCCAGCACGACCTCAAAGGCGTGCTGGCGTATTCGACACTCTCGCACCTGGGTCTGATCACGTTGCTGCTGGGGCTCAACAGCCCCCTGGCCGCGGTGGCGGCGGTTTTTCACATCATGAACCATGCGACTTTCAAGGCCTCTTTGTTCATGGCCGCAGGCATCATCGACCACGAGACCGGCACCCGCGATATGCGAAGGCTTTCTGGCCTGCGCCACAGCATGCCGGTGACCGCCACCCTGGCCACCGTGGCAGCGGCGGCGATGGCGGGGGTGCCCCTGCTCAACGGCTTTCTATCCAAAGAAATGTTCTTTGCCGAAACGGTGTTCGTGCAGGCGAACCCGCTGGTGGAAAGTCTCCTGCCCTGGGCCGCCACGCTGGCGGGCCTGTTCAGCGTGGCCTACGCACTGCGCTTTTGCGTGGAAACCTTTGGCGGGCCGCCTGCGGACGATCTGCCGCGCCAACCCCATGAGCCGCCCCACTGGATGCGCGTTCCCGTTGAACTGCTGGTGCTGATCTGCTTGCTCGTCGGTGTGCTGCCCCAATGGACCGTGGGCGGTTTTCTTGATGCCGCTGCACGTCCGGTGGTGGGCGGCGAGATGCCCGAATTCAGCCTGGCGGTCTGGCACGGCTTCAACACGCCTTTCATGATGAGCCTGGTGGCCTTGGTGGGTGGGACGCTGCTCTACTTGCTGTTGCTGCGCCGACGCAGCAGCAATGCACCCGCCCACACGCCTGGGCTGGCCCGGCTCGATGGCAAGGAAATGTTCGAATGGGTGCTTGCGGTGCTGACGCAGGTGGGCCGACGCGGGCGCACACTGCTGGGCACGCACAAGCTGCAATGGCAAATGCTGTGGCTGGTGGCATTCGCGCTGATGGCGGCCGCGCTGCCGCTGTGGACGCGCGGCCTGACCATTGGCAACCGCGCCGCGCTGCCGTTCGAGCCTGCGTTTGCCCTGCTCTGGGCCTTGGGCATGGGCTGCGCACTGGCCACGGCCTGGCAGGCCAAGTACCACCGCCTTGCGGCCCTGACACTGCTGGGCGCCACGGGGCTGATCACCTGCATCACTTTCCTCTGGTTTTCCGCGCCCGATCTCGCACTGACGCAGCTGGCGGTAGAAACCGTCACCACGCTGCTCATTCTGCTTGGACTGCGCTGGCTGCCCAAACGGCACGAGGAGCTGCGCCACACGCTGGCAGCGTCCGTGCGCCGCCGGGCGGCACGGCGCCGCGCGCGCGATTTCGCGCTTGCGATGGCAGCGGGCAGCGGCATGGCCTTGCTGTCCTTTGCCATGCTGAGCCGCCCGTTTCCCCGCAGCACCTCGACGTTTTTCCTGGAGCACGCGCTCACGGGCGGGGGCGGCGTCAACGTGGTCAACGTGATGCTGGTGGATTTCCGCGCTTTCGACACCTTTGGCGAAGTCGTGGTGGTGGGCGTGGTGGCGCTCACTGTCTACGCGCTGCTCCGGCGCTTTCGCCCTGCCATCGAGATGCTCGACCTGCCACCGCAGCAGCGTGCCTTGCCAGCCGACCTGGACACCGACCTGATCAACCCACGCCTGGCAACGGACACCGCCGTGGGCTACTTGCGCGTGCCCGCCGTTCTGGTGCGCCTGCTGCTGCCGTTTGCCACGCTGGTAGCGGTCTACCTGTTCCTGCGCGGACACAACGCGCCGGGCGGCGGTTTTGTCTCGGGCTTGGTGTTCTCGGCCGCCATCGTGCTGCAGTACACCATCTCGGGAACGCAGTGGGTCGAGGCCCACTTCACGCTGTACCCGCGCCGCTGGATGGCAGCGGGCCTGCTCACGTCCCTGGCCACCGGCCTGGGTTCGCTGGTCTGGGGCTATCCGTTCATGACCACGCACACCGCCCACCTCACCCTGCCGCTGCTCGGCGAAGTGCATGTGGCGAGTGCCATGTTCTTTGATACCGGCGTGTTCGCACTGGTGGTGGGAGCCACGCTGCTCATCCTCACTTCCATCGCCCACCAATCCATTCGCGGCCACCGGGCGCACGCCCGCCGGCTGGAAGAAGCTGCGGCGGCCCAGACAGGGGGCGCTTGATGGAGCTCACCCTGGCACTATCGATTGGCGTACTCACCGGCTCGGGCGTCTGGCTGCTGCTGCGCCCGCGCACGTTCCAGGTGATCATGGGGCTCTCCCTGATTTCCTACGCGGTCAATCTGTTCATCTTCAGCATGGGGCGCCTGGGCCTGGCGACCGGCAAGGAACCCGTGCTGCGCGCCGGCGTGCCGCAAGAACTGGCCCACTACGCCGACCCCATGCCGCAGGCACTCGTACTCACCGCCATCGTCATCGGTTTTGCCATGACGGCGCTGTTCCTGGTGGTGCTGCTGGCCTCGCGTGGCCTCTCGGGCACCGACCACGTCGATGGCATTGAGCCGCCCGAAGGCATGGAGCCCGACGACGACGGAGCGCGGCCATGACCGGCCTCGCCGATGCCGCCCCCATGCAGCACCTGATGCTGGCGCCGGTGCTGCTGCCACTCCTGGTGGCGGCGCTCATGCTGCTGCTGGGCGAAGAACGCCACCGCCTCAAAATGGCCCTCAATGTGGGCTCCTGCGCGGTGCTGCTGGGCGTCTCTTGCCTGTTGCTGCTGCGCGCGGCGAACGAAGGCGCACCCCAGGCCGTGGGGGTGTATTTGCCAGGGAACTGGCAGGCTCCGTTTGGCATCGTGCTGGCGCTCGATCGGCTCTCAGCGCTGATGCTGGTGCTGACCAGCCTGGTAGGGCTGGCTGCAGCGCTGTTTGCCTGTGCACGCTGGCACCGCGTGGGCGTGCATTTCCACGTGCTGTTCCAGCTCCAGCTGATGGGGCTGGCGGGCGCCTTCCTGACGGCGGACCTGTTCAATCTGTTCGTTTTCTTCGAGGTAACGCTGGCGGCTTCTTACGGCCTGCTGCTGCACGGCTCGGGGCGCGCGCGGGTGCTCTCGGGCATGCACTACATTGCCATCAACCTGGCGGCGTCGGCACTGTTTCTGATTGGCGTGTCCATGCTCTATGGCATCACCGGCACGCTGAGCATGGCCGATCTGTCGCAACACATTCCGACGCTGCGCGACTCCGACCGAGGCCTGCTGCACGCCGCGGCGGGCATCCTGGCGACGGCCTTTCTCATCAAGGCGGCCATCTGGCCACTCAACTTCTGGCTGGTACCCGCCTACAGCGCTGCCACCGCACCCGTGGCAGCACTGTTTGCGCTAATGACCAAACTGGGCGTCTATTCCATCTTGCGCCTGTGGACGCTGCTGTTTGGCGGCGAGGCCGGGGCATCGGCACAGTTCGGTAGCCTGTGGCTGATCGGCGCCGGCATGCTCACCATGGGCTTTGGCGCCATCGGCATGATGGGTTCGCAGCGCCTGGGGCACCTGTCGGGCTACGCGGCCCTGCTGTCGTCGGGCACGGTGCTGGCCGCCGCCGGCTTCGGGCAGAACCTGCTCACAGCGGCCATGTTGTACTACCTGCCCGCCTCCACACTGGCCATCAGCGCCCTGTTTTTGCTCGGCGACGTGCTCGACCGCTGGCGCAGCCCGCTCGAAGGCGCCGACCCTTACGAACCCAAAAGCGAAGCAGCCCCGTTTCTCAACGCGCGGCTGGAGCCCACGCGGGGATTCAACCTGGACGAAGAAGAGCAAGCCTTGGTGGGTCGACCCATTCCGGCCGCCACAGCCTTCGTGGGGCTTGCTTTTTTGATGTGCACACTCATGCTCTCGGGGTTGCCGCCGCTGCCCGGATTCGTGGGCAAATTCGCCATGCTGAACGCACTGTTCAACCCACTGGGGCTTGCCGCATCGGCCGGTGCGCAGCTCGGGCTCACCGGATGGACGTTTCTTGCGGTGCTGATCACCAGTGGCTTCTTTGCACTCAGCGCGCTGGTGCGTGCCGGCATCGCGTATTTCTGGACCGCGCAGGGGCGCGGGCCTTTGCGCGTCGGCCTGGCCGAAGGCGTCCCGATCGCCGCGCTGCTGCTGGCCTGCGTGCTGCTGAGCGTCGCCGCCGGGCCGGCCCTGCGCTACACACAGGCCACGGCCGATGCGCTGCACGCGCCGAGCGGCTATGTGCAGGCGATCCTGGGTGCGGAACCGGTGCCCAGCGTGGCTGCAGGCTCTACCTCCGACGAAGCCGCAGAGGGCACGCCATGAAGCGCCTGCTGCCGGCGCCGCTGCTGTCGTTCGCACTGTTCGTGCTGTGGATGGTGCTCAATCGCAGCCTGGGCTTGGGCGACGCACTGATCGGCCTGGCGCTTGGCGTGGCGATTCCGCTGCTCACCCGGGGCCTGCGTCCGCTGCCGGTGCGCGTGCGCCACCCCATCACCGTTCTTCGGCTGGGCCTGCGTGTGGCGGCCGACACCGTTGAGTCCAACTGGGGCACGCTGCGCTTGTTTCTGTTTCCGCAGCTGCGCCGCCACCCTGCCGGCTTCGTGCACATTCCGCTGGAGCTGCGCGACCCGAACGCGCTGGCGGTTCTGGCGATGATTGTCTGCATCACCCCCGGAACCTCGTGGGCCGAACTCTCCAGCGACCACAGCATGCTGATGCTGCATGTACTGGAACTGGGCGACCGCCCGGCCTTCGTTGCCCACATCAAGGCGCGGTATGAGCGCCCGCTCATGGAGATATTCGAATGAACCCGGTCCTTTCCTACGCGCTTCCCGCTGCGCTCGTGATTCTGGTTCTGGCCATGGGCTGCTCGCTGGTTCCCGTGCTGCGCGGCCCCACTGCGCAAGACCGCGTACTGGCGCTCGACTGCCTGGCCCTCAACGGCATGCTGCTGATGCTGGTGCTGGGCATCCACCAGGGCAGCGGCAACTATTTCGAAGCAGCACTCCTGATTGCGCTGCTGGGTTTTGTCAGTTCCATGGCCATGGCGAAATTCCTCCTGCGCGGCGAGGTGATCGAATGATTGCGTTGCCGCTGTGGGCCGATGTGGCCGTGTCGCTGCTGGTGCTGGCCGGCGCGCTGATTGCGCTGATTGGTTCCTTCAACCTGATGCGCTTGCGTACGTTTTTCGAGCGCGTGCATGCGCCCGCCGTCATTGCCACGCTGGGCTGCTGGTGCGTGATGGTTGGCACCGTGCTGTATTTCTCGCTGCAAAGCCACGCCGTGGCGGCGCACGGCCTGTTGATCGCGGTGTTCCTGGCGATCACGGTACCGGTGACCAACATCTTCCTCATGCGCACCGAGCTGTTTCGGGCCCGCTTGGCGGGCCGGGACGTGCCGCCGGCGCTGAGCGGCAGCGGCGAAGGTAGCAAGGCCGCTGGATCTGGCGAGCCTGTAGCGCAGCGCAGAAACTCCTGAATAGATAGCTACTAACGCTTACTGGATAAGCGCTAGAGGCCATTTTTCCTTTATTTTTCTGGCTCTCCAAAGCCGCCGCCGCCGGGCGTGGTGACTTCAAACACGTCGCCCGCCTGCATCTGCGCCTGACCGATGTGGCCCAGCAGCTCCACGCTGCCGTCCGCACGCAGAACCCGGTTGCGGCCCGGTGCGCCCGCGCTGCCACCCGCCATGCCAAAGGCCGGGTGAATGCGGCCATTGGAGAGGATGCTCGCCGTCATGGGCTCCAAAAAGCGCACCCGCCGCACCCCGCCGTCACCACCGCGCCAGCGTCCGGCGCCGCCCGAACCGCGCTGGATGGCAAAGCTCTCCAACCGCACCGGAAAGCGAAACTCCAGCACTTCAGGATCCGTGAGGCGCGAATTGGTCATCTGCGCCTGCACCACGCTGGTTCCCGGGAAGCCGCCGATCAAGCCACCGGCGTCGTCAAACACCCCACCCGCGCCGCTGCCGCCCGCAATGGT
Source organism: Giesbergeria sp. (assembly GCA_017985015.1). Lineage (GTDB taxonomy): Bacteria > Pseudomonadota > Gammaproteobacteria > Burkholderiales > Burkholderiaceae_C > Simplicispira. Next base: position 89,244 of record JAGNYI010000001.1, on the reverse strand, counting down.
TTCGTAGTACTGGTGCCGCTCACTGCCAAAGGTGAAGTTGTTCATGGTGGGCTGGCTGGACGCCATCACGCCCAGCGCGCCAAACAGCGCATTGGTGATGCAGGTGGAAGTCTCCACATTGCCCGCCACCACCGAGGCCGGTGGATTCGGGTTGAGCATGCAGCCAGGCGGGATCAGCACCTCGATGGGTTTGAGGCAACCGGCATTGAGCGGAATGTCGTCGTCCACCAGGCAGCGGAACACAAACAGCACCGCTGCCATGCACACCGCCGTGGGCGCGTTGAAATTGTTGGTCTGCTGCGGCGAGGTGCCGGTGAAATCGACCACCGCGCTGCGCGCGGCGGCGTCGAGCCGAACCGACACGGTGATCTGCGCGCCGTTGTCGAGCTCGAGCGTGAAGGCTCCGTTTTGCATACGTGTCGCCAGGCGCGTGATCGCGCGGCGCACCGATTCCTCGGCGTTGTCCTGCACATGGCCCATGTAGGCCTGCACCACGCTCAATCCGAACTGCCCGGCCATGCGGCGCAGCTCCTGCACGCCTTTTTCGTTGGCGGCAATTTGGGCTTTCAGGTCGGCAAGATTCTGCTGCGGGTTGCGTGACGGGTAGTCACCCGAGGCGAGCAGCGCCAGGATCTCCGCCTCGCGCAGCACGCCCGCATCGACGAGTTTGAAGTTGTCGATCTGCACGCCCTCTTCCTCGATGCGCGTCGAAAACGGCGGCATCGAGCCCGGCGTGGTGCCGCCCACATCGGCATGGTGGCCGCGGCTGCCGACATAGAAATTGGGCTGGCCGCTCTGGTCCAGATAGACCGGTGTGATGACGGTGATGTCGGGCAAGTGCGTGCCGCCGTGGTAGGGGTCGTTGAGCACAAACACGTCGCCCGGCTGCATGGCGCCTGCGTTCTTGCGGATCACCGTCTTGATGCTCTCGCCCATGCTGCCCAAATGCACCGGCATGTGCGGGGCGTTGGCAATCAGCTGGCCCTCGGCATCAAACAGCGCGCAGGAGAAATCGAGCCGCTCCTTGATGTTGACCGAGTAGGCCGTGTTCTGCAGTTGCAGCCCCATCTGCTCGGCAATGTTCATGAACAGGTTGTTGAACACCTCCAGCAGCACCGGGTCCACCTGCGTGCCCACGGCGTGGCGCTGGGCGCGCGGCACGCGGCGCGTGAGCAGCAAATGGTCGCGCGCGGTCAGCCGCGCTTCCCAGCCGGGCTCGACGATGGTGGTGGCGTTTTGCTCGGCAATGATGGCCGGGCCGGCCAGCCGGTCGCCCGCACGCAGGTCACCCCGCACCACCAGCGCGGCATCCTGCCAGGCGGGCAGTCCATCAGTGCCTGCGGTGTACATGCGGGTGTTGGCGCGGCGCGGCACCTCGCGCTCGGGATGCACCGGCAAATCGGGTTCGGCCGGCGCCTCGCCGGGCAGCACCGCCTCGACGGAAACAGCCTCAACCACCAGACGCTTGCCTTGCATGACAAAGGCGTAGCGCTGGCGGTAGGCGGCCTCGAACGCCGCCACCAGCAACGCCTGGCGGATGGCAATGTCGTCAGAAGCCTGCGGCAAATACGGCACCACCAAGGCGGCGTCGCTGCCTTCGTAGCGCAGATGCACGCGCTGGTGGATGCGCAGCGGCTCGGCCTCCTGCTGCGCAGCCGCATCCGCGTCGGCGGCAGGGCGCTGCGCGGCCAGCTCGTCGGCTGCGACGTGGCCCAGTTGCACCAGGCTGGCCTCCACCTCCGCCAGGGACTGGGGATCGAGCAGTCGCTCAATCGCCTGCTCGCGGATCACGTTCTGGTCCGCCAGGCCCATGCCGTAGGCCGACAGCACACCAGCCAGCGGATGCACCAGCACCTGCTCCATGCCCAGCGCATCGGCCACCAGGCAGGCATGCTGGCCACCCGCGCCGCCAAAGCACTGCAGGGTGTAGCGGGTGACGTCGTAGCCGCGCGCCACCGAAATCTTTTTGATGGCGTTCGCCATCTGCTGCACCGCGATCTGGATGAAGCCGTGCGCGACATCCTCTGCACCGCGGCCGGTCTCAGTGGCCAGGGCGCCAAACTGGCGAGCCACCACGTCGGCGTCGAGCGCCTCGTCGGCCGCCGGGCCAAAGACCTTGGGGAAATGCGCCGGCTGGATCTTGCCCACCATCACATTGGCGTCGGTGACCGCGAGCGGCCCGCCGCGCCGGTAGCTGGCCGGGCCGGGGCTGGCGCCTGCGCTCTCGGGGCCGACGCGAAACCGCGCGCCGTCAAAGCCCAGAATGGAGCCGCCGCCCGCCGCCACGGTGTGAATGCTCATCATGGGCGCGCGCATGCGCACGCCGGCCACCTGGGTTTCGAATTCGCGCTCGAAGCTGCCGGCGTAGTGGCTCACATCGGTGGAAGTGCCGCCCATGTCAAAGCCAATGACGCGTGTGTGCCCGGCTACTTCCGCCGTACGCGCCATGCCCACAATGCCACCTGCCGGGCCGGACAAAATCGCGTCCTTGCCTTGAAACGCCCCGGCATCGGCGAGGCCGCCCGAGGATTGCATGAAATACAGCGGCACGCCCGGCATCTCGCGCGCCACCTGGGCCACGTAGCGGCGCAGGATGGGCGAGAGGTAGGCGTCCACTACCGTGGTGTCGCCCCGGCCGACGAACTTCATCATCGGGCTGACCTCGTGCGAGCTGCTGATCTGCGTGAAGCCCAGCTCGCGCGCAATGCGCGCCGCAGCCTGCTCGTGCTGCGCGAACCGGTAGCCATGCATGAAGACGATGGCCGCGCTTTGCAGGCCGGCGTCGCGCGCAGCCCAAAGGTGTTCGCGCAGATGCGCTTCGTCGAGCGGCGTCACGACTTCGCCCTGCGCGCCGATGCGCTCGCTGGCCTCGACGACGCGCGTGTACAGCAACTCGGGCAGCACGATGTGACGCTCGAACAAACGCGGGCGGTTCTGGTAGGCAATGCGCAGCGCATCGCGAAAGCCCCGCGTGGTGATGAGCAGCGTGGGCTCGCCCTTGCGTTCGAGCAGCGCGTTGGTGGCCACCGTGGTGCCCATCTTCACGCACTCCACCTGCTCGGGCGTCACCGATTGGCCGCTCGCGAGCCCCAGCAGATGGCGAATGCCCGCCACGGCCGCATCCGGGTACTGCTCGGGGTTCTCTGACAGCAGCTTGTGCGTCACCAGGCTGCCATCGGGCCGCCGGCCAACGATGTCGGTGAAGGTGCCGCCGCGGTCAATCCAGAACTGCCAGCGGGGGGAGTGGGTGGGCTCGGTCATGGGTTTTGCTCTTTTATTGATAGCTTATAGTGCTTTCCTGCATTGCGCTGGAGGCCTATTTTTCATGAAATTTCTCTACAGCGATGCCGCCGCACGTGCGGCCTGGTCATACATCCCCGAGAGCACGCGCAGCAGGCGCGCGAGCTCGCCAATGTCGCGATTGAGCGACTCGTCCGCGTTGAGCGCGTCGATCAGGCAGCTTTCGCGGATTTCTCGGTAGCGCTGCACGTAGGCGCGGCCTTGGTCGGTGGCGGCGTAGGTCACTTCCTTGCCGCTTTTGGTCGACTGCACCACGCCCAGCGCCTGCAGTTTTTTGAGCGAATAGTTGACGAGGTGGGTGTCCTCGACATTCATGATGAAGCAGATGTCGGCCAGGCGCTTGTCGCGCGCGCGGTGAGTGACGTGGTGCAGCACCAGCACATCGAGCGGCGTCAGTTCCTTGAGCCCGGCCGCCGACATGCAGTGGACCACCCAGCGATGGAACGCGTTGCCGGCGACGATCAGGCCGAATTCGAATTCGCTCATCTCGGCGCTGTGCGCCGACACCAGATGCGCCGAGGAAACGATGGGGCCCGACTCGGGTCTGGAGCGCTTCACAGGTTTCATGCCAAAACTCCGGCTGGGCGCTGGCACGGGACGTGCAAGGCGCCACTGAGCGCTGAATTGTAGGGAGTCATAAAGATAATTTGTCGGCAATTTATCGACGTTTAGTACAAACACCTAGAGGCTTGGGGCAATGCGCGCACTACATTCAAACGCTCTTTTCCCACAACCCCTTGCCGTGGAGTACGTCCCATGAAGCGTCGAATCTTTACCACCGCAGCGCTCGGCTTTGCGCTGGCAGGCAGTCTGGCCAGCGGCCCGGCATTTGCACAAACCCGCTGGGATCTCGCATCGGCCTACCCCGCCACCAATTTCCATTCGGAAAACATGGCCCAGCTGGCGGCCGATGTGGACAAGGCGACGGGCGGAGCTTTCAAGATCACGCTGCACGCCAATGCCTCGCTGTTCAAGGCACCCGAAATCAAGCGCGCCGTACAAGGCGCGCAGGCGCAGATGGGCGAGATCATTTTTGCCAATTTCCAGAATGAATGGCAAATCTACGGCGCCGACGGCCAGCCTTTCCTGGCCACCAGCTTTGCCGATGCCAAAAAGCTCTACGCCGCTCAGAAACCCATGCTGGAGAAAAAGCTGGGCGAACAGGGAATGATGCTGCTGTACTCCGTAGCCTGGCCGCCCCAAGGCCTGTACACCAAAAAGCCGATTGAATCGGCCGCAGACCTCAAGGGCATCAAGTGGCGCGCCTACAGCCCGGCCACGGCGCGCATTGCCGAGCTGGTGGGCGCGCAGCCCGTCACCGTGCAGGCGGCCGAGTTCTCGCAGGCCCTGGCCACCGGCGTGGTCGAATCGACCATGACGTCCGGCGCCACGGGCGTAGACAGCAAGCTCTACGAGCACCTCAAGTACTACTACGACCTGCAGGCCTGGCTGCCCAAGAACGCCGTGATCGTCAATAAAAAGGCGTTTGACGGCTTGAACAAGGGCAACCAGGAAGCGCTGCTCAAAGCCGGCAAGGACGCCGAAGATCGCGGCTGGGCAGCGGCCGAAAAGGTCAACGAAGACACCCTGGCCAAGCTCAAGGCCAACGGCATGCAGGTGCTTCCTCCCTCGCCCCAGCTCAAGGCCGACATGGCCAAAGTCGGCGACACCATGCTCAAGGAATGGCTGGAAAAGGCCGGCCCCGAAGGCAAGACCCTGGTAGACGCCTACCGCAGCAAGTAGAGCCTGCACATGCGACGCCTGCTTGAGGGAATCTACAGCGGCGCTGCAGTGCTGGCGGCGCTGTGCATGGTGCTGCTGCTCCTGGCGGTGCTGCTCTCGATTGCGAGCCGGCAACTCAACTTCCAGGCACCCGGCATCGACGCCTATGCCGGCTACCTGATGGCTGGCGCAGGTTTTCTGGCGTTGGCGCACACGCTCAAGCGCGGCGAGCACATTCGCGTCACGCTCATCCTCAACCTGCTGCGCGGGCGCTGGAAAAGACGCATGGAGTTGTGGGCGCTGGGCGCCGCCTCGCTGCTGGCGCTGCTGTTTGCTTTCTACAGCTGCAAACTGGCCTGGCAGTCGCATGTCTTCAACGACATCTCCACCGGCAACGACGCCACACCTTTGTGGCTTCCACAGATTGCCATGGCGCTGGGCACGGTGGTGCTGGCGATTGCGTTTGTCGATGAGCTGGTGCTTGAAATACTGGACCGGCGCGAGCAGGTCCAAAGCAGCGAAGCGCTGCGCAACGAATAAAGCCGGGGCCTATTCATGAGCGATCTCACCATCACCGCGCTGCTGGTTGCCACGCTGTTTCTCATCCTGGGCAGCGGCGTGTGGATCGGGCTCACGCTCTCGGGCGTAGCCTGGATCGGCATGCAATTGTTCTCGTCGCGCCCGGCAGGCGACGCCATGGCGGTCACCATCTGGGGCTCCTCGTCAAGCTGGACGCTCACGGCCCTGCCGCTGTTCATCTGGATGGGCGAAATCTTGTTTCGCACCCGGCTCTCGCAAGACATGTTCAAGGGCCTTGCGCCCTGGGTGCAGTCGCTGCCCGGCCGCTTGCTGCACACCAACGTCATCGGCTGCACCATCTTCGCCGCCGTCTCGGGTTCCAGCGCTGCCACCTGCGCCACCATTGGCAAGATGACGCTGCCCGAACTCACCCGGCGCGGCTACCCCGAGAACATGGTGGTGGGCACGCTGGCGGGCGCGAGCACGCTGGGCCTGCTCATCCCGCCGTCCATCATCATGATCGTCTACGGCGTGGCGGCCGATGTCTCGATCTCGCAGCTCTTCATTGCAGGCGTCTTGCCGGGCATTCTGCTGGCCGTGCTGTTCTCAGGCTACATCGCACTGTGGGCGCTGCGCCACCCCGAGCTGGTACCCAAAAGTATCGAGCAATTCACGTTCTTGGAAAAAATCTCCGCCTCGCGCAGCCTGATCCCGGTGGTGCTCCTGATTGCGGCCGTGCTGGGTAGCATTTATACCGGCATTGCCACCGCGACCGAGGCGGCGGCTGTGGGCGTGGCGGGGTCGCTGATTCTCTCGGCCGTGCAGGGCTCGATGGACTGGCAAACCTTCAAGGACGCGCTGATGGGCGCCACGCGCCTGTACTGCATGATCGCGCTCATCCTGGCGGGCGCGGCCTTTCTCACGCTCTCCATGGGCTACATCGGCCTGCCGCGCCATCTGGCCGAATGGATAGGCTCGCTGGGTCTGAACCAGGCACAGCTGGTGGTGGCGCTGGCGCTGTTCTACATCGTGCTGGGCTGCTTTCTGGATGGCATCTCCATGGTGGTGCTGACCATGGGCGTGCTCATGCCCACGGTGCAGGCGGCCGGCATCGACCCGATCTGGTTCGGCATCTTTGTCGTGCTGGTGGTCGAGATGGCGCAGATCACGCCGCCCGTGGGCTTCAACCTGTTCGTGCTCCAGGGAATGACGGGGCGCGAACTGACCTGGATCGCCAAGGTGGCCATGCCCATGTTTTTCCTGATGTGCGTGGCCGTGGCGCTGATCTACCTCTTCCCCGGCATCGTCACCTGGCTGCCGCAGCAGATGCGGGCGCACTGACACGAATTGGCAGGCCCATTCGCATGCGAGCTACCATTGCGCGCCATGCTTAACGTCCTGTTCATCTGCATTGGCGCCAGCTTAGGCGCCCTGGCCCGCTGGCGCCTGAGCCTATGGCTGAGCCCTGGAGGCCTGCTGCCCTGGGGCACGCTCGCCGCCAACCTGATCGGCGGTTACCTCATCGGGCTGGCGGTGGGCTTCTTTCAGCTCGTGCCGCAGATGGACCCGGTGTGGCGGCTGGCATTCATCACCGGCTTTCTGGGTGCGCTCACCACCTTCTCCACCTTCTCTATCGAAACCCTCGGGCTGCTGCAACAGCAGCGCATCCTTCTGGCGCTGGGAAGCACCACCCTGCACCTGTGCGGCTCACTGCTGCTGACCTGGCTAGGTTTACAGACCGTGGCGCTGGCCCTGCGCAACTAGATCAGCCGGCCTGCAGCGCAAGCAATCGCAGCGGCACCCGCGCCCAACCGCTCGCCGGGTACAGGGCCGGTTCGGGCGATTGGCCGGGCACCGCCTCCATGCTTGCGCCGCTGGCCAGCACCTCCTCCAGCAGGACGCGCAGCTCCATCTGCGCCAGCGGGGCGCCGGGGCAGACATGAATGCCCGCGCCCCACAGCAGGTTGGCTTCCTGGCTGCGTTCGGGGCGGTATTCCAGCGCGGCGTCGAATGCGCGCGGATCGCGATTGGCCGCCGGCCAGTGCAGCGTCACACGTGAACCCGCCGGCAAATGCCGGCCGCCGATGTCCACTGGGCAGGTGGTAACACGCCGGTTGGTGGCCAGCGGCCCGCGCAGGCGCAGAATTTCTTCCACCGCCGCAGGAATGGCAGACGGGCGCTCGCGCAGCAGCGTTTGCACCGGTGCATGGTGGGCCAGCCAATCGCACAGAATGCCGGCCGACGCTGCCATCGTGCCGATCTCGCCCACCGTCCAGTTGCGCAGGATGCTGGCAATTTCTGCATCGGTCAGGAGTACGCCATTGACCTTCTCCTGCATCAGCGCGCAAGTGATGTCGCCCGGCGCTGCTGCGGTGCTGGCGCCGCGACGCCGCTCCAGCTGCGCCGTCACGACGGCCTGAAAGTGCGCCGCCAGCTCAGTATGCGCAGCGCGGTCCTGCGCCAGCGTCGCCGCATGGCTGGCCTGCATCCACTGCGCCAGGCCCGCATGGTCTTCGTCCTGCCAACCCAGAAAGTCGCACTGCGCCCACACGGCAAACGGCAGTGCCAGCGCACCCATCCACTCAATAGCCGGCCCACGCGGCAGGGCGGCAATCAAACTGCGCGCCATGGCCCGGCACTGCGGCTCGAAAGCATCCACACGCTCCTTTGAAAAATACGGTTCGATGGCGCGCCGGTAGGCTGCGTGCTGCGGCGGATCCATGCCATTGGGTACCGCCACATGGCGCGACACGACACTGCTGAACGTGGTGTGGTCTTTGACAGCACGCAATACATCGGCTTGGCGAAACAGCGACCAATGCAGCGCCTGGCTCCAAGCCACCGGGCAATGCTCGCGCATACCGTCGGCTGTGGCCTGCGGATCGCGCTGCGCCTCAAGCGACAGCGGGTCCCAATCGGGGTTTGGATGGTTTGACATGAGGGCATTTTCCGGCATATCCACCCGCGTACCCAGCGCCGCGCGCCTGCCGTCAGCCTTCGGGCACCACGGGGCTACGCAGAGAAGTGCAAAATCACTATCTCTTTCATAGCTGGCAGCGCTTTCCTGTGATGGGCAGAGGGCATTTTTTGCCTATTTTTCCATCGCTTTTGCCTTTCGGGAACGCAAGACCTCAAGAAAATTCCATGGACGCCACCACCCACCTCCACGAACGCAGGCTCGCCGACGCGCTGGCCGAACTGCAGCCGAACCCCCTGGACGCTGCGGCCATGCAGCCGCACGCGGACCGTCTCGCCTTCACCGACACCGAATTCATGCTGCGCCGCGAGACGCGCGGGATCCGCTTTCAGCTCGAAATGCTCAAGCCCGACCTCGGCCAGGCGGCGCAAGGCATTGAAAACACGATCGTCGTTTACGGCAGCGCACGTTTTGTCGCGGCCGACGAAGCCGCCGCGCTGCTGGCCACTGCGCAGGCCACTGGCGACGCGCAAGCCATTGCCCTGGCCGAGCGCGCCGTGCGCAACGCGCGCTACTACGAGCTGGCGCGCGAGTTCGCCAGCATCGTCGCCCAGCACAGCAACCTGCAGGAGCTGGCCAACCGACTCTACGTATGCACTGGTGGCGGCCCCGGCATCATGGAAGCGGCCAATCGCGGCGCCAGCGAAGCCGGTGCGCTGACGGTAGGCCTGAACATCGCCCTGCCGCATGAGCAAGGCAGCAACCCCTACATCACGCCCACGCTCAGCTATCGATTCCACTACTTCGCGCTGCGCAAAATGCATTTCATGATGCGGGCCAAGGCGCTGGTGGCCTTCCCCGGCGGTTTCGGCACCATGGACGAACTGTTTGAAGTGCTGACCCTGGTACAAACCGGCAAGGCCAAGCCCGTGCCCATCGTCCTGTTCGGCGCCGATTTCTGGAACAGTCTGCTCAACTTCCAGGTGATGGTGGACGCCGGCACCATCGCAGAGGAAGACCTGGCCTTGTTTCACATCACAGACGATCCGCAGGACGCCTGGAACAAGATCAAGGCCTTTTACCAGCTCTGAGGGTCGAGCGACAACACCACCGGCTCACCGAATCACTCGAATCGGAGTCGGAATTGAGATGACTGGAGGCAGTCTCACCGGCGGGACGGTGACGACAGGGGGCCTGGTCCCACCGCCCGGTGTCGTAGTTCCAGGCGCCGTAGTTCCAGGCGCCGTACCTCCGGGTCTCGTGCCGCCCGGTGTGGTCGTCCCACCGGGTCTCGTGCCGCCCGGTGTGGTCGTCCCACCGGGTGTCGTGCCGCCCGGAGTAGGCGTCCCTCCGGGTGTCGTCCCTCCCGGAGTAGGCGTCCCTCCGGGTGTCGTGCCACCAGGTGTCGTACCCCCAGCGTCAGGCGGAGTGGGCGTCTCCGGAACGACCGGCTCAGGCGCCCGGAACACCGACGCATTGCTGCCACCGCTGCGCACTTGCTCGCCTACGGCAAACGGCCTCGTAGGCGTAGGCAGGGGAAGCAAGGCCTGCGTATTGGTATAGACCGCTAGCCGGTCGCTGGACAGCACGAGCACCGACTCACCCACCTTCAACCCGACACAGCCAGCTTGGGTGCAGACTTCGATCTCGTCTTGCTCACCGCCCACTTCTAGCTGCCCTTGAGGGTTATAAAAGGCCCTATAAGCAGAACCCCGAATGCCAACCACCGCCGTCGGCGTGGTGAGTTTGTAGTTGGCCGGGTTGCGCTTGCCAATCAGCCCCGTGATCGCGCGCATGCCACCTCGCAGCAGGCTGACGGCAAAGCTATCCTGCGCTGGGTCCCCGCTGTCTACGTAACGCGCCACGGTGAACTCGGAATCGGAGTACAAGGACACGAGACCACCGTCGGTAAACCGAAGCTGGGCACGGCCCGTCGTCCCGGTCAAGACGGTATCACCGGTCTCCAGAGACGCTCCACTCGCCAATGCGGCCAGTGCAATGCCCCGGCGCATCTGAACGTCTCCCGTTGCAAACTGCACCAAGCCAGCAGCTGCCAGCGCCGACAACGGAAGCCCTGCTGCAACGACCAGCACCAGGCACAGGCGCGCAATGCAATGCTTAGGTTTCATGACATGTCTCCGTCTGGCTGGGACACCGGCTCGCTTCAGAAGTCACGCCGCACCGTGATGGAAAAGACCCGCCGCTCGTACTGAGTGACCGGGATGCTGGAGTCGTTTTTCACCAACATCCATTGCGGGGTAATGCGCCAGTCCTGCGCCGGCACCCAGGACACGCCCAGCGACACGCCCGCCTGCTGGTCGCGCCGTCTCACTGCAAAGAACGGGTCACTCGCGCCGTAATTGCGCCTCTCGCCACTGAGCGCGGCAAAGAGCGCCAGACTGTGTGTCAGCGGCACCTGCCCACCCAACTGCCAGCCCATCAGATGCTGCCCAATATCCTCTACCCCAGACATTTGCGGAGATTCGCGCCCTCCATAAAGACTGCCATAGGCCAGCGCACCATTGCGAAACACCTGGGAATATGAAATACCGGCAATCGAACGGCGCACGCTTCGGATGGACTGGTTGGGGTAGCGCACATCCAGCCATTGCACAAAGCTTCCCCATTGGCGAAAGCCATCGATCCGGTAGATCCATTCGCCTTGCACACCGCCCATGCTGCGCAGGCGCTCGCCATCGAGCAACTGCGACCCATACACCGCAGAGAGAATGACTTCGTTGCGCTCCCGGCGCCATGCCACACCGGCATTGGCATCGAGCTGGCCGTTGTCATAGGCACGCGCAGCTTGTGCGTGGCGCCGCGTGCTGGCAGAGGCCGCCCCCACCAAGGACCAGCCCGCATCCAGCACATGGCGACCACGCACCGCCAGCAGCGCCGAAACAAAACTTGCGGCGGTCTCCTGGGCTCCGGGAGCCAATACCCACGCGGGTATCCCAGCCAAGGGGACCGCCAATATGTCGCCTGCATCCGGCCCCGCATTCGCATTCGAATCGTGGCCCACGGTGAACTCGGCGTAGCCCTTGGTACTGGAGGCACCTCGGTAGTCAGCTCGGTCGTAGGAGACTAAAAACTGATCAATATCCAGGGCTGCATCGACTGGAATACCTTCCTCACGCACCAGCTTGGAGACGGCCAACGCCGTGCGCTTGTCACCTACGGCAAACAGAGCGCGACCCAACTCCAACTGGGCGATCGCGTTGTCTGGCTGCAAGGCGACCACACGCTCCCAAGCCATCACAGCTCGGGGATATTGACCCGCAGCATGCGCGGCGCGGCCCATGGCTGCGTCAAAGGTTGGATCGCCGGCGCGCGCCAGCTCTTGCTGGCCCAGCAGCACAAACGCCTGCTCGGCGTCGCCCTGCTCGACAAGGCTTTGTGCATGGTCCAGCAGCGCATCGGCCTGCGCCGGGGGAGAGAGTGCCAAACCCAGCAAGGCCGCAAAAAGCAGCCGCCGGCTGCGCAACAAGCCCCAAGGAATGATCATTTCCGGCCCCCTGTACCGTGACGGGTGGAAACAATCTACTCCTTTTGCGGCAATTTGCTACTGCTGCAAGCCCTTGAGATGCCCAGCGCAGCAGTTCGCGGCTAGAAATCCTCGTCTGTGTCCGGCAGAGCAAGCGCGCCCGACCCTTGCACAGCAACGCCCTGTGCCTCGGGGGCCGGCAAATCCTGCACATCGCGCAGCCGCCGCTGAATGGCGCGAGTGCGTACGTCTACCTGTTCGAAGCGCTTGGCGGCGGCGTCGATGGATTTTTTGGTGGCTTCGACCACTTCGCCGAACTTGCTGAACTCGGTTTTCACCGTGCCCAGCAGCGCCCAGACCTCGGACGAGCGCTTCTCGATCGCCAGCGTCTTGAAGCCCATCTGCAGGCTGTTAAGCATGGCCGCCAGGTTGGCCGGGCCGGTAATCATGACGCGGCAGTCGTTCTGCACGGCCTCGACCAGGCCGGGCCGGCGCATGACCTCGGCAAACAGGCCTTCGGACGGCAGGTAGAGCACGGCAAAGTCGGTGGTGTGCGGGGGCGAGACATATTTGGCGCAGATCTTCTTGGCTTCGAGGCGGATCGACGCCTCGAAGGCGTTGCCGGCCGAAGCGATGGCCGGCTTGTCCGCTGCCTCCTGGGCGTCGAGCAAGCGCTGGTACTGCTCCACCGGGTACTTGGCATCGATGGGCAGCCACACGGGTGTTTCGTGCGACTTGCCGGGCAGGCGGATCGCGTATTCCACCATTTCATCGCTGTCCGGCACCGTCTTGACGTTGCGGCCAAACTGATCGGGAGTGAGCACGTTGTCGATGATGGCGCCCAATTGCATCTCGCCCCAGGTGCCGCGCGACTTCACATTCGTCATCACGCGCTTCAAGTCGCCCACGCTGCCGGCCAGGGTCTGCATCTCGCCCAGCCCCTTGTGCACCTGCTCCAAGCGATCACTCACCAGCTTGAAGGATTCGCCTAGGCGCTGCTCCAGCGTGGCGTGGAGCTTTTCGTCCACCGTGCGGCGCATTTCCTCCAATTTTGTCGCGTTGTCGGTCTGAATGGCAGCCAGGCGCTCGTTCAGCGCCGTGCGCAGCTGTTCGGCGCTTTGCTGGCTGCCCTGCACCAGTCCGCTGAGCTGCTGGTGCACCGATTCCTGCAGGAACGAGAACTGCGTGCGCAGCTGCTGGCTGTTGTCACTCAGCTGGTCGCGCAGCGTGTTTGCCATGCCGAGTAGCTGGGTATGGATATCCGCCTTGAGCGAATCGAGCGACTGGCGCGTGGCCTGGGTCAGCGCCTCGAAACGCTCCTGGATGCGCTCCTGCGCCTGCGCACTGCTGTGCGCCAGTGCCTCGCGCGATTTCACGCTCTCGGCCGCCAGTGCACCGGTGGTCGCCACCAGTTCGGTGCGAAACGCCGCCAGCGTGCTTGCCAATTCACCGCGCGCTGCTCGCGACTCTCCCACTGCCTGCGCCAGGCGCTCGTCTACAGCCTGACGCAGCGACTCCTGCGCCACTTGCGTGGTCTGGGTAAAGGCGCGCAGCTGCTGGCCCATGGCGTCGAGCGCACCATCATTTTTGGCGACCGCCAATTGCGTGGCCAGACCCGCCTGCTCCAGCGCCTGCAGGCGCGCCAGCCATTCGGGCGGCAATTGCACGCGCGGCTGGCGCAGCAACAGCACCAGCAAAAGCAGGACCACCAAACCCAAGGCCAGAGCGCCCAGGACGAGCCAGGTGTCAGAACTCATTGCACTACTCTTTTAATAGCTTTAAGCGCTTATGGATAAAGCGCTAGAGGCCAATTTATGTCAATTTTTTGACCGCGCCGGCAGGTTCACCGGACTGGGCAGCGCTTGCCCGGCAAAAAAGGCCAGCAGGTTGTCGGCGGCCTTGTTGGCCATGGCGCGTCGTGTGGCGAGCGTGGCGCTGGCGATGTGCGGCGTGAGCACCACGTTGGGCAGCGCCAGCAAGTCGGGATGCACGCGCGGCTCGCCCTCAAACACGTCCAGGCCGGCGGCGGCAATGCGGCGCTCGCGCAGGGCTGCGGCCAGAGCCACGTCGTCCACGATGCCGCCGCGTGCAATGTTGATCAGCGTGGCCGTCGGCTTCATGCGCGCAAGCTCGGCCGCGCCCAAGGCGTGGTGGGACTCTGCGCTGTAGGGCAGCACGAGCACCAGGTGGTCGCTCTGCGCCAGCAGAGCGTCCTTGCTGACGTACTGCGCGGCGCACTGCACCTCCAGCGCGGGCGCCAGGCGGGAGCGGTTGTGATAGATCACCCGCATGCCAAAGCCGTGCGCCCCGCGCCGGGCAATGCCCTGGCCGATGCGGCCCATCCCCAGGATGCCCAGGGTGCTGCCATGCACCTCGGCGCCAGCAAACAGGTCATAGCGCCACTGCGTCCAGCGCCCGGCGCGCAGGAAATGCTCGGCCTCGGTCATGCGCCGTGCCGTGGCCATGAGCAGCGCAAAACCGAAATCGGCGGTGGTTTCGGTCAGCACATCGGGCGTGTTCGTGCCCTGCACGCCAGCGGCGTTCATCGCATCCACATCGAAATTGTTGAAGCCCACCGCCATGTTGGCCACCACCCGCAGGTGTGGGCAGGCCGCCAGCAGCGCGGCGTCGATGCGCTCGCCGCCGGTCGTCAGCACGCCATCCTTGTCGGCCAGCCGGCGCGCCAACTCGGCCGGCGACAGGACCTGGTCCTCCTCGTTGGCTTCGACATCCAATGCAGCACGCAGGCGCTCCAGCACCTCGGGAAACACGGCCCGGGCGACAAGAATGCGGGGGCGCTCCATCAGAACCATATGAACGTGATCACGACAAACAGCGGCACCAGGATGCCCCCAGACCACAGCATGTAGCCAAAGAAGCTGGGCATCTTCACGCCGCGGTCCTCGGCAATCGCCTTGACCATGAGGTTGGGCGCGTTGCCGATGTAAGTGTTGGCACCCATGAACACCGCACCGGCCGAAATGGCTGCCAGCGTCGGGGCCAGCGTCGTCATCAGCGTGACCGGATCGCCACCAGCGGTGTTGAAGAACACCAGATAGGTCGGGGCGTTGTCGAGGAAGGACGAAAGCGCACCCGCAGCCCAGAAATACATGGCAGGCAGCGGCGTACCGTCTGGACCCGTTACCGCTCTGACGATGGCACCAAACGGTCCGTCCACTCCGGCCTTGAGCATGGCGATTACGGGAATGATGGTGAGGAAGATGCCGGCGAACAGCTTGGCCACCTCCTGCATGGGCGCCCAGCCGAATTGGTTGGCGTCGTGCACGCGCGCAGGGGTCAGCCAGAGTGAAAGGCCCGTTACCACCAGCAAGCCGACGTCGCGCACGATGCCTGGCAGGCCCACTTCGGTGCCAGCGATATGGAATACCACCGGCGATTTCCAGAAACCGCTCAGCAGCACCAACGCCACCACGGTGCCCAGCAAGGCAAAGTTGACCTTGCCGTCAAAACCGATGCCGCGCGTGTCGGGAGTGGGATCGGCAGCCATGGTTTCGCCGATCTTGTGGAAAAACCAGCTGTCAATGGCAAAGAACAGCGCCAGCAGCACGCCTATCAGGAACAAGGTTTCCGGAAAGATGTGGCTCACGGTCCAGAAGAAATCGACGCCCTTCAAGAATCCGAGGAACAGGGGCGGGTCGCCCAGAGGCGTGAGCGAGCCACCGGCGTTGGAGACAATGAAGATGAAGAACACCACCACGTGCGCCTTGTGCGCGCGGTTGTCGTTGGCGCGGATCAGGGGACGAATGAGCAGCATGGACGCGCCGGTGGTCCCCATGAAACTCGCCAAGACCGCACCAATCGCCAAAATGGCGGTATTGAGCAGGGGATTGCCGTGCAAATTGCCCCGGATATAGATGCCGCCGGCCACGGTAAACAGCGCCGTCAGCAAGATCACGAACGGCAGGTATTCGGCCAGCAGGGCATGCACCAGGCTGACCCCGGCCGCGCCGCCGCCAAACGCAAGTGCAAACGGGACAAGAAACGCCAAGCCCCAGGCCGCAGTGACCTTGCCAAAGTGGTGGTGCCAGAAAATGGGCACTAGCAGCGGCATCAGCGCAATCGAAAGCAGAAGGCCGGCGAAGGGCACGCCCCACCACAGAGCCAGGGCAGCGCCGTCGATGTCGGCCGCACGGGCCAGTGTCGGAAGCACGAGCAGCGCCAGCAAAGCGCACCTGCGCAGAAATTTCATCGGTCAGTCTCCATTTGTCTTTTTTAAAACCTCTGCCCGTGCGATCGCTCGCAGGGCTGCCCCTGTGCCAAGTGTAGGCGGCCGACGCTGAATACCGCCTTTCAGGCAACTGTCAGCGGCTCCAGCACAGCCCGCAAAAGTGCGGGCAACACGGCAGGGCGGCGCGATTCCCGGTCTACATAGACGTGGATGAAATGACCGGCCGCCGCCGTCAGCGGCTCCCCCTGCGCAAACAGGCCAACCTCGTAGCGCACGCTTGAGCTTCCGACGCGGGCCACTCGGATCCCGGCATCAATCTGCTGCGGAAACGCCAGTGGCGCAAAATAGTTGCACTGGGTCTCGATGACCAGGCCGATCGTGTCTCCGGCGTGGATGTCGAGCGCTCCCGCTTCAATCAAATGCGCATTGACCGCGGTATCGAACCAGCTGTAATAGACGACATTGTTGACGTGGCCGTACACATCGTTGTCCATCCAGCGCGTGCTGATGCTGCGAAAGACCCGGTACGCACTGCGCGGCTCAGGCGCCGCGCGGGAAGGAGAGGCGTTGGAACTCATGGGGCGACATTCTGCCAGCCACCTTTTTGGCGCAGGCGGCAAGGGTTTTGCGCCTCCTGGAACTCATTCAGGTGTTTCAGTATGTTGCAATGCAGCAAAAATACTTGCATTTGTACGGGATCACCCTAAAATGGCGCTCATGCTGCACTGCAACATACCATCCGGAATGACCAGCGCAGATATTTCAAGTCCCGTTTTTGCCGGGCTTTTACATCTACTGGAGAACTGACATGTCCCTGACCCCTGAACAAATGCTCGCCGCCCACAAAGCCAACATTGAAACCCTGTTTGGTCTGACCAACAAGGCCTTCGAAGGCGTGGAAAAGCTGGTGGAGCTGAACCTGACCGCTTCGCGCGCTGCTTTGACCGAAGCCGCCACCCACACCCGCGCTGTTCTGAGCGTGAAAGACGCACAAGAACTGGTGGCCCTGCAAGCCAGCCTGTTCCAGCCTTTGGCTGAAAAGGCTGCTTCCTACAGCCGCCACCTGTACGACATCGCTTCGGGCACCAGCAATGAATTCGGCAGCGCGGTACAAGCCAAGACGGCCGAAGCCCAAAAGAACTTCACCGACCTCGTCGAGACCGCTTCCAAGAACGCACCTGCTGGTTCGGAAACCGCCGTTGCTGTGATGAAGAGCGCTGTCTCTGCCGCCAACAACGCTTTTGAATCGGTTCAAAAGGCCGTCAAGCAAGCAACCGACGCTGCCGAAGCCAACTTCAACGCCGTCGCCGCCACCGCTGCAGACGCTGCCAAGTCGGCTGCACCCCGCAAGCGTTAATTTGCATCGGGCGGCGCACGCGCCGCTGCGATCTGCACCAAAGGCCCGACATGTCGGGCCTTTTTTTTCGTCTGGCGCTTTTCTGCCACCTGCTTCAATCCATCGGAAGGCCAGAATTCATCATTTCATGGATAGGAATGCGTCGCGTTTGCGTTATCATCCACATTCTTCCTTGCACGAGAAATCATGATGTCCTTTACCGCGCTCAACCGCTGGATCGCCCCCCTGATGGTGTTGGCCAGCCTGGCTGTTTCTGCCCACGCCGAAGAAGCCGTGCTCAACCTCTATTCCGCACGCCACTACGCTACCGACGAAGCCCTGTACGCCGGCTTCACCAAGGCCACCGGGATCAAGGTGAATCGGGTGGACGCTGACGACGCCGGCATCATCGCGCGCCTCAAGGCCGAAGGCGAAGCCTCCCCGGCCGACGTGATCCTGCTGGTGGACGCAGCACGCCTGTACCGCGGCGAAAAGGACGGCCTGTTCAAGCCCATTCAGTCAAAGGCGCTCCATAGCGCCATTCCAGAAAACCTGCGCAGCCAGCCCACGGCCGACGGGGGTATTTCGTGGTTTGGCTTATCAACCCGCGCCCGCATCATTGTCTACAACAAAGTCAAGGTGCAGCGGGACGACGTTGATACCTATGAAGAACTGGCCGACCCCAAGAACAAGGGCAAGCTGTGCATTCGCTCGGGCTCGCACCCCTACAACCTGAGCCTGTTTGGCGCAGTCAATGAGCACCTGGGTCCGGAAAAGACAGAAGCCTGGCTCAAGGGGATGGTGGCCAACCTGGCCCGCGACCCCAAGGGCGGCGACACCGACCAGATCAAGGCCGTGGCTTCGGGCGAATGCGAGATCGCCGTGACCAACAGCTACTACCTGGCGCGCTTGATGCGCTCAACCAAACCCGAAGACGTGACCGTGGCCAACAAGGTGGGCGCCGTGTTCCCCAACCAGCAGAGCTGGGGCACGCACGTGAACATTGCCGGCGGCGCGGTGGCACGTTATGCCAAGCACCCGGAAAACGCAGTTCGTTTCCTGGAATACCTCGCCACCCCTGAGGCACAAAACTACTTTGCCAACGGCAACAACGAGTGGCCCGCCGCCAAGGGCATCCACACGGAAAACCCAGCGCTCCAAGCGATGACCGGCGGCAAACCCTTCAAGAGCGAGAACATTCCGATCAGCGCAGTAGGTGCCCACTTGGGCGCAGTACAGCAAATGCTGGACCGCGTAGGCTTCAAGTAAATCACTGGCACTTGCACAAAGGCCACCTCGGTAGAGGCGGCCATTTTGCGTCCACCCACTTCCCCCATAATTGACGTTTACGTCAACGTCACATAGAGGAGATTGGGCATGCAGATCAAGGGCAAAGTATTCATCGTCACTGGCGGCGCTTCGGGCTTGGGCGAAGGCACGGCACGGCGGTTGGCAGCACAAGGCGCCACCGTCGTGGTGGCCGACATGCAAGCAGACAAGGGCGAAGCCGTAGCAAAAGACATCGGCGGCGCCTTCGTACGCTGCGACGTCAGCAGCGAAACCGATGGTCAGGCCGTGGTGGCCAAGGCCGTGTCCCTGGGCAAGCTCATGGGCCTCGTCAACTGCGCCGGCATCGCACCCGCGGAAAAAACCGTGGGCAAGAATGGCGCGCATTCGCTGGCCCTGTTCAGCAAAACCATTACCGTCAACCTCATTGGCAGCTTCAACATGATCCGCCTGGCAGCCGATGCCATGGCGAAGAACGAAGCCGAAGACACGGGCGAGCGCGGCGTGCTGATCTCGACCGCCAGCGTTGCCGCCTACGACGGCCAGATCGGCCAGGCCGCCTACTCGGCCTCCAAGGGCGGCATTGTTGGCATGACCCTGCCCATCGCGCGCGACCTGGCCCGCAGCGGCATCCGCAACATGACGATTGCCCCCGGCATCTTCGGCACCCCCATGCTGTTTGGCATGCCCCAGGAAGTGCAGGACGCCCTGGCCGCCGGCGTCCCCTTCCCCAGCCGCCTGGGCACGCCCGAGGACTACGCCAAGCTGGTGCAGCACATTATCGAGAACGACATGCTCAACGGCGAGGTGATCCGCCTGGATGGCGCCATCCGCCTGGCACCGCGCTGATCCGTCGCTGGCGCTCCAAAAAGCAAAAAGCCCTGTAACTCATTGAGTTACAGGGCTTTTCTTGTTACTGGCGGAGAGGGTGGGATTCGAACCCACGGTAGTATTGCTACTACGCCTGATTTCGAGTCAGGTACATTCGACCACTCTGCCACCTCTCCGCTCGAAGCCTGCGATTCTAGCAGGAGATTTTTCTGCTTACGGCAGCAAAACGTCGATACCGCCCATGTACGGCCGCAGCACCTCAGGCACCTGCACCGAGCCATCGGCCCGCTGGTAGTTCTCCAGCACCGCCACCAGCGTGCGCCCCACGGCCAAGCCGGAACCGTTCAAGGTGTGCACCAGCTCGTTCTTGCCCTGCGCATTCTTGAACCGCGCCTGCAAGCGTCGCGCCTGGAAGGCTTCGCAGTTGCTGATGGAACTGATCTCGCGGTAGTTGTTCTGGCCGGGCAGCCAGACTTCGAGGTCGTAGGTCTTGGCGGCGCCAAAGCCCATGTCGCCGGTGCACAGGCTCATGACGCGGTACGGCAGGCCGAGCTTTTGCAGCACGGCTTCAGCGTGGCCGGTCATTTCTTCCAGTACGTCGTAGCTTTTCTCGGGGTGCACGATCTGCACCATTTCCACCTTGTCGAACTGGTGCTGGCGGATCATGCCGCGCGTGTCGCGGCCGTAGCTACCGGCCTCGGACCGGAAGCACGGCGTGTGGGCGGTGAGCTTGATGGGCAGCTGATCTTCAGCCACCACCACGTCGCGCACGAAGTTGGTCAGCGGCACTTCGCTGGTGGGAATGAGGTAGAGCGCCGCGTTGTCGGGCACGGGTTCGGCGTCTTGCCCGCCCTTCTGCGCAGCGAACAGGTCCCCTTCGAACTTGGGCAGTTGGCCGGTGCCCTTGAGCGAATCGGCGTTCACCGCATAGGGCACGTAGCACTCGGTGTAACCGTGCTCCTGCGTCTGCAGGTCGAGCATGAACTGGCTGAGCGCGCGGTGCAGGCGGGCGATCGGGCCTTTCATGACCGTGAAGCGCGAGCCCGAGAGCTTGACGCCCATGTCGAAGTCCAGGCCCAGCGGCGTACCAACATCAACGTGGTCCTTGGGCGCAAAGTCGAAGCTGGGCGGGGTGCCCCAACGGCGCACTTCCACGTTGCCCGCTTCGTCGCTGCCTACCGGCACGCTGGCATGTGGAAGGTTAGGCACAGCCAGCAGCAGGGCTTGGATCTCGGGCTGGATCTGGTCGAGGCGCGCGGCCGACTGCTCCAGCTCGGCTTTGAGCGCCCCGACCTGGGCCATCACGGCATCGGCGCTCTCGCCCTTGGCCTTGAGCTGGCCGATCTGTTTGGACAGCTGGTTGCGCTGCGCCTGCAGTTCTTCGGTTCGCGTCTGCAGGGTCTTGCGCTCGGCTTCGAGCGCCTGGAAGGCGGCCACATCGAGAAAGGGCTGAGGACTTTTGCGGGTTTCCAGGCCGGCAATTGCGGTGGGAAGGTCTTTGCGGAGAAGGAGGATGTCGAGCATGGCAAGATTTTAGGCGGCGCCCGCCTGAAGTCGGGGCGGCAGATGCCGATAACATGGAGGCCGACGCATCCCGCGTGCAGGAGAGCGCCATGTTTTTTGTTTTTGGTCCTTCAGGGCAGATGTACCGTGGCGGCCCCGAGCAGCTCTCGCGCATTGCGTCCGTGCGCCGGGTGCGGCGCCCGCAGGCGCTGCGTGCCACCGGCCCGCGCGGGACGGCGCAGGCGGAAACCGTGACGCCCGCCGCCTACGACAGCGCCTTTGGCAGCCTGCGGGCGCAGGGCGCCGTCAGTGCCTATGCGCAAACCGATCAGGGCCCAAGCGTGGCGCGCCAGCCGCTGACTCTGGTGCGTGACGTGATGACCCGCGGCGCACTCACTGTTGCGCAGGGCGCACTGGTCAGCGAAGCCTGGAGCCTGCTGGCCCAGCATGGCGTGGGGCAAGCTCCAGTGGTTGATACGCTGGGCCGCGTCATCGGTCTACTGCTGCGCGCCGACATGGTGCCGCTGGAGCTGATTCCGCAACCTGGCGGCGTGCCGGCCGCGATTGCGCGCGCGCGCCGGCTGGTGGACGAGGTGATGATCTCGCCCGTACCCACGGCGGCGGCAGGCACAGGCCTGCGCCGCGTGGCATCGGTGCTGCTGGACACCGGCCTGCCCGGGCTGCCGGTGACCAATGAGCTTGGGTTGCTGGAGGGCTTTATCTCACGCACCGACATCCTGCGCGCGGTGGCGGCGGACCCGCCGCTGGATCTGTGGACCTAAAAAGGCAAAACTTTAGATAAAAACAGGCTCTAGCGCTTACCCCATAAGCGATAGAAGCTATCAAAACAATAGTATCTAGACCTCTTCGCCAGCCGCAGGCGCCACACCGTCCATGCGCAGGCCCTTGGGCAGCGGGAACTTGATGGACTCCTGAATGCCGCTGAGTGTGCGGACCGACACCGCGCCCAGGGCCTTGATGCGCCCAATCACTTCGGCCACCAGCACTTCGGGCGCCGAGGCCCCAGCCGTCAGGCCCACGCGAGCGATCCCGGTGAACCATGCGGGCTGCAATTCCTCGGCACTGTCGACCATGTAAGCGGTGGTGCCCAGGCGCTCGGCCAGCTCGCGCAGGCGGTTGCTGTTGGAGCTCGTCGGGCTGCCGACCACGATCACCAAATCCACTTGGCGGCTCATCAGCTTGATGGCGTCCTGGCGGTTTTGCGTGGCGTAGCAGATGTCCTGCTGCTTGGGTTCGCGCACCTGCGGGAAGCGGGCGCGCACGGCGGCCATGATTTCGGCGGCGTCGTCCACCGACAACGTGGTCTGCGTGACCACCGCCAATTTTTCCTGCTGTGCGGGCTGCACGCGGGCCACGTCCGCCACGTCTTCCACCAGGTGGATGCCGCCGTCGAGCTGACCCAGCGTGCCTTCGACTTCGGGGTGGCCCTTGTGGCCGATCATGATGAACTCGTAGCCCTCTTGCGCGAGCTTGGCCACTTCCACGTGTACCTTGCTGACCAGCGGGCAAGTGGCGTCAAAAATGTGGAAACCGCGCGCCTTGGCTTCCTCCTGCACCGCTTTGCTGACGCCATGGGCGCTGAAGATCAGGGTGGCGCCGGGCGGCACGTCGGACAACTCTTCGATGAAGATGGCGCCCTTGGCCTTGAGGTCGTTGACCACATAGGTGTTGTGCACGATCTCATGGCGCACGTAGATGGGCGCGCCGAACTTGGCCAGCGCCCGCTCGACGATTTCAATTGCCCGGTCCACCCCCGCGCAGAAACCGCGCGGCTCGGCCAGCAAGACTTCTTGCGGCAGCTTCACAACACGCCAATCACGTAGGCCTCGAAACTCACGGCGCGGCCCGCCAGCGGGTGGTTGAAATCCACAAGCAGCGCGCGCGCATCGCCCTCGCTGCCCACGCGCACCACAGCGCCAGCGTAGGTGCCGTGGCCGTCGGGGGTGGGGAACTCCACCACCTCGCCGACGTGGTACTGCTCATCGGGGTCGGCCAGGGCGTCGAGCAATTTGCCCGGCACCCACTGCTGCATCTCGGGGTTGCGCTCGCCAAAAGCTTCGCCCGCGGCCAGCTCGAATGTGGCGCGCGCGCCCTCTTGCATGCCGATGAGGCGCGCCTCCAGCGCGGGCGAGAGTTCGCTGTTGCCCAGCGTGAGCGTGGCGGGTTTGTCTTCGAACGTATTGATCACATCACCGGCCGGTCCGGCCAGGCGGTAATGCAGCGTGAGAAAGGAGCCTTGTTGAACAGTTGCCATGCGTGCCTCTATAAACTGAGGCCATTTTAAGATTTTGAAATTTCCCCTCGGGAAACTGTGCCTCCATGCCTCTCAAAGACCTGCCTGCAGACGCCCGCCCGCGCGAAAAGCTACTCGCCCGCGGCCCGGCCGCGCTCAGCGACGCGGAGCTGCTGGCGCTGCTGCTGCGCACCGGCATCGTCGGCAAGGGCGTGCTGCAACTGGCGCAGGAACTGCTCGATGCCCCGCGCACCTGTCCCGACACGGGCCGCCCGGCGGGTGGTTTTGGCGGCATCGCCGGCCTGCTGCACGCCGGCACGGCAGACCTCTCTCGCATCAAGGGCCTGGGGCCCGCCAAACGCGCCGAACTGGTGGCGGTGCTCGAACTCGCCCGGAGGGCGCTGGCCCAGCAATTGCGTGAGCGCGAGGTCTTCGATTCGCCTGATGCGGTGGGCCACTTCCTTCAGCTGCACCTGGCGGCCAAGGGCCATGAGGTGTTTGCCGTGCTGTTCCTCGACAGCCAGCACCGGCTGATTGCCCTCGAAGAGCTGTTTCGCGGCACGCTCACGCAGACCAGCGTGTACCCGCGCGAAGTGGTGCTGCGCGCCCTGCACCTGCAGGCTGCCGCCGTGGTGCTGGCGCACAACCACCCCAGCGGCAGCGTGCAACCCAGCCGCGCCGACGAGGCGTTGACGCAAACCCTCAAAAGTGCCCTGGCGCTGGTGGATGTGCGGGTGCTGGACCACGTCATCGTCGCGTCCGGCCAGTGGCTGTCGATGGCAGCCAAAGGGCTGGTGTGAACCGGGCGCACGAGCGTTTTTTTGGCCTGGCATCGCTTGGGCCCCTGGCGCGCCACCTGCGCGAACAGCAAGCGCTGCGCGCGGCGGAGGAGCAGGCAGCGCGCGAAGCCGCCGCCCGGCGCGAGGCCGAGCGGCAGCTCTTCTCGCGCAGCGTGGGCGCGGTGACTGCGCTGCGCCGGCACAACCGCGCGCACCACGCGCCCGACTTGCCCGAGCCCCTGCCGATGCAGCACTGGCTGGACGAGGCGCGCGTACTGCGCGAAGCCATGAGCGACGAATTCGATGTGAGCACCCTGCTCGACACCGACGACCAACTGAGCTTTCGCCGACCGGGGATTGGTACCGACGTGACCGCACGCCTGCGCGCGGGCCACTGGAGCATTCAGCGCCAGCTTGATCTGCACGGCCTGCGCGTCGACGATGCACGCGAAGCCCTGGGCGAGTTCATCCGCCACGCGCACAAAGCGGGCCTGCGCTGCGTGCGCGTGGTGCATGGCAAGGGCCTGGGCTCGCCAGGCCGCACGCCGGTGCTCAAAGGTCGGGTGCAGCGCTGGCTGGCGCAGAAAACCGAGGTACTGGCCTATGTGCAAGCGCGGCCGGCCGAGGGCGGCGCCGGCGCGCTGGTGGTGCTGCTGGCGCCGGCGGAGCGCAAGTCTGGTTAGCACGTTTCAATCAAGCGTTGCGCTATTCATTCCTTATCGAAAGCCCCTTCTACGCCCCCGGAAACGCACGGGATTGAGGACATCTATACGCGCAGTGCTCGCTGCGTCAAGTGCCCCATCTGAGCGCAAGCATGCGTCGTCAAACGGTGTTCAACGCCAGGCCGCGGAAAAATGGACGCTGCAATATCGTGCACGCGTGCAAGCTGCTCGTACGATGCATCGGCCAGCAAGGCAACCACCAGATTTTCAAGTGCGATCACGCGGATTTGCAGTTGCATCAGTTCCGCATTGGTAAGCGGCGGCGCGCCCTCCCCGAGGTTTTCTGGCTGGCCCGGGCCGGTGCCGATCAAGTGCCCACCTTCATTGTCCCAACGCGACAGCGCTGTGCGCAAGAGTTGTTCACGCTCCAGATTTTTTGATGCAGGTTGCGACATAGGCTGACTTCCAAAAAACGGCAAAACTGCCATGCCATGCCATGCCATTTTGGCTAGCTAAGCACAGCCTGTGAATCGTTTGTCGGGCGATATGGGCGCTTCTCCTACTAGACCGAACCTCTGGGATCGGGAGAATGTGCGATCAGGAGCAACCGCCCATGAACACCTTGCGAGTCAACAGCCTCAGTGCCGTTACGCGCTCGCGGCTGGCCACCGTCTCGCGGCATACGCTGCTTTTGCAGGCGGCGCAACACTTGTCCGAGACGCATATTGGCTTGGTCGTGGTGTGCGAGCCGGGCGGTGCGATGTCTGGCGTGATCGGCAAAAGCGACATCGTTCGGCAGATCGGCCATTGCGCAGGCAGCGCCTGCCACACGCTGGCCAGCGATCTGATGACGAAGAATGTCATCTCCTGCCAACCCACGGATCTGTTGTCAGACGTGCTGGACTTGATGCACAAGCACGGCCTGGTGCATCTGCCTGTACTCGATCCTGAGGGCTGCCCAGTGGGCGTGGTGAACACACGCGACGCCCTCCGCGCCTTGGTGGCCGAGGGACAGTACGAACAAGCCCAGCTGTTTGATTACGTCATGGGCGTCGGTTACCACTAACTCCGTTATGTCCAAAGCTGCACGCACCCCCCGTTCGCGCCCCGTGTTTCTGAACCTGGCGCAAATTACCCTGCCGGTGGGCGCGCTCACCTCGATTGGCCACCGGCTTAGCGGTGTTCTGCTGGCCACAGGCGTGCCGGCGCTGCTGTACTTGCTGCAGCGCTCACTGGGCGGCGAAGCCGGTTTTGTCGAGGCCACGGCCTTGCTGAGTCAACCCCTGGTGAAGATTTTTCTGGTGGCGCTGGCCTGGGCCTTGGCGCATCACATGCTGGCCGGCATACGCCACATGCTTACCGATATGGATGTCGGCTCGGCGCTGGGCAACGCACGGCGCAGTGCCTGGGGCGTAAATCTCGCAGCCTTGGCCATCGCGGTGCTCGCAGCGGGAGCGGTGTTGTGAAGCGCGGACCCACCGGTCTGCCGGCCTGGTTGGTGCAACGCGCCAGCGCGGTGTACCTGCTGCTGTTCCTGGTGTTCGTGTTGGCGTCGTTCGCGCTTGCGCCCGTGCACAGCCAGGCTGAGTGGTTGCAGTGGCTGGCCCGCCCGGGGATGCGCCTGGCGCTGGCCGTATTTTTTGCGGCGTTGCTGGCGCACATGTGGGTCGGCTTGCGCGACGTGCTGCTTGACTATGCGCAGCCCGTCCGTATTCGCCCCTACCTGCTCATTGGGCTCGCTGCCGGGCTGTGCGGCTTGGCGGTCTGGGCGGGGTTCATATTGCTGCGCATGCCTGCTTAGGAACCCTGCAGCACCCTGCGTCCATACCCTTGCTTGGAGAGGCCACCATGCGATTTTCCATCTCGCGCTACGACCCCGATCGGGACGACGGCCCCTGGCTGCAGCACTACGACATCGACCTGCAGGACAGCGACCGCATGCTGCTGGACGTCCTGCTGCGTATCAAGGAACAAGACCCCACACTGTCCATGCGCAAATCGTGCCGCGAAGGTGTCTGCGGCTCGGACGCCATGAACATCAACGGCCGCAACGGCCTGGCCTGCATCACCCGCGTGCGCGACCTCAAGGAGCCTGTCGTGCTGCGTCCCCTGCCGGGCTTTCCCATCGTCCGCGACCTGATCGTGGACATGACGCAGTTCTTCAAGCAGTACCACTCGATTCGCCCTTACCTCATCAACGACGAACCGCCCCCAGAGCGCGAACGCCTGCAATCGCCCGCCGAGCGCGAAAGGCTCAACGGAGCGTATGAGTGCATTCTTTGCGCCTGCTGTAGCAGCCAATGCCCCTCGTTCTGGTGGAACCCCGACAAGTTCGTCGGGCCGGCGGGCCTGATCCAGGCCTACCGCTTCATCTTTGATAGCCGCGACCAGGCGACCGAGGAACGGCTGGACGACCTGAACGACGCCTACCGGCTGTTTCGCTGCCGCACCATCATGAACTGCTCGGAGGTTTGCCCCAAGGGGCTGGAGCCCTCGCACGCCATCGAGAGGGTGCGGCTCAAAATGATCAATAAGGATGGCGATAGCGGGGCGCTGCCCACGCACCCGGTGCGCCCGGTGACCTGAACGGTTCGATCCGGTGTGCCGGCACCGGTTGATCTGGAATGACCATCAGGCGCCAGCCGAAAAATAGCGGCCATCCATAGTGGCGCGCCAGGCCTGGTCAAATACCAGATCGCATTGCACCGCACACTGTCCGCCTTCTTCCAGCGCCAGCTCCCCCACACTCTGAAAACGCTCGTCGCTGAAAGCCTGTGTCAAACGCTCCAGCAGCGCCTGCTTGTAGAGCGTGTCGGCATTGCCTTCCAGATGCATGCCCTTGGTTTCCAGCAACACCACACGCGCCTGGTTGCCCTGCTGGTGGTAACCAAACACAAAGTCGGGATACACCTTGTGCCGCCGCCAGCCCTGCAGGCCATACTGCGTGCGCGCCACGTTGCGGTGCCACCAGCGCAGCGCGGGCTGCTCGTCCAGGTAGCCGGCAAACAACGCCTCGAATTCATTGATATCCGGTGTGCGCAGCGCAGGTGCCAGCAGGCTTTTTTCCATGTCGGCGTCGTCGCTGGCGCGGCGCAGCTTTTTGGGCTTGCCCACCACATCCAGCACCATCTCGTGGGGTAGTTCGTAGTCCTGCCGGTCCGCGCGCAGGCAAAACTCGATGCGCCCCTGCTGCACCAAACGGTCAAAAACCTCCTGCGCCAGGCGGTCGCGCTCGCGCTCCAGGTCCTTGCGCAGTTGCTCCACCAGCGATGCGCTGCTGGCCCCCACCACCCGCGCATCCCATTGCACCTGCAGGCGCGAGAGCATGGCATCCACCCAGCCCCACACCAGCCACGGGTTGGGGGCAATGTCCAGCAGCGCGCGCACCATGCCTGCAGGGTCCAGCGGGGCCGCGCCCTCTTCCAGCGCCTGGCGTGCGGGAGCAAAACCATCGTCCAGCACCCGCAAATCCACCACGACCCGGCCGCCACCCGCCCCCTCGGGCATGGCGCCGGGCTTCCAGTC
The DNA here is from genome assembly GCA_017985015.1 of Giesbergeria sp. GTDB lineage: Bacteria > Pseudomonadota > Gammaproteobacteria > Burkholderiales > Burkholderiaceae_C > Simplicispira. The sequence continues at coordinate 60,936 of JAGNYI010000001.1, read as the reverse complement.
GCGCGCCAGCGACTGCACGTCTACCTGCTCCCAGGGCAACAGGGCCAGCACATCGCTGTCGTATTCCAGCGGTCGGCGCGCACCGCCGGGCTCGGCCCAGGTCACGGTGGGGATGAAGATGCGCAGCTTTTCCAGCCCCGCCCGGCGCTGCAACGCCACCGGCTGAGGCGCGGCGGGGTCGTTGGCTCCCCCCTCGCCGCGCACGCTGATCGCCAGGTCGCCCATGCCCTCGGTCTCCAACGACTGCTTGATGGCCTTGACCACCTCGCCCGTGCCTGCGTTGTGGCAAAAAACATAGCAGGCGTCCAGCAGCCCGTGCCCCGTCTTGCACACCTGTGGCAGGCGCAGGATGCGCCCCACCAGTTGCGTCATGGCGCGCTTGCCCTTGCTGGCGGCGAGGGCGCACAGCACGTAGGCAAAGGGACAGTCCCAGCCCTCTTGCAGCGCCTGCTTGGTGATGATCACGCGCACCAGGCTGGTGGGCGAGAGCAGTTCCTCGTCGCCAATTTCGTCTTTCTCGCTGGTTTTTTCGCGGATGTTGGCATCCGAAAAACCCAGTTGCGCCAGAAACGCGCGCGCATCCTGCGCATGGATATAGCCCGCATCCACCTGGTCTTTGCCGGTGCGCTCTACCTGTACCAGCATGATGGGCCGGATGTAGCGCCCGGTCTCGCCCTCCAGCAGCCGCGCTTCGCGCTCCAGCGTGTCGAGCTGGCGCGCACTCTCGGCCAGGCAGCTTTGCCAGTCTGCCCAGCGGCGCACATCCACATGAATCGGCAGCTTGATCATCTGCGCCGCGTCCAGGTCGGTGCCGCGCACATCCACCAGCATGTTCGAGCCACTGGACCCCGCCAGCTTGGGGTCGGGCACGCGCGGTGTGGCCGACAGCTCCAGCATGAAGCAGGGGTTGAAGCCGTCGATGGTCTGCAGCGCCGTTTCGGTGTAGCCGTGGTGGCCCTCGTCGATGATCACCATGGGCCGCACCAGGCGCATCACGTTGCCCAGTGAGCTTTTGACGATGCTGCCCTTTTGCGCGCGCACCTCTTGCGCGCTGGCCCAGGGGCTGCCGTAGGCATCCAGGTTGGGCACCGCCTGCAGCAGTTGCCAGTGCGCCTCGATGTCGTCTTCTCGCGGCACAAAGCCCAGCACGTTGCCCCGGTCGCGGAAGAAGCGCAGCGTTTCTTTGCTTTGGCGCGATGCCGAGGCCAGCATGAGCAGCATCACGCACAAATGACTCTCCACGTCCAGGCGCGTGAGCGGGTCGTCTTTTTCCAGAATCTTGACCTTTCCCGCGCCCGCCACTTGGAGCATCTGGTGGTAGGGGTGATCGCGGTTTTTCAGCGTCTTGAGCGTCTGGCGGTAAATGGCCTCGTTGGGCACGACCCACAGCACCAGCCCTTTGTCGCGCTGCAAAAAACCGTTGAACACCTTGCCCACGCTGGCGGCGGCCAGCAGCGTCTTGCCGCCGCCGGTGGGCACTTTGAGGCAGATGTTGGGGATGGCTCGGCCCGCGCCGTCCCAGCGGCTCGAATGCGGCAGGTGGGCAAAGGCGGGGGGCAGCGCGCCCGCCTTGCGCAGCGCATCCCAGGCATGGCGCGGGTAGTCGGCCGCAATGCGCAGCGAATCCTGCATGTGCTCCATGGCCTTGAACTGCGTCATGGCGGCCACGGCGGCATCCGACTCGGCCTTGCGCGCGCGCAATTCGGTCACCAAGGCATCGAGCTTTTGCAGCGACTCGTCCTGGAACTTCTTCAGGTCGGTCGCGCCCAGCGTGCGCGGCAGCGACACCGCGCCGCGCCGGGGCTCCCAGAACAGCTTGCGGTCGCGCTCGATCTGCGCCACAAACTCTGGCGTGCTCACACCCTGCCAATGCACCACGTCCAGCGGGTACACGATGGGCAAGTCCTTCATGCGCTCTTTCAAGCGCAAAAACTCTTGGGCGCTCCAGCCGGGCGCATCCACCGCCAGGTCGATGTCCGAGCGGGCGCGCCAGTCGCCGCGCGCGCGCGAGCCAAACACCCACACCCGCTGCACGCCCTCGGTAGCATCAAAAAAAGCCCGCAGTGCCTGCAGCGCGCCGGGCTCCAACCCGAAAGCACCCACGCCGGGCGCAGGTGCCGGCTTGACAGCGCCACTCATGCCCCGCGCTCCCGCAGCGTGGTCAGCAGCGCCTCGAACAGGCGCACTGCATCCTGGCGCACGAACGCAGCCACCTGCATGGCCAGCGCCTCGTCGTAGGTGTGCGATGTCTTGTTGCGAAAGCGGCGCATGTCGCCCCAGCCCTTTTCATCCGCAATCAGGCGGCGTGCAAAGGCTTCAGGAATCACGGCAGCGGCCTCTTCATCCACATCGTTGCCGCGTGCGCGCAGCCAGCGGTAGGCCGCCTTCCAGGCTGCCTCGAAGGTGAATTCGAACCGCTGGATCAGCGCATCGCGCACGATGGCGGTCTCGATCGGCTCGGCCAGCACCTCGTGCAGCCGCGCCAGCGCCTTGTCGAAATGCTGCAAGGCCAGCAAAAAACGCTCTTGTTGTGCCATGGCCCTTACCCCTGACGAAACAAAGCAAACGGCAGCGCCGCAAACTCGATGCCGTGCTCGCGCAACTGCGCATTGCTCAAATACTTGGCGGGCGCAAACACGAGGTGCCGCTTGTGTGCGCCCGGCCCCTCGTGCCGCGCCTGCCCCCACTCGGCCATAGCCTGCGCGCGCGGCAGGGTCAGCGCCGCGTCGGCCGACTTCAGAAACGCCAGGTCGGGCCGGTACACCAACCACACATGCGCGTCCTGCGCCTCACTCAGGTAAAACGCGGGCGCATCGGGCGGTGGCGCCTGCAGCGTACCGCCGGTAGCCGTGTGCAGCAGCCAGGCGCCCAGCGCCTCGAAGCTGGGCAGGTCTTGCCCCGAGAGCAGCTTTTCAATGCTCAGCGGCTCGCCCAGCGTGCAGTAGGTGAACTCGCCACCCAGGCCGTCGGCCATTTGCGACACGCGCTTTTCGCCCTCCACGCGCAGCACGCCGTCTTTCAGCTCGACGTTGATCTTGTCAAAGCGCTTTTTGCGCGCGGGTGCGCTGGCGGGGAGCTGCGCAGCGGCCTCGCCCAGCACCATCTGCGCGGCATCTTCGGCGCCAAAGCCTTCGGCCACCTTGATGGCCTCGACCTTGGCCAGCCACTGATCGGCTTTTTTGAACTGGGTGAAGTTGATTTTTTCTTCCAGCAAGGTCTCGCGCTGCGTGCCCACCCAGGCATAGCCGCGGATGGCGCGGCGCACGCGCTCGGCGGTCAGGCGGTCGGCGTAGTCTTCGCCTTCGACCAGGATGAATTTGCGCTGGCCGTTGTCACGCGCGTTGGCTTTGAGCACGGCATGGGCCGTGGTGCCGCTGCCGGCAAAGCTGTCCAGGACGATGGAATCGGGCGTGCTGGCCAGTTCCAGAATGCGCTCAATCAAGGCCACGGGCTTGGGCGTGATGGTGCTCTCCTGGTCCTTGAGCAGGCCCATTTCAATCAGCGTTTTCTTGGCGTCCTGCGTATGGCCCACTTCGTCGTAGAACCAGAGGGTTTGGGGGGTGCGGCCCTGTTTGACATCCTGTTGAAACCGCTTGAGGCGTGGCATGTTGTTACCGTCTTCACCCCACCAAATGCAGTTGTCTACGTCGAGTTGCAAGAACTTTTCTTTTGAGATGCCCCAATACCGCCCAGGTGGCGGCCCGTCGAACACGCGACCCGACGGCGCTGTCACGGGATACGTTCCTTCGCTGTAGTAGTTGCGTGCAGATAAGTCGCCAGAAGTCCATGGGCCACGCGGGTGGTTGTCCGGATTGCTATAGCGGGCATCCATCTCCGCCGTGCGCTCTAGCAAGTTCGGCCGCCACACGCGCTTGTCCTTGGCGTACACCAGCACATAGTCGTGGTCTTCGCTGAAAAACTGCGCCGTGTTCTTGGGTGAGAAGTTCTTCTGCCAAATACAGGTCGCCACAAAGTTGTCCGCCCCAAAAATCTCATCCAGCACCATCCGCGCCCGGTGTACCTCGTTGTCGTCCAGCGTGATCCAGATGCTCCCGGCCTCGCCCATCAGCTCGCGCAGCAGCACCAGGCGCGGCCACATCATGCACAGCCATTTGTCGTGGCGCAGCATGTCGTCGCCATCCACGGGGTTGGTGGACAGCCACTCTTTCATGATGGGCGAGTTCACGCCGTCGCTGTAGCACCAGCCCTCGTTGCCGGTGTTGTAGGGTGGGTCGATAAACACCAGGTCCACGCGGCTGGCGTAGCGCGGCAGCAGGGCCTTGAGGGCGTGCAGGTTGTCGCCGTGGATGACCAGATTGCTGTTCAGGTCGCCCGGGCCGATGCCTTTGGCAGCGTCCACCACCAGCGGCCGATAGGGCACGGTGAGGTGGTGGTTGTAGACATACTCTTTGCCTTTGAAGACGATTTCTGGCATGGCGGAGGCGGTAAGCAGGCGGTCAGCAGGCGGATGGACGGCCCATTATCGAACAGGCCTGAATTTAATGTCTTTTTGGCCTCTAGCGCTTATCCCATAAGCGTTATCAGCTATTTATTTTATAGCATTTACAAGCGTGCAAATGGGTCCACCAGCGACGCCAGCGAGGGGCCTCCCCCTGGGGGCGCCGCCCCGGCCGCGCGGTGCGGCCGCTCTGGCGGCTCCTTCACCGGCGTCAGCGGCAGCGGCGCCATGCTGCGGCCATAGACGCGCCGCACCCGATCTTCCAGCGTAGGGTGCGAATCGAGCCGGCCAGCGAGGCGCGCGGCCAGACCTTCGCCCCAGCGCCCGCTGGTTTCCACGTCGACCAGCAGCATGTGCTGGACGCTCGGGTGCGCCAGGCCGCTATGGCGTGGCCCTTCCTGCCCAGAACGCTCGGCCGCCTGGCGCTGGCCCATCACCTTGCGCAGCACGCCGCCCAGGCCGTTCTGGCTGCGCGTCCATTGCACGGCGCGGGCGTCGGCGAGGTATTCGCGCTGGCGTGAGACGGCGGCCTTGAGGATCTTCCCGGTGAGCCAGCCGGCCAGGCCGGCGAGCATGATGGCCGAGCCAAACCACCATGCCAGACCCCCGCGCTCGCGCATCTCGTCGCCAAAGTTGTAGACCAATTCCAGCCCGAAAACCATGCCGGCCAGCCGCATCTTCAGGCGCGTGTCGCCCTCGTGCAAATGGCTGAGTTCGTGCGCCACCATGCCCTGCATTTCTTCGCGGGTGAGGTGGTCGAGCGCACCCTGGGTGACGGCGAGTACGGCATCCTGCTCGTCCCACCCGGCGGCGAAGGCGTTGATGGCGTCCACGCGCGGCAGCACCATGATTTCTGGGCGCGGCATTTGCGCGGCAATGCACAGCTCATCGACCACGTTGGCCAGGCGCTGCTCGGCATGCGAGAGGCTGGGCCGCAGCTCGCGCGCACCGATGCGCTTGGCCAGTTTGATACCGCCGGCGCGCAGGTTCGATGTCTCGACCCACCAGCCGCCCAGCACCAACAGCAGCGAGACGCCCACGTTGGCCACCAGAAAGCCCTCAGGAAACGGCAGCCGCACCGGCAGCACCAGCGCCATCAGCCACCAGGCCAGCACCAGCGAGGCATGCACGGCCAGCACCAGCAGGGCGGTGGCGATCGCAAACGCCAGCAGCAGGCGCCGCGTTTCGCTGCGCGCGTCGTGTTGCTGGTCCCAAAAGCGCATGCCGGGAAACGTGCTTGACGTACTTAAAACTGTACGCGCGGCGCGCGGCGCTCCTCGTCGCTTTGCGTCGATGCCAGCATGGCAGCGGGCGCAAACCCGGCCAGCCGGGCGACGATGAGCGTGGGGAACTGCTGGGCGGCGTTGTTGAAGTCCAGCACCTGGTCGTTGAAGGCCTGGCGGGCAAAACCGACCCGATTTTCGGTGCTGGCGAGCTCTTCGCTGAGCTGCTGCATGGTGGCGTCGGCCTTGAGTTCGGGGTAGCGCTCGGACACGGCCATCAAGCGGCCCAGGCTCGCACCCAGCACGCCCTCGGCCATGGACAAGCCACTCACGGCGCCCGCGTTGGTGGGCGCTGCGCGCGCCACGGCGGCTGCGCCCTGCGCCTGGCCACGCGCCTCGATCACGGCCTGCAGCGTGCTGGCTTCGTGCTGGAGATAGCCGCGTGCCACTTCCACCAGGTTCGGAATCAGGTCATAGCGGCGCTTGAGCTGCACGTCGATTTGCCCGAAAGCATTGGCGATGCGATTGCGCAGCTCGACCAGGCGGTTGTAGGCGGCAATGGCCCACCACAAGAGTACCGCCACGATGGCAAGAAGGACCCAGCCTGTAGTTGTCATGTCGCTCCCCCGTTTGGATATTTCTGGAAGCCGCATCTTAGAGGCAAGTGCCGGGCAAGCCGAAAAAACAAGGAAAATAGGCCTCTAGCGCACTACCCATAAGCGCTAGCAGCTATGTAATTAATAGCTATTCCGAGGCGCTGCGCAGGGTCTCCACCACTGGCCGCGCCAGCACATCGCGCAGCCCCCACCAGCCAGCCAGCAGCGCCAGCACGGCGCCGGCCAGGCTGCCCGCGAGCGGCACCAGCGGCGATGCCGTCCAGGTGAAGCCAAAGACGTAGTGCGCCAGGGCCCAGCCCACCGCCACGGCCGCGCTGCTGGCCAGCAGGCCGGCAAGCAGGCCAACGCCCGCCAGCTCAGCCCGCTGCACCTGACGCAGCAGGCCCGAGCCCGCCCCCAGCGCCCGCATGATGGCGAATTCGCGCGCGCGCTCTTCGCGCGTGGCGGTGACGGCGGCAAACAGCACCACCAGGCCCGCAGCCAGGGTGAAGGCGAACAGGAATTCCACTGCGCGAATGACCTGGTCAAGCACGCCCTGAATCTGCGCCAGCGTAGCGCCCATGTCCACAGTGGTCACATTGGGGAAGCGCCGCACCAGCGCGTTGTCAAACCCCGGCGTCTCGGGCGCGCGGTAGGCGGCGAGGTAGGTAATGGCCACATCGGGCATCGCGTCCACCGGGTACATGACGAAAAAGTTCGCGTGCAGCGAGCCCCAATCCACCTTGCGCAGGGAGGTAATGCGCGCTTCAGACTGGACGCCCCCCATGTCAAAACGCAGCCGGTCGCCAAGCGCCAGGCCCAAAGTCTTGGCGAGGCCCTCCTCCACGCTGATGGCGCCGCTCTCGCCTGCCTTCCAGGCGCCCGCGACGATCAGGTTGTGCGGGGGCTGCACCGCGCTGTTGGACAGATTGAACTCGCGCTCGACCAGGCGCTTGGCGCGGTCGTCGGCGAAGGAGCTCTCCTCCACCGCCTTGCCGTTGATCGCCACCAGCCGGCCGCGGAACATGGGGTACCAGTCGTAGCGGGCAACGCCTGCACCATCGAGCATGGCGCGAAAGTCCTGCGCCTGATCCGGCTGGACGTTGATGACAAAGCGGTTGGGCGCATCCGGCGGTGTGGCTTCGCGCCAGCTGGCAATCAGGTCGGTGCGCAGCAGCACCAGCAGCACCAGCGCCAGCAGCCCCACAGCCAGGCTGCTGACCTGGACCACCGCATAGGCCGGGCGGGCCGAAATCTGCCGCGTGGCCAGCACCAGCCAGCGCGGGGCTGTGGCCTCGTTCACGGTCCGGCGCAGCAGGCGCACGGCGAGCCAGCTCAGCAGCGCAAACAGCAGTACGGCAGCGGCAAAGCCGCCGATGGCAATCAGGCCCAGTCGCAGGTCGCGGCTGACTACCAGCAGCAGCGCGGCGAAACCCGCCACGCCAATCCCGAGCACTGCCAGCGACGCCGGCCGCAGAGCCCCCACGTCGCGCCGGATGACGCGCAGCGGCGGCACCTGGGCCAGTTGCAACACCGGCGGCAGGCCAAACGCGAGCAACAACGTCATGCCCACCCCCACGCCGAGCAGCGCCGGCCACACGCTGGCAGCAGGCAGGCCGGCTGTCACCAGGCCAGACAGCAAATAGACAAACACGTAATGCACGGCAAAACCCAGCGCCACGCCCAGCACGCTCGCCATCAGGCCGACCAGGGCGAACTCAGTGGTATAGCTCGCGGCAATGCGCCGCTGGCTCTGACCGAGCACGCGCAGCATGGCGGACGCATCAAGGTGGCTGGCGGCAAAGGCACGCGCCGCCAGCGCCACGGCCACCGCCGACAGCATGGCTGCGAGCAGCGCCACGAGGCTGAGGAAGTTCTGCGCGCGCTCCAGCGTCTGCTTCATGTCGGTGCGGCCAGAATCGAGCGATTCCACGCGCATGCCGCGCACTCCCGGCTGCTGCAACTGCGTATCGACAAAGGCCTGGAACTGGCGCACCGGCGCCGCTGCGCCTGCCACCACCAGCCGGTAGGTGACGCGGCTTGCCGGCTGCACCAGGCCGGTGGCAGCGACGTCGGCGTCGTTCACCATGACGCGCGGCGAAAAGCTCATGAAGCCGGCACCGCGGTCGGGCTCCAGCGTGATGATGCGGGCAATGCGCAGGCTGGTATCGCCCAGCAGCAGCGGGTCGCCCAGCTTCAGGCCCAGCGCGTCCAGCAACGAGGCATCGACCCAGACCTCGCCCGACGCCGGAATCTCGCGCGTGGGCTGGCCGGGCGCATTCACTGCCGCGGCGACGCTCACGCTGCCGCGCAGCGGGTAGCCGGGCGTCACGCTCTTGAAGGCCACCAGCCGGCTCGCGCCGCCCTGCGCGTCGCCCGCGCGCGCCATGGTCGGAAAGCTGGCCGTGCGCACCACGGAGAGCCCCAGCGCACGGGCACGCTCCACGATGGGGTCGGGGGTGGCGTGGTCGCTGGCCACCACGAAGTCGCCCCCGAGCAGTTGCAACGCGTCACGCTGCAGGCCGCCTTGGAGGCGGTCGGCAAAAAACCCGACGGCGGTCAGCGAGGCGACGGCGAGCGTGACCGCCACCATCAAGAGCCGCAGTTCACCTGCGCGCAGGTCGCGCAGCAGGGTGCGCCAGGCGAGGCGTGCAAAAGCAAGGTTCATGAAAATTCAGGCTGAGAAAAAAGTTGGACGCGCGCTGCGCCGGCTTCCCCCGCCAGCTCCGGTTGCCAAACCCGATGGTCTGCACCGGCATGGCAGGAAAAACGGCCGTCGCGTCCCATGAAAAGCACCGTTGGCTCCCACTCGTTGACGCCCTCCACGGCGGGCGTCAACAGCGCGTTGGCAGCGGCCAGGCGCGGCACGCCGCTGCCCGTCAACGCGGGTACACAGGGCTCAGCAATGGCAGGCGTGTGCGGCATGGCGTCAGAGTAGCCCCATTTGGGCCGCACCGCCGTCGGCCCTGGGCAAGGCCCTCAGAACGTGTTCACTCCCATCGCAGCGCCGCCACGTCGTGCGCAAAAATTGGGTAATTCATCCACAGCCCTTTGAGACCCTTGCGCGCGACGGTGCTGAGTTGGGGGGCAAAAATCCAGGCATTGACCGCATCATTGGCAAGCTTGCGCTGCAGCTGCGCAAACAGCACCTGGTGTTCACGGGCGCTGCTGCTGGCCGCGTGGCGCTCTACCAATTGGCGAAACTCAGCACTGTCGTAGCCGAAATAGTAGTTGGGGTCGGTGTAGATGGGGTAGTCAAGCGGTTCGACGTGGTTGATCAGCGTGAGGTCGAAATCCCCTTTGAAGGCGCCCGACAGCCAGTGTGCCCAGTCCACAGGCTCCGTGGTCACGTGGATGCCAATCGCTTCCAACGCCGCCACGATCAACGGCGCACCATCGCGTGCATAGGGCGTGGGCGGCAGCGTCAGAGTCAGCGAGAGCGGCAACTTGACCCCGGCTTCGCGCATCAAGGCTCTGGCGCGCTTGGGGTCGTAGGGGTAGAGGCCGGCCAGGTGCACATAGCCCGCATCGGTTGGCGAAAAATGGCTGCCAATGGCTTTGCCCCGGCCGTCGAGCACCTGCTGGATGAAGCGCTCCCGGTCGATGGCATGGGTGATGGCACGGCGCACGCGCACGTCGTCCAGCGGCTTGCGACGGTTGTTCAGCGCCAGCATGCCTTTGCCGCTGGAGGCCCCGATCAGCACCTGGTAAGCCCTGTCGGCCTGAAAGCGCTCGACGGTCTGCGTGGCGATGTTGAAAAACACGTCGACTTCACGTGCCGCCATGGCCGTCGCCTGGGCAGCGGGCTGATTGATGAAGCGAAACTTCACCGTATCCATGAACACTTGGCTCGCGTTTCGGTAGTCTGCATATTTCACGAGGGAGATGCTGCTGCCTCGGTCCCAGCGCTCGAAGCGGTAGGGGCCCGTGCCCACGGGGTGGCTGGCGGCCTGCTCCGCCGTGGCGGGGTGGAGTACCACGGCAGTGCTCTCGCCCAGACGGAACAAGGTATTGGCGTCGGCATGGTGCAGTCGCAGCACCACGGTGTAGGCGTCGGGCGTTTCTATGGCGGCGATATTGTCAAACAAGGCCTTCTTTGCCTTGTTGGTCGACGCAGGTGCCATGGCGCGCTCGAAGGAAAAGCGCACCGTCGACGCGTCAAACGGCGCACCGTCATGAAAACGCACGCCCTTGCGCAGCGCGAAACGGTAGGTCTTGCCCTCGTTTTCCAGGCGCCAGCCGCTTGCGAGCAAAGGCGAAGTGGAGCCGCTCTCCTCGATCTTCACCAGCCCTTCCAGCACGTTGTAGTGCACTACCTCACCAATGGATGCTGCCGCCGCCACGGTAGGGTCAAGGCCGTCTGGCTCAAGAGAAATACTGAATACCACTTGGGAGCCGCCCGGTTCAGCGCGCGCAGGCGCACACAGTGCGGCCAGGGCCAGGATCGCGGCAAGCAGTAGTTGCAGGGTTCGGCGAAGCACAAATGGTCCTTTAAATCATGCACTCCCCATTCGACGCTTGCCGGGAGCGCTCGATGCATTTACAAAATCTGACATAGTGTGCCATCACTGTATTGCGCACACTGTTAGAAGCCTCTCCACGCCATGTCTGTCCGTCACGCATTGCTTCACTCTCCCTACCGCGCCCTGCTTGCGCGACTGGCGATCGGCATCGCAGTACTGGCCAGTCTGGGGCTGCTGTGGGCAGTGACCATGGTGTACCAGGACCGCACAGCGCTGTATCGCCATCAGGCTGAACGCGAACTGCAGACCATCAGTCGCCTGCAGGCCAGCGCGGTATCCGACTGGCGCGAGAGGCGCTTGGCCGACGCCAGCGCCTTGACCGACGATGGCCTGTTTGCCCAGGCCGTGGCACGCTGGCGCGACACTCCATCTTCCGAGGCAGAAACGCCGGTGCACGACCGGCTGCGCATTCTTCAGGAGCGCGCGCGCTACACAGCGGTGTCTTTCGTCAGCCCCGAAGGGGCGCTGCTGCTGCCCGCAGGCTCTTCAAGTGCTGTCTTGCCCGCCCTGGAGCAGGAGGCATTGAAGCGGGCGCTTGAGAGCGCAACGCCGAGCGTGGTGGAACCCAGGAGCGACCCGTTTTTTGCCTTTCCGTTCTTCAGCCTGATGGCTCCCATCTACGACGGAATGCGGCCTCTGGGAGCCGTGTGGTTGGTGATCGACGTGCGCACCAGCCTCTATTCCTTGCTCACGCCCTGGCCCACCGCCAGCAAGAGTGCCGAATCTGCCCTCGTCAGTGCGGAGGGGGCCAATGCTGTGTTGCTCAGCCCTCTGCGTCAGCAAAGCACTCCGACACCCGTTCCACTGGTTCCCGGGTCCGACCAAGGCAATCTGATGATCCAGGCCGTGGCCGGAGCGCGCGGGCTGATTCGCGCCCGCGATGTCGGAGGCAAGGACGTTCTGGCCGTGGTCAACGCCATTGCGGAATCGCCCTGGTTTCTGGTCTCCAAGGTGGATGTGGCCGAAGCATTTGGCGACGCCTCCAGGCGCGAATTGATTGCACTGAGCCTGCCCCTCAGCCTTGCGCTCCTGCTGGCGGGCCTGCTTCTGGTGGTCTGGCAACGGCGGGCCTGGCTGCGCGAGCGCACCCTCAAAGAAAGCCTGGCGCGCAACATGCAGTGGCTTGAGAGTGCGCAGAAGTCGGCGTTGGTGGGCTACTACGCGTACCAAGTCGAAACCGGGGAATTCACCCTCTCGCCCATGGCGGCCGAACTGTTTGGACTGCCGGTCGACGCACCGGTGGCGCGCATGCAATGGCTGGCCCAGGTGCATCCAGACGATCGCCCGCATGTGCTTTCAAGCCTTGAAGCCTCGCTGGGGGACGACACCCCGTTGCGGATGCAATACCGCATTGCCGACGCACGCAACGAACGTTGGGTGGATATGTGGGGCGAACGCACCACGCCAGGCACCCAAGCACGCATGACCGGCACCGTCCAGGACATCACCGAGCGCCAGCGCGCCGAGACCAAGCTTGACCAGTACCGCATTGCGCTGGAGGCCCTGGTGCGCCAGGACCCGCTCACCAGCGTGGCCAACCGCCGCGCGCTCACCGAAGCCGTGGCTGTGGAATGGCAGCGTGCGGCGCGCTCGGGTTCCAGCCTGTCTTTGCTGATGATTGATGTGGACCACTTCAAGGCCTTCAATGACCGCTATGGTCACCTGGCCGGCGACGAATGCCTGCGCAAGGTGGCCACGGCCATGGCGCGGTCGGCATCGCGTGCGAGTGATCTGGTGGCTCGCTACGGCGGCGAAGAGTTTGCGGTCCTCCTGCCCGACACGGACGCACGCGATGCGATGGTCATCGCCGAACAGTTGCGGCTCGCGGTTCGCAAGCTGTCCATCGTGCATGCCGCCTCAGGCGTTGCCGCTGTGGTCACGGTGAGCGTGGGAGTGGCTACGGTGACACCCCAACCCTTGCTTTTCACAAGCCAGGGCGTCGAGCCCAGTCGAGCCAGTGCCAAGGCCAGCGCTGAGCGCGACTCACAGCAACTCTTCCGCCAGGCAGACGATGCGCTCTACGCAGCCAAAGCAGCCGGGCGCGACACCGTTATGGCCTGTGCCACTGCGGTGTCCGAGCAGGCGCCGCCAGACCTCAAGCCTTCGCCGCCCACACAGCGCAACGCTTGAATTCGGGGGTTTCCAAACGGGTCGAGGGCGGGGCTCGTCAATCATTGGAAGGCGCATCTCCCTCGCAAACGCCACCCAATGCCTCTCGCGCAGGCAGCAGAGAGCGTCGTTCAGCACCGGCAGTTGCTCGATCAAAAAGTCGTTGCCTGTGGGGCAGCTACGGGCCCGCGCAGGGCGCTTCAGAGCGGGCAGCGGCCGGTATGGGCCCGGACATGGCCAGGGTCAGCGCAAAGATCCTGCGCTTCATGAAAACTTCCGCGAATCAATAAGATGCACTCGGCGAGCGACAGACAGTCCGTTTGGCAGGCGTCTCAGGTGTCCTTGGACACCGAAATCGTCGGAATCCTGGCGGAAAAATCTTTGCTCTGTTGGGCTATTTTTACCGCTACGCTGCGCGCCATGCGCTTGTAGATTTGCGCCACCTCGCCTTCGGGGTCAGCCACCACGGTCGGCTTTCCGCTGTCGGCCTGCAGGCGAATCTGCATGTCGAGCGGCAGCGCGCCAAGGTACTCCATGCCGTATTCCGCCGCCATTTTTTTGCCGCCGTCAGCACCGAAGATGTGCTCCACGTGGCCACAGTTGCTGCACACGTGCACTGCCATGTTTTCGACGATTCCCAAAATCGGCACACCCACTTTCTCAAACATCTTGATGCCGCGCTTGGCGTCCAGCAGAGCGATGTCCTGCGGCGTGGTGACGATGACGCCACCGGTAATCGGCACGCGCTGGCACAGCGTGAGCTGGATGTCGCCGGTGCCGGGCGGCAGGTCGATGACGAGGTAGTCCAGATCGCGCCAATTGGTCTGCCGCAACAGTTGCTCCAACGCCTGCGTGGCCATGGGGCCGCGCCAGATCATGGCTTCGTCCTGGTCGACCAGGAAACCAATCGACATCACCTGAATGCCGTAGTTCTCCAGCGGCTCCATGTTCTTGCCGTCCACGCTCTCGGGACGGCGGTTGATACCCAGCATCATGGGTTGGCTGGGGCCGTAGATGTCGGCGTCCAGCACGCCCACGCTGGCGCCCTCGGCCGCCAGCGCCAGGGCGAGGTTGGCGGCGGTGGTGCTCTTGCCCACGCCGCCCTTGCCCGACGCCACGGCAATGATGTTTTTCACCTGCGGCAAGAGCTGCACGCCGCGCTGCACCGAATGCGCGGAAATCTTGCTCGTGATGTTGACCGACACATTGCCCACGCCAGCCACGCCCCGCGCAGCGGCCACCAACTGGGTGCGCAGCACCGGTACCAGGCTCTTGGCGGGGTAACCCAGCTCCACTTCGAAGGCCACGTCGCCCCCGCTTATCGTGAGCTTGTGCAGGGCCTTGGTGCTGACAAAGTCCTTGCCGGTATGGGGGTCCTGCACGGTGGCCAGAGCGGCCAGCAGGTCGTGTTCGGAAACAGCCATTCAATCTCTCCAGGTAATGCCCAAGTCTATTGCCTTGCTACGACAATGTGGGCAGTGGGGGCACGCGCCGCCCCAGCGTCTACAAGGAGCCCCGTGAAACTGAAAATGGCCGACAACTCGCTGTTTGCGATCCTGCTGCGCTCACCCTGGTGGGTGAGCTTTTTGGTGGCTGGTGCCATCACGGCGGTGGTAGCCGCATTGGCGCCCGATCGCTTCAAGGCCTTTGGTGCGGTGGCCTCGCTGCCGCTCTTTGGCGTGGGCTGTGTGGCGGCCTGGCGACAGTGGCGGGCGCCTGCTGCAGCCCAGGTGGCGGCCCAAGCGGCAGCGCTGCGCGCCATGAATTGGCGCGAATTCTCTGCGGCCCTGGAGAGCGCCTGGCGCGCCCAGGGCGCCAACGTGCAGGCGGTGACCGGGCTGGAAGCCGATTTTTGCGTGGAACAAGGGGGCCGCACGGTGCTGGTCAGCGCACGCCGCTGGAAGGCGGCCAGCCACGGCGCCGAGCCCATGGCCCAACTGGTGGCCGCCATGCGCAAGCGCGAGCTGTCTGCGGGGCAGTATCTGGTGGCGCAAGGCACGGTCAGCGACTCCGCCCGCGCGCTGGCCCGCAGCGAAGGTGTGGCCTTGATTGAAGGCGACGCACTGGCACGCATGCTGCTGGAACAAGGGCGATAGCCTGGGTTTTCCCGTGGCGCAGGGGCGGCGCGGCTGCCGCACACTGCAAGATCGTCTGCGCACTCGGTGCAAGCATTTCTGATTCGCAGCAAGACCACAATGGAAAAAACCCTCAACTCTTTGCCGCCCGGAGACGTGCCTGCTCCTGCGGCAGCCGATGCGGCGAGCACGGTGGGCCGCACGGGCTTGTTGCTCACCGGCGGGGGGGCTCGGGCCGCCTACCAGGTGGGCGTGCTCGAAGCCATTGCCGATCTGCGTCTGGCCTGCGGCGCGGGCAAGCAGCCCAACCCTTTTCGCATCATCACGGGCACCTCGGCCGGCGCCATCAACGCCGCCGCCTTGGCCTGCGGCGCCGATCAGTTCGATCGGGCGGTGCGGCGCATTGCCCGCGCCTGGAGCCACATGCAAGCCCGGCAGGTCTATCGCGCCGACTCGTTCAGCGTGGCGCAAAGCGGTGCGCGCTGGCTGACGCTGCTCTCGCTGGGCTGGGTGCTGGCGCGCTGGCGGCGGCTTCGGCCCAAGTCCTTGCTGGACAACGCGCCGCTGGCCCATCTGCTGCGTCAAATGGTGCCTCTGGTGCGGTTACCGATGGTCATTCGCAAGGGCCATCTCGACGCTCTGGCGGTGACGGCATCGAGCTACACCTCGGGCGACCACGTCACCTTTTTTGAGGCCGGCGAGCGCCACGACCCCTGGATTCGCTCGCAGCGCCGCGCCGTGCGCGACCGCATCACGCACGAGCATTTGCTGGCCTCGTCTGCCATTCCCTTCGTATTTCCGGCCACGGCCATCGATGTCGAAGAGCGCACCGAATACTTTGGTGACGGCTCCATGCGCCAGTCGGCACCGATCGCCGCCGCCATCCACCTGGGGGCCGAGCGCATTCTGGTGGTGGGCGCCGGGCGCATGCACGAGCCCAAAGATCCCACCCCGCAGACCGAAATGCCGGCCTACCCCTCGCTGGCGCAGATTGCAGGCCACGCGCTATCGAACATCTTTCTGGATGCACTCGCGGTGGACATCGAACGCATGGAGCGCATTAACAAGACGATCTCGCTCATTCCCCAGGCCTCCCGCAGCGGCAGCCTTCTGCGGCCCATCGAACTGCTGGTGATTGCCCCCTCGCAGCGGCTCGACGCCATGGCTGCGCGCCACGTGGGCGACCTGCCGCCGTCGGTACGCACCATGCTCGGCGCGCTGGGCGTCACCTCCAACATGCAGGACGTGCGCGGCGCGGCGCTGGCCAGCTACCTGCTGTTTGAAGCCGCCTACACGCGCGATCTAATGGCGCTTGGACGGGCCGACACCCTGGCCAAGCGCGACGAGGTCTGCCGGTTTTTTGGCTGGCAAGACACGGGGGTTCCGGTTTCGGCAGAGGCGCAAAGAGTGGAGTCGGCTCTCCCACCGAAAGCTGCGTAGATCGATCTTGGGGCACCCTCGCTCTTCCAGCAGCGGGCGGCACAGAGGCAGGTCCTAAAATTGCCGCTTGCGCCGCGCACCGATTGGAGCGGCGTCCCTGAAAAAGCCCCCGCCCATGCCCCGCAAACTCTTTGTCACCACCGCCCTGCCCTACGCCAACGGCAAGTTCCATATCGGCCACATCATGGAATACATCCAGGCCGACATCTGGGTGCGCACGCAGCGCATGTTGGGCAACGAAGTCAACTTCGTTGGCGCCGACGACACGCATGGCGCGCCCATCATGATTGCTGCCGAAAAGGCGGGCCTGACGCCGCAGGAGTTCGTGGCGAACATTGCCGCCGGCCGCAAGCAGTACCTCGACGGTTTTCACATCGCTTTCGACAACTGGCACAGCACCGACGCACCCGAGAACCACCGGCTCGCCCAGGACATCTACCGCGATCTCAAGGCCAACGACCTGATCGAGACGCGCACCATCGACCAGTTCTTCGATCCCGAGAAATCGATGTTTCTGCCGGACCGTTACATCAAGGGCGAGTGCCCGCGCTGCCACGCCAAGGACCAGTACGGCGACAACTGTGAGGTGTGCGGTTCGGTGTATGCGCCAACCGACCTCATTGAGCCCTATTCCACGCTGTCCGGCGCCAAGCCCGTTTTGAAGTCGTCGGAGCATTTCTTCTTCAAACTCTCTGACCCACGCTGCGTCGCCTTTCTGGAAGACTGGACCCAGGACGGCCGCCTGCAGCCCGAGGTAGCCAACAAGGTGCGCGAGTGGTTCAGCGTGCGCACCAACCCCGACGGAACGACCAGCGAGGGCCTGGGCGACTGGGACATCTCGCGCGACGCGCCGTACTTCGGTATTGAGATTCCCGACGCACCGGGCAAATATTTCTATGTGTGGCTCGACGCCCCCATCGGCTATCTGGCCTCGCTACAGAACCTGCTGGCCAAGCGCGGCGAAGACTACGGCGCCTACATGGCCGACCCGGCGCTGGAGCAGGTGCACTTCATCGGCAAGGACATCGTCACCTTCCACACCCTGTTCTGGCCGGCCACGCTCAAATTCAGCGGCCGCAAGGTGCCCGACCGGGTCTTCGTGCACGGTTTTCTCACCGTCAACAACGGCGAGAAGATGAGCAAGAGCCGGGGCACGGGCCTGGACCCGCTCAAATACCTGGAACTCGGCATGAACCCCGAGTGGCTGCGCTACTACCTGGCCGCCAAGCTCAGCAGCCGCAACGAGGACATCGACTTCAACGCGGCCGACTTCCTGGCGCGCGTGAACAGCGATCTGGTTGGCAAATACATCAACATTGCGTCCCGCGCCGCAGGGTTCCTCACCAAGCGCTTTGGCGGCCAGCTGGCCGCTGTTTCCGCTGACGGCGATGCGCTGCTGGAACATTTGAAAGGTGTGGCGCCCAGCATCATCGAATTGCTGGCCGAGCGCGAATACGGCAAGGCGCTGCGCGAAACCATGCTGCTGGCCGACCGCGTGAACGCCTACGTGGACCAGAACAAGCCCTGGGAACTGGCCAAACAGGAAGGCATGGACAGCCGCCTGCAAGACGTGTGCAGCACCTGCATTGAGGCGTTCCGCCTGCTGACCATCGTGATGAAGCCCGTCCTTCCGGGCCTCGCCGCGCAGGTGGAGGCGTTCCTGAACGTGGCGCCCTTCAGCTTCGAGAGCGCGCAATCGCTGCTCGGCGCCGGCCACCGGATCGGCGAATACAAGCACCTTCTGCAGCGCGTGGACCTTAAGCAACTTGAAGCACTTTTTGAGCCTCCAGCGCAGGATCAGAAAGCGCTTGAAGCTATGAAAAATGTAGCAAATGACGCTGCAACTCTGCCAGGCGGCGAAGCCATCGCGCCCACCATCAGCATCGACGATTTCGCCAAAATCGATTTGCGCATTGCCCGAATCGAGCAGTGCGAGCGCGTCGAAGGCTCAACCAAGCTGCTGCGCCTGACGCTGGACGCGGGCGAGGGTAAGACCCGCAACGTCTTTTCCGGCATTGCCAGCGCCTACGCACCCGAGCAACTCACCGGCAAGCTCACCGTGCTGGTGGCCAACCTGGCGCCGCGCAAGATGAAGTTTGGCCTCTCCGAAGGCATGGTGCTGGCCGCCAGCCACGGCGACGAAAAAGCCCAGCCGGGCATCTACGTGCTCGAACCCGGCCCCGGTGCCCAGCCTGGCATGCGCGTGCGCTAAGCCCAATCCGCCGCCATGCCACTGCACACCTTCCGCCCCCGCGCGATCGATGCGCTGCGGGGCTACAGCAAAAGCCGGCTGCTTTCCGACCTGGGCGCGGGCGTCACTGTGGGCGTGGTGGCCTTGCCGCTGGCCATGGCCTTTGCCATTGCCAGTGGGCTGCCACCGCAAGCGGGGTTGTGGACCGCCATCATCGGTGGCTTCCTGGTGGCGCTGCTGGGCGGTACCAGCGTGCAGATTGGCGGGCCGGCGGGCGCTTTCATCGTCATCGTCTACGGCATCGTCGAGCGCTATGGCGTGGCCAACCTGCTGATCTCTACCGCCTGTGCAGGCGTGCTGCTGTTTGCTTTGGGGTTGCTGCGCCTGGGCAGCCTGGTGCGCTTTGTGCCGGTAAGCATCGTCATCGGTTTTACCAATGGCATTGCAGTGCTGATTGCTGTCTCGCAGCTCAAGGATTTTCTGGGCCTCGCTATCGACAAGATGCCGGGCAATTTCTTCTCGCAAGTGCACGTGATGGCGCTGCATGCGGGCACCGTGAATCCCTACGCCCTGGGCCTGGGCGCCGCCTGCCTGGGCGGCCTGTTCCTCTGGCCACGCCTTTTCATGCACGATTCACCCGTGCTGCGCCTGCCCGAGGGGCACACGGTCCGCTCTTTTGCGCGCATTCCGGCACCGGTAGTGGCGCTCATCACCCTCACCGCCCTTTCGCACGGCATGGGCTACCCGGTGGAAACATTGGGCACGCGCTTTGGAGGGATTCCCCAAAGCCTGCCGGCGTTCGCCTTGCCCGAGTTCTCGTGGGATACGGTGCGCCTGCTGGTGGCGCCCACCATCACTATCGCGCTGTTGGGCGCCATCGAGTCGCTGCTGTGCGCGCGCGTCGCCGATCAGCTGAACATCGACCCTCACATTCGCAAGCACGACCCGAATCAAGAACTGATGGCGCAGGGTCTGGCCAACTTTGTCGTCCCGTTCTTTGGCGGCATGCCGGTGACGGGAACGATTGCCCGCACCGTAACCAACCTGCGCGCGGGCGCCACGTCGCCGGTGGCGGGCATCGTGCATGCGGCAACCCTTGCCGTCATCGTGCTGGCAGCCGCCCCGCTGGCGCTGCACATTCCGCTGGCGGTGCTGGCGGGCATCCTGCTGCACGTGGCCTGGAACATGGGCGAGTGGCACGAATTTGCACGTCTGCGCCATTTTTCAAACCACTACCGCCTGCTGTTGCTGGGCACCTTCTTTCTCACCGTGGTGTTCGACCTGACGGTGGCCGTGCAAGTGGGACTGGTGTTGGCCTGCGCGCTGTTTGTGCGGCGCATGAGCGAGCTGTTTCGCGCCGAGCCCGAAGCTCCGCCAAAGAACGCTGCGCCCACCTTGGCCTGGCGCCTGCACGGCGTGCTGTTCTTTGGCGCAGCGAGCAAGATAGACCCACTGGCGCAAGCCATCGAGGCCGCGCCGCAAGGCGTGCAGGTGCACCTGGATATCCACGACCTGTTTGCCCTTGATACCACGGGCCTCGAAGGTCTGGAGCAAATCCTCAAAGCGGTAGCAGAGCGCGGCGGACGGCTGACCCTCTCGGGCGCACAGGCCCAACCCGCATCGCTCATGGAGCGCTCGGGCTTCAACGTCCGGCTTGCGGCGCAGTCTGCGGCGCCGCAAGGCCCTGCTGCTGCCAGTGCCCCGGGGCACGGCCCGTCCAGCGGCGAAACGCCCGGTTGAAGGCACTGGCCTCCGAAAACCCCAGCCGCCGCGCAATACGCACAAACGGCTCGGCTCCACCGGCCACGGCCTGACAGGCCAGTGCATGGCGCACGCCATCGACCAGGTCGGCGTAGCACACGCCCTCGGCCTGCAAGCGGCGCGCGAATGCCCGTTCCCCCAGCCCAAACTGGCGCGCCGCCTGCGCGCGGCCCGGCACGCTGCCGTCGAGTGCGCCGGTCAGCCATTGCTCGACCCGGGTGCTCAGCAGCACAGGCGCCGACAAGGCAGCCAACTGCACCGCAGCATGGGCGCGGTGCAGTTGCGCCAGTTCGGCATCGGCCTGGGGCAAGGGGGCATCCAGCACGGCGTTCTCCAGCAGCAGTCCATTGAAGGCCTGCTCGAACTGCACCTCGGCCCCCAGGGCCTGCGCATAGGCCGACAAAGGCCCGATCTGCCCGTGGCTGAACTGCACGCGCACGGGCTTTAGCGGCTGGCCGGTCACCCAGCGGCTAAAGCAGACGGCCGCAGCCAGCACGGATTCCACCTGGTGCGGGCTGAACGCAAGGCTGCCCTGCTGCGGGTGATAAATGAGCCAGCTGCGCTGCACCCCAGCCACGGTCTGGAAGCGCCCCCCATCGCTGATGAGGCGCTGGTACTCCTGCAACTGGCCAATGGCGCTGCGCAGCGTGGCCGACGACAGCAGAATGAAACTGACCACATTGAAGCTGCCCGGCCCGACCTGGCGCCCGGTGTTCAGGCCAAAGGCGGCGTCCCCCGTCAGCGCGGCGGCGGTCCGCCAGAGGCGGGTGATGTCGTCCACCGGCCAGCGCGGGGCCCCCAGGCACTCGCTCGCTATCCCAGCGCGGGCCAGCAGGTCGGCGCTGGGCACCCCCTGGCGCTCGGCGGCGGCAATGACGGTGTTGACCCAGCTCAGGGAGACGGTGGGTGCTGAAGTCAACATGCAGTGGCTCCAAGGTCAAGATAGATTCCATGATAAAGCGCTATGGTTCAGCCACAAAAATGGAGACAAACAATGCAATCACAGCCGCACGATGTGGTGGTGGTCGGCGGGGGCCTGGCCGGTATCGTCACCGCGCTGGAATGCCTGCGCGCGGGCCGATCCGTCGCTCTGGTGGACCGCGACACGCCCGAGCGCTTCGGCGGCTTGGCCCTGTGGGCCTTTGGTGGCATGGCACTGGTGGGCACGCCGCTCCAGGCGCGCATGAAGATCCCCGACACGCCCGAGCGGGCGCTGGCCGACTGGCTGCGCTTTGCCGAACTGGGCGAGGGCGACGTGTTGCCGCGCCAATGGGCCGAGCACTATGTGCAGCATTCGCGCAGCGAGGTGCACGACTGGTTGCTGTCTGCAGGTGTGAAGTTCATGCCCGCTGTGAATTGGGTGGAACGCGGCATGAACGGCGACGGCAACAGCGTTCCGCGCTACCACATCGTCTGGGGAACCTCGCGCGAACTGACGCGGCGCATGATTGCCGCGCTGCGCGAAGCCGCGAAAATCGGCCGCCTCACCCTGCTGCATCGCCACCGCGTCTTCGCACTGGAGCACAGCACCGGCCAGGTGTCCGGCGCAGTTGCAGTGAATGAGGGCACGGGTGCCGAAGTGCGCCTCACGGCCCCCGTGGTGGTGCTGGCCATGGGCGGCCTCAACGGTAGCCACGAAGAAGCGCGCGCCAACTGGCCTAACGACCGCCCCCGCCCCACCGCCATGCTCAACGGAGCGCACCCCTACGCCGACGGCAAGATGCACCACTGGGTAGAAGGTGCCCTGGGCGCTCGGATCACCCACCCGGGCGAAATGTGGAACTACGCCGCTGGCTTCCCGCACCCGCAACCGCATTTCGAGGGACACGGCCTCTCCGCCATTCCCTGCAAATCCGCGCTGTGGCTCAACCACCGAGGCGAGCGCATCGGCCCCGAGCCGTTGGTGACGGGTTTCGACACCCACTGGCTGTGCCAGCGCGTGGCAGCCCAGGAGAAGTTCTGGACCTGGCATTTGCTTAACTGGCGGATAGCGGTCAAGGAATTCGCCATTTCAGGCGCCGAGCACAACCAGCGCATCCGGGACAAGCAGTTCCCGGCATTCCTGAAGGAAACGCTGCTCGGCAACCACCGCCTGGTGAAACAAATGGCTGCCGAAAGCCCGCATTTCCTCGTGGACGACACACTCACCGGCCTCGCAGCGAAGATGAACACGCTCACTGGCGCCCACGATGTGCGGCCCCAAGTGCTGCAGGCCACGGCCGACCGCTTCGACGCCAATTTTGCGGATGGCAGCAAGCTGCACAACGACGACCAGATCCGCCGCATCCTGCACGCCCGCCAATGGGGGCCAGACAAGCTGCGCACCTGCGCGCCAGCACCCTTGCAAAAGCCCGGCGCGGGCCCGTTCATTGCCATCCAGATGCAGCTCATCACGCGCAAAAGCCTGGGCGGCCTGCAGACCGATTTGCAAAGCCGCGTGCTGGACGCTGCGGGCCAGCCGATTGGCGGCCTGTACGCTGTGGGCGAAGCAGCGGGCTTTGGCGGCGGCGGCGCCAGTGGCAAGCGCTCGCTGGAAGGCACGTTTTTGCCCGGCTGCATCCTCACCGCGCGCGCTGCGGCCGGCTCCATCACCTCGGGCCGCGCGCTCTGACCCCAACAAGGAATTCACCCCATGTCCAACGGCGCCCAAGCCCTGCTCAAAACACTGGTCGATGCCGGCATCACCACCTGCTTTACCAACCCCGGCACCTCTGAGATGCACTTCGTCGCCGCGCTCGACACCGTGCCCGAGATGCGCGCTGTGCTGGCGCTGTTCGAAGGCGTTGCAACCGGTGCGGCCGACGGCTACGCCCGCATGGCGGACAAGCCCGCCGCCACCCTCCTGCACCTGGGCTGCGGACTGGGCAATGGCCTGGCCAACCTGCACAACGCACGCAAGGGCCGGGTGCCGGTGCTCAACATCGTGGGCGACCACGCAACGCAGCACGTGAAGTACGACGCGCAGTTGCAGTCCGACATAGAAACCGTGGCGCGCAACGTATCGCCCTGGGTGCGCACGTCCCAAAGCACGGCCGCGCTGGGGCGCGACGCGGCCGAGGCCATCACCCAGTGCATGGGCCCGCCGGGCAACGTCGCCACGCTCATCCTGCCGGCCGATGTCTCCTGGGGAGAAGGCGGCGTGCCGCAGGCCGTGCCGCCCAGGCCAGCGCCTCCTGCGGCCGATGACGCCGTGGTGGCCGCCGTGGCCCAGGCGCTACAAGGCCCAGGCAAAAAGGCCTTTCTGCTGGGAGGCCGTGCCCTGCGCGCCGAGGCGCTGATGGTGCTGGGCCGCATCGCCGCAAAGACCGGTGCCAAGCTATTTGCCGAAGTGTTCCCCACCCGCATCGAGCGCGGCGCGGGTCTGCCGCACGTCGAACGCATCGCCTACCTGGCCGAACTGGCTTCGGTGCAACTCACCGGTATCGACCAGCTGATTCTGGTGGACGCCAAGGCGCCGGTCTCGTTTTTTGCCTACCCCGGCAAGAAAAGCTACCTGGTGCCGGAAGACTGCCAACTGCACGAACTCGCCGCGCCCACGCAGGACGTTGCGGCCAGCCTGGACAAGCTCTGCACCGCTGTTGAGGCAGGCCAGACGGCGCCGGTGCTACAGGCCGCCAGGCGCCCGGCGCGCCCGCGCGGCAAATTCACGGCCGACAAGGTCTGCAAGGCGCTGGGCCATTTGCTGCCGGAGAACGCCATCCTCGTCGACGAAGCGCAGACCTCCGGCATCATGCTGCCGATGTTCACGGCCGGCGCCCCGCGCCACGACGTGCTCACCCTCACCGGCGGCGCCATTGGCCAGGGCCTGCCCAACGCCGTGGGCGCGGCCATTGCCTGCCCGGACCGCAAGGTGATTGCGCTGGCGGGCGACGGCTCGGCCATGTACACGATTCAAGCGCTGTGGACCATGGCGCGCGAGAAGCTCGACGTGGTGTCCATCATTTTCAACAACCGCTCGTACGCCATCCTCAACGTCGAGCTGCGGCGCGTGGGCGCAGCGGGCGCTGGCGACAAGGCGCGGGCGCAGTTGGACCTGAAACACCCGCCGCTGGACTTCGTGGCTTTGTCCGAAGGCATGGGCGTTCGCGCCCGCCGGGCCACCACCACCGAGGAGTTTTTGGCCGCTTTCGAGCATGCCTTGCGCACGCCCGGCCCGCACTTGATCGAGGCCATCGTGCCGCCGACGCTGGCGGGGCTGAAGCTGCGCATCCTGCCGAGCCTGCTGGAATCGTTGGCGAATCTGCCGGTGCCGGTGGCGCGGGCTTTGAAACGAAAGATCGCGCCCTGAATTTGGTGCAAGCCCCTGCGCGGCTTTGCCACTGGCTTTCGGGCCAACAGCGCTGGCGCTCTTGCCGACGACGATGGGTAATTTTTCCTTTGGCAACCGCGGGAGCCGGGGTGTGCGCCCGGCGGCGCAGTAACTTTCTTTCCAGCGAAAGAAAGTCACCAAAGAACGCCCGCCCTACTGTCCGTGTCCCTGCGCTGCGCTTCGGGCAACCTGCGATGCTCGCGCCGGGCGGGGTCTCGCTGAACTCGCGCTGCGCGCTCAAACAGACGCGAGTCCTGATCCGCCCGCCGCTGCGCTTCTCGGCACGGCCACAAGGGCTCAGACATCCATACGGGCCATTGCTGCGCTCGGCCCAATAAAAGACATACGAGTCGCTGTGGACCGAAGTTGCATTTCCCGAGGCCGAGCGCAGCAAAGGCCCGTGTGGTTCCCCGCCCTTGTGGATGCGCCTGCGGCGGGGTGCTTGCGGGGTGGCATGCGCGCTGGTGCGCGCATGCTTGGTTGACTGGCTCGCCGTGGCTGTCTGAACGCAGCTGCACAGCAGCGAAGTGAGTTCCACGGCGCACCCCGCAAGTGCCCCGACGCAGGTTGCCCCGCAGCGCAGCGAAGGGGTCGCAGACAGCAGGGCTAGCCTTTTTTGGTGACTTTTTTTGGCAAAAAAAGTCACTGCGCCGCCGGGCGCATCACCCGGCCTCCGCCCTATGCGATGGAGCGCGACCGAATCAAGGCCGTCAACCGTTCTGCAAACTCACCGCCCTCCACCCAGGTTCTCACTGGCCATCGGATCCGGTCCAAACTGCGTGCGCAGCACTTTGCCGTCGCCCTTGGTAATCACCGTAAACACCTTGCGCGTGTTGGCGTCTTGCATGAAGCGCCAATCCACATGCGTCTCGCCGGTCAAGTCAAAGCGCGTGGTTTTCGCAGGTTTGCCCAGGAGGCGGCGCACTTCGTCCATGCCCATGCCGGGCTGTACACGGGCGAAATTGTCTTGCGTGAGCACCTGGCGCACGGCGACCAGCTTGCCGTCGGCACCGATCGTGATCATGAAGTTCTCGGTCCCCGCAGGCTGGCGGTTGTATTCCAGTGTGTGGCCACCGCCGGGCTCAGGCCAGGTGTTCTCGGGCACGCCAAAGCGGTCGCGCACGTCGGCCTCGGTGGACTGGCCACTTTGCAGTTCGCTGATGCGCTGGGCGTCGCAGCCGGTCAGCAGGGCGAGCCCCAAAAGCGTGGCGCCAAGCAGTTTGGCAATGGTCATGGTGGTCCCCGGTAAAATCATGCGAACTAGCGTAACCCAAAGCCATGTCCATCTTCGCCCGCCCCCACTACACCTCCGACGCCACCCAGTTCATAGAGAAGCTCAAGCAGGAACGCCCCGAGCTCGATGCCCAGCAGCGCGCCGGCCGCGCCTTGCTGTGGGACAAGCCGGTGGACCGCGGCTTGTGGAAGGAATACCGCGCCGCCCGCGTGCCACAAAAGGCTTACGTCTACCAGACGGACACCGATAAGAATTTATAGTCAAATCTGCCTCTAGCGCTTACTAAATAAGCCTTAGCAGCTATTTTTTCAATAGCAATTCATGGGTCAGACAATTGCCCCGGCGCCCACGGCCCTACCGGGCGACGCCGCCCCGGGCGCCATGCCCGAGGTAGTGGACCAAGTGGCGCTGGCACGCCTGTATGGCGAGCCGCTGTTTGCGCTGCCCACCGACCTGTACATCCCGCCCGACGCGCTGGAAGTCTTCCTGGAGGCCTTTGAAGGCCCGCTGGACCTGCTGCTGTACCTGATCCGCAAGCAGAACTTCAATATCCTGGACATCCCCATGGCGGGGCTGACGCGCCAGTATCTGGTGTATGTCGAAGAAATCCGCAGCCGCAACCTTGAATTGGCCGCCGAATACCTGCTGATGGCCGCCATGCTCATCGAGATCAAGTCGCGCATGCTGCTGCCACAGCGCAAGCAAGAAGGTGCCGACGAGGCCGAAGACCCGCGCGCCGCGCTGGTGCGGCGCCTGCTCGAATACGAACAAATGAAGATGGCCGCCGCGCGGCTTTCGGCCCTGCCGCAGCAGGGACGCGATTTTCTGTGTGCCCAGGTGTTTATCGAACAAAGCCTGCAGCCACGCTTTCCCGACGTGCACCTGGCGGACCTGCAGGAGGCCTGGCAGGACATCATGAAGCGCGCGCGGCTGGTGCAGCACCACAAGATCACGCGCGAAGAGCTGAGCGTGCGCGAACACATGGGCCAGGTGCTCAAGGCGCTGCAGGGCCGGCGTTTCGTCGAGTTCGAAGCCCTGTTTGACCCTTCGCGCGGCAGCACGGTGCTGGTGGTCACCTTCATCGCGCTGCTCGAACTGGCCAAGGAAACCCTGATCGAGATCACCCAGGCCGAAGCCTTTTCCCCGATTTATGTCAGGCTGGCCTATACGCCTGCTTGACATGGCCCGCCCCGCGCCCGCAGCACCTGCGGGCCACCGCACCGGCCGGATGCCGTGCATTGCACCGAGTGAATAGACCCCATGGCTTCACACGATTTCGACGTTCTCATTGTGGGCAGCGGCTTGGCTGGCCTGTCTGCGGCGCTGCACCTGGCGCCCACACACCGCGTGGCCGTCATTACCAAGCGCCAGATGCAGGATGGCTCCAGCGCCTGGGCACAGGGCGGCATCGCGGCCGTGCTGGCCAATGACGACAGCTTCGAGGCGCATATCCAGGACACCCTGGTGGCCGGTGCCGGCCTGTGCGACCTGGCCACCACCCGCTTTGTGGTGGAAAACGCGCCCGCTGCCATCGCCTGGCTGCGTGAGCTGGGCGTGCCCTTTACGCAGGAGGGAGAGGAACTGCACCTCACACGCGAGGGCGGCCACAGCGCTCGGCGCATTGCCCACGTGACGGACGCCACCGGCGCCGCGGTGCAACGCACCCTGATCGACGTGGTGCGCGGCACGCCCGGCATCACCGTGTTCGAGCAGCACACGCTGGTGGACGTGATCACCAGCGCCAAGCTGGGCCTTGCGGGCCAGCAGTGCCTGGGGCTCTACGCACTCGACGAGGCCACCGACGAAGTCGTTACCTTCCGCGCGCCCAACACCATTCTGGCCACCGGCGGCGCCGGCAAGGTGTACCTCTACACCACCAACCCCGACACGGCCACCGGCGATGGCATTGCCGCAGCCTGGCGCGCCGGTTGCCGCGTGGGCAACATGGAATTCATCCAGTTCCACCCCACGGGCCTGTACCACGCCCGCGCCAAGTCCTTTCTGATCAGCGAAGCGGTGCGCGGCGAAGGCGGGCGCTTGCTGCTGCCCGATGGCACGCGCTTCATGCCCGACCACGATCCGCGCGCCGAACTGGCACCGCGCGACGTGGTGGCCCGCGCCATCGACTTCGAGATGAAAAAGCACGGCCTGGACTGTGTGCTGCTCGACATTTCGCACCAGAGCCCCGAGTTTCTGCACGAGCACTTCCCCAACATCCTGGCCTACTGCGCCGAGCTGGGTATCGATATCACCAAGGAACCTATCCCGGTGGTGCCCACGGCGCACTTCACCTGCGGCGGCGTGCTCACCGACCTCTCGGGCCGCACCGACCTGCCGGGCCTCTATGCCGTGGGCGAAGTCGCCTGCACCGGCCTGCACGGCGCCAACCGGCTGGCCAGCAACTCGCTGCTCGAATGCATGGTGTTTGCGCGTGCAGCCGCGCAGCACATTGCCAGCGCGCCGCGCGTGCAGATTCCGGCGCTGCCGCGCTGGGACGACAGCCGCGTGACCGATGCCGACGAATGCGTGGTCATCTCGCACAACTGGGACGAGCTGCGCCGCTTCATGTGGGACTACGTGGGCATCGTGCGCACCAACAAGCGCCTGGAGCGCGCCACGCACCGCATCACGCTGCTCTTGGCCGAGATCGACGAGTTCTACGCCAACTTTCACGTCACGCGCGACCTGCTGGAGCTGCGCAACCTGGTCCAGGTGGCCGCGCTGATCGTGCGTTCGGCGCAACTGCGCCGCGAAAGCCGGGGCCTGCATTACAGCCGCGACTACCCCAACCTCGCCGCGCCCGCAGCCTCCACCATTCTCGTGCCACCGGTCAGCCAGTGATTCACAGCCAAAACACCATGCTCCGCACCCTGCTTCGATCCAAAATTCACCGCGTCCGCGCCACCCACTGTGAACTGCATTACGAAGGGTCTTGTGCCATCGACGAAGACCTGCTCGACGCCGCCGGCATCGTGGAGAACGAACAGGTCCACATCTGGAACATTGACAACGGCGAGCGCTTCATCACCTACGCCATCAAGGGCCAGCGCGGCAGCGGCATGGTCTCCGTGAATGGCTCAGCTGCGCGCCGCGCCAGCGTGGGCGACCTGCTCATCATTGCGGCCTTTGCGCAGGTCAGCGAAGCCGAACTGGCGACGCACCGCCCGCAACTGGTCTTCGTCGACGCGCAGAACCGCCCGTGCGCGCTGCGCGACCATGTGCCTACCCAGGCGCTCTAAAACCTGTTCCTAAGGACCGTTGCCATGCCGCACCTTACTGTCGAATACTCTGCCAACCTGGCGCCCTTCCCCGAACGCAAAACCCTGGTGGAACTCAACGAAGCCGTTTGCGCCAGCCCCGAAGTACAGATCGAAGCTGACCTCAAAACCCGTTTCGTCTCGCAGACCAGTTTTGCCGTAGGCACCGAGTCTTCGCCGCGTGGCTTTGTGCACGCCCAGTTGCGCCTGCTGGCCGGGCGCACGCCCGAAGCCAAGGCCGACCTGGCCGAACGCGTGGCCGCCGTCCTGCGCCGCCGCACGCCGCAGCCCGAAGGCATGCTGGTTCAGCTTAGCGTCGAAATCGTGGACATGGACCGGCCGTCGTATGTAAAAGAGCGGCTGTAAAACCTTGCAATTCGCGCATCCAACCGCTCGGCCTGTGTCCGCCGAGCGGTTGGATGCAGCACCAAGTGCGGCGGGTGCCCCGACCGCTGCAATGGCTTTCCAAGGGGCCTACAGTCCCGGCTTCATGCCTTTGCAACCGCCCCTGCCTCGCTCTGAGGTTCTCGCATCTCCCTCACTCCGCAACGAGACGCCCATCACCCCCCACGCGCCCACGCAGCTTCAGCGCAAGCAGTCTCTGCTGCTCGGTCTGTCTTTGCTGCTGATTGCCTTCAACCTGCGTCCGGTGTTTGGCAGCTTGTCGGTGGTGTTGCCGGACATCATGCGCGACACCGGTCTGGGTCCCACGGGCGCCAGTCTCCTGACCACCCTTCCGATTCTTTGCCTGGGCATTTTCTCGGCGCCGGCGCCGGCCCTGGCGCGGCGCTTTGGTGTCGAGCGCACGCTGCTCGGTGCCATGCTGCTGATCTGCGTCGGCACCCTGCTGCGCGGCTGGGTGCATTTGCCGCTGCTGTTTGCTGCTTCGGTGCTCGCAGGGGCGGGCATTGCCATCGGAAATGTGCTGGTGCTGGGCCTGATCAAGCGCGACTTCCCCCGCCGCGCCGCAATGATGACCGGGCTCTACACCCTGGCCATCTGCGCTGGAGCCTCCATTGCCACGGCCTTCACTGTGCCGCTGGAAGAGCATCTGTTTGGCGGCGCGTGGGCGCCTGCACTGGCCGTTTGGGCGCTGCCCGCCGGTTTGGTGATGCTGCTCTGGGCACCGCTGGCGCTGTCGGCTGCGCACCATGTGGCTTCAGATGCACGGCCTCCCGAACTGCGCAGGGGCTTGGGCAGCCTGGGACGGGACCGCCTTGCCTGGCAAGTCACCATCTTCATGGGCTCGCAATCGGCCACGGCCTATATCGTGATGGGCTGGCTCGCTCCGATCCTGCGCGAGCGCGGCCTGGACAGCGCGGAGGCGGGCTATGTGGTGGCCGCTGCCATCCTCACGCAGTTGGTCACCAGCCTGCTGACGCCGTCCATTGCGGCGCGCTGCAGGGACCAACGGGCCTTCGCTGTAAGCCTGGCGCTGCTGGTGCTGGGTTCCTTGCTGGCTCTGATCTTTGCCCCGCTTGGCGGTCGATGGGTCTGGGCCATGTTGCTGGGCTGCGGTTTGGGGAGCGCCTTTGCGCTGGCACTGAGCTTGATCGTGATGCGCAGCGCCAACGCCAAGGTGACTGCGCAGCTCTCGGCCATGGCGCAGGGCTGGGGCTACACCTTCGCGGCATTTGGCCCGCTGCTGGTGGGCCTGCTGCGCGGCTGGACGGGCGGCTATGCATCGGCGGCGACTTTGCTGGTGCTGCTCGCAGCGGTCATGGCGTGGAGCGGCTGGGGAGCCGGGCGCAACCTGCTTGTGCAGCCGCACCCGCACCAATCTGTGCCCATGGCATGACAGTCTATTCTGCCAGTTCACTATTAAAAATATAGCTACTGATGCTTACCCATTAAGCGCTAGAGCCAAAAAACACTCAATTTTTTGGCTGAGAATCTGTCTTCACATGGACCCCGCTCTGAGCAGAAGCACCTCGCTCTCTCGCGAGCCCCAAAACAAAAGCCGCCCGAAGGCGGCCTTTGTGAGGGATGCGCAGCGCGCTGCGTGATCAGACGGTTTCGCCGTACACAGAAACGGTAACTTCCACCGCCACGTCGTGGTGCAGGTTCACGCTCACGGTGCTGTCGCCGATGGTCTTGATGGGACCAGCGGGCATACGCACTTGCGACTTCAGCACCTTGAAACCCAGCTTGCCCAGCTCTTCGGCGATGTCGCCGTTGGTGACCGAACCAAACAAACGGCCGTCCACGCCGGCCTTTTGGGTCAGCTTGATGATCTTGCCTTCGAGCTTGGCGCCTTCGGCTTGCGAAGCGGCGAACTTTTCAGCTGCGGCTTTTTCCAGTTCGGCGCGCCTGGCTTCGAACTCGGCCTTGGCGGTAGCCGTGGCACGGCGGGCGCGGCCCGAGGGAATCAGAAAGTTGCGGGCGTAGCCGTCTTTGACCTTGACGAGGTCGCCCAAGACGCCGAGGTTCACAACCTTGTCGAGCAGAATGATTTGCATGACGGGTGCTCCTTAGATTTTGTGCTGGTCGCTGTAAGGCACCAGTGCCAGGAAGCGTGCGCGCTTGATGGCGGTGTTGAGCTGGCGCTGGAAGATCGCACGCGTGCCGGTCAGGCGCGCGGGGATGATCTTGCCGTTTTCAGCGATGAAGTCGCGCAGCGTGTCCACATCCTTGTAGTCGATTTCTTCGACGCCAGTGACGGTGAAACGGCAGAAGCGCTTGCGCTTGAACAGCAGCGACTGGGTGTTGCGCTTGGGGCGCTTGTCTTTGTTGAATTTCTTGAACGTGGCCATTGACGGACCTCTTGAAAATTAATCGGGTTGAATATCCTGAACGTGCAGCACAGCGTGCTTGCCATTGCGCGGCGTGGCCAGAAAACCGGTGAAGCGCCAGAGGCTGCCTATGGGTTGCTTGGCCAATCGCTCGGCCATCGCACCAAAAGCCACCGCTTTCATCGCTGCCTTGACGTCGCGGTTCTGTCCTGCCTCTTGCTGCTGCGAGCTGTGCTCAAGCCGCAATTCGATGGCGGGAAGTCCGGCGGGCGTGAATCGCAAAGGCTGGGCCTCGGCGATGCAGGCGGTCAAGGCAACGTGGTTCTCCACTGCCTGGGCCAAGCGCTGTGCCTGGCGTTATGCGCGTTCAGTCCGCTCGGTACGCTCGCTGCGTTCGCCACGGTCCGGGCGCTCGCCACGGTCACCACGGTCAGGGCGCTCTCCGCGCTCACCGGACGCTGCGTATTCGGCCTGGCTGGCCTTGCGGGCTTCTTCGCGCTCGACGGTCTTCATCATCGACGATGGGCCGGTATCGGCCTTCTTCTTCAGCACGGTGAGGTGGCGCAGAACGGCGTCGTTGAACTTGAAGGCATGCTCCAGTTCCGCCATAACCGCCTGATCGGCTTCGATGTTGATGCACAGGTAGTGCGCCTTGGCGAGCTTGTTGATCAGGTACGCCAGTTGGCGGCGGCCCCAGTCTTCCACGCGGTGCACCTGGCCACCGCCGGCGGTGATCATGCCCTTGTAGCGCTCGAGCATGGCAGGAACCTGCTCGCTTTGATCCGGATGGATCAACAAAATGATTTCGTAATGACGCATGCATACTCCTTGTGGTTGAAAGCCACCCGCTGCGTCCGTAGCAGTGTGGCAAGGCAAAGCCGGCAATTATAGTACGCAGCCGGCGCCTGTTGCTGAAACGCGCGGCCGCGCATCGCGCCATGCAAAATGCTTGAATTTAGGCAGGCCGCCCCCATGTGCGCCGGCATACCTACCTTTCATCCGCTCTTTCGCCTCTGAGACGACCGACATGCAAGACAACCACCACCACCCTGCCATGCCAGCCCCGAATCTGCCTCCCGAAGAGCTTGAAGCCGCAATGGCAGCCAATGCCAACGACGAAATGCTGCGCCTGCAGACCGAATTGGCCGAGCTCAAGGCCAAAAGCGCCGATCTGGCCGACCAGTTTCTGCGCGCCAAGGCCGAAGCCGAAAACGCCCGGCGCCGTGCCGAAGAGGAAATTTCCAAGGCACGCAAGTTCGGCATCGAAAACTTTGCCGAGGGCCTGCTGCCCGTGGCCGACAGCCTGGACGCGGCGCTCGCCATTCAAAACGCCACCGCTGCGCAGTTGCGCGAGGGGTCCGAAGCCACCCTGCGCCAATTGCTCTCGGCGCTGGAGCGCAACCGGGTGCTGGCGATCACGCCCCCGGCGGGCGAAAAGTTCGACCCCCATCGCCACCAAGCCATCAGCATGGTGCCTGCCAACCAGGAAGCCAACACCATCGTCTCGGTGCTGCAAAAGGGCTACCTGATTGCCGATCGGGTGCTGCGCCCCGCTCTGGTGACGGTCACTGCGCCCAAGTAAGCACAAAAATGCGCCGGCCCGCTTGAAGCTGGCGGCGCAGGCCACAAATAGCATCCATTCAGACCAACTAACTGCCTCGCGGAGAAAAAAATGGGAAAAATCATCGGCATTGACCTCGGCACGACCAACAGCTGCGTTTCCATCATGGAGGGCAACACCACCCGCGTGATCGAAAACAGCGAAGGCGCGCGCACCACGCCTTCCATCGTTGCCTATCTGGAAAACGGCGAAGTACTGGTGGGCGCGTCGGCCAAGCGCCAGGCCGTGACCAACCCCAAGAACACGCTCTACGCCGTCAAACGCCTGATCGGACGCAAGTTCACCGAAAAAGAAGTACAAAAGGACATCGACCTGATGCCCTACTCCATCGTGGCCGCCGACAACGGCGACGCCTGGGTGGAAGTGCACGGCAAGAAGCTCTCGGCACAACAGGTCAGCGCGGACATTCTGCGCAAGATGAAAAAGACCGCAGAAGACTTCCTCGGCGAGCCCGTGACGGAAGCTGTGATTACGGTCCCCGCCTATTTCAACGATGCCCAGCGCCAAGCCACCAAGGACGCCGGCCGCATTGCCGGCCTGGATGTCAAGCGCATCATCAACGAGCCGACGGCAGCAGCGCTGGCCTTTGGCCTCGACAAACAGGACAAGCGCGATCGCAAAATTGCGGTGTACGACCTGGGCGGCGGCACGTTCGACGTATCGATCATTGAAATTGCCGACGTCGACGGCGAGAAGCAGTTTGAAGTGCTCTCCACCAACGGCGACACCTTCCTGGGCGGAGAAGACTTCGACCAGCGCATCATCGACTACATCATTGCCGAGTTCAAAAAGGACCAGGGCGTTGACCTGTCCAAAGATGTACTGGCCCTGCAACGTCTGAAGGAAGCCGCCGAAAAGGCCAAGATCGAACTGTCGAACTCGGCCGCGACCGACATCAACCTGCCCTACGTGACGGCCGATGCCTCGGGCCCCAAGCACCTGAACATCAAGCTCACCCGCGCCAAGCTAGAAAGCTTGGTGGATGATCTGATCGAACGCACCATTGCCCCTTGCCGCACGGCCATCAAGGACGCTGGCATCAGCGTGTCGGACATCAACGACGTGATCCTGGTCGGCGGCATGAGCCGTATGCCCAAGGTGCAGGAGAAGGTGAAAGAATTCTTCGGCAAGGAACCCCGCAAGGACGTGAACCCCGACGAAGCCGTGGCTGTCGGCGCCGCCATCCAGGGCCAGGTGCTCTCGGGTGACCGCAAGGATGTGCTGCTGCTGGACGTGACGCCGCTCTCTCTGGGCATTGAAACCCTGGGCGGCGTGATGACCAAAATGATCACCAAGAACACCACGATTCCGACCAAGTTCGCTCAGACCTTCTCGACCGCCGACGACAACCAGCCGGCCGTGACCATCAAGGTGTTCCAGGGCGAGCGCGAAATTGCCTCGGGCAACAAGCTGCTGGGCGAATTCAACCTCGAAGGCATTCCCCCGGCATCGCGTGGCACACCGCAGATCGAAGTGTCGTTCGACATCGACGCCAACGGCATCCTGCACGTGGGCGCCAAGGACAAGGGCACCGGCAAGGAAAACAAGATCACCATCAAGGCCAACTCGGGCCTGTCCGAGGCCGAGATCCAGCAGATGGTGAAGGACGCGGAAATCAATGCCGCCGACGACAAGAAAAAACTCGAACTGGTGCAGGCCCGCAACCAGGGTGAGGCAGCCGTGCACAGCGTCAACAAGAGCCTGAGCGAGCATGGTGACAAGCTTGATGCTGGCGAAAAAGACGCCATCACTGCGGCAGCCAAGGCCCTGGAAGAAGCGCTCAAGACCGAAAACAAGGCCGACATCGAGCAGAAGACCACGGCCCTGATGACCGCCAGCCAGAAGCTGGGCGAGAAGATGTACGCCAATGAGCAGGCGGCCCAGGCAGCGCAGGGCGCGGGTGGCCCGGACACATCTGCCCAGCAAGGTGCAGGTTCTGCAGCCGCGGACGACGACAACGTGGTGGATGCCGAAGTCAAGGAAGTGAAGAAGGGCTGAGCCCAGGCGCTGCGCGCCAGGGCGCAGCCGCCCCGACCAAGCCGCCGTGCTGGGAGCCCCAAAGGCTTTCGCGCGGCGTTCCTGTTCCAACCGGGCTGACAACTCCATGTCGAAAAGAGATTTTTACGAGGTTCTCGGCGTTCCCAAGAACGCCTCCGAGGACGAGATCAAGAAGGCCTATCGCAAGCTGGCGATGAAGCACCACCCTGACCGCAACCAGGGCGAGGCAGGCAAGGCCGCAGAAGACCGCTTCAAGGAGGCCAAAGAGGCCTACGAAATGCTGTCGGACTCGCAGAAGCGCGCGGCCTACGACCAGTTCGGGCACGCGGGCGTGGACCCGAACATGCGCGGCCCCGGGGGCCCAGGCGGCGAGGGTTTTGGCGGGTTTGCCGAAGCCTTTGGCGACATCTTT
The DNA here is from genome assembly GCA_017985015.1 of Giesbergeria sp. GTDB lineage: Bacteria > Pseudomonadota > Gammaproteobacteria > Burkholderiales > Burkholderiaceae_C > Simplicispira. The sequence goes on along the minus strand of JAGNYI010000001.1, from coordinate 24,996 downwards.
GGCGACATGTTCAGCCAGGGTGGGCGCGGGCGCGGCCAGGGCGGGCGGCAGGTCTACCGTGGCAGCGACCTGAGCTACGCCATGGAAGTCACACTGGAAGAAGCCGCGCGTGGCAAAGACGCCCAGATCCGCATCCCATCGTGGGAAGCCTGCGAGACCTGCCACGGAAACGGTGCCAAGCCGGGCACCAGCGCCAAAACCTGCGGCACCTGCAGCGGCTCGGGCACGGTGCAGATGCGCCAGGGGTTCTTCAGCGTGCAGCAGACCTGCCCGCACTGCCGCGGCACGGGCAAGATCATCCCCGAGCCCTGCCCGAGTTGCCAGGGTCAGGGCCGCGTGAAGAAGCAGAAGACGCTGGAAGTGAAGATTCCGGCCGGCATCGACGACGGCATGCGTATTCGCAGCACCGGCAACGGCGAGCCCGGCACCAATGGCGGGCCGCCCGGCGACCTGTACATCGAAATCCGCATGAAGAAGCATGACATCTTCGAGCGCGACGGCGATGATCTGCACTGCCAGGTGCCCGTGAGCTTCATCACTGCGGCGTTGGGCGGCGAAATCGACGTGCCCACCCTCGACGGCAAAGCGGCCATCGACATCCCCGAGGGCACCCAGGCCGGCAAGCAGTTCCGCCTGCGCGGCAAAGGCGTCAAGGGCGTGCGCGCCAGCTACCCCGGCGACCTGTATTGCCACATTGCGGTCGAGACGCCGGTCAAGCTCACCGAGCACCAGCGCAAGCTCTTGCGGGAGCTCGAAGAATCGCTGAAAAAGGGCGGCGCCCGCCACTCGCCCAGCGGCGAGAGCTGGACCGACAAGCTCAAGAGCTTCTTCAGCTGATTCCGTTTTCAAATCAAGCGTGAACGCGAAGGCGAAGCGCAGACAGTACAGACGTACGGCAAGGGAAGCCGACAAAGTACACGTTTGATTTAGAAATGGAATGAGTTGGCTACCATGGGGCTCCAGAGCGCATCGGAGTACCCCATGGCCCCCAGCATCACGTTTCTCGGCGCCGCCGGCACCGTTACCGGATCCAAATACCTCGTTTGCCACGACGGGCACTGCATCCTGGTGGATTGCGGTCTGTTCCAGGGCTACAAACAGCTGCGTTTGCGCAACTGGCAACCTCTGAGCGTCGACCCCGCGCAAATCGACGCGGTGCTGCTGACCCATGCGCACCTGGACCACAGCGGCTACCTGCCGCTGCTGGCGCGTGATGGCTTTCGCGGCGCGGTCCATGCCACCGCCGCCACCCGCGAGCTCTGCGGCATTCTGCTGCCCGACAGTGGCCATTTACAGGAAGAAGACGCGGCGTATCTGAACCGCCACGGCCTGAGCAAGCACTCGCCTGCGCTGCCGCTGTACACGCGGCTCGATGCGCAGCACTGCCTGCGCCAGTTCCACACCCACGCGCTGCACCGCAGCTTCGAGCCGGTGCCAGGTTGGCGCGCCACGTTCAGTTCCGCCGGTCACATCCTGGGCGCCGCCAGCATCCTGCTGGAAGTCGGCGGCCACCGCATTCTCTTTTCCGGCGATCTGGGCCGGGACGACGATCTCGTGATGGCGCCGCCCGAGGCGCCGCCACAAGCCGACACGGTACTCATCGAATCGACCTATGGCGACCGCCAGCACCCCCCGGAGAACATGGTGGACGAGCTGGGCGCAGCGCTGGCGCCGGTCGCCAAGCGTGGGGGCGTGGCCGTGGTGCCGGTGTTTGCCGTGGGCCGCGCGCAGTCGGTGCTGCACGCCATCAACCTGCTCAAAGAGCGCGGCTCACTGCCCCGGCAATTGCCGGTGTTTCTTGACAGCCCCATGGCCGTCAACACCACGGCCTTGTTTGCCCATCACCCGCAGGAGCACCGCCTCAGCGCGCATGAAGTGCATGCGCTGTCGCACAGCGCGACCATGGTGCAGACCACCGAAGACTCCAAGGCGCTGGCCAAGCGCCACGGGCCGATGGTGATTCTGTCGGCCAGCGGCATGGCCACGGGCGGACGCGTACTGCACCATCTCGCGCTGTATGCGGGCGACCACCGCAATCTGATCGTGCTCACCGGCCACCAGGCCCCAGGAACCCGCGGCGCCCGCCTCGCTGCGGGCGAGAAAAGCATTCGCATCCATGGCCAGGAGGTGGCTATCCGCGCCCAGGTGGTACAGATCACGTCAGCTTCCGCCCATGCCGATGGCGATCAGACCCTGGCCTGGCTGCGCCGCCTGGACCACGCTCCGAGTCAGGTGTTCGTGGTGCATGGAGAGATGGCAGCCGCTGACCGCTTGCGCGAACGCATCACCCATGAGTTGCGCTGGCCAGCGCTGGTGCCCGAGCAAGGCGCCGTTCATTCGCTGTAAGAGCGGCTCGCCCCGCGCGTATTTCAATTCCTTAGGAATCGCGTTTTGCGATGTCTAAGGAATATTTATTAGAAGAAAATACAAAGACTTCGTTTTTCAAGGGGTCTTTGCTTCCATGTCCCGCTCAGAGCGCAACTTTGCGCGCCGTATCGACCTGACCTCGCTGCAGCTTTTTGTTGCGGTTTGCGAGTTGGGCAGCATCGGGCGGGCGGCAGAGCGCGAGTTCTTGGCGGCCTCGGCCGTCAGCAAAAGGCTGGCGGACCTGGAAGCTGCCGTGGAAACCCCTCTGCTTTACCGCCACAGCCGCGGCGTGCGGCCGACCCCCGCCGGCGAGAGCCTGTTACACCACGCACGCACCGTGCTGTTCGGCCTGGAACGCATGCAGGGCGAGCTGGGCGAGTACGCGGGCGGGGTGCGCGGCCACGTGCGCGTGCATGCCAATATTTCCGCCATCGTGGGCTTTTTGCCGGAAGACCTGGGCGGCTTTGCGCGCGCCCATCCCCACATCAAGATCGACCTGCAGGAACACCTGAGCGGCGCCGTGCAGCATGCCGTCAGCGAGGGCGCGGCCGATCTGGGAATCTGTCATCTGGGCCCGAGCAGCACAGCCGCCGACTTGCAAACCCGGCCGTACCGCAGCGACCGGCTCGTCCTGGTCGTGCCAACAGGGCACGCATTGGCGGCGCGGGACGGCGTGCAGTTCAGCGAAATCCTCGACCACGACATCGTCGGTCTGCACGCCAACAGCAGCATCAGCCTGGCGATGCGCGCAGCGGCCGCCGCCGTAGGCCGCACGCTGCGCCAGCGCATCCAGGTGACAGGCGTGGACGCCATGTGCCGCATGATCGACAACGGCCTGGGCATCGGCCTGCTGCCCGATCGCGCCTTTGCCCTGCTGCGCGGCGTGGGCCAGTTGCAAGCCGTTCCCCTGCTGGAGCCCTGGGCCGAGCGCACCCTCACATTGGTGGCGCGCGACTTTGGCGCCCTGCCGGTCACTGCCCACTTGCTCGCGCAGCACCTGGCCCCAGCTGCTGCTGACGAGCGCAACAAAACCTAAAATTCATCTCCCCACCTGAAAGAAGAGCACCCCATGGGACGCACCCTGTACGACAAGATCTGGGACGAGCACGTCGTCCACACCGAGGAAGACGGCACGTCCATCCTCTACATCGACCGCCATCTGGTACACGAAGTCACCAGCCCCCAGGCGTTCGAGGGCCTGCGCCAGGCCGGGCGCAAGGTCTGGCGCATGAGCTCCATTGTCGCCACGGCCGACCACAACACCCCCACCACCGGTTGGGACCAGGGCTACGACGGCATCACCGACCCGATCAGCAAAGAGCAGATCACCACGCTGAACGACAACATGGCGCAGATCAGCCCGGCGGCGTTCTTCCCGTTCATGCACCAGCGCCAGGGCATCGTGCACGTCATCGGCCCGGAAAACGGCGCCACGCTGCCTGGCATGACCGTCGTCTGCGGCGATTCGCACACCTCCACCCACGGCGCCTTTGGCGCACTGGCGCACGGCATCGGCACCAGCGAAGTCGAGCACGTGATGGCCACGCAGACCCTGCTGGCCAAGAAGGCCAAGAACCTGCTGGTGCAGGTGAACGGCCAGGTGGCACCCGGCATCACCGCCAAGGACATCGTGCTGGCCATCATCGGCAAGATCGGCACCGCCGGTGGCACGGGCTACACGATTGAGTTTTCCGGCCCAGCCATTCGCGCGCTCAGCATGGAAGGCCGCATGACGGTCTGCAACATGGCCATCGAAGCCGGTGCCCGCGCCGGCCTGGTGGCGGTGGACGAAAAAACCATCGACTACCTGCGCGGCAAGCCCCTGGCACCGGGCTACGATGCGAAAACCGGGCGCTTTGTCGGCGGCGCCGAATGGGACCAGGCCGCAGCCTACTGGCGCACCCTGCACTCCGACCCAGATGCGGCCTTCGATGCGGTGGTCACCCTGAATGCCGCGGACATCGTTCCACAAGTCACCTGGGGCACCTCGCCCGAAATGGTGCTGGGCATCGACGCCCACGTGCCCGACCCCGACAAGGAAAAGGACGCCAGCAAGCGCGGCGCGATCGAGCGGGCGCTCACCTACATGGGCCTGCGGCCCGGCAAGGCCATGGACGACATCACCATCGACAAGGTGTTCATCGGCTCGTGCACCAACAGCCGCATCGAGGACATCCGCGAAGCCGCCGCCGTGGTGAAGAAGCTCGGCCGCAAGGTGGCGGGCAACGTCAAACTCGCCATGGTCGTGCCCGGCTCGGGCCTGGTGAAACAGCAGGCCGAGCGCGAGGGGCTGGATGCCATCTTCAAGGCCGCCGGCTTTGAGTGGCGCGAACCCGGCTGCTCCATGTGCCTGGCGATGAACGCCGACCGCCTGGAGCCCGGCGAACGCTGTGCGTCCACTTCCAACCGCAACTTCGAAGGCCGCCAGGGCGCAGGCGGGCGCACGCATCTGGTGAGCCCGGCAATGGCCGCCGCAGCCGCAGTGCACGGCCATTTCGTCGATATCCGCAAGTTCGCCTGACTCTCACCCCCATTCGACTGAAGGAGCCTGTCATGAAAAAGACCGCAATCCTCTTCACCTTGTCGCTGGCCTTTGTGCTGGCCGGCTGCAACACCGTCAAGGGCATGGGCCAGGACATTGGCCGAGCCGGCAGCGCCATCGAGCGCGCCGCCAAATAAGAAAGCCCAGCATGCAGAAATTCAACACCCACAAGGGCCTCGTCGCCCCCATGGACCGCGAGAACGTCGACACCGACGCCATCATCCCCAAGCAGTTCCTAAAATCCATCAAGAAGACGGGTTTTGGCATCAACCTGTTTGACGAATGGCGCTACCTGGACCACGGCGAGCCCGGCCAGGACCCGGCCAGCCGCAAGCCCAATCCCGATTTCGTGCTGAACCAGCCGCGCTACCAGGGCGCCTCCATCCTGCTGGCGCGCAAGAATTTTGGCTGCGGTTCCAGCCGCGAGCACGCGCCCTGGGCACTGGACCAGTACGGTTTTCGCTGTGTGATCGCGCCCAGCTATGCCGACATCTTCTTCAACAACTGCTTCAAGAACGGCCTGCTGCCGATTCAGTTGCCAGAAACCACGGTGGCCCAGTTGTTCGACGAGGTGCTGGCCTTCCCCGGCTACCAGCTCACCATCGACCTGGAGCGCCAGGTGATCGTGCGCCCGCAGGGGCAAGAGATTGCGTTTGAAGTGCAGGCCTTCCGCAAGTACTGCCTGCTGGGCGGCCTGGACGACATCGGCCTGACGCTGCGCCAGACGGACAAGATCAAGGCGTTTGAAGCCGAGCGCCTGGCCACCAAGCCCTGGCTGGCGCATTCGATGGTGTCCTGAAAATTTACACGAAATAGGCCTATAGCGCCTATAAATAAAGCGCTTACAGCTATCAAAATAGAAGCATCACCATGAAAATCGCGGTATTGCCGGGTGACGGCATTGGCACAGAAATCGTCGCCGAGGCCATCAAGGTCCTGGATGCGCTGGACCTCCCCTTCGAGATGGAATCGGCCCTGGTGGGCGGCGCCGCCTACGAGGCGCACGGCCACCCCCTGCCCGAGTCCACCCTGAAACTCGCCAAGGAGGCCGACGCCATCCTGTTCGGCGCCGTGGGCGACTGGAAATACGACAAACTCGACCGGCCGCTGCGCCCCGAGCAAGCCATTCTGGGCCTGCGCAAAAACCTGGGCCTGTTCGCCAATTTCCGCCCCGCCATCTGCTACGAGCAACTGGTTGGCGCGTCCAGCCTCAAGCCCGAGCTGATTGCAGGTCTCGACATCCTCATCATCCGCGAGCTGACCGGCGACATCTACTTCGGCCAGCCCCGCGGCCGCCGCACGGCCGTGGACGGCCACTTCCCCGGCGCCGAAGAAGCCTTCGACACCATGCGCTACAGCCGCCCCGAAATCGAGCGCATTGCCCATGTCGCCTTCCAGGCGGCGCGCAAGCGCAGCAAGCGCGTGACCAGCGTGGACAAGGCCAACGTGCTGGAGACTTTCCAGTTCTGGAAAGACGTGATGACCGAAGTGGGGCAGCAATACCCCGACGTAGAGCTGCAGCACATGTACGTCGACAACGCCGCCATGCAACTCGTCAAGGCGCCCAAGGCGTTTGACGTGATCGTCACCGGCAACATGTTTGGCGACATCCTGAGCGACGAGGCCTCGATGCTCACCGGCTCGATTGGCATGCTCCCCTCAGCGTCGCTGAATGCCAAAAACCAGGGCCTGTACGAACCCAGCCACGGCAGCGCGCCGGATATCGCCGGCAAAGGCGTGGCCAACCCGCTGGCGACCATCCTGTCTGCCGCGATGATGCTGCGCTTCAGCCTGAACCAGGAAGCAGCCGCCCAGCGCATTGAGGCCGCTGTGCAAAGCGTGCTCGCCCAAGGCCTGCGCACGCCGGATATCTACAGCGCAGGCACCACAAAAGTGGGCACGGCGCAGATGGGGGATGCGGTAGTGAAGGCGCTGGGCTGAAGGCTCAAAGTGTGCCACCGGCCTGGTGCAGATCAGACGCTCTGCACCGCCGCAAAGACCCGCAGGAAGTTCCCGCCAATGAGTTTCGCCACCTCGGGCTCCTGCATGCCGCGCTTCAATAGCCCGGCAACATAGACCGGCAGATTGGCATAGGTATCCAACACCGGTTTGTAGTTGGCATCCATGTCTGTTCCCAGACAGACATGTTCGATGCCGACATGGTCAACCAGCTCAAAGGTGCGATCCACAAAGCCATTGAGATCAACCACGCCAATTCCGGCAGGCCACGCCCCCAGAACGCCACCACCTGTCTCTGCAACGGCTTTGGCCAGATCGAGAGAAATGAACCGTGGGTGCTGAAGTTTTTCGCTCTGCACGTGGACATGCGATGCAATTACGGGCTTGGACGACGCACGAATGGCGCCCATGGCGGTGGCTTCCGACGCATGGGCAACGTCCACCAACATGCCGATGGCGTTCATGGCCTTGACCACAGCCACGCCAGCATCGCTCAGCTTTCCATGCACGGGGGCACTGGTGATGATGTCGCCCAACTCGTTGTTGCGGTAGTGCATGAGCGTGATGGACCGCACCCCATCGGCATAGGCCTGGGCCACACGTTCCGGTTTCCCTTCAAGGAAATCACCGCCCTCGACGGTCAGGAACGCGCCGGGCTTGCCCGAAGCCTTGGCCGACTGGAAATCGGCCAAGGTTTTGATAGGCCGAACCAGCCCGCTGTCGCTCAGCGCCTGGATGTTGCCGATCTGCCGTTGGTAGCTGATCCAGGCTTCGCCAGGGTCGAAGTTGCGTACCGCCGTCAGGCTTTCACCGGCGGCGCCGAGCGTCTGGAAGTCTGAAACGGCGGCAAAGGCTGCGGCGGTCAAACCACCCGCTTGCATATCGGCAATCGTTCTTTTCTCAAACGTTCCCAGCTTGGCGTAGAGCCAGACCAGCCCAGACAGATTCTCTGCCCCGTCAACAAAGGTGCGGCCTGGGTGGGCATGGGCATCAATGGAAAGATGGCGCGAGAGCAACGCACGCGCCCGTGCCAACTCCTCCGGCGAGATGTCAAAGCCAATGGGCGCAGGCCTGGGATGCTTGATGAGATAGCCACCAACGCCGACCGCAGCCAAAGCAACCCCACCCCCAGCCAGAACGAGACGCCGCGTTAATCTGGCCATGGCAAATCCTTGAAAACTTCTGTTCTAGACATTTTGACTCTCCGTGCCCTTCGCCTGAACTTCAGGCGCCAGACCGCCGGGGCAATGGTCGGCCGCCTCAACGCTGTAAGTCTCGCAAAATTCCAGTCCAGTAGAATATTGCCCTATGTTTGCCGACCGCCTGTTCCTCGTGAACATCGCACCTGCCACCTTGGCAGATGTGGCCGCGCGCGCAAGCACCACCAAAACCACGACCATTAAGGGCTGACCCAGCTCCGGTTCGTCGTGCGCCCTCCCTGGCCAGACGAGCCGGGGCAAAACAGTCTGGTCTGCACTGTTTTTTAACTTGATAGGGGCGTTGAAATGAGCAAGTTGGTAGGACTCGTCGGCTGGCGCGGCATGGTCGGCTCGGTGTTGATGGACCGTATGGCCGAAGAAAAAGACTTCGACCTGATCGAGCCGCTGTTTTTCTCCACCTCCAACGCGGGCGGCAAGGCACCGGCGATGGCCAGGAGCGAAACCACGCTGCAAGACGCGTTCAATATTGACGCCCTCAAGCGCTGCGACATCATCCTCACCGCCCAGGGCGGCGACTACACCAACGCGGTGTACCCCAAACTGCGCGCTGCCGGCTGGAACGGCCACTGGATCGATGCTGCCTCTGCGCTGCGCATGGAAAAAGACGCCGTCATCGTGCTCGACCCGGTCAACATGCCGGTCATCAAGAACGCCCTGGCCCACGGCGGCAAGGACTGGATTGGCGGCAACTGCACCGTGAGCTGCATGCTGATGGGCGTCGGCGCCCTCTACAAGGCAGGGATCGTGGAATGGATGAGCACGCAGACCTACCAGGCCGCGTCGGGCGGTGGCGCCCAGCACATGCGCGAGCTGCTGACCCAGTACGGCACGCTGAACGCCGAGGTGAAGGCGCTGCTCGACGACCCCAAGAGCGCAATCCTGGAAATCGACCGCAAGGTCATCGCCAAGCAGCGCGCGCTCACCAGCGCCGAAACGGCCAACTTCGGCGTTCCCCTGGGCGGCAGCCTGATCCCCTGGATCGACAAGGATCTGGGCGACGGCATGTCCAAAGAGGAATGGAAGGGCATGGCCGAGACGAACAAGATTCTGGGCATGGGCGAGGGCTTCGACTCGGCTGCGATTCCCGTCGATGGCTTCTGCGTGCGCGTGGGGGCCATGCGCTGCCACAGCCAGGCGCTGACCTTCAAGCTCAAGAAGAACGTGCCCGTGGCCGACATCGAAGCCATGATTGCTGCCGACAACGAATGGGTGCAGGTGGTGCCCAACACCCGCGAAGCCACCATCAAGGATCTCACGCCTGTGGCCGTTACCGGCACCATGCAGATTCCCGTCGGCCGCATCCGCAAGCTGGCCATGGGGCCGGACTACGTGGGCGCGTTCACCGTGGGCGACCAGCTTTTGTGGGGTGCGGCCGAGCCGCTACGGCGTATGCTGCGCATCCTGCTGGACGCCTGACGCGGGCCAAAAAGGCACCTGCGAACAGACGCACTCGGTTACGCTCGTTGTCGCAAGACAACAGCCAAAGGCATCGCGACGCCTTCGCGGTGCCTGGCTGAAGCTTCCCCATTTCCTTAGCTTGTCACTGCAAAACATTGCTGCTATGGTGCTTTTACACATTTTCTAACGCCGGAGCGGGGCGGGCAACAGACCATGAAAAACGACAATCCGCGCGGCGACGCCACCTTTTCCCATCAGCAAATGGCAACCATGCACCGTTGGAAATTCTCTGCGCTGGCGGCTGCCACGCTTGCGTCTGTGGCTTTTTATGCACCTGACGCTCTGGCCCTCGCATTGGGGCCCATCACGGTGCAGTCTGCACTGGGTGAACCACTGCGCGCTGAAATCGATTTGCCGCGCATCACACCGGCAGAGGCCGAATCGCTCAAGGCCACCACGGCCAGTTCGGAAACCTTCCGCAGCCAGGGGCTTGAGTACTCTAGCGCTATTTCGCAATTGCGGTTGGTGCTTCAGCGTCTGCCGGATGGCCGTTCTGTCCTGCGAGTCAGCAGCGACCGGCCCGTCAACGAGCCCTTTGTCGATCTGGTCATTGACGCGACGTGGGCCACCGGGCGCATCACACGCAGCTACACCATGCTGTTTGATCCGCCCGCGCTGCGCCGCGCTGCGCCCGCTGTCACCGCTGCCCCCCAAGTCAGTGCGTCGCCGCAGCCTGCAGCACGCGCGTCTGCCGTGATTGCCCCGCGCCCGGCCGCCCCGGCGCGCCTGGCTCCCGCACCTGCCACCGAATCGCCAGACAGCGTGAACGTGAAGGCAGGCGACACGGCCGGCCGCATTGCCAACACGCATCGGCCGCGCGATATCTCGCTTGACCAGATGCTTGTCGCTCTGCTGCGCGCCAACCCGGACGCTTTCATCGGCGGCAACGTGAACCGCCTCAAGGCAGGCGCAGTCCTGCAATTGCCCGATGCCGCCCAGGCCAGTGCCACGCCGGCAGCCGAAGCGCGCCAGACCATTGCCGCGCAAAGCCGCGACTTCAACGGCTACCGCCGCAAGCTGGCTGGCACTACCGCAACAGCAGAAACCACAGCCGCCGGCCGCAGCGAGAGCGGGCGCGTGCAGGCACAAGTGCAGGAGCAAACGCCAGCCAGCACTTCACCCGACAAGCTCACCCTTTCCAAAGGCGCCGTCAAGGGCAGCAAGGCCACGCCCGAGGCTCTGGCCGCGCGCAAGCAAGCCAACGAAGCTTCGGCCCGCGTTGAAGAACTCTCCAAGAACATCAGCGAGTTGAACAAACTCGCCTCCGCAGATGCGGGCGGCACGGCAGCTGTGCCGAGTGGCGTCGCGGGCAGTGCAGCACCTGGTGCCGCCATCACCAGCCCCGTCGCTGCGGCTTTGCCCGCAACGCCCGTTGCTGGCGAAACCACGCCTGCCCCTGCAGCCACGGCCCCTGCGGTAGCCGCAAGCAGCTCCGCGCCCGACGCAGCAGCACCAGCCCCTGCTGCAAGCAGTTCGGAGCCCGCCGCAGCCGCTTCCGCACCGGGCACGATCGCCACCAGTGAGATGGTTCCCGCGTCCGCACCGGTTCCTGCCGCAGCAACCCCGGCTCCCGCAGCTCCCGTGGAAGAACCCGGCTTCCTCGCCGGCCTGATCGACGAGCCACTCATCCCGGGCGCGGCCCTGCTCTTGCTGCTCCTGCTCGGCTATGGCGGCTACCGCGTGGCACAAAACCGGCGCGCCAACGCAGGCGTTGATAGCTCTTTCCTGGAAAGCAAGCTCCAGCCCGACTCCTTCTTTGGGGCCAGTGGCGGTCAACGTGTCGATACCGCTGGCAACGACAGCTCCACCGGTTCTTCGATGGCCTACTCCCCTAGCCAGCTTGACGCAGGCGGGGACGTGGATCCGGTGGCCGAGGCCGATGTTTACCTGGCCTACGGCCGCGATCTGCAGGCCGAAGAGATTTTGAAAGAAGCGATCCGCCACAACCCGGACCGCATTTCCGTACACGCAAAGCTGGCTGAAATTTATGCCAAGCGCCAGGATCGCAAAGCGCTGGAAGTGGTCGCCAAAGATATCTACCGCATATCCGATGGCCAAGGCACCGACTGGAACCGCGTGACCGAACTGGGCCGCGAACTCGATCCGGACAATCGGTTCTACCAACCCGGCGGCCAGGCAGTTGAAGCGCCTGAGTTCACGCCCCCCAGCAGCTTTGCCAGTACCTATGGCGCGTCCGAAGGGCCGCCGTCGCTTCCGGCAGATCTGGACCTTGATCTGGACCTGGACTTGCCAGACGATGCCTTGACGGAGGCGCCACCCGCCCCAGTCTCTGTGCCCGCCGCCTCCGCAGCGGCTGGCAGCTTTGCCGCGGCGGCGGCAGCAGCAGCAGCCACCACCAGCGAGCCGGCACAAGAGCCCGCATGGACCCCTCCCACTGGCCCGGCGCCTTTAGCGCACGCCGCACGACCCGACGATCTCGATTTCCCGATGGACCTTCCTTCGCTCGACACACAACCCCAACCGTTGGAGGTGAGCCAGCCCACGCCCTTCATCCCCTCGGATTCCGGTCTGATGGATTTTGACCTGGGCCATTTGTCACTGGACCTCAACGCCACCGATGCGGCGGGCCCCACGACAGAACGTGCGCCGGCAGAAGCTGCATCTGAAGTGCAAGAAGACCCGCTTGCCACCAAGCTCGCTCTTGCGCACGAGTTCAACGCCATTGGTGACAGCGACGGCGCTCGCACCCTGATCGAGGAAGTCATCGCGGAATCGGGCGGCGAGCTCAAGGCGCGCGCCCAGCGCATGCTCAGCGAACTGAATTAGGTTTGCGGCATTGAGCGGCCGGATCGCCCTGGGTCTGAGCTACAGCGGCCAGCATTACAGCGGCTGGCAGAGCCAGAGTTCGGGCAATACGGTTCAGGATCATCTTGAAGCGGCGTTGGCCCGCTTTTGCGCGGATGGAACCGCCCGCATCTCGACCCTCTGCGCTGGCCGCACGGACGCTGGCGTACATGGCCTGATGCAGGTTGTGCATTTCGATGCCCGGGTGCAGCGTCCGGATGCTGCGTGGGTGCGTGGCACCAATCGTTTTCTTCCGCCCGACATCGCCGTGCAGTGGGCACGCGCCGTACCCGACCGTTTCCACGCCCGCGCCAGTGCCACGGCGCGCCGCTATGCCTATGTACTGCTCCAGTCGCCCGTGCGCCCCAGCGTCGACGCCGGGCGCGTGGGCTGGGTGTTTCGCCCGCTCGACGGCGATGCGATGTCCAAGGCGGCGCGCATGCTGGAAGGCGAGCACGATTTCACCTCCTTTCGCGCTGCGGCGTGCCAGGCGCTCTCGCCCGTCAAGACGCTGCAGCCGATCCGCATCACGCGGCGTGGCGATGCGGCCGCAGATATCTGCTACTGGCACTTCGAATTCGAAGCCAACGCCTTTTTGCACCACATGATCCGCAACATCATGGGCGGCCTGATTGCTGTTGGTCAGGGCAGCCAGCGCCCTGAATGGATGGCTGAGGTACTGCAGGCGCGCTCGCGCAAGGTGGCGGCGCCGACCTTTTCGCCCGACGGGCTGTATTTTCTGGGGCCGGTGTACGCGCAATCGTGGGGCCTGCCCGCACGAACCGCTGCGTATGATTGGCTTCCATGACCGATATTGCCCCCACGCTCCCCGCTGCGCGTGGTTCGCTGCCCCCCGAGGGGGCCCAACCCGCCTTGGGGCGGCCCGGCGGCGGGTTGAGCGCCCCCACGCTCCCCGCTGCGCGTGGTTCGCTGCCCCCCGAGGGGGCCCAACCCGCCTTGGGGCGGCCCGGCGGCGGGTTGAGCGCCCCCGCTCCCGCCCCGGCCCGCACACGCATCAAGATCTGCGGGCTGACGCGCGAACAAGACGTGGATGCGGCCGTGGCCGCCGGGGCCGACGCCATCGGTTTTGTGATGTATGCGCCGAGCCCGCGTGCCGTGACGCCTGCGCGTGCGGCAGAGCTGGCGGCACGCCTGCCGCCGTTTGTCACACCCGTGCTGTTGTTCGTCAACGAGAGCGCTATCAATGTGATAGCTGCAAGCGCTTATGTGGCAGGCGCTACGCTGCAATTCCATGGCGATGAGACGCCGGAAGACTGCTGGGCGGCCAGCGGCCAGGGCGCCCGGACCTTCCTGCGCGCCGCGCGCATACCCCTGGGCGACGGCGGGGCACGCTTCCCCCTCGTAGAATATGCCCAGCAATTCTCCCGCGCCCAAGCCATCTTGCTCGATGCCCATGTCGAAGCGTATGGCGGTGGCGGCAAGGCATTCAATTGGTCACTTCTTCCTCCAAGCGTAAACGCTCACCTCGTCTTAAGTGGTGGACTCTCGCCTGCAAACGTGGGCGATGGGATCTTGGCGCTCCGGCCGCGTTGCACCACGCTCGCGGTTGACGTCAGCTCCGGCGTCGAATGCGATGCCCCTGGGGGAGGAACCCACAAGGGCATCAAGGACGCCGACAAGATCCAACGTTTCGTCGCCGCCGTGCGTGCGGCCGACGAGCACCTTGCCAGGAACACCCATGTTTGATTACCAGCAGCCCGACGCGTCGGGCCATTTCGGCAGCTACGGCGGCAGCTTCGCCAGCGAGACCCTCACCTTTGCCCTGAAAGAGCTGCGGGAAGCCTATGCGCGCTACCAGCATGACCCGGACTTCTTGGCCGAATTCGCCTACGAGCTGAACCACTTCGTCGGCCGGCCCTCGCCGGTGTACCACGCAGCGCGCACCAGCCAGGAGCTTGGCGGCGCGCAGATCTACCTCAAGCGCGAAGACCTCAACCACACCGGCGCGCACAAGATCAACAACGTCATCGGCCAGGCCATGCTCGCCAAGCGCATGGGCAAGCCGCGCATCATTGCCGAGACCGGCGCCGGCCAGCACGGTGTGGCCACGGCCACCATCTGCGCGCGCTATGGGCTGGAATGCGTGGTGTACATGGGCAGCGAAGACGTCAAGCGCCAAAGCCCGAACGTCTACCGCATGAAGCTGCTGGGCGCTACCGTGGTGCCGGTGGATTCGGGCAGCAAGACGCTGAAAGACGCGCTGAACGAAGCCATGCGCGACTGGGTGGCCAACGTGGACAACACCTTTTACATCATCGGTACGGTGGCTGGCCCGCACCCCTACCCCATGATGGTGCGCGACTTCCAGAGCGTGATCGGCACCGAGTGCCTGACGCAGATGCCGCCGATGCTGGCCGATCAAAAAATAGCCGCCGAGCAGCCCGACGTGGTGGTAGCCTGCGTGGGCGGTGGCAGCAATGCCATGGGCATCTTCTACCCCTACATCCCATTTGAAAAAACACGCCTGATCGGCGTCGAAGCAGCCGGCGAAGGCCTGGACAGCGGCAAGCACTCGGCCAGCCTGCAGCGCGGCTCCAGCGGCGTGCTGCACGGCAACCGCACCTTCATCCTGCAGGACGAAAACGGCCAGATTACCGAGACACACAGCATCAGCGCCGGGCTCGACTACCCCGGCGTCGGCCCCGAACACGCCTGGCTGCAGGAGATCGGCCGGGCCGAATACGTGGGCATCACCGACACCGAGGCGCTTGCCGCCTTCCACCACCTGTGCCGCACGGAGGGCATCATCCCCGCGCTGGAATCGAGCCACGCCTTTGCCTACGCCATGCAGCTGGCCAAAACCATGCGCCCTGACCAATCCATCCTCGTGAACCTCTCGGGTCGGGGCGACAAGGACATCGGCACTGTGGCCGACCTGTCGGGCGAAGACTTCTACGACCGCCCTTCCATGCGCGGCCTGACGGTCAAGGGCGCAGGAGGAAAACCATGAACCCGGGACGCATTGCCACCACGTTTGAGCAGCTCGCCGCGCGCGGCCGCAAGGCCTTGATTCCCTACGTGACCGCCGGATTCCCGTTTGCCGACATTACCCCCGCACTGATGCACGGCATGGTCAGCGCCGGCGCCGACGTGATCGAGCTGGGCGTGCCGTTCTCCGACCCCATGGCCGATGGCCCGGTGATCCAGAAGGCGGGCGAGAAGGCCCTGGCGCTGGGGGTTGGCCTCAAACAAGTGCTGGCCTACGTGCGCGAGTTCCGCGAAGAGAACCAGACCACGCCGGTGGTGCTGATGGGCTACGCCAACCCGGTGGAACGCTACGACCAGATCCATGGAGAGGGCGCATTCGTGCGCGATGCAGCGGCGGCCGGCGTCGATGGCGTGCTCATCGTCGACTACCCGCCCGAGGAATGCGAAGCCTTTGCTGGCGCGCTGCGAGCGCATGGCATGGACCTGATCTTCCTGCTGGCCCCTACCTCTACCTCCGAGCGCATGGCCCAGGTGGCGCGTGTGGCCAGCGGCTATGTGTACTACGTGTCGCTCAAGGGGGTTACGGGTTCGGGCACGCTAGACACTGCGGCCGTCGAGGCCATGCTGCCGCGCATCCGCAAGCAGGTCAGCATTCCGCTGGGCGTCGGCTTTGGCATTCGCGATGCAGCCACCGCCCAGGCGATCGGCAAGGTGGCCGATGCCGTGGTGATTGGCAGCCGTATCATCCAACTGCTCGACGGCCAACCGCATGAAAAGGTGGTGCCCGTGGCGGTCGATTTCCTGCGCGGAATCCGCAAGGCGCTCGACGCATAATTCGGTTCATCCCCCTGAGCGGCTTACGCCGCATCCCCCTTCTCTCGGCTTCGCCGGGAAGGGGGACGCCACCAGCGCGGCGGGGCGGCCCTTGCGCGGTGGCCCTGGCGTAAGGCAGTCCCTCAAATAGGCCGCGGGCGTTACTGCGCAGCGCGGCACTTTTTTACAAAGGCAAACTTATGTCCTGGCTAGAAAAACTCCTCCCCGCCAAGATCCAGCAAACCGACCCCAATGTGCGCCGGCAAATGCCCGAGGGCCTGTGGATCAAGTGCCCGAGCTGCGAAGCCGTGCTCTACAAGGCCGATCTGGAGCAAAACCAGAATGTCTGCCCGCAATGCGGCCACCACCATCGCATTGGCGCGCGCGCCCGGCTCGACGCCTTCCTTGACCCGGAAGGGCGCTACGAGATTGGCCAGGAAGTCATTCCCGTCGATGCGCTCAAGTTCAAGGACAGCCGCAAATACCCCGAGCGACTGAAAGAAGCGCTGGAGAACACCGGCGAGACCGACGCACTCATCGTCATGGGCGGCGCGGTCAAAAGCATCAACGTCGTCGTCGCCTGCTTCGAGTTCGACTTCATGGGCGGCTCCATGGGCAGCGTGGTCGGCGAACGCTTCGTGCGTGGGGTAGAAACCGCCATTGAGCAGAAGGTGCCCTTCATCTGCTTTACTGCCACGGGCGGCGCACGCATGCAGGAGGGCCTGCTCTCGCTCATGCAGATGGCCAAGACCAACGCAGCGCTGACCCGACTTGCGAAGAAAAAGCTGCCCTATATCAGCGTGCTGACCGACCCCACCATGGGCGGCGTGAGCGCAGGCTTTGCCTTTCTGGGCGACATCGTGATCGCCGAGCCCAAGGCGCTGATCGGCTTCGCCGGCCCCCGGGTGATCGAATCCACCGTGCGCGTCACTCTGCCAGAAGGCTTCCAGCGCGCCGAATTCCTGATGCAAAAAGGTGCCGTTGACCTCATCAGCGACCGGCGCGAACTGCGCAACACCATCGCCGAAAGCCTGGCCATTCTGCAGCGCCTACCAGCGGACGCGGTGGCCTGAGGCAGCAATGCCACCCCTAAAAAAGCCGCCCTGCAGGGCGGCTTTTTTACGCTCATTTATTGATAGCTATAAACACTTACCCAGTAAGCGATAGAGGCTATTTTCATTCATATTCTCACCGCCACAGCGACACCTGCAGGTGGCCCACCACCATCAGCAGCACCTGCAGCAGCACGATCAGCACCAGCGGCGACAAATCGACGCCGCCCAAGGGCGGGAGCAGGCGCCGCACCGGGCGCAGAATCGGCACCGCCAGCCGGTCAATCACGTCCGATATTTGCGAGCGCGCTTGCGTCCATGACATCACGGCATGAACAATGAGCAAGCCCATGGTGGCGGTGATCGCCACACGCAGCAATCCAAACAGCGCCAGCCACGGCAGCCAGGCCCAGCCCGCTCCGGCGCCGAGGATGATCCACAGAACCAGGTACTGCACCAGTTGCACCAGCATGGCTGCCACCAGACTGGCCCAATCGAAAGCGCGCGCAGGCGGAATGGCGCGGCGCAGCGGCAGGATCAGCCAGTCGGTCAGTGCAAACACCAGCCTACCGACCGGGTTGCCAAAGGGCACGCGCTGCCACTGCATGTACAGGCGCAGCAGGCAGGCACCGGTCAACAGGCCGCCCACCACGTCAAGCAAAAACGAAACAATCTGATAAAGCATGGGTGCGGGTTTCCTCGAATTCGCTGCGGCATGGGATGATATCGGTAAGCATGACCAAGCCTCTCTCGCTGACCTCACTGCCCCTGTTTCCGCTGGAATCGGTGCTCTACCCAGGCGGCACGCTGGCGCTTCGTGTCTTTGAGGTGCGCTACCTCACCATGGTGCGCAAATGCCACGAGGCTGGCGCACCCTTTGGCGTGGTGTGCCTGCAAAGCGGCACGGAAGTGCGGCGTGCCGGCGCCCCGATCGAGAAGCTCTGCGCGGTGGGCACCCTGGCCCATGTGGAAACGCTGGAGGCACCCCAGGCGGGCCTGCTTCTGGCGCGCTGCCACGGGAGCCAGCGCTTTCGCCTGCAGCGCGAGACGCAGTTGCCCCATGGCCTGTGGATTGCCGACGTGGAGCAGATTCCCGACGATATCCCCACGCCTGTTCCCGAGCACTTGGCTGCCACCGCCCAGCTGTTGGCTCCCGTTCTCGCCTCCCTGCGCGAACGGCAAGGCGCCTCGGCTGGCGCCGCCGCCACCTCCGAACAGCTGGCCGACAGCGGCTGGGTGGCCAATCGCTGGTGTGAGCTGCTGCCCATGCCGATGGACCTGAAACAGCGGATGATGGAATTGGACAACCCTTTGGTACGGCTCGAACTCGTGGCCGACATGCTGGAGAGTACGGGAATCGCCCCCGATTTCTGAGCCCTTTCGGCGCAATCCGCTCTTCCTGCAGTCAGTGGGCGCCAGCAAACTTAAAATGTCGGGTTTGGCGCACGCGCCATGGCCCTGCCTGCAGCCGAGCTGCCCCATCACCAGCGCTTTTCATGTCTGACCAACACCCCGTCCCCACCGCCCCCGCCATCGATGAGAACCAGCTGATCGCCGAGCGCCGCGAGAAACTCCGCGCCCTGCGCGAAGCCCAGGCCCAGGGCGGCGGCGTGAGTTTTCCGAACGATTTCAAACCGCTCCACCACGCGGCCGACCTGCACGCCTTGCATGGCCAGAGTTCGGCCGAAGCCCTGGCGTCAGCGCCCGTCAAGGTGACCGTTGCCGGCCGCATGATGCTCAAGCGCGTCATGGGCAAGGCCAGTTTTGCCACCATTCAGGACGGGTCGCTGGGCAGCCACGGCGGGCGCATCCAGCTGTACGTCACACGCGACGCGCTGGGCGAAGACCTGTACGCCGCGTTCAAGCACTGGGATCTGGGCGACATCATCGGCGCCGAAGGCACTCTTTTTAAAACGCGCACCGGCGAGCTGTCGATTCAGGTCAGCCAGCTGCGCATGCTGACCAAGAGCCTGCGCCCCATGCCCGACAAGTTCCACGGCATTGCCGACCAGGAAGTGAAATACCGCCAGCGCTATGTCGATCTGATGACCGACGAGGCCGCGCGCCAGCGCTTTGTCGCGCGCAGCAAAGCCGTAAGCGGCCTGCGCGACTTCATGGTGCAGCACGATTTCCTGGAAGTCGAAACGCCCATGCTGCACCCGATTCCGGGCGGCGCGAACGCCAAGCCCTTCACCACGCACCACAACGCGCTCGACCAGCAAATGTTCCTGCGCATTGCGCCTGAGCTGTACCTGAAGCGCCTGCTGGTGGGTGGTTTCGAGCGGGTGTTCGAGATCAACCGCAATTTCCGCAACGAAGGCATCTCGGTGCGCCACAACCCCGAGTTCACCATGATGGAGTTCTACGCGGCGTACTGGAACTACCAGGACCTGATGGGCTTTACCGAGGCACTGGTGCGCGATGCAGCGCAAAAAGCCGTGGGCACGCTGCAGCTCTCGTACCAGGGCCGGGCCGTGGACCTCGCCCAGCCGTTCGCGCGCCTGACCATTCGCGAAGCCATCTTCCAGTACACCGAGGCCGGCGCGCATGTGGACGATGCTGCCTGGCTGATCAGCGCGCTGAAAAAATTGGGCATGAACGAAGAAAAGAACCGCCTCTCGGCGCGCAGCCTGGCCAGTCTGCAGGTGCTGTACTTCGAGGAAACGGTGGAAGACCAGCTCTGGCAGCCGACCTTCATCATGGAGCACCCGACCGAGATCAGCCCGCTGGCGCGCGCCAACGACCAGCGACCCGAAGTCACCGAGCGCTTCGAGCTCTACATCACCGGGCGCGAGTTCGGCAACGGCTTTTCTGAACTGAACGACGCCGAAGACCAGGCCGCGCGCTTTCACGCGCAGGTGGCCGCCAAGGACAGCGGCGACGACGAAGCCATGTACTTCGACCACGACTTCGTGCGCGCGCTCGAATACGGCATGCCACCCGCTGGCGGCTGCGGCATCGGCATCGACCGCCTGATGATGCTGCTGACCGACAGCCCCAGCATTCGCGACGTGATCCTGTTCCCCGCCCTGCGGCGCGAGTGAGCGGGCCGCTACCGACGACCGGCATGGTGCCGCGCCTGCAGCAGTTCAAATCCCGCCTGCCCGATTGGGTGCAGGACTGGCTGGACTTCATCGTCCCCAGCCTGCAGATCCTGCTGATCCTGCTGGCCGCCTGGGTGCTGCAGTACCTGCTGCGCCGGCTGGTGCGCCGCGCCAGCGCCCGCTACCAGCTGCCCAGCAAGCTGCTGGCACCCCTGACCGGACTGATCCGCTGGGTCGTCATGGGCAGCGCGCTGCTGCTGGTGCTCGAGCGCCTGGGCGTCTCCGCCACGGTGCTGTGGACCGCCTTCACCGGCTTTGCCACCGTCGGCGCGGTGGCCTTCTTCGCGGCGTGGAGCGTGCTCTCCAACCTGTTCTGCGCGCTGCTCATCCTCACCGTGCGGCCGTTTCGCGTCGGCGACCACATCGAGGTGCTCGACACCGCCGAAAAGCCCGGCGCCAAGGGCCAGGTGGTGGACATCAACCTGCTCTACACCACGCTGCTCGACCACGACGCCGCGCAGGGCCACCCGTGCTGGCTGCAGATTCCCAATTCGCTGGTGTTCCAGCGCGTGGTGCGGCGCTGGCAGGGCGTGCCGCCAGTGGTGGTGGCGCCTGCGGCGGAGTCAGAGGCGGAGCCGCCGGGGCTTGCCAGCGCGGGGCACTGAGCGGCGGTCTGCGGAAAGACGTGCCAGGCGTGGCATTCCCCAGAAAAATCAAATAGGTGCCGACCAAGCTGAGGGGCGCGCCGCACGCGCGTTCCGCTGGAGCGCGGAGTTAAGCCAAGCCCAGCCCAGCCCAGCGTTGAAGATAACCCGCCGCCGGAGCGCGCAGCGCGGAGGGAACCCAAAAGCGACGCTTTTGGGCGGTCGGGTTGATTGACGTGTTAGCGTGCTTCAAGAAACACTCCGGCAAGCCCTTGGGTTTCCTCGCTGAAGCGCATGAACTCTGCGTCTTCGATCAACTTTCGAGACCGAAGGGCAGCGAGTTGAAGTATTGCTGTTGAGCGCCGCAGGTCATCAAAGACTCTCGATATTTCTTTGTCTCGGCGCTGAATGGCCTCATACATGGCGAGATAGCGCTGATGTGAAGTTTTTGAAGTGTCTGCAACAATGCCATCAACCTCCGACAGCACGCGCTGACAAAAGCGTTCCAATGCGATTGAGTGCAGTTGTTTCAGTACCTTCCAATCAGATTCGCTGAGTTCTCGCGCCATGATTTGCGTTTCAGAAAATGCGAACAGTAGCGCAGGCTGCGTATGCCAAAAAGTTGCGAGTCACAAAGCACCTAACGAATGAAAGGGACTTCCCCGTCCCGAGTGATCCGCGCAATTGCGGGGTACGGCATCAAAGTGCCACGATGGGAAGTGCAACCTCTCATCAACTCACTCGTTTTTGTGGAAGGGGAAGTCCATGTCTGCCATTGTCACCATTGGAATCGATCTCGCCAAGAACGTCTTTGCTGTTCACGGCGTGGATGCCACAGGCAAGAGCGCGCTGGTGCGCCCCAGCGTGCCGCGCGGCAAGTTGCTCGAACTCATCGCCTCGCTGCCGCCTTGCCTCATCGGCGTGGAAGCGTGCTCCGGCGCCCACCACTGGGCGCGCGAGTTTGAGAAGTTTGGCCACACCGTGCGCCTGATGGCGCCAAAGTTCGTCATCCCGTACCGCCTCTCGGGCCGCCGTGGCAAGAACGATGCGGCCGACGCAGCCGCAATCTGCGAAGCCGTCACCCGCCCAAACATGCGATTCGTACCGATCAAATCGATCGATCAGCAAGGCCAGCTCATGGTGCACCGCGCACGCCAAGGCTTTGTGGAGCAGCGCACCGCCACATTCAACCGCATCCGGGGCCTGCTCTCTGAGCTGGGCATCGTGCTGGCGCTCAAAGCCGCTGTGGTGCGCCGCGAGGCCATGGCCCGCCTGGAAGACCTGCCCGGCTGGGCCAACACTGTCATCGGGGATCTGCTCAGCGAGGTCAGCCATCTGGACGAACGCATTACCCAGTACGACCACCACATCGAGTTGATGGCGCGTCACAGCACCGAGGCCAAACGCCTGATGCAGCTAAGCGGCGTAGGGCCCACCACCGCCACGGCGCTGCTCAGCACCATTGGCAACGGACACGACTTCAAGTGCAGGCGCCAGCTGTGCGCCTGGCTGGGCTTGGTGCCTGGGCAATACAGCTCAGGCGGCAAGCAGCGCTTGGGGCGCATTACCAAGGCGGGTGACCCGTACCTGCGCAGCCTGCTGGTGCTCGGTGCCCGAGCAGTGCTGGCAGCGGCCAAGACCAAGAGCGATCCGATCAGCCGATGGGCCGTGAGCCTGGAGCAGCGGCGGGGCTACTGGAAAGCCATTGTGGCCATTGCTGCGAAGAACGCGCGCATGTGCTGGGCCGTGCTCAGCCGAGGCGAGGCCTTCAGGCTGCCGGCATGAGTGCTTGAACCGCACTGCCAATACATTGACACAGAGGAGGTTTGTTTCGATTTCCACCACCGCGTGCAGCCAGCAACGTTGGTGAGTCAAGGTTGGACCTGCGCGGGGCGTGACCGGTTAACTCAAGGAGATCAGGGCGACTGGAAACAGTGGCCAACCTCGGCTAACGAATGGGTCCCCCGCGTGCGTCTTTTCATCAGGGTCCGCTGCAACAAGCAGCATTAATGACCGTTTGTAGTTTCGCTGTCCGCATTCCTTGCTCGATTGGGCAACGCAGCGCTGGCGTAGATGGTGTGAATTGAATCAAGTCAGTCGAAATGCATTCCGTGATCCATCGCTGCGCGATGCATCACGGTTGGAAATTTGTTTGACTTTTATGGGGAAGCCCTTGTAGTAGAGCTAACCGGCGCTGCGCGGCTTTATCGCGCAGCGTCCAGAGAGCGAAGCGAACGGGGTTGAGCGCAGGGTTGGGTCTCACGGCTTGGAGCACGCCTTGAGCGCCAGAGCCAGATACTCACGGACATGCTTTCCAGAAATGTCTAGGGCCGACGAAAGTTTGATATGACGGCGCAACTTGCCTTCGCCCTCAAGCACCTTGTATTTGTCCGGCAAGGATGCGCCCGCGCCAAACTCCAGCGAAACGTGCTTGGCGTAGGAAAAAACGCCACAGAAAGGCTGCCCAGCAGAAAACAAGATGCCGCCATACTTCACTTCCTCGGAGATGGATGGCGTCAAACCCAGAATGATTTCTCGTAGCGACTGAACAAGCTCGAATCGGGCTTGATCGAGAAGGCGAATGTCTTCGAGTAGTTTGGAGATGCGGTCAGCGGACATGGCGTCAGGACTTGTAGTATTGCTTGAACTCGGGGCTGGGTTCTCGCTCCGAATAGATGTAAAGAACGACGCCGTTGGGGTCTTGGACGGCGAAGCCACGATCACCCCAAGGATGGTCTTCGAGCGGCATGACCGGAGCCAGACCCGCGCTGGTGAGCAACTGGAACTCAGCATCGACATCGGAGACGCTGAAGTTGTACGTCAAGCCGGCAGGATTGCAGACGGGTTGATCTGGCTGTGGTGTCATGAACTGAAGGGATGCGCCCTTCCCGAATTCGAGGTTGACGTACCAGCCGCAGTCGAAGGTGATCTTTGCACCAAAGTGCTTGACGTAAAAGTCACGGGATTCCTCGACCTTCGTTGTGGTGATGCAGGGGGACAGCGAATTGGCAAGCATGGAGATTCCTTATTGTGAGACCCAACGTGAAAGTGAGCGGACGTCGAAGGCGGTCCGCTCGAATGGCAGGTTCAACCGCAATGCGCCCGACGAGTGCGATGCAAGCCTAAGCATGACCAACATGAAACTCTCCGACGGCTGCCGAAGTAGGCACGTCCAGTTCGGATTGCAGAGATGAAACGACTGCCGCAATCGTCTCGTGTGCCGGCGTTCCACGATCTTCCGCGAGAGCATTGCCGATGTGCCGCACAAGATCGGCCAAAAGAATCCCCCAAGCCTTTGGCTCGACGTGCCCCGCTGACTCAAAGAAGCCAATATTCAGCGTGCAGTGGAGCCCTTGCTCCGCAATCCACGCGCTGAGCATCTGCACCGACTTTGCATCGCGTTGCGCAGCTGGGGGAATGACGAGAGTCCTCATTGCAACATTAGCTCCGGCTTGCGGTTGAACGAACAAAGTAAGCGGCTGGCCGTAGGCCAGTCCGCTTGACTGAAAGGTTAGAACGGAACATCAGTCGAACCACTCGCCTGAGGTATATGGCGCGGGGAAAGTATGTAGTTGAGAGCGCTGTAAATCGGCAGCCCGACAGTTGCCGAAAACATGAAAACGAAGGTGAATCCGCCAAAAAAACCATGCCGAATGATGTCATTTATTCCAAGCCCGTATCCAGACCAGCAGGCCCACGCGACTAAAGATGTTGTAGCGATTGCTACAACGCTGGAAATCAAATTCACACGGAGTTTATTTATCATAAATTCTAACGAACAAGGTAAGCGGCCCGCAGAATGCGGGTCCGCTTGAGCGCAGAGTTAGACACTGCGCTACATAAAACAGAGCTACTTGCGCACGGTGCATAAGCGCCAGAGCCCGAAAACACCTGAACTTCCCCCAACGCCAGCAGGCGAAGCCCACCCCGGCGACCGCGCCCCAGCGCAGGAGCGCTTGAACAGGTGGCGGCGGTGTGCAAAAGCATGGGTTGTGAAGACCGGAATTTGAACAGGCTAACGAACGAAAGTAAGCCGCCTGCCGAAGGCAGGTCGGCTTGACTGCCCGGTTAGACCCAGAAGCCAAAACGGGAAGCCCCAAATTGACGACGGGCGCAAACCACGAAAAAGCACAGCGCCACGGA
>JAGNYI010000085.1 GCA_017985015.1 Giesbergeria sp. | reverse complement strand
GCCAGTGCGATACGCTGGCCAGCGTGGCGCCCTGGGTGTCGGACTTCTGCAGCGCATTGGCCAGCAGCGCCTCGATCACCTGGTTGCCGTCGCTGCCCAGTTCGCCCGGGGCCGACTTGCTCCACACCTGGTCGCGCGCCGGTTGGCGGCGCAGCGGGCCGAGGTACACGATGGCTTCCAGCTCACGGCGCAGCGCCAGGCTCAGGTCTTGCAGGTGCGCGCCGTCGGCGTCCAGCAGCGCCAGCGCCTCGGCAGAGAAGGCAATGGAGCGCTCGGGCGCGTACTGCGGCCCCTTGCCGCGCGGCTGGGTTTCGCCGTCCACCCACACCGAGTACGCGCCGCGCTCGCGCCGCACCAGGCGAAAGCGCCGCGCCACGGTGGAAAGGCTCAGCTCCTGCACCACCACGGCGCCGCTGGCCGTCTGCCCATAGCTGCAGGCAAAGCGCGCGTGGCGCACACGCTCGCCTTCGGGGCGCTCGAATTCCAGCGCCATCGAGAACTGGCGCGGCGCCGTGACGCCGTGCGAGAGCACGGCATCGAAACCACCGAAGTGGAAGAAATCGTTGGCCTCGTCGCCCCCCAGGTTCAGGTGCACGGTGCGGTCGGGGGCGGCCGCCGTTTGCTTGAGCAGCAGCAGGCTTTGCAGCAGCGTCGATTTGCCCGAAGAGTTGGTGCCCAGCAGCATGGTCACCGGGGCCAGCCGCACGGGCCCACTGTCGCGCCAGGCTTTGAGGTTTTGCAGGTGGAGGAGCTTGATCATGGCAAGAGCATCTTAGACCTTGAACAGGCTCTCAGGCTCCACCAGGATTTTGATAAAAAATGGCCTCTAGCGCTTATCCAGTATGCGTTAGCAGCTATTAAATTGATACCTCCGTCCTGCGTACCGGACCAGCGCATCCCGCACCCAGTGGGCCAGCGCACTATTCAAGGTATCTATTCATAAAAAGTCAGTTGCAAAGGAAGAAGACGCAAAAGTATTTATTCATACAATGCGTCATGCCCCCAGCCACCCCGCGGTCCGAAGCATTGCTCGCCATCCTGCGCCGCCAGCGCGGCGTGGCCACCAGCGCCGAGCTGGGCGATGGCCTGGGCCTGAGCCAGCCCACCGTCTCGCGCGCACTGGCGCCGCTGATCGCCAGCGGCCAGGTGCGCAAAGTGGGCGCCGCACGCTCGCAGCGCTACCTGCTGCCGCGCCCCGTGCGCGGCGTAGGCACCGAGGTCACCATCCTGCGCGTCAGCGCCCAGGGCGTGCCTGCGCCGTTTGCGCGCATGGTGCCGCTCTCGGGCGGCGGTTTCTGGGTGGATGAAGCCGATGGCGTCAGCGAGCGGCACGACGGCCTGCCCTGGTTCCTGGCCGACATGCGGCCCCAGGGCTTCATGGGCCGCAACTTTGCCCACGTCCACCCCGAACTGCAACTGCCCACCGACCCGCGCCACTGGTCCGACGACGACGCCCTGCGCGCGCTGGCCCTGGCCGGTGAAGACCTGCCCGGCAACCTGCTGGTGGGCGAGACCTCGCGCCAGCGCTTCGACACCCTGGCCGCGCGCCTGGTGCGGGCAGAATCTGCCGCCGACTACCCCGCCCTGGCCCAGGGCGCACTGCAGGGCACGCTGCCCGGGTCGTCGGCCGGTGGCGAGCAGCCCAAGTTCTGCTGCATCACCCAGGGCCGCAGCGTCATCGTCAAATTCTCCAGCGCCGGCGCCAGCCCGGCCGACCAGCGCACCCGCGATCTGCTGCTGTGCGAGCACCTGGCGCTGAAGGTGCTGGCCGACGCCGACCTGCCCGCCGCACGCACCCAGGTATTCGTGCAAGAGGGCCGCGTGTTCCTCGAATCCGAGCGCTTTGACCGCTATTCGCCATGGCGCGCAGAAGGGGCCGCGCCCACCGCACCTGCAACGCCGCCCGGGCGCCTGGGCATGGTTTCGCTGCTGGTCTACGACGCCCAGTACATTGGCGAGATGGACAACTGGGCCGCCACCGCGCTGCGCATGCGCGCCCACCGGCCGCCCTTGCTCACCGAAACCGACGCCCGCACCCTGCGCCTGCTCGAAGCCTATGGGCGGCTGATCGGCAACACCGACCGCCACTACGGCAACATCTCGCTGGTGCTCGACGGCGACGACTGGCGCCTCTCGCCCACCTACGACATGCTGCCCATGCTGTACATGCCGATAGCGGGCGAGGTGGTGGCACAGGAGCTGGGCGCGCGCGGGATGGCGGCTACCGAGGCGACGCGCGACCTGTGGGACGAGGCGCGGGGGTTGGCGCTGAGGTTCTGGCGGGCGGTGGAGGGAGAGGGGCAGATTTCGGAGGGGTTTCGGGAGATTGCGCGGGGGAATTCTCAGCCCATAACCACATCGTAGAACTGAGGCGTTCGACTGCCATTGAACAGCGGCGCGACAAGCTCGCTTGCCTTTGCATGGGCAGGAGTACTGTGCATTTTCATGAAGCTTTCATGGCTCTCATGCTCCACGATGGCAGCATAGTTGCCCCCTTTGACAGGGCTCAAAAGTCGCCGGCTGATGAATCCTTCGTGTTTTCCAAACTCCTCATTGGTCTGAGCAAACCACGAACGAAAATCGGCATCCTTGCCGGGCTGGATGGGTGGAAAACTGATGATGACAATGAACATGACACCTGCCTTGTTGTGTTGGATTGGAAATTTCGTCTTGCCGCGAACGCAAATGCCGGCAACCTTTCAATGGCGAACTGCCCTTCAGTGCGGCAGCTGGATGGCTTTCCAGCCGGCGTGGTCGAAGTGCTTCCCATAGGCGTTGGAAGCCTGAGCGATCTTGACCACGCCTGAAGCACGCTGCTTCTCCCCTTCCTTGCCTTCGGCTGCTTCTACGCCGCTCATGATGTCGGCCACGATGATGTGAAGCTGCGCGTCTGCCTGGGGGTCAAGCTTGCAGTTCTCCACTATGTAGGCGACCTGTGCTGTGACGTCCTTGCTGAAAGCCTCGTAGTCGGCGGCCTTCGCCTTGCCAGAATGGGCTTTGGGAAGGATCTGCGAGACAGAGGTGTGAATGGTCGACATCGCCTGGCGCAGCGCATCGTCGGTGCCCCACTTCTTGCCCGCATTGAGTTCAAGCTTGTGGGGGCTTGATTTGCCATGGTCATGGGCGTCGGTGGCGGCCAGCGCGGCGAAGGGAGAAGAAAGAGCGACGGCAAGCAGGAGGACGATGGGTGATTTCATGAGGAGACTCCGGTAGTGATTGAAGGACTTTGGGGCCAGCCATTTCGGTGGCCTTGTTGTCTTCAACGAACCTCGTCGCAAAATGTTCCCTCATTCTTTTGATCTGCTCCTGCCAAGCGGGTCAATCGCGATGCAGCAGCTCTTCTTCCGTACTTTCTTGCGAGTAGCGGCTTAGCAGCAGATCCATCAACCGCTCGCGCTGCTGCTCGTCCAGCACGCCGCGCTCGGCCAGAAGTTGCGCGATCACGCGCTGCTGCTGTGCTTCCTGCAGGGCCGCAATGGCGGTCTGTTCGGCATCGATGGCGGTGCGGTCCGGAGCCGCGGCAAAAATGTGCCGCACAAGGGCCTCGCGGTGCCGTCGGATGTCCTGCCAATTGGCGGCCAACGCCTGCAGAAACGCTGGCTCCAGTTGCTTCCATTGGGCTCGCTGCTCGGTACTCAGTTTCAGGTAGTCCTGCAGATTCAAGTGTTGAGGCTGCGCTGGAACGTTCGCCGGTCGAGGCGCTGAGGTGCGGATGACGAGGGACGCGACAACTCCCAGGTTCAGGGCCAAGGATGCGGCCAGCAAATAGCGGGTCAAGGCGGTGCGATTCATGGCCTTCCTTTCGACAAGCGGCAAAGTTCTGCGGCAGCGCACAGGCCACCCGGAGGGACAGGGTCGAACACGCGAACCATCTGTACAGGGGTAGCGACCGTTGCGGTGCCTCCACCGAGCAGCAGGCCACCGAGCCAGACACCTGAGATCAGTGCTACGCCAGCCGTTAGCCCGGTAGGCATCCAGCCGGAACCGCCCCACAGCGCAGGCCATGGCCGATGCCGGCGCTGGGGCTGGCGCTGCAGCTGACTCTCCAGACGGGAGGCCAGGTCGAACCCCAGTGTGGGAGAGGGCAGCGCGTGCAGGGTTTGCCGCAGTGCCTGTAAATCCTCAAGTTGCTGCTGACAAATGGGGCAGACGTTGAGGTGCTTTTGGAACCGGGCGCGCTCGCCTGGTTTCATCATTTGGTCTGCGTAAGCAGACAGCTCTTCGTGTCGGGGGCAAGGCATGGTGTTTCGTCCTCTCAGCGCGGAATTTTTTCCAGCAATCCGGCGCGCGCACGGGCGATGCGCGATTTCACGGTGCCCAGGCTGATGTCCAGAACTTCGGCGATATTCTCGTAAGACATCTCTTCGATTTCCCGCAGCAGCAGGATTTCTCGGTGTTCGGTGGGCAGTCGTGCCAGCGCCCGTTCGAGTCCATGGAAACGCTGCACCGTCTCCAGCGCGGCGTCGGGCGTGGGTGCTGGGTCTTCGATACCGAGATCCTGGCCGTCCTCCAAAGCGACGAACTCAACGAGCTTTCTTCGGCGCAGCCAGTCAAAGGCCTGGTTGCGCGCGATGCGGAACAGCCAGGTAGTAAAGCGCGCATCTGGCCGCCAACGCGCCAGGGCCTGGTAAGCGCTCAGGAAGGTCTCTTGAGTCAATTCCATTGCATCGTCCTGCGAGCGCGTGAGGCGCACCAGGAAACGGAAGATGCGGTCCTGGTAGCGCGCCACCAAAGCTGAAAACGCAGCCACATCGCCCCGCTGCGCACGGGCAGCGCACTCTTCGTCGTCAAGATGGCGGAGCGATCTCATGGTGTTGCCAGTGTCAACGAACGGGGCGGACAAAGGTTCCATGTTTTGCGTGGCGCTGGAAATCTGGCTGGCGTGACGGGCTGTGGCAGCCTCAGCCCGAACCGATCCGCGACGGACCACGGACGAGGTATCGGTGGTTGCCGATACCAACGATTCCCAGGTCAGTGACCGCAATGTGGCTGATACCGTGACCTCGGTTCCACGGCGTGCAACAGCAATCGCTGCCAAGGGGAAGTACCGGGCAAAAAAGGCCGAAAGGCGGCTCAGGGTCAACGGCACGCGTACGCGAGTCTCCCACTTCGGTTGAAAGCGTGCCTCAGTGATAGTGGCTCTCATACCGATGCCGAACCGCGCCGATCACGATGCGCACGGGCGGGATGGTGGCAGGCTTCATGGCCAAAGTGCATCGCTTATGTGATGCAGACACCCAGATTTCAACTGCCCCCACACACCCTTAGCACATCCCCCCCATACGCCTCCAGCTTCTTCGCCCCCATGCCGCTGATCCCCTGCAAATCGTCGAGCGTCGCCGGGCAGCGCTCGGCAATGGCTGCCAGGGTGGCGTCGTGGAAGATCACATAGGCGGGCAGGCCGTGCTCGCGCGCCACTTCGGCGCGCCAGGCTTTGAGGTTGATGAAGCGCACCTGGGCCGCCTGGTCCAGCGAGGCGGCGGCCGGGGGCAGGGTGCCGGCAGGGCTGCGGCGGCGTTTGCGCTCGCCAGGGGCGGCGGCCACGGTTTCGCGCAGGCGCACCGGCACTTCGCCGCGCAGCACCGAGCGCGAGGCGTCGGTGAGGGCCAGGGTTTCAAAGCTGTGACCGTTGTCGAGATGCACTTTTTCCAGGCCCACGGCGCCGGTGGCGACGAGCTGGCGCAGCACGCCGCGCAACTGGTGCTCTGAGAGGTCGGCGCCCAGCCCGAAGGTGCTGAGCTTGTCGTGGCCGAACTGGGCCACTTTGTCGGTGGCTTTGCCGCGCAGCACGTCCATCAAATGGCCGGCGCCAAAGGTAATGCCGCTGGCCTGCTGCACGCGGTAGATGGTCGACAGCAGCTTGCGGGCGGCGTCGGTGGCATCCCACACGGCCGGTGGGCTGATGCAGTTGTCGCAATTGCCGCAAGGCTCGGACGGTTCATCAAAGTACGCCAGCAGCCGCACGCGCCGACAGTCGGTGGCTTCGGCCAGGGCCAGCAGGGCGTCGAGCTTGCCGCGCAGCGCGGCCTTGAATTCGGCGCCGGCCGGGCTCTCGTCGATCATGCGGCGCTGGTTGACCACGTCTTGCAGGCCGTAGGCCATCCAGGCGTCGGCGGGCAAGCCGTCGCGGCCGGCGCGGCCGGTTTCCTGGTAATAGCCCTCGATGTTCTTGGGCATGTCCACGTGCGCCACAAAGCGCAC
>JAGNYI010000084.1:3140-6283 GCA_017985015.1 Giesbergeria sp. | reverse complement strand
GTGGCAATGATGAGCGCATCGCAGGTGTAGCCGCCGGTATCGCCCGAGAGGCTGAACGGGCGCTGGCTCAGGTCCACCTGGGTGATGTGGTCAAAAATGATTTGCGTCTTGAAGCGCTCGGCGTGTTCCAGAAAGCGCTGCATCAGTTCGGGGCCTTGCACGCCCTGCACGTCGGCTGGCCAATTGTCGACTTCGGTGGTGGTGGTGAGTTGGCCGCCTTGCGCCATGCCGGTGATCAGCACGGGCTTGAGGTTGGCACGGGCGGCATAGATGGCAGCGGTGTAGCCCGCGGGGCCGGAGCCGAGGATGAGAACTTGGGCGTGCTGAGGAGTGGGCATGGTAAAAGATCAGGTTGGTTCGCCCCACGCACCCGCCAAAGCAGGCGCCGGGGCGCGACAAGGCAAGCCCCAAGTATCGGACAAACGGCGCAAGCCGCGGCCGGGGCTGGCCGACTCTGTGAGCTTACTCAAGGATGTATCTGCATGGCCATCGTGACCAATCTTGATTTGCTGCGGCGCGTACCGCTGTTTTCGCTGCTCACGGTGCACCAGGCCGAAGCCTTGGGTAGCGCAGTGAGCAAACGGCGCTTCAAGCGCGGCGAGGCGCTGGTGGTGCAGGGGCAGAAGTCCGACGCTCTGTATCTGCTGCTGACCGGACGGGCACGTGTCAGCGCCTCCGACACGCGCGGGCGCGAAGTCATTTTGGCCACCCTGATGCCGGGCGACTATCTGGGCGAGATGAGCATCATCGACAATGAGCCGCATTCGGCCTCGGTGCACGCCCTGGTGCAGACCGACGTGCTTGCATTGGGCCGCGCCGAATTCACGCGCTGCCTGGCGGAAAACGTCAGCATGTCGCTGGTGGTGATGCGCGGCCTGGTCAAGCGCCTGCGCCACGCCGATCGCAAGATCGAGTCGCTGGCCTTGCTGGACGTATATGGACGTGTGGCCCATGCCTTGCTCGATCTGGCCGAACCGGACGGGGAGGGCGGCTCGCGCATTCACGAGAAAGTGTCGCGCCAGGAGATGGCCAAGACCATTGGCGCCTCCCGCGAGATGGTCAGCCGCGTGATGAAAGACCTGGAAGTGCGGGGGTTTATTGAAACCCTGCCCAACGGCGCCACGCTGCTGAAAAGCCGGCTCCAAACCCTGGGCTGAAATGGAGGCTGCGGTAAGCTTCAGCGCTTCGCTTATGACCTACTCCCTCAACACTTTGAACGCCTCTTCTGCCGGCAAGTCCGGCCCGCGCAGCCCCGGCGCACGTTTCGGTCACGAAATCACCCTGATGGCTGGGTTTGTGGTCTTGGTGGTGTGGATGTTGGCATTGTGGAGCTACGCGCCGCAAGACCCGGCCTGGTCCACCTCCGGCGCTGCCGCCCGAGCGGCGGTGCACAACCGCATTGGGCTTGCGGGCGCCTGGTTGGCCGATGTGAGCTATTTCGCCTTTGGTTTTTCCGTCTGGTGGTGCCTGGCGGCTGGTGTGCGCGCCTGGATTTCGTCGCTCGCTCGCCTGCTGCGTGGCGGCGCTCCTGCCGAAGGCGCGCCTGCGCGGCGTCCGACCCTTGAGCGCGCTGTTTTTTGGGGTGGCCTGGCCTTGTTGATGGCGGCCAGCTGCATGCTGGAATGGACGCGTTTGTACCGTTTGGAGCCGCTCCTGCCCGGCGATGCGGGCGGCGTGGTGGGCCATGTGATGGGTCCACTGGCCATGCGCTGGCTGGGTTTCACGGGGTCGGGCCTCTTGGGGATTGTGCTGGTGGTGCTGGGCGCAGCATGGGTGCTGCGCTTTTCCTGGGGCCCTTTGGCCGAAGGGCTGGGCGCGCGCATCGACGCCTTGCTGCAGTCGCGGCGCGCCCGACGCGAGGTGGCGATTGACCTGGCCGAAGGCCGCCGCGCGGCGCGGGCGCGCGAAGCGGTGGTCACTGGCGAGCGCACCGACATCGAGGCGCACCACCCGGTGCCGGTGCAGATCATCGAGCCGGTGCTGGTCGACGTGCCGCAGAGCACGCGCGTGGTGAAAGAGCGGCAAAAGCCCTTGTTCACCGATCTGCCCGACAGCCGGCTGCCGCAGGTTGATTTGCTCGACGCGGCGCAGCAGCAGCGCGAGAGCGTATCGCCCGAGACGCTGGAGATGACCAGCCGCATGATCGAGAAGAAGCTCAAGGACTTCGGTGTCGACGTGCGCGTGGTGGCCGCCATGCCCGGCCCCGTGATCACGCGCTACGAAATCGAGCCAGCCACGGGCGTCAAGGGATCACAGATTGTCGGGCTGGCCAAGGACCTGGCGCGCTCGCTCAGCCTGGTGTCGATTCGCGTGGTCGAGACGATTCCGGGCAAGAACTTCATGGCGCTCGAATTGCCCAACGCCAAGCGCCAGACCATCAAGCTCTCCGAAATTCTGGGTTCGCAGATCTATCACGAGGGCAAGTCGATGCTCACCATGGGTCTGGGCAAGGACATCGTCGGCAACCCGGTGGTGGCGGATCTGGCCAAGATGCCGCACGTGCTGGTGGCCGGCACCACGGGTTCGGGCAAATCGGTGGGCATCAACGCCATGATCCTGAGCCTGCTCTACAAGGCCGAGGCGCGCGACGTGCGCCTCTTGATGATCGACCCCAAGATGCTGGAGATGTCGGTCTACGAAGGCATTCCGCACCTGCTGGCGCCCGTGGTCACCGACATGAAGCAGGCGGCAAATGGCCTGAACTGGTGCGTGGGCGAGATGGAGCGGCGCTACAAGCTGATGAGCAAGCTGGGCGTGCGCAACCTGGCTGGCTACAACGTCAAGATCGACGAGGCCAAGGCGCGCGGCGAGTCCATTGCCAACCCCTTTAGTCTGACGCCCGAAGAGCCCGAGCCGCTCCAGCGCCTGCCCCACATCGTCGTGGTGATCGACGAGCTGGCCGACCTGATGATGGTGGTGGGCAAGAAGATCGAAGAGCTGATTGCCCGCCTGGCGCAGAAGGCGCGCGCCGCTGGAATCCACCTCATTCTGGCCACCCAGCGCCCCAGCGTGGACGTGATTACCGGCCTCATCAAGGCCAACATCCCCACCCGCATCGCCTTCCAGGTCAGCAGCAAGATCGACAGCCGCACCATCCTCGATCAGATGGGCGCTGAAGCCCTGCTGGGCATGGGCGACATGCT
>JAGNYI010000084.1:0-3040 GCA_017985015.1 Giesbergeria sp. | reverse complement strand
GCGCCGCCGAAGAACGGTCAGGCAGCGCGCACCAAAACGTCCAGCGGCAGTTTTGCTTTTGAGCGGCCGGGGCAATTCCGCTTTGACTACAAGAAGCCCTTTGCCCAGACCATCGTTGCCGACGGCAAAACGCTGTGGCTCTACGACGCCGACCTGAACCAGGTCACCGAGCGCGTCCAGTCCAAGGCGCTGGGCAGCACACCGGCGGCGTTGTTGGCCTCGGCGCCCAACCTGCAGGCGCTGACCAAGGACTTTGCGCTCGAATCTGCGCCTGAGCAGGACGGGCTGCAGTGGGTGAACGCTACGCCCAGGACCAAGGACGGGCAGTTGCAGAGCGTGCGCGTGGGCCTGCGCGGCGAGCAGTTGGCAGCGCTGGAAATTCTGGACAGCTTTGGCCAGCGCTCCATGATTCGCTTTGACAAGGTGCAGGCGAACCTGGCTTTGCCCGCATCCACCTTCGATTTCCAGGTGCCCCAGGGGGCGGACGTGCTCAAACAGTAATAGCAGTCCAGCGTCAGGCGCCTGCCCATAGCAGCGCAAGGGCAAGGACGGCCGGCAGGGTCTGGATGAACAGGATCTTGCGGCTCGCGGTGGCGGCGCCAAACAGGCCCGCCACAGCGACGCACAGCAGGAAGAACACCTTTACCGCCAGCCCCGCGTCACCCAGCCACAGGCCCCAGAACAGCCCCGCGGCCAGAAACCCGTTGTACAGCCCCTGGTTCGCGCCCAGGACTTTGGTGGCGGTCGCCAATTCCTGGCGCATGCCAAAGGCGCGCAGCCCGGCCGGCTTGTCCCACAAAAACATCTCCAGCACCAGGATATAGACATGGAGCAGGGCGATGATGGCAACGACGATGTTGGCGGCGAGCAGCATGGCGAAGGATGTGCAAGATGAAGAGTGCTGCAGCATAGCTGCCGCAGCCATACTGTGCTGGCGAAAACTGTTGTCCGTTGTCCGTTGTCCGTTGTCCGTTGTAATAGCGCTTTGCCTCACACCCACTCTTGCTCATAACGTGCCTGCCGCCAAACCCACCTCCCACCAGCCGCTGGCCGAGCGCCTGCGCCCCAAAACGCTGGGCGAAGTCATTGGACAGACACAGCTGCTGGGGCCGGGCATGCCGCTGCGCCTGGCCTTCGAGTCGGGCCGGCCGCACTCCTGCATCCTTTGGGGGCCGCCGGGCACTGGCAAAACCACCATTGCGCGGCTGATGGCCGACGCGTTTGATGCGCAGTTCATCGCCATCAGCGCCGTGCTCGGCGGCGTCAAGGACATCCGCGAAGCCGTGGAGCGCGCCACGGCGGCGAGGGACGGCCTGGAACAGCGGCGCACCATCGTCTTTGTCGACGAGGTGCATCGCTTCAACAAGGCGCAACAGGATGCGTTCTTGCCGCATGTCGAATCCGGCCTGTTCACCTTTGTGGGCGCCACGACCGAAAACCCGTCGTTCGAGGTGAACTCGGCGCTGCTCTCACGCGCCACGGTGTATGTTCTGGAGCCGCTCGGGACGGAAGACTTAAAGAAAATTGTGGCTCTGGCGCAGGCGGAGCAAGCGCTGCCAGCTATTGAAAGCGTAGCAATAGATCGCCTGGTCGCCTACGCCGATGGCGACGCCCGGCGCCTGCTCAACACCCTGGAAACCCTGGCCATGGCCGCAGAGCAGGAGAGGGTGGGCGACATCACCGATGCCTGGCTTCTGCGCGTGCTGGGCGAGCGCATGCGCCGCTACGACAAGGGCGGTGAGCAGTTCTACGACACCATCAGCGCGCTGCACAAGGCGGTACGCGGCTCGGACCCCGACGCCGCGCTTTACTGGCTGGTGCGCATGCTCGACGGCGGCGCCGACCCCCGCTACATGGCACGGCGCATGGTGCGCATGGCGAGCGAAGACATCGGCCTGGCCGACCCGCGCGCGCTGCGCCTGGCGCTGGATGCGGCCGAGGTGTACGAGCGCCTGGGCAGCCCCGAAGGGGAGCTGGCGCTGGCCGAATGTGTCGTTTATCTTGCGGTGGCGCCCAAATCGAATGCGGTCTACAAGGCCTACAACGCGGCACGCGCGTTGGTCAAGCAAGACGGCACGCGCCCCGTCCCCATGCACCTGCGCAACGCGCCGACCCAGCTGATGAAGCAGCTCGACTACGGCAAGGGCTACCGCTACGCGCACGACGAAGCAGGTGGTTTCGCTGCCGGCGAGACCTATCTGCCGGAAGGCATGGCAGCGCCGGGCTTCTACAAGCCGGTGCGGCGCGGCCTGGAGATTCGGATTGCCGAAAAAATGGACGAACTGCGCACACGCAACCGGGACGCCAGCGCCGACGGCGGTCCGCCGAACCAGGCGTTGATTGATTAGACCGTGCACCAGTAGCGTGCACGAAAAGTAGCTAGCCTTATGTTTTGCGCATCCCTCTGATGCGCCGCAAACCCAAGGGAAAACCCCTCCAAGCCCGCATCCGTGGTAGGTTTGCATCTCGCTACAATCCCGCCTTCAAACCCGCGCGGCAGCTTTCCTGGCGGGTTTTTTGCTAGATGGCAGACGGGCCCAAAAGGCTGAACCTCGCGCAGGTGCTCGCAAACCGAGCGCGTCACAACGAAGGATTTTCTTATGGACATCTTGCTGCAGCAGATCATCAATGGTCTGGTTCTCGGCAGCATGTACGCATTGATAGCCTTGGGCTACACGATGGTGTACGGCATTATTCAACTGATCAATTTCGCCCATGGAGAGGTGCTGATGATCGGCGCACTCACCAGTTGGAGTTGCATCCACCTCATGCAGGACGCCATGCCCTGGGCGCCAGGTTGGCTGATTCTTCTTCTGGCGACCATCATTGCCTGCATCGTGGCGGCGGCAATCAATTTCACGATTGAGAAAGTGGCCTACCGGCCGCTGCGCAACGCGTCGCGTCTGGCACCGCTGATTACCGCGCTGGGCATGTCCATCCTGCTGCAGACGCTGGCCATGATCATCTGGAAGCCCAATTACAAGCCGTATCCCACCTTGTTGCCGGCCACGCCCTTCGAGATGGGCGGTGCGGTGATCAC
>JAGNYI010000012.1 GCA_017985015.1 Giesbergeria sp. | reverse complement strand
GCGAGCGGCGCCTGTCTCGCGAGTGCAAAGGAATGCACAACGCGGGGGCCTGCAAGGGGTACACACGCTGACAGTGCCGCTCATCCCCGCCGGACTGCCACTGGTCCGGGAGCCATCAAACATTTCGGCCAGCGTGCTTAGGATGTACTCATGCCAGTTTGTTCACCTTCGACCCAAGCCTTCCGGGCCCGCGTGCGGCTCCTCAGCAGAGGATTCACAGCCATCGAACTGATGGTGGTCGTGGCCATCGTCGCCATCTTGGCGGCGCTGGCGGGCCCCAGCTTTACGCCATTGATCGATAACTGGCGCACGCGGCAAATGGCGGAAGGGTTGCAATCCACTTTGTATTACGCCCGCTCAGAGGCGATCAAACGCGGTGGCAACGTGATCATTCAGAAAAATCCCAACAACACCAATGGTTGTTCGCTTGCGCCCGGCGTGGGTGATTGGGGTTGCGGCTGGCATGTCTGCGCTGATGCCAACCTTAATGGCGCATGCGAAAACAGTGAGATTTTGCAGCGGTTCGCCCCCCCCACAAACACCCAAGTGACGCGCACTTCGGGTGGCGCCACCATTCAGCTCAATCGATGGGGTCTAGTGGCGGGTGCGTTTCTGGGCTTCAGTCTCGTGCCATTAAATAAATCCATCACAAATGCTGCCGCTCGCGGGGTATGTATGAGTTCGGGCGGCCGGGTTCGCATTATTCCACCTGCTGATATGCCATGCAACGGTTAAAGCCATGACCTCCAAGCAATCCTTTGCCACACGGCGCGTGCAGCGCGGCGTTACCTTGGTCGAATCGCTAATTGCCATAGTGGTCACTGCGCTGGGCATCATGGGCATTCTGGGCGTCCAAATGCGCACTCTTTCCGACACCTCGACCACGGTGCGTCGTGCACAGGCCATTCGGTTGATTGAAGACCTTGGGGAGCGCATGCGCGTCAATCCCAACGCACTGGCCGACATTAGCCGCTATGCCACTACGTTCAGCGCGGCGCCGTCCGTAGGCAGTTGCGCGGCGGGCTGCACCCATACGCAACTGGCCGACTATGACCTTGCTGTATGGAAAAGGTCTGTTCGGGAAATGCTTCCACTGGGTCAGGCCAGTATTTTTGTTCCACCTGCCGAAACCGCTGCCGCAGCCGGCCAAGGACGCCAATTGGGCGTAATGATTGCATGGCGCGAAAACGAGCGCAACACGAGTGCGAACTACAAGGACGACATCGATGCCACCAAAGTGCGCGCCAACGACGGAAGTCTGAGCGCCGGCGCGGGCGCTGTTGCAGCCTGCCCTGCCAACAGCACCTGTCATCTGCAGTACATACCAATCGCCGGCCGCTGCGCGCCCTACATTCCCGGCGGCAACGCCGCCACGTACTACTGCCCAGGGTCTTGACATGATCTCGCGAACCACCATCGCCCTCGCTTGCGGATCGAACCGTTGGGGAAAATATCCACGAACGGCCTCGGTGGCACTTGCGCGCAGCCAGCGCGGTGTCACGCTCATCGAGCTCATGATTGGCATCGCCATCGGCCTGCTCACCATCGCCGTGGCCATGGGCTCGCTGATGGTGTCACGCGGCGTCTCGGGCACCGTGAGCGATGCCAGCAGCATTCAGCAGCAAGGCGCCTTCGCAATGCGCACCATCGGGCTGCAGCTGCGCCAGACGGGCTCCCTGCGCCTGAATCTCAACCCTGGCATCGTCACGGCGGCTGAACCCTACTTGGCACCCGCGGCATTCGAAACCAAAGCGGGTCAGTTTGACCCCACCACTCCCACTGGCATTCTCGAGGGGAAGGACAGCCCCGGGGCGACTGAATTCAAGCTTGATGTGCGCTATAGCAGCTACACCGAGCCACTGTTTGTAGGTGGCACCCAATCGCAGGCCCGCGATTGCCTGGGCGCCAATCCTGACCCGAATTTACTCGAGAGCAAATTCAGTTTAAGAGTTAACCCAGTCACCAACGTACCAGAATTGGTGTGCGCCAGCGCCGGCAGCATCGCCGCCCAGCCTTTGGTGCAAAACGTCGCCAACTTCCAGGTGCGCTACCTTCTGCAAGACAACACAAGCACTCCGGGTTCATCCACGCTCAAATCCGTAGACGCTGCTGGCGTGGGGGTGGATTGGGCCAAAGTACAGGGCGTGGACGTGTGCCTGGTGCTCTACGGCACGGAGCGCATCGATCTTCCAACAGGCAGCAACTACACGGACTGCGACGGAGCTGCGGTGGACATGAGCACGCTCACTGGAGCGCGTGCGCGGCGCATGCACGTCACGTTCCGCAACACTTTTCAGTTGCGCAGCCAGGGGCTGATCGGCTCTGTGCTTTAAACCTTGACCAGAAAAACCAACATGCAAAGCATGCCTCTTTCTTTCTACCGGCAGTCTCGCCAGAGGCAGCGCGGCGTGGCGCTGTTTGTCGTCATAGTCTTCGTCATGCTGTCGATGTTGCTGGCGTTATGGGCATCGCGCACTTCGCTGTTCAATGAAATGTTGGTGGGCAACGACGCCGATTACCAACGGGCCTTCGAGGCTGCTCAGGCGCTACTGCAGGACGCTGAGCTTGACATCCGGGGCGAAACCCCAGATGGCGGCGCCTGCACCGCCACTGGCTGCCGGGACAAAATCAGCGGCGCTGACAAGATTCCGCTAGACCCGCAAGAAGTCGTCCCGCTCCTTGCCGACCTGGACACCCAGACCACCAAATGCCGCAGTGGCTTGTGCACCAAGCGCACTGGAAGGCAGGATTTCTGGAACTACACCAGCGCCACCACCCCTGTGCCTACCAGCCTGCAACCCGGCGAGGTCAAGCTCGAAGACATGACCGTGAACACCGTCGGCGCGCGCTACGGTCAATACACAGGCGCCCTCCCGGGCAACGCCACCAGTCCTGCGAATCCCATCTTGGCCGATACGAGCGCCGCGAACCGCGGCGGGTGGTACTGGATCGAATTACTGACCTATGACGAGAGTAGCAAGAACACCGGCCTGATTGTCGGCGGTCCGAGCAATTTTCTACCACTCAATGTTAAGCCCAATGTGGTGTACCGCATTACTGCACTCGCTTTTGGCCGAAAGCCGGGCACGATGGCGGTGCTGCAGCAGACCTATGCCCGACAAATCCGCAAAAACTAGCTTTCCTGATAACAAATAGCGCGCTAGATTTTGTTCATGGCGCTCATGCGACACATCTCTAATCATCGCCTTGCTTAAAGGAGGCATGCCATGCCCAATCATTACCCACGCCGTTTTCGAAAATCTCTCATTGCCCTGGCTGCAGGCGGCGCTGTCCTTGCTCCTTGCGGTGTTTTGGCTCTTGATCTTGCCGAGTCGCCGCCGGGCACGGTAGAGCCGTATGTCCGGCCAAATGTTATTGTTTCTATTGACGACTCTGGAAGTATGGCCTTTCGCCTGGATAGGGAGGACAGTACATCAAACAATCAAACTACACCGGATATGGACGGTACCTGGCCCATGTCGGCCAAACGCATTAATGTACTGAAATATACGCTGGATTCCATTTTTAATCCTCTTCATCCGCTTTATGACGCTAGTCTGCTGCCTGACAAAAAGATTAGGCTTTCATGGCAAGTCATGCACAATAACGGCAACGCACCGGACGCATTGAGTGTGGATAGTGGAAGTTTGAATACGAACTCCATGAAGGTATTGCAAACCACCCATCGAACGAACTTTCTGAATTTTGTAGGCGGCCTCAAGGCCAATAACGGGACTCCATCTCATTTGATGTTCAGACAGGCCGATGCGTACATGAGGCGTGGCTTGAGTTCAAACGGCCCGTGGGCGTCAGAGCCTGGCACCACCGGAGAACCTTATTTAGGGTGCCGCCGCAACTACCATATCATGATGACGGACGGACGGTGGAATGGGACCGACTACGACGTCCCGGATACTAGCAGGCGCGATGACGCGACCAACTTGGCTTTGCCCGATGGGGTCGTTTACGGCGGCGGCACGGCGGCAGAGCGTGCGAAATCGGCACTCTATCGTGATACCGACCCCAAGAATCTGGCCGACTGGGCGTTTTATAGCTGGGCCACGCCTTTGCAAACTACCGGGCTGACCGGCACTGTTCAGCCTGCGGCCGACTACCGCAAGGCCCCGGCTACCGAGAATTTTGGCAAAGACACCGCCAACAAAGACGCGATTCTTGAGCGCTATTGGAATCCACGGTACGACCCTGCCACCTGGCCACATATGGTGACTTACACCATTGGATTCAGCAACGTATCCACCGAGTGGCCCGCGGCTCCCTCCATCATGGCTCCCACCAGCAAAGTACCTTTTGGCTACGACGGGAGTTTTCTAGATTTCGTGACTGGCACCAAAACCTGGCCGGCAATGGGCTCAGAAAATGTACGTGCCCTCGATTTGTGGCACGCGGCTCTGAATGGCCGCGGCCGCTTCTATGCCGTGACCAAGGGCGAAGACTTGGCCAAAGCCTTCCGGGAGATCTTTGGCCAGATCAGTACACAAACCGATCCCGACCTCACCTCCAGTGCCACCAGTGGCGCCAACATTTCACGCAGCGATGTGGGCAAATACACAGCAGCGTACGAGCCGAACAACGCGTGGAAGGGTTTTGTCATTTCGGAGAAAGTGAAGACCGATGGCACCACCGCGATCGACGCTGCCTGGGGTGGCAAGAACACCGCCGATAAACTTGACGCCATCAGCGACGTCTCGAGTCGCCTGATCCTCAGTTGGAGCGATGTTTGGGGCACCACCAAACCCAAAGGAGGCGTTCCCTTCAAGTGGGCATCCGATGAAAGCAACCTCAGCACCGCACAAAAGCTTTGGTTGCAAATGAGTGTTGGCGGCACTGACGAGGGTGCCACCAAGGGCGAACAGCGCCTTGACTACATCCGTGGCGATCGCAGCCTGGAGGGGTCTGAAAGCGCTGGCTATACCCCCTCTAAACCCTACCGCGAGCGCCAGAGCCGACAGGGTGACATCATTAACTCCGACGTGTGGTACACTGGCGCGCCGGCCGGAAATTCCTTACTCAAAGGCTATGCTGCTTTTGTTCGCAGTAACAAATCGCGCGCGGCCATGCTCTATGTGGGCGGCAACGATGGCATGTTGCATGGTTTCGCGGCCGCTGATGGTGCGGAAAAAATCGCCTACGTTCCGAGGGGCGTGATATCAGGCCTCAACCTACTCACCGATCCCCAATACAACAACAAGCACAAGTACTACGTCGATGGGTCACCCATGACGGGTGATGTGGACTTGGGCATCGGCATTCAAGACCCTGACGATCCAAGCTACACCACTACGTACACACCCGCTTGGCGCACGCTTTTGGTTGGCACCCTGGGGCTGGGTGGCAAGGGCTATTACGTCCTTGACGTTACCAATCCCGCCGCCGCCACTGCCCCGAGTGGCCCACCGGGGTTTGCCGAGAGCAACGCTGCGCAACTGGTCATGTTCGACCGCACGCGCGGTACTGGTGAACCCGCGCCCAATTGCGCGGTATTGTCAGGCACTGAAAAAACCGCTTGCACGAAAGCAGTGGATGAGGACAAGGACATCGGTCACATCACGGCCCGGCCCGTCCGCGATGACGTTGACTCAATGCGTAGCACGCAAATTACGCGCATGAACAACAACCGCTGGGCGGTGGTACTGGGCAATGGCTACAACAGTGCGAATCAACGCCCGGTGTTGCTGGTGCAGTACCTTGACGGTGCGAAGGAACTCGTACGCATCCCCGTCACCAGCGAAGCAGCAGGCACCGGCAATGCCAATGACAACGGCTTGGCTGCACCGCGTCTGGTGGACCTCAATGGCGACAACCGCACCGATGTGGTGTACGCGGGCGACAACCTGGGCAACCTGTGGAAGTTCGATCTCACAGACATCGACAGCACCAACTGGAAGATCGCCTTTGGCGGAAGCCCGCTGTTCACAACTCGAGGTCCGGCTGCCTTGGGCGCCACTGCGCGCACCAAGATTCAGCCTATCAGCGCGCCCCCCAGCGTGCGCGCCAACGATCGCACGATGCAGGTTGGCACGGGGCCCACTGCAAAGACGGTGCCCGTGGGCGGCATGATGGTGGCCTTTGGTACAGGGCGCAATATCACGAAGACAGATGCAGAAAGCGTCGACGTGCAGACTGTGTATTCGGTGTTGGACAACACGCGTTACCGCCAGGTGACTACCACTCTCGGCAAGCGTCTGGAAGTGCATCCCGGCGCGGGTTCCTGCCCCTTGGGCCCGACGTGCGTCCCCACGCCTGCGGCACTCGGCACTGGCGTTACGACAGCCAAGCTGGCCCAGCAAAAATTCACCGAACTTAGCGGCGGTGACTTCGCCACCGTCGATATCGTTGACGATCTGAAGAAGGAAACGTGGGCGAACTTCAACGGCTGGTATCTCGACTTGCCAGCCGTGGGCGAGCGTCTCCTCAAACCCATGGAGTTCTAC
The DNA here is from genome assembly GCA_017985015.1 of Giesbergeria sp. Classification (GTDB taxonomy): domain Bacteria; phylum Pseudomonadota; class Gammaproteobacteria; order Burkholderiales; family Burkholderiaceae_C; genus Simplicispira. The sequence continues at coordinate 76,527 of JAGNYI010000012.1, read as the reverse complement.
GATGCCAGCAATCTCCTAACGGTATGGTCCCAAGTACCGGCCAAGGGCTCCAAAGTCGACCCGAACGTGGAAAGCTGCGATTCAACCTCTGTCGATGGAGAGCGCCAATACCGTACCTTCGTCAATATCATGGATGGTAGAAAACCCACCGTTCAGATCGTGGACATGAACACCGATGGCGTGTACAACGCAGCGGGCGACAAAGGCGTCTCGCGGGCGAAAGTTGCCAAGGGTCCGCACAGCGTTATCCGCAAGAACAAGTTCGAGAATGTCGACGTCGACGCCAAGAACAACAAGGAAAATCTCGCCGCCATGCCCGAAGAATCCTTGCGCCCAAGCTGGCGCCAGATCCAATAACCAAGAACCGCTCTATGCAAAGAATCAACTGCACGCATTCCACACGGCAAAAGGGCTTTACCCTCATCGAGCTGATGATTGTGGTGGCCGTGGTGGGCATTCTTACTGCCATTGCGATCCCCAGCTACGCCGAGTACATCCGTCGCGGGCATAGGGCGGACGCCCGCGCCGGACTGTTGCAGGCGCAGCAGTGGCTTGAGCGTGCCGCTACGGCGACTGGGGTGTACCCCACCGCCCTGCCCAATGCCATCCAATGGAAAGATTCTGGCGGCACTCCAGACCCGACAAAGCGCTACACGATCGGCTTCGCAGCGGGCAACACCAATGCCGCCTTCACCCTCGTCGCCACGCGCAAAACTCCCGGCCCTCAAGCGGCCGACAGATGTGGTGATTTCACCTTGACCAATACGGGCGTGCGCAGCGCCAACAATCTTGCTTCGGGCACCACCGCCGAAGAGTGCTGGGGAAGATAGCAACCCACACTACCATCCAGGGTGCCATGACCACCACAGCGCCCTTCATGAACCAAGCGCTTGGGCTCGCCGCCCAGGCGCTTTTTCTTTCCAGCCCCAACCCGCGTGTCGGCTGCGTACTGGTGACGCCAGACGGCCGGGTGATCGGCCACGGCTTCACCCAGCAGGCGGGCGGCCCCCATGCGGAAGTCATGGCGCTGCGCGATGCGGCGGCGGCCGGCGCGGATGTGCGTGGCGCCACGGCGTATGTCACGCTTGAGCCCTGCGCGCACCAGGGCCGCACGGGGCCGTGCTGTGATGCGCTGATCGCCGCAGGTGTGGCCAAAGTCGTCGCCTCGCTCGAAGACCCGAACCCCCTGGTAGCCGGCCAGGGCTTTGCCCGTCTGCGGGCTGCGGGCGTGGCCGTGGAAGTGGGGCTTGGCGCCGCCGAATCGCGCGAACTCAATATCGGGTTCTTCAGCCGCATGGTGCGCGGCACGCCGTGGGTGCGGCTCAAGGTGGCGGCGTCGCTCGACGGCACCACTGCCTTGGCCAATGGCGCCAGCCAGTGGATCACCTCGCCCGAGGCGCGCGCCGATGGCCAGGCCTGGCGCGCGCGAGCCTGCGCGGTGCTGACGGGCATTGGAACCGTGCTGGCAGACAACCCGCGCCTGGACGTGCGCGATGTTTCCACTCCGCGCCAGCCGCAGTTGGTAGTGCTCGACAGCCGCTTGCGCACTCCACCCAATGCTCAACTATTTGTAGCTGATCGCCCTACAACCATCTGCGCTGGCGGCCATTTTGATACTGAATTTTCTGCCCGGCAGGCTGTGCTCGAAGCGCGCGGCGCCACCGTGCTGCAGCTGCGTGGTGCGGACGACAGGGTCGATCTGCCCGCCCTGCTGCGCGCGCTCGGGGCGCGCGGCATCAACGAGCTGCATGTCGAAGCCGGGCACCGGCTGAACGGGGCGCTGCTGCGCGCGGGGCTGGTGGACGAGCTGCTGCTGTACCTCGCGCCCAAACTGCTCGGGCCGGGGCGCGGCATGGCCGACATCGGGCCGCTGCATGCCTTGAGCGAAGGCGTCGCGCTGGAGTGGCGCGATGTCCAGCGTATCGGCCCCGACCTGCGCGTGCTGGCCCGGGTGGCAGGGCGCGACCGGTTTTGAGTCCCGGCCGCACACCGCGCCTGCCCTGCGACAATCGCCCCATGTTTACCGGAATCATCACCCAAGTCGGCCAGATTACCCAAATCGCGCCGCTCGGCGCCACCAGTGCCCACGGCAAACGCCTGACGCTGCACTGCGAGCCCGATTTTCTCAACGATGTAGGCCTGGGCGACAGCATTGCGCTCAATGGCGCCTGCATGACTGTCACCAGTGTGCTGCCAAAGGACGGGCGCTTCACCATCGACATCTCTGCCGAATCGCTGGGCAAGACGGCAGGTCTCGCAGAGCCGGGCGCCGTAAACCTTGAAAAAGCCCTGCGCGCCAACGACCGGCTCGGCGGCCACCTGGTTTCCGGCCATGTGGATGCGGTGGGCCGGGTCACCCACTTTGCCCCCGTTGGCGAGAGTTGGGAGCTGCGCGTGCTGGCGCCACCCGATCTGGCGCGCTACCTGGCTTACAAGGGCTCGATCACGGTCAATGGCGTCAGCCTCACGGTGAACCGCATTGCAGATCGCGCAGAGGGTTGCGAAGCCAGCATCAACCTGATTCCGCACACCGTGGAAAACACGGCGCTGGGCAGGCTTGCCGCGGGCTCGCCGGTCAACCTGGAAGTCGATTTGATCGCACGCTACGTGGCCCGCATGATGGACGCCCCCGCGCCGTCCCAAGCTTCCTGAGCTCACCCGGTATTTTTGCCGCCACTGCCGTGCCCCGACTGCTTCCCTGCCCTCTTTTGCCGCGCGCCGGCCGGAATCTTCCATGAACCACCGGGGTCCGGTTCGCATCGAAGAACGCCATGCGTTCGACACCGTGATCGACGCGCGCTCGCCGGCCGAGTTCGCTATCGACCATCTGCCCGGCGCCATCAACTGCCCGGTGCTGGACGATGAAGAGCGGCGCATCGTCGGCACGCTCTACAAGCAGCAAGGGGCGTTCGAGGCACGGCGCGTGGGGGGCGCTTTTGTTGCAGCCAACCTGGCGCGCCATCTGCAGGGGCGCTTTGCCGAGCAGCCCGCCGTTTGGCGCCCGCTGGTTTATTGCTGGCGGGGCGGCATGCGCAGCGGCTCCATGGTGACCTGGCTGCGCATGGTGGGCTGGAACGCGCAGCAACTGTCGGGCGGCTACAAGGCCTGGCGGCGCCATGTGATCACGCTGATCGATGCGCTGGCGCCGCAACTGCATCTTCGCGTGCTCTGCGGGCCAACGGGCAGTGCCAAGACGCGCGTCCTGCAGGCGCTGGCAGAACAGCGCGCGCAGACCCTGGACCTGGAAGGCCTGGCACGCCACCGGGGCTCGGTGCTGGGCGCCTGGCCGGGCGTGGCACAGCCATCGCAAACCGCGTTCGAGACGGCGCTGGCCGATGCGATCGAAGCCTTCGATGAAACGCAGCCGGTGTACGTGGAAGCGGAGAGCAGCCGCATCGGAAAAATCAGCGTGCCACCCGCGTTGATCCAGCGCCTGCGCGCCAGCCCCTGCGTGGAGATTGTGGTCAGCCCCGCGGCGCGGCTTGATTTTCTGCTGCGCGACTACGCCAACCTCGGCGACGACCCGCAGCTACTGGCGCAGCAGCTGCATCACTTGCGGGAACTGCATGGCGGCGAGGTCATTGCGCGCTGGCAAGCCTGGGCGCGTGAACGCAACCTGGCTGCATTGTTTGGTGAACTGATGGCCCGGCACTACGATCCGCTGTACGCACGCTCGCAAGGCACCAACTTGCAGCAATGGGAGCAGCGCCAGAGCGTCGCTGCGCAAGCGCTTACGCCAGCAGACATCGAGCGCCTGGCCAATGCGGTGATGGCCCTGCCTTGGAACGGTCTGAACGCTGAATCACCATTGCCCGATTCAGGCAAGAATTTATAGAGAAATTGGCCTTCAGCGCATACTGGTAAACCGCGAGCAGCTATTTTTTGTATAGCAAATGGCGATGCACTCAGGCAAGGCGGCAAAAACCGCTCACCCAGGCGCACCCAATCGGCTTGGACGCGCCCAAGTTCGGGCCTATACCCGCACGAAATCAATCACGATGGCGCCCGGATCGCGCTGCTGGTAGGTGATTTGCACCGCGTCGCCGTAGCGCGCCTGCAGTTGCTGCAGCAGCGGCAGCGGGTCGTGGTCGTTGACGAAGCGCATGGTCTCACCCGGGTGCAGTGAATCGAGCGCGCCAAAGATGGCGGCATGGCGAAAACGCTTGGCGACGCCGCGTGCATCGAAGGGGTAAATGGCGTCGGGCGAGGTGTGGACGTGGGCGTTCATGGTGCAGGAATTTAAAGATTCATGAAAAAGGAATCTTTAGTGTAACGCGGCACGCGGCGGCTGCGCCATTGGCCCTGACGCCATCGGGGCCACCAGCTGGGATCGCGGGGGAACCACTAGACCATTTCTTCCGGCCGTACCCAGGCGTCGAATTCCTCCGCCGTCAGGTGTCCGCTGGCCACCGCGGCTTCACGCAAGCTCAAGCCCCCTTTGTGCGCCGCCTTGGCGATTTGGGCGGCCTTGTCGTAGCCGATGTGGGGGTTCAAGGCCGTCACCAGCATCAGCGAACGCTCCAGCAGCTCAGTAATGCGTTCGCGGCGCGGCTCAATGCCCTGCGCGCAGTGGTGGTCAAAGCTGGCCATGCCGTCCGCCAGCAGGCGCACACTTTGCAAAAAGTTGTGGATCACCATGGGGCGAAACACATTGAGCTCGAAGTTGCCCGACGCGCCGCCGATATTGATGGCCACGTCGTTGCCCAGCACCTGGCAGCACAGCATGGTCAGCGCCTCGCACTGCGTGGGGTTGACCTTGCCGGGCATGATGGAGGAGCCCGGCTCGTTCTCGGGGATCGCAATTTCGCCCAGGCCGCTGCGTGGGCCGCTGGCCAGCCAGCGCACATCGTTGGCGATTTTCATCAGGCTGGCGGCCAGCCCCTTGAGCGCGCCATGCGCCTGCACCAACGCATCGCAACTGGCCAGCGCCTCGAACTTGTTGGGCGCGGTGCACAGCGGCAGGCCGGTCAGGTCCGCCAGCTCTTGTGCCACCGCCACGGCATAGCCCTGCGGCGCGTTCAGGCCGGTGCCCACGGCGGTGCCGCCCAGCGCCAGTTCGCCCAAGTGCGGCAAGGCCGCACGCACATGCTGCTCGGCATGGTGCAACTGCGCCACCCAGCCCGAAATCTCCTGACCCAGCGTGATCGGCGTGGCGTCCTGCAGGTGGGTGCGGCCAATTTTTACGATATCGGAAAACGCCTCGGCTTTGTTTCCCAGCGTGGTGCGCAAGGCCTGGAGCGCGGGCAAAAGCCTGCGCACCAGCGCATCCACCGCGGCCACATGCATGGCGGTGGGGAACACATCGTTGCTCGACTGGCTTTTGTTCACCTCGTCGTTGGGGTGCACCAACCGCGTTTCACCGCGGGCACCACCGAGCAACTGGCTGGCGCGGTTGGCCAGCACTTCGTTCATGTTCATATTGGTCTGCGTACCCGAGCCGGTCTGCCAAACCACCAGCGGAAACTCGTCCGCGTGGCACCCGGCAATGACCTCATCGGCCGCCGCGACGATGGCCGTGGTCTTGGCGGCGTCCAGCAGCCCCAGCGACCGATTCACATAGGCGCTGGCCCGCTTGACCTGCGCCAGCGCGCGCAACAACTCGGGGGCCATGCGCTCGCCCGAGATGTCGAAGTGCTGCAGCGAGCGCTGGGTCTGCGCGCCCCACAGGCGGTCTGCCGGCACCTCGATCGGACCAAAGGTGTCGCGCTCGGTGCGCGTGGCGGGGGGACGAAAATTGGGCATGGCAGAGTTCCTTGGCGGTGCAAAGGCCGGCACGGCGGCCCCCCACCAGCATAGCGCGCGCGAGGCAATGCCGTTTGCAGAGGCGGCTCCAGAAAGGACAGCGACAGCCCTGCGCAAGGCAGCGGCGCGATAATTCCATCTTTCGCGCCCCTCCCACAGCATTCCCCGCCATGACCACCCTCATTCGCCAAGAAGACCTGATTGAATCCGTCGCTGCTGCGTTGCAATACATCAGCTATTACCACCCGGCAGACTACATCGCCCATTTGGCCCGTGCCTACGAGCGCGAACAAAGCCCGGCCGCCAAGGACGCGATGGCGCAGATTTTGACGAACAGCAAGATGAGCGCCACCGGGCACCGGCCGATCTGCCAGGACACGGGCATCGTCAACGTCTTCCTCAAGGTGGGCATGGACGTGCGCTGGGAAGGCTTTACCGGCAGCCTGGACGACGCCATCAACGAAGGCGTGCGCCGCGGCTACAACCACCCGGACAACACCTTGCGCGCCAGCATCGTGGCCGACCCGCTGTTTGCCCGCAAGAACACCAAGGACAACACGCCGGCCGTCATCGTGACCGAGATTGTGCCGGGCGGCAAACTCGACATCACCGTTGCAGCCAAAGGCGGCGGCTCGGAAAACAAGAGCAAGATGATCATGCTCAACCCCAGCGACAGCGTGATCGACTGGGTGCTGAAAACCGTGCCCACCATGGGCGCCGGCTGGTGCCCGCCGGGCATGCTGGGCATCGGCATCGGCGGCACGGCAGAAAAGGCCGTGCTGATGGCCAAGCAAAGCCTGATGGACGACCTGGACATGTACGAGCTGCAGGCCAAGTCCTCGCGCGGCGAGCCGCTGACGCAAACCGAGGAGCTGCGCCTGGAGCTGTTCACCAAGGTCAACGCGCTGGGCATTGGCGCGCAAGGCCTGGGCGGCCTGACCACCGTGCTCGACGTGAAAATCAAGATGTACCCCACGCACGCCGCCAGCAAGCCCGTGGCCATGATCCCCAACTGCGCCGCCACGCGCCATGCGCATTTCGTCATGGACGGCTCGGGCCCGGTCTACCTCGACCCGCCCTCGCTCGACCTCTGGCCCAAGGTGCAATGGTTGCCCGACACGCAAAAGAGCCGGCGCATCGACCTCAATGCGCTGACCCCCGCCGAGGTGGCAAGCTGGAAGCCCGGCGAAACGCTGCTGCTCAACGGCAAGATGCTCACGGGGCGTGATGCCGCGCACAAACGCATTCAGGAGATGCTGGCCAAGGGCGAGAAGCTCCCCGTCGACTTCACCAACCGCGCCATCTACTACGTTGGCCCGGTGGACCCCGTGCGTGACGAAGTCGTCGGCCCTGCCGGCCCCACCACGGCCACGCGCATGGACAAGTTCACCGAGATGATGCTGTCGCAAACCGGCCTGATCGCCATGATCGGCAAGTCCGAGCGCGGCCCGGTGGCCATCGAAGCCATCAAAAATCACAAGTCGGCCTACCTGATGGCCGTGGGCGGCGCCGCCTACCTGGTCTCGAAGGCCATCAAGCACGCGAAGGTGGTGGGCTTTGAAGACCTGGGCATGGAAGCCATCTACGAGTTCGACGTGGTCGACATGCCCGTCACCGTCGCCGTCGATGCGGGCGGCACCAGCGTCCATACCACCGGCCCGGCCGCATGGCAAAAGCGCATCGCTGCCGGTGAGTTCATCGAGCTGACGAGCGCCTGAACGGGGTTTGCCCGGCGTGTCTGCGCCCTCCTCTGTAGCCTCTGCGTCCGATGCGCCCATCGGCGTGTTCGACAGCGGCATTGGCGGCCTGAGCGTGCTGCAGGCGCTGCGCGCCGAGTTGCCCGCCGAGCGCTTCGTCTATCTGGCCGACACCGGCCACGCGCCCTACGGCGAGCGAGGCGATGCGTTCGTGGCGCGGCGCACCCATACCGTCGCCCGCTACCTCGTGCAACAGCATGGCGCCAAGGCCTTGGTGGTGGCCTGCAATACGGCCACGGCCGCCGCCATGGACAGCTTGCGCCAGCGCTACCCGCGGTTACCGCTGGTAGGCGTGGAACCCGCCCTCAAACCCGCCGCCAGCGCCACGCATACAGGGCATATCGCCGTCATGGCCACCCGCGGAACCGTCTCCAGCGCACGGTTTGAGCGGTTGATCGCTGCCTTGCCGCCGCAGGTACAGTGCCGGATACAGGCCTGCGACGGCCTGGCCAGCGCCATCGAAGCCCAGGCGGCCTGCGCCCCGCAAGACTCTGCCGCTGATGCGGCAAAGACGCTGGAGCTGTGCCGCCGCTACGTGAAGGCCCTGGGCCCCTGGGGCGAAAAGGCGGGCGAGACCGATACGCTGGTTCTGGGCTGCACCCACTATGTGTTTGCGCAGGAAGTGCTGCAGCAACTGCTGGGGCCCAAGGTACAGATTCTGAGCACCGGCGAGCCGGTGGCCCGCCAGACGCGCCGCCTGCTAGCCAATGCTGGCTGCCTGCAACCGCTGGACACCCTCCCCAAGCACGCAGACGTTTGCCTCCTGACCACCGGCTCAGCAGCGCCGCTCGACATGGCTGTGCTGCGCTGGCTGGGCCTGAGCGCTCGTGCACGCACGCTGGCCGCGCACGGCAAAAAATTGAGTCAAATCACCATCTAGCGCTTACGCATCAATCGTTTCCAGCTATCTTTTCAGGAGTATCCTGCATCCATAGACGCTTGCCACTGTGCTCGCAGTACACCAGGTAGGTCCGCAGATCGAATTCAAGCTGGTGGTAGCGCGGCTCCATGTGCTCGCACAGCTGATAGAACGCCTTGTCGTGCTCAGATTCGCGCAGGTGCGCCAACTCATGTACCACGATCATGTGCAAAAAGTCTTCCGGTACTTGCCGAAACAGCGAAGCAATGCGGATTTCGCGCCGGGTACTGAGCCGATTTCCCTGGACGCGGGCCGTGCTGACATGCAGGCCGAGCGCATGGCGAAGCACATGCAGTTTGTTGTCGAACAGCACCTTGTGCAGCGGCGGCGTGCTGCGCAAATAGCGCGCCTTGAGATCCGCCACGTAGTCGAACAAAGCTTTGTCGCTGCGTACCCGGTGCACTTCGGGGTATTTGCGCAGCAGCACACCGGCCAACGCCTCGCCTTCGCCGGCCAGCAATTGCCCAACCTGGCCCTGCAGTGACGCCGGATAGGCCCCCAGCAAGCGGGAAAGCAGCGGTAGCTTGGCGTTCAACGGCTCAGCCTAGAAACGGCGGTTGGATGCGCCTGCCAGTGCCGCGATGGGCGTGCCAGGCAAGGCGCGAGGACGCAGCGCACTCCTGTGCGCAAGGACGAGCAACGCCGCATGGTGCGGCCAGCGTGGTACTGGTGGGTGCATAGCGCTGTTCAGCCCACAGGTGAGCGCCCGCACCGCCAACCATACCAATCACCATGCGGCTTTCCAAACGATAACAAGCGATCAATTGCCGTTTCTAGTCTCAGTGCAGGTGGCGTGGGCGGCGGCCACCCCCACCACCACCGTGGCTGCCACCAGCGCCCCCCGAACCACCAGGACCGCGCGGGGGCCGGCCGATTTCAAGGGAGTTGACCAGCGCGTCGAAGCGCTGGGTGAAGAGCTTGTCGATCTCGGCCACCACGCCGCCCAATTCGGCGCCATCGAAATGGCGCTCCATCATGTTGACGACATCCTGCACCAATAGATCGCGCTGCACCTGCATGATGGCGGCGGGCGTGGGTCCAACGAAGACGATGGTGAAATCGTCGCGCGAGTCGCCCTCTTCCTCTTCGTCGTCTTCGTCAAATTCGACGTCGTAGAAAGTGACCTCGATGGCCGCACCCTGATCGGCCAGGTCATTGAGGTTCATGCACATTTCGTCGAGCGACTGGCGGAAATCCTCGTCGCCGCGCACCGTCCAGCACATCTGCAGAACATGGCGCTTGGCATCAAACTCAATGCCGGGCTCTTCCTCATAGGCACTGGCTGCGCCATCGGCCAGGGAGCGCGCACCCGAATACTTCCAGAGCGGCTTGAGTGCTTCCTGCAACTGCTCATAGGCGACTTCAGGTCGCAGCGGGACATCGCCGTGCAGATGGATTTCGAAGGGAGCGTTGAAATTTGACATGATTGATTCTTGGTGGTGCCCCGAGCCGGGGTCGAACCGGCACGCCCTCTTTCGAGAAGCGGCGGATTTTAAGTCCGCAGTGTCTACCAATTTCACCATCGGGGCACTCGAAAGCCGGGCCGACCTGCAGCGTAACCTTGCACAAGCGGCCGTGCAACGCACGCGCGGCACAGGAGCCAACATTCTGCGGCGACCAACGAAAAAGGGAAGCCGAAGCTTCCCTTTTTTGAACTGGAGCGGGAAAAGAGTCTCGAACTCTCGACCTCAACCTTGGCAAGGTTGCGCTCTACCAACTGAGCTATTCCCGCATTGGCTTGGCTATTCGCCGCTTGACATCAGAAAAGCAGCGTATCGACAAGCCCTAAATTCTACATCAACTTTTCGCTGATCTCCACAAACAGTGAAGGCCGCTTGCAGAAAATCTGGAGGCGCGGCGCGGAGTCGAACCGCGCTAACCGGATTTGCAATCCGGGGCATAACCGCTTTGCTACCGCGCCCAAAGCCCTGTTTCGCAAAAAAGGGAAGCTTGCGCTTCCCTTTTCTCAAAAATCTGGAGCGGGAAAAGAGTCTCGAACTCTCGACCTCAACCTTGGCAAGGTTGCGCTCTACCAACTGAGCTATTCCCGCGATGTCTGCAGCCTACTATTCTAGAACAATTGTGCTGGCAGGCTGAAATTGTAGCGCAATTTTTGGACTCATCTGCAGAGCAGATCAGTGCTTCACGGCTTCCACACCGCTCTTCTGCGCTGCCTTCTCGGCGGCAGTCACGGCGGCGGCAGCAACCTCTTCGTCGGTCAGTGGGACCGGCTTGTGCTCAAGGGCGAGCTCAAGCACTTTGTCGATCCAGCGCACAGGCACGATCTCGAGACCGGTTTTGACGTTGTCGGGGATCTCTTGCAAGTCCTTCATGTTCTCCAGCGGAATCAATACCGTCTTGATGCCGCCGCGCAAGGCCGCCAGCAGTTTTTCCTTGAGGCCGCCGATCGCCGTGATCTCACCACGCAGGGTGATCTCGCCGGTCATGGCCACATCGCCCCGCACCGGAATGCCCGTCAGTGCAGACACCAGGGCCGTCGCCATCGCGGCGCCGGCGCTGGGGCCGTCCTTGGGCGTTGCACCGTCAGGCACGTGCACGTGCACGTCGCGCTTCTCGAACGCTTCGTCCTTGATGCCCAGGGCGCGCGCCCGGCTGCGCACCACGGTGCGTGCGGTCTCGACCGACTCCTTCATGACGTCGCCCAGCGAGCCAGTGCGCGTGATGACGCCCTTGCCGGGCATGGTTACGGCTTCGATGGTCAGCAGATCGCCGCCCACCTCCGTCCAAGCCAGGCCCACCACCTGACCAACCTGGTTCTGGTCTTCGGCGCGGCCGTAGGTGTACTTGCGCACCCCGAGGAAGTCGGGCAGGTTGTCGGCAGTCACAACGACACGCGGCTCAATGTTCTTGAGCAGCAGGCCCTTGACCACCTTTCGGCAAATCTTGGAGAGATCGCGCTCCAGCGAGCGCACGCCCGCCTCGCGCGTGTAGTACCGCACCATGTCGCGCACTGCGCTCTCGGTGATCTCGAGTTCTTCGTCCTTCACACCGTTGTTCTGCATCTGCTTGGGCAGCAGATATTTCATGGCAATGTTGACTTTTTCTTCTTCGGTGTAGCCCGAGAGGCGAATCACTTCCATCCGGTCCAGCAGGGCCGAAGGAATGTTCATGGAGTTCGACGTGGCCACGAACATCACGTCGCTCAAGTCGAAATCGACCTCGACATAGTGATCGCCAAAGGTGTGGTTCTGCTCGGGGTCGAGCACCTCCAGCAGCGCGCTGGACGGGTCCCCACGAAAGTCCGTGCCCAGCTTGTCGATCTCGTCGAGCAGGAACAGCGGGTTGCGGGTGCCCACCTTCGAGAGGCTCTGCAGCACCTTGCCCGGCATGGCGCCAATGTAGGTGCGGCGGTGACCACGGATTTCGGCCTCATCGCGCATGCCGCCCAGAGCCACGCGCACGTATTTGCGGCCCGTGGCCTTGGCGATGGACTGGCCCAGCGAGGTCTTGCCCACGCCCGGTGGCCCTACCAGGCACAGAATGGGCGCCTTGACCTTGTCTACGCGCTGTTGCACCGCAAGGTATTCAAGAATACGGTCCTTGACCTTGTCGAGCCCATAGTGGTCCTCGTTCAACACCTGTTCGGCGTTGCCCAGGTCGTGCTTGATCTTGGTCTTCTTGCTCCAGGGGAGCGCCACCAGCACGTCGATGTAGTTGCGCACCACCGTGGCTTCGGCCGACATGGGCGACATGAGCTTGAGCTTTTTGAGCTCGCCCTCGGCCTTCTTGCGGGCTTCGGCCGGCATTTTGGCCAGCTTGATTTTCTTCTCGACTTCGTCGAGGTCTGCGCCCTCTTCGCCTTCGCCCAGCTCTTTCTGGATCGCCTTGACCTGCTCGTTCAGGTAGAAGTCGCGCTGGTTCTTTTCCATCTGGCGCTTGACGCGGCCACGGATTTTTTTGTCGACGTTGAGGATGTCAACTTCGCGGTCGAGCTGCTCAAACAGGTTCTCGAGCCGTCCCTTGATGTCCGACAGATCGAGCACCGCCTGCTTGTTGTCGAGCTTGAGCGGGAGATGCGCGGCAATCGTGTCGGCAAGCCGGCCCGGGTCATCGATGCTGGAGATGGAGGTCAAAATCTCCGGCGGAATCTTCTTGTTGAGCTTGACGTACTGATCAAACTGTTGCATCACCGCGCGGCGCAGCGCTTCGATCTCGCTCGGCCGGGTCTGCGCGTCCTGCGCCTCCACGGGCACCACAGTGGCAGAAAAATGCGTATCCAGGTCTTCAATCTCGCCCACCTTGGCGCGCTGCTGCCCCTCGACCAGCACTTTGACGGTGCCGTCGGGGAGCTTGAGCATTTGCAGGATGGTGGAGACGCAGCCGACGTCGAACATGTCGGCAACAGACGGTTCGTCCTTGGCAGCGGCCTTTTGCGCCACCAGCATGATGCGGCGGTCGCTCTCCATGGCCAGTTCGAGCGCCTTGATGCTCTTGGCGCGCCCGACAAACAGCGGAATCACCATGTGGGGAAATACAACCACGTCGCGCAACGGCAGCAGAGGCAGCACAAGCGGTTCGGCGGGAAGCAGGGGTTGTCCGGACATCGGGTTCCTTAATGAGGGTCCTGGAAATATGGTCCGAAGACAGGAATTTTCAAGCCGCACTCGCAAAGCAATGCGGCCCGGCCGCTCAGGCCTTTTTGGCCGCTTCGCGGTAGACCAGCAGTGGGGGCTTGTTTTCTTCGACGGTTGACTCGTCCACCACCACTTTTTCCACATTGCTGCTGTTGGGCAGGTCGAACATGGTGCCGATCAAGGTCTGCTCCAAGATGGAGCGCAGGCCGCGCGCACCCGTTTTGCGGGCCAGCGCCTTGCGGGCAATGGCCTTGAGCGCGGCCGGGCGAATCTCCAGCTCCGCGCCTTCCATGGCGAGCAGCTTGCTGTACTGCTTGACCAGCGCGTTTTTGGGCTCGGTGAGGATTTGCACCAAAGCTTCTTCATGCAGCTCGGCCAAAGCCGTCACCACCGGCATGCGCCCCACCAGCTCGGGAATCAGACCAAACTTGATCAAGTCTTCCGGCTCGATGTCCTGGAACACTTCCGACAGTGCCCGCTGTTTCTTGCTTTTCACTGCGGCGCCAAAACCGATGCCCGAAGCCTCGGTGCGGTTTTCAATGACCTTTTCCAGGCCCGCAAAGGCCCCGCCACAGATAAACAGGATGTTGGTCGTGTCGATCTGCAGAAAATCCTGGTTCGGGTGCTTGCGCCCGCCTTGGGGCGGCACGCTGGCCATGGTGCCTTCAATCAACTTGAGCAAGGCCTGCTGCACGCCTTCGCCTGAGACGTCGCGCGTGATGCTGGGGTTGTCGGATTTGCGCGAGATTTTGTCGATCTCGTCGATGTAGACGATGCCACGCTGGGCGCGCTCCACCTCGTAGTTGCAGCTCTGCAGCAACTTTTGCACGATGTTTTCGACGTCTTCGCCAACGTAGCCCGCCTCGGTCAGCGTGGTGGCGTCCGCCATCACGAAGGGCACGTCGAGCATGCGCGCCAGGGTCTGGGCCAGCAGCGTCTTGCCCGAACCCGTCGGGCCGATCAGCAAAATATTGCTTTTGGAGAGTTCAACGTCGTCCTTGCCCGCCTTGTCTTTGTAGCGCAGGCGCTTGTAGTGGTTGTACACCGCCACCGCCAGCGTGCGCTTGGCGACCTCCTGCCCGATGACGTAATTGTCGAGATTGGCCTTGATATCGGCAGGGGTGGGCAGTTCGCTGCGCGCCAGTCGCTCGGTGTCCGCCGCAGGCAGCTCGTCACGGATGATCTCGTTACACAGGTCAATGCATTCTTCGCAGATAAAGACCGATGGTCCGGCGATCAACTTCTTCACCTCATGCTGGCTCTTGCCGCAGAACGAGCAGTAAAGCGTTTTTTCGCTGGAGGAGCCTTTTTTCTCGGCCATGGGAACGTTGCCTTGTATTCGGTGAAAAGTGAAAGGAATGATAACGAAATGCAAACGGCGCTTCCCGCGCCGGGAAACGCCGTTCTAGCAACAGGGAAAAGCGTTCAGGCGCGCTTGGAGATCACTTGATCAATCAGCCCATAGTCCTTGGCTTCGTCTGCCGTGAGGAAGTAGTCGCGTTCGGTGTCCTGCTTGATTTTTTCCAACGTCTGGCCCGTGCGCTCAGCCAGGATGCGGTTCATCTGGTCCTTGGTGCGCAGAATGTCGCGCGCGTGAATTTCAATATCCGTCGCCTGGCCGCGGGCGCCGCCCAGCACCTGGTGGATCATGATTTTCGAGTTCGGCAACGACAAACGCTTGCCCTTGGCACCAGCCGCTAGCAGAAAGGCCCCCATGCTGGCTGCAAAACCGCAGCAAAGCGTCGAGACATCGGGCTTGATGAAATTCATGGTGTCAAAGATAGCCATGCCTGCCGTCACGCTGCCACCCGGGGAGTTGATATAGAACGAAATGTCCTTCTCCGGGTTTTCGCTCTCCAGAAACAGCAGCTGCGCCACCACCAGGTTGGCCGTTTGGTCGTTGACCTCGCCCACCAGAAAGATAACGCGCTCTTTCAACAGGCGCGAATAAATGTCGTAAGACCGCTCGCCGCGGCCCGACTGCTCGATCACCATGGGGACCATGCCCAAGGCTTGTGTTTCCAGTGCGCTCATTTTTTCTCCAGATCAGGCGGGTACTGTACCCAGAAACGAGTTGGGGCTCATGCCCGAAAGCACAAGCCCCTGTTTATTCTGGCGCTCGCGTTCGAGCGCCCAAAAACCGGCAGAGATCAGCCCTGCTGGCCCATCAACTCTTCGAAGCTGACGGACTTGTCGTTGACCTTGGCCTTGCCCATCACATAGTCGGCCACGTTGGTTTCGATCACCACCGCTTCGACTTCGGCCAGGCGCTGGCGATCGCCAAAGTACCAGCGCACGACATCTTCTGGCTTCTCATAGCTGGCAGCCAGTTCGTCGATATGGGCTTTGAGCTGCTCGGGCTTGGCGTGCAGGCTGTTGGCCTTGACCAGTTCGGCCACCACCAGGCCCAGGCGAACGCGGCGCTCGGCCTGCGGGCGAAAGACGTCGGCAGGGATTTCGGCCTTGTCAGCATCCTTCATGCCGCGCTGCTTGAGGTCGGCGCGCGCAGCCTCGCGCAGGCGGTCGATCTCGGCTTCCACGCTGGCATTGGGCAGGTCGAGCTCGGCCTTGGACAGCAGCGCGTCCATGGCGGCTTGCTTGTTGCGTGCCAGCAGGCGGAACTTCACCTCGCGCTCCAGGTTGGTCTTGATGTCGGCGCGCAGGCCGGCGACCGTGCCGTCGGCGATGCCGAGCGATTTGGCGAGAGCGTCGTTGACTTCCGGCAGGTGAGCCGCTTCGATCTTCTTGACCGTGACCAGGAAATCGGCTGTCTTGCCGGCCACATCCTTGCCGTGGTACTGCTCGGGGAAGGCCAGCGGGAAGGTCTTGCTCTCACCCGGCTTCATTCCGCGCACGGCGTCTTCGAATTCCTTGAGCATCTGGCCTTCGCCAACCAGGAACTGGAAGTCTTCGGCCTTGCCGCCCTGGAAGACTTCACCGTCGATCTTGCCTTCGAAGTCCACCGTCACGCGGTCGCCGTCCTGGGCGGCGGCGTCCAGCGCGCGCTGTGCGAAGCTGCGGCGCTGCTTGCGCAGAATGTCTACCGTCTTGTCAATCGCACTGTCGGTCACTTCGGTCGAGAGTTTTTCCACTTCGGCGTCGGCCAGGTCGCCAATTTTCACTTCGGGGTAGACCTCGAAGATGGCGTCAAAGGACACTTCGCCTTCGGGCGCATCCTGCTTTTCAGTGATCCGCGGCTGGCCCGCCACACGCAGTTGCGCTTCGTTGGCCGCCTGGGCAAAAGCCTCGCCCACCTTGTCGTTGAGCACTTCGTACTGCACCGAATAGCCATAACGCTGAGAAACCACGTTCATCGGCACCTTGCCGGGACGAAAACCGTCCATCTTGACGGTGCGTGCCAGACGCTTGAGGCGAGTTTCCACCTCGCCCTGGATGGCCGACAAGGGCAGATTGAGGGTGATCTTGCGTTCGAGCTTGTCGAGGGTTTCAACGGTGACTGCCATGGCTGCTCCTGTAGGAATTTCGTTCGTGCGCCGACGTCAGCCGGCGCGTATTGCGCTCGTGCGCAAAGTTTTCAAAGATGGTGCGCGGAGCCGGACTCGAACCGGCACGCCCGTGAAGGCGTCAGGACCTAAACCTGGTGCGTCTACCAATTTCGCCACCCGCGCACTTCAAACAGACAGGCGCCGAAAAATGTTTCCGGCGCCCGCTTGAAACTGGTTAGCCCGCGATTTTACCCTGCGCGGGCCCGTCCTTTTCACGCAGGCACCTCAGGCTCGGGGCGGCGCACGCGAAACCACGCTGCGTACATGGCTGGCAGCGCCAGCAAAGTGAGCACGGTGGCGACGATCAGCCCGCCCATGATGGCCACCGCCATCGGCCCCCAGAACACACTGCGGGACAGCGGAATCATCGCCAGCACCGCTGCGGCGGCCGTCAGCACGATGGGGCGCAGGCGCCGCACGGCCGATTCGACGATGGCGTCCCACGCCGGCACACCGCGGGCGCGGTCTTGCTCGATCTGGTCGATGAGGATCACCGAGTTGCGCTGGATCATGCCCATGAGCGCAATCACCCCCAGCAGCGCGACAAAGCCGAACGGCCGCCCCAACAGCAGCAGCGCTCCGGCCACGCCGGCAATCCCGAGCGGCCCGGTCAGGAACACCAGCATGGCGCGGCTGAAGCTGTGCAGTTGCAGCATGAGCAGCGTGAAGGTGATGAACAGCATCACCGGCAGGCCGGCGGCAATCGAATCGGACCCCTTGGCGCTTTCTTCGACAGCGCCCGCCACCTCGATGCGGTAGGCGTTCTGGCCGGCGGCGTGCCAGCCGCTCTCGATCTTGCGCAGGCCGGGCAGCAGCGCTTTGGTCACCGTGGCGCCTTGCAGGCCTTCCATCACGTCACCTTGCACGGTAATGGCGTAGTCGCGGTTCTCGCGCCACATCACGCCGGGTTCCCAGGTGAAGCGGGGCTTGGCGATCTGGGTCAAGGCAATCGACTGGCCCGAGGCCGTCGGCAAATAGGCGTTGGCAATGTCGGTGATGGCGCTGCGCTCGTCCGCAGGCTGGCGCAAGACGATGTCGATCAACTTGTCGCCCTCGCGGTACTGCCCCACCGGCATGCCCGACTGCATCACACGCGACGCCTGGGCGATGGACTGGCTGGTGACGCCCAGCGCCCGCGCCTTGGCCTGGTCCACGTCAAGCCGCATAACCTTGATCGATTCGTTCCAGTTGTCGTTCACGCCGCGCATCTGGGGCGAGGCGCGCAATGCGGCCTTCACCTCGTCGGCGCGCACGCGCAACTGCGCTGGGTCTGGGCCAATGACACGGAACTGCACCGGGTAGGGTACGGGCGGGCCGTTGGGCAGCAGCTTGACGCGGCCACGCACCTCGGGGAACTCGGTGGCCAAGAGCGTAGGGAAGGCGACACGCAGCTGCTCGCGCACCTTCAGGTCGCGCGCGACCACGATGAACTGCGACACATTGGTCTGCGGAAACACCTGGTCCAGCGGCAGATAGAAGCGCGGCACGCCCGAGCCCACCCAGGTACTGACGCTGGCCACCCCCGGCTCGGACCGCAGCCGCGCTTCCACGCGCTTGGTGACGGCCTCATTGCCGGCCAGCGAGGTGCCTTCTGGGAACCAGACGTCAACGATGATTTCCGGTCGGCTCGAATCGGGGAAGAACTGCTGCTGCACCCGGCCCATGCCCACGATGCCCAGCGCAAAGATCGCCAGCGTCGCGCCGATGGTGATCCAGCGGTGCGCCACGCACCAGTGCACTGCGCGGCGAAAGGCGTTGTAGAAGGGACTGTCAAACACCTCGTGAGGGTCCGGGGATATTTCCCCGTCGGCGGGGCGGGGCTGCACATGCTCCGGTGTCTTGAGCAGCAAGGTTCCCAAATAAGGCACGAAGTACACCGACACCACCCACGAGATCACCAGCGCAATGACGGTCACGGCAAAAATGGCGAAGGTGTACTCGCCGGTCATCGACTTGGCCAGGCCAATGGGCAGAAAACCGGCGGCGGTGATCAAGGTCCCCGTCAGCATGGGCATGGCGGTGATCTCGTAGGCGAAGGTGGCGGCGCGTACCTTGTCGTAGCCCTCTTCCAGCTTGCGCACCATCATCTCGACGGCAATGATGGCGTCGTCCACCAGGAGGCCCAGAGCGATGATGAGCGAGCCCAGCGAGATTTTGTGCAGGCCGATGTCCCAGTAGCGCATGGCGAGGAAGGTGACCGCCAGCACCAGCGGAATCGTGATGCCCACCACCAGCCCCGGCCGCGGGTCCACGTACCAGCGGCGCCACCAGCGCTGCGCGCCGCTGCGTTGGTGCAGACCCAGGCTGATAAAGCTGACGATCAGCACGATCACCACAGCCTCGACCAGCACGCCGACAAACTCGTTCACCGAACTGGCAACCGACTTGGGCTGGTCCTGCACGTTCACCAGGCGCACGCCGGCGGGCAACTGCGTGTCGATGCGGGCCACGGTGGCGTGCAAGGCCTTGCCCAGCGCAATGATGTCGCCCCCCTTGGCCATCGAAATGCCAACCGCAATCACCTGCTGGCCGTCGTGCCGCACCTTGACGGTGGGCGGGTCCACATAGCCGCGCCGCACCTCGGCAATGTCGGCCAGGCGCAATTGCCGGCCCGATGCGGCGCGAATCGGCATGGCGCGCAAGTCTTCAATGGCGTGGAACTGCCCTTGCACGCGCACCTGCAGCTGGTCGGTCGGCGTCTGCACCACGCCGGCACTCTCCACCGCGTTCTGCTGGCCGAGCTGCGCCAGCACCTGGTTCATGTCGAGGCCGAGCTGTGCCAGGCGCTGCTGCGAGACTTCGATGTACAGCTTTTCATCCTGCACGCCAAAGAGCTCCACCTTGGCCACGTCGGGCACGCGCAGCAACTGCTGGCGCACGTCGTCGGCAAAGGCCTTGGATTCGGCCAGGCTGAAGCCTTCGGCCTCCAGCGCGTAGATCACGCCATAGACATCGCCAAAATCGTCGTTGAAGAACGGCCCCTGCACGCCCTGCGGCAAGGTGAGCCGCATATCGCCGATCTTCTTGCGCACGGCGTACCAGACGCCCGCCACCTCGTTCGGTTTGGACGAATCCTTGATCTGGAAAATGATCTGCGACTCGCCCGGCTTCGAATAGCTGCGGATCTTGTCGGCGTACTGCACTTCTTGCAGCGTGCGCTCGATCTTGTCGGTCACCTGCTCGGCCACCTGCTGCGCCGTGGCGCCCGGCCAGTAGGTGCGCACCACCATGGCACGGAAAGTGAAGGGCGGGTCTTCGTCCTGCCCGAGCTGAAAGTAGGCCAGAACACCCATCAGCAGCAGCACCACCATCAGGTAGCGGGTCAGCGCCGGGTGGTCCAGCGCCCACTTCGAGAGGTTGAACCCGGCTGCGGGCTCGCCTGAGGGTATGCCGGCGCTCATTGCGCAGCGGCAGCCGAAGCTGCGGGCAGGGGTTGATTTGCTATCACTTCAGTAGCTGCTTTCGCTTGCTGTCCTTGCGCTGGAGCATATTTTTCCTGATAAATCGTCACTTTCTGTCCGGGCGAGAGCACATGCACACCCGTGGCCACCACCTGCATGCCCGGCGCCAGGCCGCTGGCGATCACCGCCTGGTTGCCATCGGCTGTGGCCACCTGCACCGGCTGCGCGCGCACCGTGCTGGTGGAGGCATCGAACACCCACACCGCCGTGCCGCCGCCGCTTTGCATGAGCGCGGTGGTGGGCAGCAAAATGGCCTGCGCCCCTTGTGCCGAGAGCGCAGGCGCAACCACATTGACGGTGGCACCGAGCTGCGGCGCTGCATCGCCTTCAATGGCCGCCTTGACGGCAAAAGTGCGCGTGGCCGGGTCGGCACTGGCCGCCACCTCGCGCACCGTGGCGACCAGCGGCGCGCCGCCCGACCAGCTGTGCACGGCCAGTGCCTGGCCGACCGCCAGGCGCCCCACCTTGTCCTCGGGCACGGAAAACACCACGTCGCGGGCGCCGTCGCGCGCCAGGCGCACCACGCTGGCGCCAGCGGCCACCACCTGGCCGGGCTCAGCATCGATGCCGGTAACCACGCCATCGGCGTCGGCCACCAGCCGGGTGTACGCCGCCTGGTTGCCTTGTGACGCGGCCTGGGCCTGTGCCTGCTGCAGCGAGGCCTGCGCGGCCTTGAGCGACGCCTCGCGGCGCTCAAGCTCGGCGCCGCTGATGAAGTTCTGCGCCTTGAGCGCCCCGTAGCGCCTGGCGTCGGCCGCGGCCAGATCGCGCTGCGTCTGTGCCGCGCTCACCAGTGCGCGCGCCGCCGTGGCGGCGAGCTCGAAATCGCGCGGGTCGAGCTGCGCCAGCAGCTGCCCGGCGCGCACCCGTTGGCCCAGCTCGGCCTGGCGCTGCAGGATCTTGCCGGGCACGCGAAACCCCAGGCGCGACTCGGTGCGCGCCCGCACCTCGCCGGCATATTCCACCTGTGCAGTCAGCGGGCTGACCCCTACGGTCAACAGCTTGACGGCACGAATCGGCTCGGGCGGTGGCTCGCTGCGCGAGCAGGCACCCAGCGCCAGCACCGACGAGAAGAGCAAAAGCGCCGAAAAGCGCCCACGGTTGGTGGCGTGCGGATGCGACATGGATGGGAATGCGTGTTGTTTGAGGTGCGCATTATTACTGACTGACTGGTTAGTTATCAATACCTTTGCGCAAAAACTGCAGGCGACAATCGCCGGGTGCCGTCCGACCCCAGCCCAAACCCCGCCCCCGTTCCGCCCAAGCCCGCAGCGCCGCTGCCGGTGACGCACTACGAGAACTTCCCTGTCGCCTCCTGGCTGTGCCCGCCGGCGCTGCGCGCTCCCATTGCGGCGATTTACGCGTTTGCCCGGACCGCCGACGACATCGCCGACGAAGGCGATGCCGCGCCAAGCCAGCGCCTGGCGGACCTGAACGACTTCGAAACCGAGCTGCTGGCCGTTGCCAGTGGCGCGGCGCCAGGCACGCGTTGGCGCGAGGTGTTTGGGCCGCTCGCGGCGATGATCGAACGCCACGCCCTGCCCCTGCCCCTGCTGACCGACCTGCTCAGCGCCTTCCGCCAGGACGTGGAGCGAACGCAGTCCGCGCAGCCCTACGCCGACCGTGCAGCTTTGCTGGACTACTGCCGCCGCTCGGCCAACCCCGTGGGGCGGCTGCTGCTGCACCTGTACGGTGTGAACGACGCCCCGGCGCTGGCGCAGAGCGACGCCATCTGCACGGCGCTGCAACTGATCAACTTCTGGCAAGACCTCAGCGTGGACCTGCCGCGCCGGCGCTGGTACGTGCCGCAAGCCGACGCCGCCGCGCAGGCGCTGCGGGCGCAAGACCTGCTGGCGCAGCCGCGCACCCCCGCCAGCGACCGCCTGGTGGCCGACCTGGCCCGTTGGGCGCGGCACTGCATGGAAGGCGGCGCGCCGCTGGTGCACCGCCTGCCCGGCCGCGCGGGCTGGGAGCTGCGCCTCGTCGTCCAGGGCGGCCTGCGCGTGCTCGACAAAATCGACGCGCTGCAAGGCGCTTGCCTCACCCAGCGCCCACGCATCCGCGCCTGGGACGCGCCCCTGCTGCTGGTACGCGCCATGGCGATGTAAGCAAGTTTCATGGGCAACAAGCAGACGCTGTTTGCCGCAACAATTTTGAATGTAACTGGCCTCTAGCGCTTATCCCATATGCGTTAGCAGCTAGTTTTTATATAGCATTCCTTTTTGCCCGCATCGGCCGTTGGGGCGCGCCCAGCGCAGTGCCTCAGGGTAAGCGCGCATGCCCGGCGACGGCGCCGTGCGTACTGTGCGCGCACTGCCACTTTTTCACAGGCCAGCTTCTGGCCCGTTCGCTTCATGACCCACGATTGCGCGCCCGCAGACAGCTTTGTCAGCGTCTTTGATCTGTTCAAGATTGGCATCGGGCCGTCCAGCTCGCACACCGTCGGGCCCATGATTGCCGCGCGCCAGTTTGTCTGCCAACTGCAATCGGCCTTGGGGCTGGCACCCGTGCACGGCGTGCGCGTCGAGCTGTTTGGCTCGCTCTCGGCCACCGGCATCGGCCACGGCACCGACCGCGCGGTGCTGCTGGGCCTGGCCGGCCACGAGCCCGACCGCGTCGACCCCGAGGCCATCGCCCCTGCCATCGAAGCCATTCGCAGTTCACAAAGCCTCTCGCTGCTGGGCCAGCACCCGGTGCGCTTCGTCGAAAAGGAGCATTTGCTGATGCGCCGCAAAAGCCTGCCGCTACACCCCAATGGCATGCGCTTTGCCGCGCTGGGCCCGGCGGGCGAAGAGCTACTGGCCAGCGACTTCTATTCGATTGGCGGCGGCTTTGTCGTCGACGCGGCGGGCCAGCGCGTGGTCAACGCCAGCGCCGACACCGCCGCGCCCAGCACGGCGCCCGCGCTGTACCCCTTTGCCAGCGGCGCCGACCTGCTGGCGCAGTGCAGCGCCAGCGGCCTCTCGGTAGCGCAGCTCATGGCGGCCAACGAGGCGCAGCGGCAAAGCCCTGAGGCGGTGCGCAGCCGCTTGCTCGCCATCTGGGCCGTCATGGAGGGCTCGGTCACGCGCGGCTGCGCAGCCAGCGGCCACCTGCCCGGGCGCATGCAACTGCGCCGCCGTGCGGCCGAGCTGCACAAAAGCCTGTGCAGCCACCCCGAGGCCGCGCTGCGCGACCCGCTGGCCATGCTCGATTGGGTCAACCTCTACGCCATGGCGGTGAACGAAGAAAACGCCGCCGGCGGCCGCGTGGTCACCGCGCCCACCAACGGGGCGGCCGGGGTGATTCCGGCGGTGCTGCACTACTACCGCAACTTTGTGCCCGACGCGAACGAGCAGGGCGTGCTCGATTTCCTGCTCACTGCAGGCGCCATCGGCATCCTGTACAAAAAGAACGCCTCGCTCTCAGGCGCCGAAGTGGGCTGCCAGGGCGAAGTGGGCGTGGCCTGCAGCATGGCGGCGGGCGCGCTCGCTGCGGTGCTGGGCGGCAGCCCGGCGCAGGTGGAAAACGCTGCCGAAATCGGCATGGAACACAACCTGGGCATGACCTGCGACCCCGTGGGCGGCCTGGTGCAGATTCCGTGCATCGAGCGCAACGCCATGGGCGCCATCAAGGCCATCAACGCCGCGCGGCTGGCGCTGCGCGGCGATGGCCGGCACGAGGTGTCGCTCGACCAGGTGATCCGCACCATGGTGCAGACCGGCGCCGACATGAAGAGCCGCTACAAGGAAACCTCGCGCGGCGGGCTGGCGGTGAATGTCATCGAGTGTTGAATTCGGTACTCCCCCCTGAGGCGCTTCGCGCCTTCCCCCTTCTCTTGCATCGCTGCGCGCTGCGGAAGGGGGACACCACCAGCGCGGCGGGGCGGCCCTTGCGCGGTGGTTGCTGGTTTTTTTAGCGCCCGCCTCAAGCATTGGGCTGATGTTCAACGTTCGCGTCCCTACAAAGCAAACAGCGCCCGGGAGGGGCGCTGTAGCGATTCGGCGCGCGTGCGCTATTACCAGCGGTCGGAGCGCATGCGCAGTTCCCAGTTGCCGCGGCGCAGCTCGTACACGCCGACGGCGGCGTAGCGCTGTTCGCCTTTTTCGTCCCACTTCATGGTGCCGGTGACGGGGGCGTAGCCGTTGATCTTGTGCAGCGCGGCTGTGATGTCTGCAGGCTTGGCCGACTTGGCCAGTTGCAGCGCTTGCGAGAGCACGTACATGCTGTCGTAGGTGTAGTGGCCGCCGTAGGCCGGCGCCATCTTGAAGGCGGCTTGGTATTTCTCCAAAAATGCCGCGCCAGAGACAAACTCCTTGGCTTCGAGCACCGGCGAGGTGGCATAAATGCCATCGATGATGCCTGCGCCCTTTTGCATGTCGGTGGTCTTGACCGTGTCACCGCCCAGCAGGCGCAGTGAGGTGTAGTTGATCTTCTTGAGTGCCGCAAGCAGCGCCAAAGCCTGGAAATCGTTCAGCGTGGAGATGGCTACGTCGACGTTCTCGGCTTTCAATTTCGCGGCCAGTTCGTCAAAAGCCACGGTCTTGTCGTCAAACGACTGGCGCAGCACCACGCTCTTCTTTGCTGCTTCCAGGCGCTGGGCTGCGCCTTCCGACAAATCCTTGCCATACGGCGTGCCGTCGTCCAGCGCCGCGTAGCGCTTGCCCCCCAGTTGCTCGGCGCCAAACGACGCCAGGGCCGCACCTTGCAGCTTGTCATTGGCCACCATGCGCAGCGTGGTC
The DNA here is from genome assembly GCA_017985015.1 of Giesbergeria sp. Taxonomy (GTDB): domain Bacteria; phylum Pseudomonadota; class Gammaproteobacteria; order Burkholderiales; family Burkholderiaceae_C; genus Simplicispira. The sequence goes on along the minus strand of JAGNYI010000012.1, from coordinate 51,826 downwards.
GGAAAACCGAGGTCGGTGTACTTGGGGTTGGTGGAAATGGCGATCTGCGCAATGCCTTTGCCCGCATAGATGGGCGCGGCGGCAATACTGACGCCCGAATTGAGGTGGCCGATGACGGCGCAGATGCCTCCATCAACCAGTTGCTGCGCCACTTGTTTGCCGACTTCGGCATCCGCCTTGTCATCCACCGTCACCACTTCCAGCGCAACGCGCTTGCCATCCACGCTGAAATTGTTGGCATTGAGTTCCTTGACCGCCAGCATCACGCCGTTGAGCAAATCCTGGCCCAGTGCGGCCAGCGGGCCACTGAGCGGCTGCGCCACGCCAATGCGCACGGTGTCGGGCATGCCACTGCAACCGGCTAGCAGCCCGCCTGCGGCCAGGGGAGCCAGTGCCACCCCCGCGGTAAATCGGCGTCGGTTCAAAAATTGGGTCATGCGGGCAACTCCGTCAGTTAGAGGTAATGTTTGTGACCAGAGGTATATAAGACCTCTATCGGATGCAATAGCGGGAAAGCCCTGCCATTAGCAAGTTTCAAGGGTGGCAAGGAAAACCCCTTGACAGGCCAGCACGGCTGCATTGTCACGGCCCTATGGGTGTGGCAACGCGAATACCCACATACCCGCACCGCTTGGCCTGCGCAGGCCCTGCCCCGAACCAAGAGTTGAGGCACGGAAATTGCATCGCTCACCGCCATGAAAGAAGCTTTGCGCATCGTGGTGGTGGCCCCCGAGTTGGCTGTGGCCGACCTGCGAGACCGGCACGCCCTGCGGCTGGCCGAGCGCTCGCGCATGCTGCGCATCGGCCTGCTGGAAAACAACCTCAACCTCGTCGCCGTGCTGCCGGCCGACGCCTTCCTGAGCGAACGCCTGGCGCAGCTCCAGCCCGATCTGGTCATCGTGGACGCCGAAAGCGAAGCCCGCGACGCGCTCGAACACGTGGTGATGGCCACGCGCGATGCGCCCCGCCCCATCGTGCTGTTCACCAACGACGAAGACACCACCCACGTGCGCGACGCCGTGGCCGCGGGCGTGTGCGCCTACATCGTGGCGGGCCTGGCGCCCCAGCGCATCCGCCCCATCCTCGATGTCGCCCTGGCCCGCTTCGCCCATGAGCAAGCCCTGCGCAGCGAACTGGCCGATGCCAAAAGCGAGTTGAAAGACCGCAAAACCATCGACCGCGCCAAAGGCCTGCTGATGCAGCGCCAGGGGCTGAGCGAACACGCCGCCTACGAGAAGCTGCGCAAGACGGCCATGCAAAAGGGGCTGAAGCTGGGCGAGGTAGCGCGGCGGATGCTGGAGATGGTGGATTTGCTGGGGTGAGAACCATCCTGGCGAAGGGGCCGCCATGCCTTTGCATGCGCCCCCACATGCCCGATGGAGGAGGTGGCTGTACGCACCGCCCGAACTGCGCTGCGGCCGACCGGGGCTGGGTGCAAACATGCCGCAGAGGCTCCTTGGAATTCCACGGGCCAGAGCCTGGACATGAACTTTGCATGAACAGGCTCTAACATCGAACGCGCACGGAGGTGCTCTCATGAAGCGGTTTGACCTGGGCAAGGCTTTCACTCTGATGGAATCGGGGCCCGTGGTCCTCGTGACCACCCATGATGGGGAGAAACCCAACGTCATGACCATTTCCTGGACCATGGTGCTGGATTTCACTCCGATGTTCGCCATCACCACCGGGGAATGGAACCACTCTTTCGCGGCGTTGCGAAAAACCCGGGAATGCGTGATTGCGATCCCCACCGTTGACCTCCTGGACAAGGTGGTCGGCATAGGGACATGCTCCGGGGCGGACACGGACAAGTTTTCCAGATTCGGGCTCACGCCCGTGCCGGCCAAGCACGTCAGGCCGCCCTTGATCAGGGAATGCCTCGCCAACATCGAGTGCCAAGTCGTCGACCTCATCCCGAAGCACCACATTGTCGTGCTGAAGGCGGTGGCCGCCTACCTCGATACCGGCCGCACGGAAAAGCGCACGGTTCACGCCGTGGGTGACGGAACGTTCATCGTCGATGGGGACAAGATCGACCGAAAGAAGATGATGGCCTCCAAGCTGCCACCGGGCGTTTAGCCGGCCCACCGGTTCAGGCGGGCCATTTCCGATCTTCGTCTCTCCCGCGCTCCCATGGTGCGGCGCACAACCCCGGTGCATTCCCACGCACCGCGGGTCACAAAAACCCTCGCCCCAGCGCTCTAGAGCCAAGAGTCTCGCGCTCCTCTTCCCCTGGCAAGCACTCCGCCCACAAGTTGGCACAAGCCTTGCATTGATCCTTGCAGACCCTTCGGGGTCCACACGGCGGCACCACCCAATGGCGGGTGGAGGCTGCCGCTCAACGGACAAAGGCGTCCCCACCCTGCGCATCTGCCGCCCCTAGCGGCGCTGCGCAGCGTGAGGACGCCTTTTTTCATTGCCCCAACGCAAAGAGGAACCCCATGACCGATCTTCTGACAACCCGCTTGCCCCGCCGCACCGTGCTGCAGGCCGCCGCCGTGGGCGCCGTGGGGATCTGCCCCGCGCTGCGCGCGCTGGTCCACGCCCAGGGCTCGGACGCCCCCGAGAAGAAGGAGGTGAAGATTGGCTTCATCCCGCTGACCGATTGCGCCAGCGTGGTGATGGCCTCGGTGCTGGGTTTCGACAAGAAGCACGGCGTCACCATCGTGCCCAGCAAAGAGGCAAGCTGGGCCGGCGTGCGCGACAAGCTGGTCAACGGCGAACTGGACTTCGCCCATGTGCTGTACGGCCTGGTCTACGGCGTGCACCTCGGGCTGGCCGGCCCTAAAAAGGACATGGCGGTGCTGATGACCCTCAACCGCAACGGCCAGGGGCTGACGCTCTCCAAAGCGCTGGCCGACAAGGGCGCGACCCACCTGGCCGGCCTGGCGGCGCTGATGAAGAAAGAGCCGCGCGAGTACACCTTTGCACAGACCTTCCCGACCGGCACGCACGCCATGTGGCTGTACTACTGGCTGGCGTCTGCCGGCATTGACCCGTTCAAGGATGTCAAGTGCATCGTCGTGCCGCCGCCGCAGATGGTGGCCAACATGCGCGTGGGCAACATGGACGGCTTCAGCGTGGGCGAGCCCTGGAACGCGCGCGCCATTGCCGATGGCGTGGGCATCACGGCCGCCACCTCGCAGGATGTGTGGAAGGACCACCCCGAAAAAGTGCTGGGCACCACCGCCGAATTTGCCCAGAAGTACCCCAACACCGCCCGCGCGGTGACGGCGGCCATTCTGGAGGCCAGCCGCTGGATCGACGAGAGCGCCGCCAACAAGACGCGCATGGCGCAGACCATTGCCGCCAAGTCGTACGTGAACACCTCGGTGAACACGATTGCCCCGCGCATCCTCGGACGCTACGACAACGGCCTGGGCAAGACCTGGGACGACCCCAACCACATGAAGTTCTATGACGGCGGTGCGGTCAACTTCCCCTACCTGTCGGACGGCATGTGGTTCCTGACGCAGCACAAGCGCTGGGGCCTGCTCAAAGACCACCCCGATTACGCCGGCGTGGCGCGCGCCATCAACCGCATCGACCTCTACAAGGAGGCCGCCGCGGCCAGCGGCACGCCGCTGCCCAGGAGCGAGGTGCGCAGCAGCACACTGATCGACGGCGTGGTGTGGGACGGCAAAGACCCCGCCAAGTACGCCGACGGTTTCAAGATTCACGCCTGACCCTTAGGAGCTCCCCCATGGTTGCCGCCGTTTTCCATTCCCCGCCCGAAGCCACCGCAGGCGTGCCTGCGCACTCCGGGGCTATTAAAAATATAGCTGTTAGCGCAATCAGCACAAGCGCTAGAGGCCCAAAAGACCTTGAAAATACCCCGCGTGGCCCGCTGCCGACACGCGCCTTCTGGCTGGCGGTGCTGCCGCCGCTGTGCGGCTTTGCGCTGCTGCTGGGCGTGTGGGCGCTGGTCTCGGCCGGCACGGGCGCCAGCATTCCCGGCCCGGCCGCTACCTGGCAGCAGGCGCGCGAGCTGTTTGCCGACCCGTTCTACCGCAACGGCCCCAACGACCAGGGCGTGGGCTGGAACGTGCTGGCCTCGCTCGAACGCGTGGCCGTGGGCTTTGGGCTGGCGGCGGCGGTGGGGATTCCGGCGGGCTTTGCCATCGGGCGCTTCACCTTCCTCTCGCGCATGTTCGGGCCGCTCATCAGCCTGCTGCGGCCGGTCTCGCCCCTGGCCTGGCTGCCAATTGGCCTGCTGGTGTTCAAGGGCGCCAACCCGGCGGCCATCTGGACGATCTTCATCTGCTCGATCTGGCCCATGGTCATCAACACCGCCACCGGCGTGCAGCGCGTGCCGCAGGACTACATGAACGTGGCGCGCGTGCTGAACCTGTCGGAATGGAAGATCGCCACGCGCATCCTGTTCCCCGCCGTGCTGCCCTACATGCTGACCGGCGTGCGGCTGGCGGTCAGCACCGCCTGGCTGGTGATCGTGGCGGCCGAGATGCTGACCGGCGGCGTCGGCATTGGCTTTTGGGTGTGGGACGAGTGGAACAACCTGAACGTGGCCCACATCCTGATCGCCATCTTCATCATCGGCGTGGTCGGCTACGCACTGGAATTCGCCCTGGTGCGCATCGCATCGGCCTTCACTTTTGAGGAGACACGCACATGACCACCCACAGCGACACCACCGCCGCCCTGCCCGCCCGCTCTGCGCCACAGGCTGCACGCTACCTCGACATCCAGCAGGTGGGGCAAACCTTCAAGACGGCCAAAGGCCCGTTCACTGCGCTGCAAAACATCAACCTGCAGATCGCGCAGGGCGAATTCGTCGCTCTGATCGGGCATTCGGGCTGCGGCAAATCGACGCTGCTCAATCTGATGGCCGGGCTCACCACGCCCACCAGCGGCGTGCTGCTGTGCGCCAACCGCGAGATCAAAGGCCCCGGCCCGGAGCGCGCGGTGGTGTTCCAGAACCATTCGCTGCTGCCCTGGATGAGCTGCCACGACAACGTCTACCTGGCGGTGGAACGGGTTTTCGGCACCACCGAGAGCCGCGCCCAGTTGCGCGAGCGCACGCAGGCGGCGCTGGCGCTGGTGGGGCTGTCGCACGCCGCCGGCAAACGCCCAGGCGAAATCTCGGGCGGCATGAAGCAGCGCGTGGGCATCGCCCGCGCGCTGTCCATGGAGCCGCAGGTGCTGTTGATGGACGAGCCCTTCGGCGCGCTCGACGCCCTCACCCGCGCCAGGCTGCAGGACGAACTGCTGGAAATCGTCCTGCGCACGCGCAGCACCGTGGTGATGGTGACGCACGACGTGGACGAAGCCGTGCTGCTGGCCGACAAGATCGTCATGCTGACCAACGGCCCCGCAGCCACCATTGGCGAGGTGCTGCACGTACCCCTTGCGCGCCCACGCCAGCGCGTGGTGCTGGCCGAAGACCCGGTCTACCTGCGCTGCCGCAAAGCGGTGCTGGATTTTTTGTACACCCGGCAGGCGCACGTGGAAAAGGCGGCCTGAGCGCGGGCCTGGAAAAAAGGCGGCCTCGGCAGCCTTGGTTTCGGACAAGCACCGTGCGCTTACTGCGCGGCGCGTGCTTTCTTCACCGCGGCCTGCACTTCGTCCCACAGCGGCTGGCCCACGTTGGCGGCGATGCCGGCGTTCACCGTGCTCAGCTTCTCGCGCATGCGGTTGGCCTCGGCGGGCGGCAGCTGGTTGATCTCCATGCCCTTGGCCTTCAGATCGGCCAGCGCCTTGTCGGCTTCGGCGCGGGTGTCCTGGCGCTCGAAATCGCGGCTCTTCCTGGCGGCGTCCATCAGCACTTTTTGCTCGCTCTTGGACAGGCCATCCCAGTATTTCTTGCTCACCAGCACGATCCAGGGGCTGTAGACGTGGTTGGTCACCGTGAGGTACTTTTGCACCTCATAGAACTTGCTCGACAGGATGGTGTTGAAGGGGTTTTCCTGGCCGTCGACGGTCTTGGTTTCCAGGGCGGTGAACAGCTCGGAAAACGGCAGCGGCACGGCGTTGGCGCCCAGCGTTTTGAAGCTGTCGATGAAGACGTTGTTCTGCATCACGCGCAGCTTGATGCCGTCGAGGTCTTCAAGCTTGGTGACGGCGCGCTTGTTGTTGGTCAGGTTGCGAAACCCGTTCTCCCAGTACACGAGGCCGACCAGGCCCTTTTCCTGCAGCTTGTCCATGATCTTCTGGCCGACGGGGCCATCGAGCACGGCGTCGGCTTCCTTGCCGTTGTTGAACAGGAAGGGGGTGTCCCATATCGCCATTTCCTTGGTGATACCGACCAGTGTGGCCGTCGAGCCGACCATCATCTCCTGCGCGCCGCCGATCAATGCCTGCTGCATCTGCACGTCGGAGCCCAGGGCGGCCGCACCAATGGCGCGCAGCTTCATCTTGCCGCCGGAGTTTTTCTCGACTTCCTCGGCAAACAGCTTCGTGGCGCGGCCCTGGTTGGACATTTCGTTCAGGCCGTAGCCAAAACGGATGATGCGGTTCTTCGCGTCCTGCGCGTGGGCGGCGCCCGCGCCCAGCGTGGCAGCGAGGGCGAGGCTCGCGGCAAGACCGGCGACATGTGCAAGTGGCTTGAATTTCATGGAAATCTCCTTGGGAACGGGGCAGACAAAAGAAAACCGCGCGGCCTCAGAACATCAGTTGGAGAGGCCAGAGCACGATCTGCGGGAACACGATGAGCAGCACCAGAGTGACGAGGTACACCGCCAGAAACGGCATCACGCCGCGGATCACCGGCTCCATGCGCAGCTGGCCGACGCCGGCCACCACGTTGAGCACCGTGCCCACGGGCGGCGTCAACAAGCCCAGGCAGCCGACGAAGATGAAGATGAAGCCGAAGTACACCGGGTCGATACCGGCGCGTGCCGCCAAGGGCGCCAGCACCGGGCCGAGAATGAGAATGGTGGGAGTCAGGTCCATCACCATGCCCACGGCGAGCAGAAACAGGCACACCACCGTCATGAACAGCAGCGGGCTGTGCAGCAACGGACCCATGCTCTGCGCCAGCTGGCTGGGCAGGTCCGCCAGCGTGATCATGTACGACGCTGCGGTAGCCGCGCCGCACAAAAACATGACCACACCCGTGGTGCGCGACGCAGCCACAAACACACGATAAATGCCGGCCAAATTCAGTTCGCGGTACACCAGCGTGGCCACCAGCAGCGCATAGACCGCCGCCACCACGGCCGCTTCGGTCGGCGTGAACAGTCCGGCGCGCAGCCCGCCGATGATGATCACCGGCAAACCCAGCGCCCAGGCACTGGTGACCAGGGCGCGCCGGCGCTCGGCCCACGATGCCTTTTCGGCCACCGGCAAGGCCTTGGATTTGGCCACGCCGCGCCAGACGAATACCAGGGCCACCGCCATCAGGATGCCCGGCACGATGCCGGCGAGAAACAGCTTGCTGATGGAGGTGTTGGTCGTCACGCCGTAGATCACCATGGGCATGGACGGCGGCACGATGGGTGCGATGATGCCGCCCGCACCAATCAGGCCGGCACTCGACCCATCCGGGTAATTCTGGCGCCGCATCATGGGCAGCAGCAGCGTGGCGAGCGCGGCGGTATCGGCAATGGCCGAGCCGCTCATCGAGGCCAGCATGAGCGAGGCGGCAATCGCCACGTAGCCCAGGCCGCCCTCCACATGGCCGACAAAGGTGCGCGCCAGATCGATGATGCGCCGGCTCAGGCCGCCAGCATTCATCAGTTCGCCGGCCAGGATGAAGAAAGGCACGGCCAGCAACGGAAAGCTGTCGAACCCGGCCTGGGTGTTCTGGGCCAGCAACTGTGCGTCGAAAAAATCGAGCTGCACCATGAGCGCCAGCGCCGTCAGCAGCAGTGAAAAGGCAATCGGTACGCCCACCACCATGGTGGCAAAGAGCACGCCAAGAAACAGGGCGATGGTCATGCTGCGTCCCCCGTGCGCTGACCGCGCAGTTCTGTCCAGCACTCGGCCACCAAAATCACCGCCATGCACACACCCATGAACAGAATGCCGCCCGCGCCCAGCGCCAGCGGGTAGTTCATCACCGGGCTGCGGCTGTCCATACCGACCAGCACCTGCTGCCAGGCGCCGACGATCAGGTAATACAGCGAAACGGCGATGAGCCCGCGCGCAAGCCAGCGCGCCGCAGCCGCCCGGCGCCCATGCAAGCGCGCAGTGACCAGATCAAACCCCAGGTGCTGCCCCTCGCTGTAAGCAAGCGTGGCGGCCAGGCTGACCAGCCAGACAAACAGCAGGCGCGAGAGCTCCTCGGACACCACCCAGCCCGTGCCCCAAAGGTAGCGCTGCACCACGTTGCCAAACACGGCAATCACCATGACCAGCAAGCTGAGCGCCATCAAGGCTTCCACAGCCCGCTGAAAGAATTTGGGTGTCGGCATGGCGTCAGGCCTCCACCGATGCAGCCAGCCAGGCGTACACGGCATCGCAAAGCTCGGGCAGTGGGCGGGTGGCATCGAGCACCAGCACACCGGGCTCGCCCTGGGGGTTCGCGTGCCCTGCGCGGCGAGCGCGCAGTGGCGGCCGAGCTGGTCGAGCGGGTCCGGCAGGCGGCCGACGCCCTCGGCTATGTGCCCGACCCCGCTGCGCGCGCCCTGGCGTCGCAGCGCAGTGTGCTGGTGCCGGTGCTGGTGCCGCTGCTGTCCAACGCGCTGTTCGTCGACGTGCTCGAAGCCGTGCAGCGCCAACTGGCGCCCGAGGGCTACCAGATGCTCATCGGCGTGACGCACTACGACCCTAAGGAAGAAGAAAAGCTGCTGGCGTCCTACTTCGCCATGCGGCCCGCAGGCCTGTTGCTCACCGGTTTTGACCGCACCCCGGACGCACGCCAGCGCGTGGCGGCCAGCGGCGTGCCCTGCGTGCACCTGATGGAAACCACGCGCGCCAACGACGTCTATTGCGTGGGCTTTTCGCAGCAGGATGCAGGCGAGTGCATGACGCAGCATTTGCTTGGGCGCGGCTACCGCCGCATCGCCTTTGTGGCCGCGCAACTCGACCCGCGCACCCTGCAGCGCGCCGAAGGCTATCGGCGCAGCCTGCGGGCAACAGGCCGGTACGACCCCAGCCTTGAACTGCTCCGCCCCGAGGCGTCTTCGCTGCGCGTGGGGGGCGAACTGTTTGCGCAATTGCTGCGCGCGCATCCAGACGTGGACGCCGTATTTTTCTGCAACGACGACCTGGCGCAGGGCGCCTTGCTGGCAGCCCCGAGGCTCGGCGTGGCCGTACCAGATCGGGTGGCCATCGCCGGTTTCAACGATCTGGCAGGCAGCGAGCAAATGCTGCCCGCCCTCACCACGGTGCGCACGCCGCGCAGCAGCATCGGCGAAGCCAGCGCGCGCATGCTGCTTTCGCTGATGCGCGGTGAACCCGTGGCGCGCAACTGCGTCGACCTGGGATTTGAGCTTACGGTCCGCAGCAGCACCTGAAAGCTGCCGAGAAATGTGCTTAGCGCACGTTGCCGCCGATGTAGTGCGTCATCTGCTCGATGATGAATTTCTGCTCGGAAATGATGTCGGCCACCAAGTCGCCGATAGAGATCATGCCCACCAGTTGCTCACCGTCCATTACCGGCAGGTGGCGCAGGCGCTTGTCGGTCATGAGCTGCATGCACGCTTCGCTGGTCTGGGTGGGATGCACAAACATCACCGAGCGGGTCATGACCTCGCGCATCGGGGTATCGGCCGAACTGCGCCCCATCAGCGCGATCTTGCGCGCGTAGTCGCGCTCGGTGAAGATGCCTTCTATGTGGCCGTTCTGTACCACCAACAGCGCGCCGATGTGCTTGTCGGCCATGGTGCGCAAGGCTTCGAGCACCGAGGCGTCGGGGGCGATCGTTTGAACGGTGGCGTCCGGCTTGGCTTTGAGTATTTCTGCAACAACCGTCATCTTCTGGCTCCCTGAATAAATCGACACAAGCATTTCAGCCGATCGCGCTGCGAAGCGCAACAGGACTTGCTCAGGGTTTGTGAGCAGGAGCAACAAAACCCGTAAGCCGCGCCAGAAACCAGAAAGACAAGCGCGTCAATTATTCCCAATACTGGAACAGTCAATTCGTGACCGAGTAGTTTTCATGTGGTCTGATCAGGCTTACAGTTCAACCCATCGATGAGCCGAACACAACAAGGCGACTCACCGAAACCGCTTCCAGGCAGGCCTGGCAAAAGGCTTCAGGCAGCGGGTCCATTTGAGTACGTTTGAACCTAAGGAAACCATCATGAATACCGCACGCATCCTCTCCATCGCCGCTGTCGCCGCTTTCGCCTCCATCGGCGCCCAAGCCGGCGAACTGAACGGCAACCTGTACGGCACGGACTTTGAAGCCCACGCGCAGTCCATCCGCAACCGCGCCGACGTGCGCGCCGAAGGCCAACAGGCACTGCCCAACTTTGCCAAGGGTCCCGTGGCAGACTACGCTGCGCGCGCCACCAGCACCTTGGAGCGCACCGCCGTCCGTTCGGACGCCGTGATCGCTGCCCGTGCCCACCAGATCGCCACCGGCGAACGCAGCTAAAACCTGCGCCCGGGCGCCAGGCGCCGCCGTCTCACAAGGCCCGCACCGTGCAAACGGTGCGGGCCTTTTTTATGTGCGCCGCAATGGCACAGGCCCGCCCTGCGAAGAACCGCCCTCGGGGCGACGCCCCCCCAGCATGGTGCATGGCACCGCATACACCCCACGGTCAGGGCCTGGCGCACCGCCATGGTGCTCAGAAACCGTTCCCACCGGCTGGCACACGGTCTTCATCACTGGCACGGTCATTGCATTGCATTGCTTGTCGGCGCAAACCCAGGGCGCCAATGTTTTGCAGTTTGTTTGCCCAAGGAGTGCTTCGATGAAAAAACCCAGGCTGGTCATGGTGGGCAACGGTATGGCCGGGGTGCGTACGCTCGAAGAGCTGCTGAAGATCGCCCCCGATCTGTACGACATCACCGTCTTCGGCACCGAGCCGCACCCCAACTACAACCGCATCCTGCTCTCGCCGGTGCTGGCCGGCGAGCAGACGGTGGACGAGATCATCCTCAACGACCACGCGTGGTACCAGGAACACGGCATCAGCCTGCATACCGGCTTTACCGTCACCGACGTGAACCGCACGCAGCGCACGGTAAGCGCCACCAGCGCAGCGGGCGAAACACTCACTGCCGGCTACGACCGGCTGATCATGGCCACCGGCTCCAATGCCTTCATCCTGCCGGTTCCGGGCAAGGACCTGCACGGCGTGCTGGCCTACCGCGACATCGCCGACACCCAAGCCATGATCGAGGCCGCCACGCGCTACCGCCACGCAGTGGTGATCGGCGGCGGCCTGCTCGGGCTGGAAGCCGCCAACGGCCTGATGAAACGCGGCATGCAGGTCACCGTGGTGCATGCCGCCGAATGGCTGATGGAACGCCAGCTCGACAGCGTGGCCGGCAAGCTGCTGCAAAAATCGCTCACCGAGCGCGGCATGCAGTTCTTGATGCAGGCGCAGACCGCCGAGCTGCTGGGGAACGATGCGGCCCGCGTCCGTGCGGTCAAGTTCAAGGACGGCAGCGAACTGCCGGCCGACCTGGTGGTGATGGCCGTAGGCATCCGCCCCAACACGCAGCTGGCCGAAAAAATGCGCCTGCACGTCGACCGCGGCATTGTCGTCAACGACACGCTGCAGACCACCACCGACGCGCGCATTTACGCCGTGGGCGAATGCGCGGCGCACCGCGGCATTGCCTACGGCTTGGTAGCGCCCTTGTTCGAGCAGGGCAAGGTGCTGGCCAACCACCTGGCCGAGTTCGGCATTGGCCGCTACGTGGGTTCGCTCACGTCCACCAAGCTCAAGGTCACGGGCATCGACCTGTTCTCGGCCGGCAACTTCCAGGGCGGCGAAGGAACGGAAGAAATCGTGCTCTCCGACCCGTATTCGGGCGTGTACAAAAAGCTCGTCATCAAGGACGACAAGCTGGTCGGCGCCTGCCTGTATGGCGACACCGTGGACGGCAGTTGGTACTTCAAGCTGCTGCGCGACGGCCGCGCCGTGGGCGACCTGCGCGACAAGCTGATGTTTGGCGAATCCAACATGGGCGACGCCGGCCACCAGGGCCAGAACAAGGCCGCCGCCATGCTGGACACCGACGAGGTCTGCGGCTGCAACGGCGTGACCAAGGGCCAGATCTGCAAGGCCATCCAGGAGAAAGGCCTGTTTACGCTGGACGAAGTGCGCAAGCACACCAAGGCCAGCGCCAGTTGCGGCTCCTGCACCGGCCTGGTCGAGCAGATCCTCATGGCTACGGCCGGCGGCGACTATTCCGCCACGCCCAAAACCAAGCCGGTGTGCGCCTGCACCGACCACGGCCACCAGGCGGTGCGGGACGCCATCGCGGTGCACCACCTGCTGACGAGCGACGCCGTGTTTCGCTTCATGGAGTGGAAGACGCCCGACGGCTGCCCCACCTGCCGCCCGGCCATCAACTACTACCGGCTATCGAGCTGGCCGCACGAGGCCCAGGACGACCCGCAAAGCCGCTTCATCAACGAGCGCAGCCACGCCAATATCCAGAAAGACGGCACGTATTCCGTGGTGCCGCGCATGTGGGGCGGCGAGACCAGCGCCGCCGAGCTGCGCCGCATCGCCGACGTGGTGGACAAGTACCAGATCCCCACCGTCAAGGTGACGGGTGGCCAGCGCATCGACCTGCTGGGGGTCAAGAAGGAAGACCTGCAGGCCGTCTGGCGCGACATCGGCATGCCCAGCGGCCACGCCTACGCCAAGGCGCTGCGCACCGTGAAAACCTGCGTCGGCAAGGAGTGGTGCCGCATGGGCACGCAGGACAGCACGCAGATGGGCAAGGACCTCGAGCACGCCTTCTTCGGCATGCAGGCACCGCACAAGGTCAAGTTCGCCGTCAGCGGCTGCCCCCGCAACTGCGCCGAGAGCGGCATCAAGGACGTGGGCATCATCGGCGTGGACAGCGGCTGGGAGATGGTCATCGCCGGCAACGGCGGCATCAAGACCGAGGTGGCGCAGTTCTTCGTCAAGCTCAAGACCGCCGAAGAAGTGATGGAGCACACCGGCGCCTTCATGCAGCTCTACCGCGAGGAAGGCTGGTACCTGGAGCGCACGGTGCACTACGTGGCGCGTGTCGGGCTGGACCATGTGAAGAAAAAAATCCTTGGCGACCCGGCGGGCCGCAAGGCGCTGTGGGCGCGGCTGCAGCACGCGCTGGCGGGCGAGCCCGACCCGTGGTTCGAGAGCCAGCGGGCGCAGGTGGACGAACGCCAGTTCATCCCGATTGCCATCGCCTGATACCCCCTGATTTCACGAAACTTCAAGCAAAAACAGCCTCTAGCGCTTATCCCATAAGCGCAACCAGCTACTAAAGGAATAGCAATGACCACTTGGACCCCCATTTGCCGTGTGGACGACATTCCCCGCCTGGGCGCCCGCCGCGTGGCGCGGGCGCAGGGCCTGGATGTGGCCATCTTCCGCAGCGCCGACGACCAGATCTTTGCCCTGCTCGACTCCTGCCCGCACAAGGGCGGGCCGCTGTCGCAAGGCATCGTCTTTGGCACCAGCGTCGCCTGCCCGCTGCACAACTGGACCATTGGCCTGTGCACCGGCCAGGCCGCCGCACCCGATGAGGGGTGCACGCCGAAGTTTGCGGTGAAGGTGGAAAACGGCCAGGTCTTCCTCGACGCCGATGAGTTGGCGCGCCACGCCACCACCGAGACGCGGCCGGTGGCGGGGCCGGTGGGGCGATTGGTGGTTGCTTGAATGCTGGTTGTCTTGTTGGCGAGATGTGCTTCGTTTCAGGGCGGAGGCCGGGAGTCGCCCGGCATGCGAGTAACTTTCTTTCGCTTCGCCGAAAGAAAGTCACCAAAGAAAGGGCGACCCCCAGTCTGCGACCCCATCGCTTCGCTACGGGGCAAACCTGCGTCGGAGCGGTTGCGGGGTGCGCCGTGGAACTCGCTTTGCGCTGGCGCGCGCCGCTCGGACAGCCACGGCGAGTCAGATGACGAGGCATGGGCGCGCGGGCGCCCATGCTCACCCCGCAACTGCCCCGCCGCAGGCGCAGCCAGCAGGGGGTGGACAGCCGAACATCCAAACAGCCGAACAGCCACACGGGCCTTTGCTTCGCTCGGCCCGATCTTCCGTGCGCAAGCGCCTCGCGCCGCGCAGGCGCGGCCGAGCGCAGCAATGGCCCGAATGGATGTCCGGCTGCGGGGTCCCTTCTGCGCGTGCCGAGAAGCGCAGGGCAGGGTGTGCGTGCGTGTGCCGCAGGACACACGCACTTCGTGCACTGACTTGCCGCAGTTGTTTGAACGGAGCGCGCAGCGCGCAGTGAGTTCTGCGGCGCACACCCTGACCGAGCATCGCAGGTTGCCCGTAGCGCAGCGAAGGGACGCGCGCAGTAGGGTCGCCCTTTCTTTGGTGACTTTCTTTCGGCGAAGCGAAAGAAAGTTACTCGCATGCCGGGCGACTCCCGGCCTCCACCCTCAACAAAGGCACGCCTTTCAAACAAGCACGCCCCGGCTTCGACAAGCTCAGCCCGAACAGACAGCGGGAAATCGAAGCTACCAAAACAATAGCTACCGGCGCTTTATAGATAAGCGATAGAACCAAAAAACACCCCAAACCCACGCCATGCAACAAACCAAATCCACCTGCCCCTACTGCGGCGTAGGCTGCGGCGTGGTCATCGAGACCGAGGGCAACGCCATCACCGGCGTGCGCGGCGACCCCGACCACCCGGCCAATTTCGGGCGGCTGTGCACCAAAGGCGCCACCCTGCACCTGAGCGCCAGCCCCAGCGTGACCCGCCAGATGCGCTTGCTGCAGCCGCTGGTGCGTGCCACGCGCACCCAAGCGCCTGCACCCATCGCCTGGGACAGCGCGCTCGACCTCGCCGCCAACCGCTTCGCCGGCACCATCGCCGCGCACGGGCCGGATGCGGTGGGTTTTTACGTCTCGGGCCAATTGCTTACCGAGGACTATTACGTCTTCAACAAGCTCGCCAAAGGCCTGGTGGGCACCAACAACATCGACACCAACTCGCGCCTGTGCATGAGCAGCGCCGCCGCCGGCTACAAGGCCACGCTGGGCGCCGACGCGCCGCCGGCCTGCTACGGCGACCTGCAGCACGCCGACTGCCTGTTCATCATCGGCAGCAACACCGCCTGGGCGCACCCGGTGCTGTTCCGGCGCATCGAGGACGCACGCGCCGCACGGCCGGACATGAAGGTCATCGTGGTCGACCCGCGCCGCACCGACACCGCCGCCTGCGCCGACCTGTTCCTGCAGATCCAGCCCGGCAGCGACGCCGTGCTCATGGCCGGCATGCTGCACCTCATGCAGCGCCAGGCCTGGCTCGATACCGACTACATCGCCGCGCACACCAGCGGTTTTGCCGCACTGCAGCCGCAACTGGCCGCCTGCACGCCCGAGCGCGTGGCACGCGAATGCGGCATTGCGCTGGCCGACCTGGTGCAGGCGGCGCGCTGGTTTGCCGGCGTAGGCGACACCACCGCGCCGCGCGGGCGCACGCTCAGCCTGTACTGCCAAGGCCTGAACCAGAGCAGCGCTGGCACCGCCAACAACGCCGCGCTGGTGCACCTGCACCTGGCCACCGGGCAGATCGGCAAGCCCGGCGCCGGGCCGCTCTCACTCACCGGCCAGGCCAACGCCATGGGCGGGCGCGAGGTCGGCGGCATGTCGAATTTGCTCTCGGGCCACCGCGACATGGCCAACCCGGAGCACCGTGCGGAAGTGGCCGCGCTGTGGGGATTGAGCGAGGTTCCCGCCCGGCCAGGCAAGACGGCGGTAGAGATGTTCGAGGCCGCGGCCGATGGCGAAATCCGTGCGCTGTGGATCGCCTGCACCAACCCGGCGCAGAGCCTGCCCCACCAGAGCGCGGTGCGCCGCGCGCTGGAGCGTGCCGAATTCGTCGTCTTGCAGGAGGCGTTTGCCCACACCGCCACCGCCGCCTATGCCGACCTGCTCCTGCCCGCCAGCACCTGGGGCGAAAAAACCGGCACGGTGACCAACAGCGAGCGCTGCATCTCCCGTGTCCGCAGTGCCGTGCCCGCTGCGGGAGAGGCCCGGCACGACTGGCAGATCGCACTGCAATTCGCGCAGCGCCTTGAGCAGCGCCTGCGCCCTGGCGCACCCACCCTGTTCCCCTACGCCGACCACCTGGCCAGCGCCGAAGCCGCGACCGAGGCCATCTGGAACGAGCACCGCGAGAGCACGCGCGGGCGCGATCTGGACATCACCGGCCTCTCCTACGCCAGGCTGGACGCCGCCGGCCCGCAGCAGTGGCCCCTGCCAGACGGGGCGACGCACGGGCGCAAGCGCCTGTACGAGGACGGCGTGTTCCCCACGCCCGACGGCCGGGCGCGCTTTGCCGTGCTGGCGGCCCAGGGCCTGGCCGAGTCGCCGGGCCTGCGCTACCCCTTTCTGCTGACCACCGGGCGACTGCGCGACCAGTGGCACGGCATGAGCCGCACCGGCACCGTGGCGCGCCTCTCGGGCCACGCGGGCACGCCCTGCGTGCAAATGCATGCGGGCGACATGGCGCGCCAGGGCCTGCAGGAGGGTGCGCTCGCCTGCGTCACCAGCGCGCGCGCCAGCATCGTGCTGCCAGCGCACGCCAGCGCTGAAATAGCACCCGGCCAGGCCTTCATCGCCATGCACTGGGGCAGCGAATGGCTGGGCGGGCAGTCGGCGGCCGGGCGCTCGCTGGCCGGGGTGAATGCCCTTACCACGCAGGTGCGCTGCCCCATCTCGCAGCAGCCCGCGCTCAAGCACACCGCCGTCAAGATCCTCAAAGTCGACCTGCCCTGGCAGCTCTGCGCCATGGCCTGGTTCCCCGAGGACGAGGCGCTGCGCGCCCGCACCGCGCTGGCCGGGCTGATGGACGCGTTCGCCTTCGCCAGCTGCACACTGTTTGCAGCGCCCTCCACTTCCGGCACGCCCGCACGCACCGGCGTCTGCCTCACGGCCGCCGGGCACTACGCCGCGCCCGATGCCCTGCTCGAACGCATCGAAGCGCTGCTGGGCCTGGCCAGCGAGGGCACCCTGCGCTACGCCGACCGGCGCCGGGGCCAGCGGCGCGCTGCACGCCTCGTGCCCGGCGCAGCGCACAACACCCTGGGCGCCCTGCTGCTGGCCGGCGACACCGAGGCGCAGCACTGGCTCACCGGTGTGCTCCAGCACGAGCTGCCGACCAACCCCTATGGCCGCATGCTGCTGGCGCCCGGCGCCAAGCCGCCGCGCGGCACCCTGGGCGCCGCAGCAGGGGCACGCCAGGTGTGCAGCTGCCTCGGGGTGAGCGAAGGCGCCATTGCGGACGCGCTCACGCGCCTGGTGGGCGACGCCGCAGCCCGGCTAAGCGCCCTGCAGGCCCAGTTGCGCTGTGGCACGCAATGCGGCTCCTGCGTGCCCGAGCTGCGCCGCCTGGTGCAGGGCACGCCGGCGCAGGCAAGCGCGGCCTGACGGCCATCTGCGCAACAATCCCGGCACACCTCTTCTGAGAACGCGTGCATGCCCATCAGCCACTACCTCAAAATCATCGCCCGCGGCGCCCAGGGCGCCCGCCACCTGTCGCGGGAGCACGCCTGCGACCTGTTCGGCCAGGTGCTCGATGGCAGCATCAGCGATCTGGAGGTGGGGGCGTTTTGCATCGCCATGCGCGTCAAAGGCGAAACGCCCGAGGAAATGGCCGGCTTTCTCGACGCCGTCCACGCCCGCCTGGCGCCCCTGCCCGCCAGCACGCGCACGCTGGTGGTGCTGCCCAGCTACAACGGCGCGCGCAAGCTGCCGGTGCTCACGCCCTTGCTGGCGCTGCTGCTGGCGCGGGAGGGCTTGCCGGTGCTGGTGCACGGCACCGCCACCGAAGACAGCCGAATTTTTAGCCAAAATGTGCTTGCAGCGCTTGATGTACCGGTGCTTCAAGCTATTCAAACCATAGCACCTGGGAGCGTCGCGTTCGTGCCCACCGCCCTGCTGCTGCCGGGCCTGGCGCGCCTGCTGGCCGTGCGGCGCACGCTGGGGTTGCGCAACAGCGCGCACAGCCTGGTCAAGCTGATGAACCCGCTGGCGCCTGTGGGCGCGCGCGCCCTGGTGGTGGGCAGCTACACGCACCCGGAATACGCGCAGTCCATGGCCGCCACCTTTGCGCTGACCGGCGCCGATGCGCTGTTGCTGCGCGGCACCGAGGGCGAGCCGGTGGCCGACGCGCGGCGCGTGCCGCAGATGGATGGTTTTGTGGCGGGTGCGGTCACCCGCCTGGAAGACGCCCAGGGTGGCCCGCTCACCACCCTGCCCGAGCTGCCGACCGGCGCCGACGCCGAGGGCACCGCCGCCCTCATACGCGCCATGCTGGACGGCCACCTGCCCGTGCCGGCCCCCATCGCACGGCAGGTGGAACACATCTTGCGTCTGGCCCTGCAGATTGAATCTGCAAGGCCAGCACCGTGAAACCACCCCCATCAGCCCTGACCTCCCCCGCCCACTCCGCAGCCGACGTCCCCCTGCTGCGCGGCCGCTGCACCCTGGTGGGCGCAGGGCCGGGCGACCCCGAGCTGCTCACGCTCAAGGCGGTGCGCGCCATCCAGGCCGCCAGCGTGCTGCTGGTGGACGACCTGGTCAGCCCTGGCGTGCTGGCGCTCGCCCGCCCCATGGCCCGCGTGGTGCACGTGGGCAAACGCGGCGGCTGCAAGAGCACGCCCCAAGGGTTCATCGAACGCCTGATGCAGATGGCCGTGCTGGAAGGCGAGAACGTGGTGCGCCTCAAGGGCGGCGACCCCATGGTGTTCGGCCGCGGTGGCGAGGAGGTAGCGCACCTGCGCGCCGCCGGCATCGCGGTGGAGGTGGTGAACGGCGTGACCGCAGGCATCGCCTGCAGCGCGGCGCTGGGGACGGCGCTGACGCACCGCGAGCAGGCCCACGGGGTGCTTTTCATCACCGGCCATGCCCACCCGGGGCGCGAAACCGACTGGGCCCTGATTGCCGGCACCGCCCATGCCGCACGCCTGACGCTGGTGATCTACATGGGCGTCAGCCGCCTGGCCAACATCGAGCAAGGCCTGCTTGCCGGCCTGCCCGCCCACACGCCGGCCGCCATCGTCGAGCGCGTCAGCCTGCCGGAGCAGCGCGTGGCCAGGTGCACGCTGGCGAGCCTGCACGCCACCGCCCGCAGCGAAGGCCTGGCCAGCCCGTGCATCATCGTCGTGGGCGACGTGCTGCAGGGCGTCGCTGCGGCCGCGGGGCAACAGGCCCCGGCACTACACTCGCCCTTCGCGGCGCAGGGCTGAACCGGCGCCAGTCTTTAAGCTTTCTTTTTCGTAGCATCTAGCGCTTACAGAACAAACGCTGGCACCCTCTTTTCATGGAAATATTTGACGCCGTCGTGATCGGTGCCGGCGCCGCCGGCCTGTTCTGCGCCGGCCAGGCTGGCCAGCGCGGGCTGCGCGTGCTGCTGATCGACCACGCCGACAAGGTGGCCGAAAAAATCCGCATCTCGGGCGGCGGGCGCTGCAACTTCACCAATCGCGATCTCGATCCGCGCGCGCCGCACAAGCACTTCGTCGGCCAGAACCCGCAGTTCTGCCGCTCGGCGCTGTCGCGGTTCGCGCCGCAGGACTTCATCGCCCTGCTGGAGCACCACGGCATTGCCTGGCACGAGAAGCACAAGGGCCAGCTCTTTGCCGACCACTCGGCCGAAGACATCATCGCCATGCTGCTGGCCGAATGTGCTGCGGGCGGCGTGACGCACTGGCAGCCCTGCAGCGTCAAAAATATAGCCTTTTCGGCCTCTAGCGCATATGGGACTAGCGCTGGCGGCTATCAAATCAATACCGATCGCGGCCCCGTGAATGCGCGCAGCCTGGTGGTGGCCACGGGCGGTCTGTCCATCCCCAAGATCGGCGCCACCGATTTCGGCTACCGCCTGGCGCAGCAGTTCGGCGTGCCGCTCATCGAGCGCCGGCCGGGCCTGGTGCCGCTGACTTTCGATGGCGCTGCCTGGGCGCCGTATGCGCAGCTCTCTGGGCTGGCTTTGCCGGTAGAGATCAGCACGGGGGCCAAGAAGGACCGCATGGCTTTCCAGGAAGACCTGCTGTTCACCCACCGCGGCCTCTCGGGTCCGGCGGTGTTGCAGATCTCCAGCTACTGGAACCCAGGTGCGCCCCTGTCCATCCACCTGGCGCCGGGCGTGGACCTGCCGGCAGCGCTGGCCGAGGCCAAGCTGCGCTCGCGCAAACTCTTGGCCAACGAACTGGCCCAATGGGTGCCCAGCCGGCTCGCCGATGCCTGGGTGGCGCAAAGCAGCGACTGGCAGCGCCCCATGGCCGAAGTACCCGACAAAGCGCTCGTGCGGCTGGCGCAGCAGCTCGCGCGGTGGGAGTTGGTTCCTACCGGCAGCGAGGGCTACAAAAAAGCCGAGGTCACGCTCGGCGGCGTCGACACGCGCGCGCTGTCGCAGCAAACCATGGAGTGCAAGGCGCAGCCGGGGCTCTACTTCATTGGCGAGGTGGTGGACGTCACCGGTTGGCTGGGCGGCTACAACTTTCAGTGGGCCTGGGCCAGCGCGGCGGCCTGCGCGCAGGCGCTGCCCGGGCGCTGAACAGGCGTCAATCGCCCGCCACCTCACGCCAGCGCGCCAGGCCCAGCCAGTCGCGCAGGGCGACGGCCCCGGCGGGGGTGATGGCCAGTGCGCGCGTACCAGCGCCGCGCAGCAACCAGCCACTGTCCAGGGCGTGGCGGCAGATCAGCGAACCCATACGCCCCGCCAGGTGCATGCGCCGCTCGCTCCAATCGAGGCAGGGGCGGCACGCCGGCCGGTGGCCGCCCTGCCCCGTCAGCGCATCGGCAGCGATGCCGAGGGGGCGCAGCGCCGCTTCCACACGGGGCGTCACCCGCGCCGACGCACCTTCGGCATCGACCTGCACCGCCCCCAGCTCCTGCAAATGGCTGGCGATGGCCACGCCCAGGCGCCCAGCCAGGTGGTCGTAGCAACTGCGCGCAGTGCGCAGCGCAGCGTCCGCAGGCCCGGTGGCCACGCGGCGCGTTGCCTGCGGGGCGGCCAGTTGCATGAGGCCTTCCAGCATCCGCGCCACTTCGGCAGAGGCCAGGCGGTGGTAGCGGTGCCGACCCTGCTGCTGCACCTGCAGCAAGGCCGCCTCGACCAACAAGGCCAGATGGCGGCTGGCGGTGGCCGGGGTGATGTGCGCGGCCTCGGCCAGCTCCCTGGCGGTGAGCGCGCGCCCATCCATCAGCGCCAGCAGCATGGCGGTGCGCGCCGGTTCGCCAACCAAGGCGGCGACGTAGGCGATGCGGTTGGTGTTCATGGTGGCAGTGTGCGGGAATTGACGGCGCAACGCTTCGCTCCAGAGCGAAGCATGGCGGCAGGCCGGCACCGCACCATCAGGGCTTGTTCACCACCAGCTTTCGGAGCACGCCCCATGACCCTCACCTGCTTCATTCGCTACGAAATCGACCCCTTCCAAAAAGACGCCTTTCGCGAGTACGCCGAGCACTGGGGTCGCATCATCCCGCGCTGCGGCGGGCACTTGCTGGGCTACTTCCTGCCCTGCGAGGGCAGCAACTACGAAGCCTGGGGGCTGATCGCCTTCGACAGCCTTGCCGCGTACGAAGCCTACCGCACGCGTTTGCGCGCCGACCCCGAAGGCCGCGCCAATTTCGAGCGCGCTCAGCGCCAGCGCTTCATCCTGCGCGAGGAGCGCAGCTTCACCGAGGTGGTCGACGGCACCCTGGGCCGCGCCGCACTGGCCGAGGGTGCCACGCCATGATTGCGGTGATCTTCGAAGTCCTGCCCAGCGCTGCGGGGCGCCAGACCTATCTGGACACTGCCGCCGCCCTGCGCGCCAGGCTCGAATCCATGGACGGCTTCATCTCGGTGGAGCGCTTTGAGAGCCTGAGCCAACCCGGCAAAATGCTTTCGCTTTCGTTCTGGCGCGATGAGGCGGCGGTGAGCGGCTGGCGTGCCCTGCCCGCACATCGCAAGGCGCAGGCAGCGGGCCGCGCGGGGGTGTTTGCCGACTACCGCCTGCGCGTGGCGCAGGTGCTGCGCGATTACGGACTGAACGAGCGCGCCGAGGCACCGGAAGATTCACGCATGCAACACGGCCACTCGCTATAATGCTTGGCTTTGCTGGCAATACCCCGTCGGCCAATACTAGTTATAGACGGGGAAACCGCTTCACATGGCGCCCGGGCCCGATCTCCCGTGCACCCTCTGGGAGCACCAAAAATTGGAAACATTAGCTGATGACAACCGTCCGTGTAAAAGAGAACGAACCCTTTGACGTAGCGCTACGCCGCTTCAAGCGCACCATCGAAAAGCTCGGCCTGCTGACCGACCTGCGCGCCCGTGAGTTCTACGAAAAACCCACCGCCGAGCGCAAGCGCAAGAAGGCGGCCGCCGTCAAGCGCCACTACAAGCGCGTGCGCAGCATGCAGCTGCCCAAGAAGATGTACTGATCTGCCGATCGGAAGCTTCTTCCAGATTGCAAGAACCCGCGCCAGGGACGCCCAGCGCGGGTTTTTCCGTTTCAGGGTTTGCCAAAAGGCGCTCGGGGTTGGTCCATCAAAACCACACCAGATCGAGTTTTCCCTGTTTCAGGGTTTGCCAAAAAGCGTTCTGGCTAGGCGCAGCGCCGCAGACAGTAGCGCAGCTACGGCAAGGCGTTGCAACGACGCCAGAGCGCTTTTTGGCAAACCCTTAGTGTTCTGGCTAGGCGCAGCGCCGCAGGCAGTAGCATCGCTACGACAAGGCACTGCAACGACGCCAGAGCGTCTTTTGGCAGACCCCATCCCAAAAAGAAAGTAATCGCCATGAGCCTCAAAGACCAGATCACCGAAGACATGAAAACCGCCATGCGCGCCAAGGACAGCGAGCGCCTGGGCACCATCCGCCTGCTGCTGGCCGCGTGCAAGCAACGCGAAGTCGATGAGCGCATCGTGCTCGACGACGCCGCCGTGGTGGCCATCGTCGACAAGCTGATCAAGCAGCGCAAGGACAGCATCACCGCCTTCGAGGGCGCGAGCCGACAGGACCTGGCCGACAAGGAAAAATCCGAAATGGCTGTGCTGCAAGGCTACCTGCCCGAGCGCATGTCGGCCGAAGAGACCGCCGTGGCCGTGCAAGCCATCGTCATTGAACTGGGCGCCAAGGGCCAGGCCGATATGGGCAAGGTCATGGGCGTGGTCAAGACCCGCCTGGCCGGTAAAGCCGACATGGGCCAGGTATCGGCCGCCGTGAAGGCTGCACTGGCGGGTCTGAGCGCCCACTGAACCCTGGGCAGCAGGGGCTGGCGCTACGATGGTGGTCTGAGCGCCCCGCTTGAACCCGCCACACCGCCATGCCCGCCCACAACCCCTTCAAATCCGCCCTGGCCGCAGGCCAGCCCCAGATCGGCCTGTGGCTCTCCATGGCGGACGCCTACCTCGCCGAAGTGGCCGCCACGGCCCACTTCGACTGGCTGTTGATCGACGGCGAACACGCCCCCAACGACCTGCGCAGCACGCTCGCTGCCCTGCAGGCCATCGCACCCTACCCTTCGCACCCCGTGGTGCGTGTGCCGCAGGGCGACACGGCCCTGATCAAACAGGTGCTCGACCTCGGCGCCAAGTCGCTGCTGGTGCCCATGGTGGACACGGCCGAGCAGGCCCGCGCCATCGCCGCCGCCACGCAGTACCCGCCGCGGGGCGTGCGCGGTGTGGGCAGCGCGGTGGCGCGCTCCTCACGGTGGACAGACCGCGCCGACTACATGGACGTTGCCGACGACGAAATCTGCCTGCTGGTGCAGGCCGAAACCGTGGCTGCCATGAAAAATCTGCCGGACATCTGCGCCGTGGACGGGGTGCACGGCGTGTTCATTGGCCCAGCGGACCTGTCGGCCTCCATGGGCCACCGCAGCAACCCGGCGCACCCCGAGGTGCAGGCGGCCATCAACCACGCCATCGACACCATCGTGGCCAGCGGCAAGGCGGCCGGCATTCTCACGTCGGACCCGGCGCTGGCCGAGGCCTACCTGCAGCGCGGCTGCACCTTCGTGGCCGTGGGCGTGGACGTGTTGGTGTTTGCCAATGCCGCGCGCCAGTTGCGCGCGCGCTTTGGCGCTGACCGAGCGCCCGCTGCGGGGAATGCGGCCAGCGCGGCCTATTGACCGTTCGTACCCATCACCCACGGCAGCGTGTAGATCACTATAACAATAGTAGCTACAAACGCTTTCTGGTTGTGCGCTAGAGGCATTTTTTACTGCTATTTTCGGCCTCAAGGCCTTGCCCCCTCTACGAAGGACCTGTCATGACCCAGACCCCAGCGTTCAAGATCGCCGCCATCGCCGGAGACGGCATCGGCAAGGAAGTCATGCCCGAGGGCCTGCGCGTGCTGCAGGCCGCCGCACAGCGCTTTGGCCTGCAGCTGGACATCACCCCCATCGACTGGGCCAGCTGCGACTACTACGCCGCCCACGGAAAAATGATGCCGGACGACTGGAAGGCCCGGCTCTCGGGCATGGACGCCATCTTCTTCGGCGCCGTGGGCTGGCCCGCTACCGTGCCCGACCATGTCTCGCTGTGGGGGTCGCTGCTCAAGTTTCGCCGCGAGTTCGACCAGTACATCAACCTGCGCCCCGTGCGCCTGTTTGAAGGCGTGCCCTGCCCGCTGGCGGGCCGCAAACCCGGCGACATCGACTACCTGGTGGTGCGCGAGAACACCGAGGGCGAATACACCTCGCTCGGCGGCATCATGTACGAGGGCACCGAGCGCGAAATCGTCATCCAGGAATCGGTCTATTCGCGCCACGGGGCCCACCGTTTGCTGAAATACGCCTTCGAGCTGGCCCAGAGCCGCCCGCGCAAACACGTCACCCTGGCCACCAAGAGCAACGGCATCGCCATCAGCATGCCCTGGTGGGACCAGCGCGCCGACCACATCGCCCAGGGCTACCCGGATGTGACGCTCGACAAGCAGCACATCGACATCCTCACCGCCCGCTTCGTGCTGCAGCCCGGCCGCTTCGACGTGGTGGCCGCCACCAACCTGTTTGGCGACATCCTCAGCGACCTGGGCCCCGCCACCACCGGCACCATCGGCCTGGCGCCGTCCGCCAACCTCAACCCCGAGCGCCTGTTCCCCAGCCTGTTCGAGCCGGTGCACGGCTCGGCACCCGACATCTACGGCCAGAACATCGCCAACCCCATCGCCATGATCTGGTCAGGTGCGCTGATGCTCGATTTTCTGACCCACGGCCAGGGCGCCGGCCGGGCTGCGCACGATACGATCGTGGCGGCGATGGAAGAAGTCATCAAAAACGGGCCGCGTACGCCGGATCTGGGCGGGACGGCGAATACGACGCAGGTGGGGGAGGCGATTGCGGCGATGGTTGCCCAGCGCAAGAAATGAAAGCAGCGCCACAAACCATTCAACAGGTGCTCGGAGAAGGGCAAGAGCCCACGGACGAGTTTGTTGAAGAATTCAAGGCTCTCAACGAGGCACCCGAACTGTCTGACGAAGAATTGGAGCGACAGGCACTATCCGCCCCAGGCGACGATGGCGATGTCCGCACTCCAGAGTGAACCCACAACGAATCAGCGCTTTGCTTCGTCACTCGCCAGCCATCCCCGCAGCCCTCAGCTCCCCGCCACCTTCATCCGGTTCACCAGCACCGAGCCCACCGTCTTGGCGCCGTAGTTGTACACATCCGCGCCCACGGCTTCGATGCCCTTGAGCATGTCGCGCATGTTGCCGGCGATGGTGATCTCGTGCACGGGAAAGGCAATTTCGCCGTTCTCCACCCAGAAACCGCTGGCGCCGCGCGAGTAGTCGCCCGTCACGTAGTTCACGCCCTGGCCCATGAGTTCGATGACGAAGAGGCCGGTCCCCAGCTTTTTCAGCATGGCGTCCAGATCGTCGCCTTTTTTGGTGCGGCGCGATGTCAGCACCAGGTTGTGCGAGCCGCCTGCGTTGCCGGTGGTCTTCATGCCCAGCTTGCGCGCCGAATAGCTGCTGAGGAAATAACCCTGGACGCGCCCGGCGTCCACCACCTTGCGGGGCTGCACGCGCACGCCCTCTTCGTCAAAGGGCGAGCTGCCCTTGCCGCGCCGGACAAAGGGGTCTTCGAGCAGATCGATGTGCTTCGGAAAGACCTGCTTGCCCAGCGAGTCGAGCAAAAAGCTGCTCTTGCGGTACAGCGCGCCGCCGCTGACGGCCTGCACAAAGGCGCCGAGCAGGCCGGCAGCCAGGGTCGACTCGAAGAGCACCGGGCATTCGGTGGTGGGCATCTTGCGGCTGCCCAACCGGCTGAGCGCGCGTTCGGCGGCGTAGCGGCCCACGGCAGCGGGCGCGGCAAGTTCCTGCGCGTCGCGCATGGAGGTGTACCAGGCGTCGCGCTGCATGTCGCCGCGCTTGCCGGGACTTTTGGCAATGGGCGCGCAGGAAAGGCTGTGGCGCGAGGTGGCGTAGCCGCCGCAAAAGCCGCGTGTGTGGGCGGTGAAGAAATGGCTTTGCTGCGCCGACACGCCCGCGCCTTCGCTGTTGGTGATGCGCCGGCTGGTGGCAAAGGCCGCCGCCTCGCATTCAAGCGCAATGCGCGCCGCTTCCTCGCTGGTCAAGGCCCAGGGGTAGAACAGCTCCAGATCGGTGCGGTGCGTCGCGGGTGGGGCGATGTCGCCCTCGTCGGGCAGGCCGGCCATGGGGTCGGCGGCGGTGAAGCGGGCAATGTCGTAGGCCGCCTGCACCGTCTGCTCGATGGCGGCGCGCGAAAAATCAGACGTGCTGGCGTTGCCGCGGCGCTGGCCGACGTAGACCGTGACGCCGAGCGACTTGTCGCGGTTGCGCTCCACGGTCTCCAACTCGCCCTTGCGCACCCCCACCGACAGGCCGCTGCCTTCGGAGGCTTCGGCTGCGGCGTCGGTGGCACCGAGCTTTTTGGCATGCTTCAAGGCCTGATCGACCAGCTCCTCGAAGAAAGGACGGGAATAGCTGAAGCCGGTGTCGGCGCGGGATTCGGTTGGGTTCATGGCGAGGGCTATGATACTTGCGGCTTCTCCATCAGGAGAGCGCCCCGGGCAGCCCGTGCTGCCCCAACCCCATTTCCACATGTCACGCAAACCCAAAAAAGGCTACTACGTGCGCGGCCAGTTCGTTGCCGAAGGCAGCGAACTGGACCTCGAACTCAAGGCCGAGCTCAAAGGCACGCCCGATGCGAGCCGCACCGACCAGAAGCGCGAGAGCGATGCGCTGCAGGATCTGGGCAAAGATCTGCTCACGCTGCGCACCGATCTGCTGGACACCCTGCACCTGCCCGACAAGCTGCGCGACGCCATGCAAGAGGCACGGCGCATCACCAACTTCGAGGGCAAACGCCGGCAGATGCAGTTTGTCGGCAAGCTGATGCGCAAGCTCGACGAGGCCACGGTAGAGGCCGCCCGCGCCGCGCTGGAGGTGCAGCACAGTGGCTCGGCACAAGAGAAGATGGCACTGCACCAGGCCGAGCAGTGGCGCGACCGGCTGATTGGCGAAGACGCCGCGCAGGCCGAATGGATTGCCCACCACCCGGACACCGACATCCAGCAGCTGCGCGCACTGATCCGCCAGGCACGCAAGGACGCGCAGAGCGCCCACGACGCCAAAGTTGCCGAATCCACAGGCCTTGCCCCGCGCAAGGGCCGCGCCTACCGCGACTTGTTTGCGCTGGTGCGCACCACGCTGGGCGGCGCGGCCCATGCCGGCGACGAGGCAGAGGCCCCCGACGAAGACGAACCCAATGACTGACCCCGCCCTGCCCCCGCCGGAGTCGGTGAAGATCGGCATTGTTTCCATCAGCGACCGCGCCAGCAGCGGCGTTTACGAAGACAAGGGCCTGCCCGCGCTGCAGGACTGGCTGGCGCGCGCGCTGCACAACCCCATCGAATTCGTCCCGCGCCTGATTGCCGACGAACAGCAGACCATCAGCGACACCCTGGTGGCCCTGGTGGACGCCGGCTGCAGCCTGGTGCTGACCACCGGCGGCACCGGCCCCGCACCGCGCGACGTGACCCCCGAGGCCACGCTGGCCATTGCGCACAAGGAGATGCCGGGCTTTGGCGAGCAGATGCGCAGCATCAGCCTGCGCTTCGTGCCCACGGCCATCCTCTCGCGCCAGGTGGCGGTGATTCGCAGCCAGAGCCTGATCATCAACCTGCCCGGCCAGCCCAAGGCGATTGCCGAAACCCTGGAAGGCGCCCGCGCCGCAGACGGCAGCCTCCTGGCCGCAGGCATTTTTGCTGCGGTTCCCTATTGCATCGATTTGATTGGGGGGCCGTACCTGGAGACGCGCGAAGCAGTGTGCAAGGCGTTTCGGCCCAAGACGGCGCAGCGGCCGCTGCGAGACTAAACCGCAGTCCTTTTCTCTGATTTCCCCCATTTGGACTGATGCCGATCTACCGCTGCAACCAATGTGGCCTCGTGGCCGAAGGCGCCCTCCTTCCTGTGGGCGCGCAAACCCCGTGCTCGCGCTGCGGCGCACCCAGCACCGTCTTTGGCACGGTGTACTACGTCGAAAAACTCGTCGAGCGCTACTTTGCTGCAACGCGCGAACTCGCGGCGCTGCGCGCCAGCGAAAATGCCGAGCCGCCGCCCGATCAGTCAGAAGATCAGGCAGGCCAGGAAAGCACTGCGCCCTACCTGGGTGGCGATCTCCACAACACCAGCGCCCTGGCAACGCCCGAGCAGCACGCACCCCTGCAAGCCTGGTTCACTGCGCGCCAGATTGAGGCGCGCTTTGATCACTCACTCATCGACACCAGCGGTTTTTTCGACGATGCCGCCCGCTTGATCGGCGACGGATACGCGCTCTTTGGCGAGCTGATGGAGCGCATTCGGTTCGCCTACCGAAAGAGCCACAGCTGGGTCAACCTGGAACTGGCAAATCTCTCGCAAAAAGATGCGCAGGCCATCAACAACCTGTGCCGCCAGCTCTACAGCCACACGTTTTTTGCTCGCTACCACTACCAGAAGGCCGAAAAAATTGTTCGCCTGACACTGCAAACGGCGCCTGCGGTGC
This sequence comes from Giesbergeria sp., assembly GCA_017985015.1. Lineage (GTDB taxonomy): Bacteria > Pseudomonadota > Gammaproteobacteria > Burkholderiales > Burkholderiaceae_C > Simplicispira. Next base: position 22,794 of record JAGNYI010000012.1, on the reverse strand, counting down.
GCCAGTTTTTCGACGGTGGCTGGCTGGAGTGGTACGTCTTCATGCTGCAACTGGAGCGTGCCAACCAGGCGGGTCGACCGTTCTCTTGTGCACGCGGCGTGAAAGTCGTTTTCCCCAACGAAGACCTGCATGAGCTCGACGTGTTGTGTCTGCCACAAGGCGGCACGCCGCTCTGCATCGAGTGCAAGTCGGGCGAATTCCGCCGCGACATCGACAAGTACCTGCGACTGCGCAAGCGCCTCGGGCTGCCGCGCAGCCACTTTGTGATCTGCGCCACCGATCTCGACGATGAGCAAGCCGCGGGGCTGACTGCTATGTATGAGCTGACTTTCCTCAGCCTTGGCGCGCTACCGAAGTATCTGAAAGAGATTCTTCAGCCCGTGTGAAGTAGCGAAGAGATGGCCCGAATAGCGCCATCACTGAAACACGCTATGGCGGCCTGAGGATGCCTGAGGATGCCTGGGGGGCACGCGCCTTCACCAACGCCGCGCCCAAGCGCAGCGAAGGGCTGACGGGCTGTTAGGCACGCTTCTCCTTTGGAATCTCTAAAGAAAAATAGCTCTACCGCTTATGCAATAAGCGCTAGTAGCTATTAGTTCAATAGCTAGTCATTTGCCGATCAGATCATTCAACTTGCCCGCCTCGAACTGCTCTTTCAGCGCCGCGTCGCCCGGCACGCAGCCCTGGGTGTGCTGGCCAGCCGAGAGCTTTTCAATGGCTTTCCAGAGCAGCGCAATCTGGTGCTCCTGCGAGCTGGCGTTGTCCACCAGGCCGCGCATGGCCTGCGAGAGCGGGTCGTCTTCCTGGGTGATGCCATAGGCCGTGAACGGCCGCACCGGCTGCGATTCGGTGACGTCGGCGCTCTCGCCCGCCTTGGACGGAATGATGCGCGCCGGGATGCCCACCGCCGTGGCGCCAGCGGGCACGGGCTTGATGACGACGGCGTTGCTGCCTATTTTTGCGCCATCGCCCACCTCGAAGCCGCCCAGCACCTTGGCGCCGGCGCTGACCACCACGTCGCGTCCCAGCGTCGGGTGGCGCTTGGTGCCTTTGTAGAGCGAGGTGCCGCCGAGCGTCACGCCCTGGTAGATGGTGCAGCCGTCGCCGATTTCGGCGGTTTCGCCCACCACCACGCCCATCGCGTGGTCGAAGAACACGCGCTCGCCAATCTTGGCGCCGGGGTGGATTTCAATGCCCGTGAACCAGCGTGCCAGGTGCGAGATGAAGCGGCCCAGCCATTTGAGGCCGTGCGTCCAGCACCAGTGGGCGCGGCGGTGCAGCCACAGCGCGTGCAGACCGGGGTAGCAGGTGAGCACCTCGAACGTGCTGCGCGCGGCCGGGTCACGCTCCAGGATGCATTGGATGTCGGAGCGCAGGCGGGAGAACATGGGGAACGAGAGAGTGAAGCAGGCGGGTAGCCAGTTTAGGGCAATGCTGAATGAGTCACCGCGATGATGCACGCCGTGCGTCGGGATGGGATGCAAGGCGCAAACCACAGCCATAGCCGCAGCTATGGCGAGGATTTGCAACGCCGCAGACCGCCCGAAGCACGGATGCGCTGCGCGCGAGGGACTTTTTCAGCATTGCCTTAATGCTTTGCCTGGGCGGCGGTCTGCAGCATGGCCTTGGCGACACCGCGCAGGATGTGGATTTCCTCCTGCGTCGGCTGCGCGCGGTTGAACATCTGGTTCAGGCGCGGCATCAGCTTTTTGGGTGCGTCCGGATCCAGGAAACCGATGGCAGCGAGCGCCTGCTCCCAGTGCGCCAGCATGCCGGCCACCTGCTGCGCGTCGGCCTGCTGCGCCGGCGGCGTGCTGCTATGCACTGGAAAACCCCCCAGCGCCTGGCGCCATTCGTAGGCGATGAGCTGCACCGCCGCGCCGAGGTTGAGCGAGCTGAACTGCGGGTTGGTGGGGATCGAGAGCGCCACGTGACAGCGGTACACGTCTTCGTTGGCCATGCCGAAGCGTTCGGAGCCAAACAGGAAGGCAATGCCTGCCTCGGCGCTGGACGCAGCCGGCGCGCTCACATCCGGCGCAAAACTTGAAGTATTTTTTGCCTCTATCGCTTGCTCTGTATGCGTAAGCAGCTCACTTTTCAATAGCGATTCAAAATGCGCACGCGGCGCCACCGTGGGCGGGCCGAAGTCGCGCGGCGTCATGGCGGTGGCGCAGAGGTGGCTCACGCCATCGAGCGCTTCATCGAGCGTGGCGACGATGCGCGCGTTCTCCAGCACGTCGAGGGCGCCGCTGGCGCGCTGGATTGTTTCCTCGCGTCGCAATACGTTGGGCCAGCGCGGCGCCACCAGCACCAGATCGCCGAAGCCCATGGTTTTCATGGCGCGGGCGGTGGCGCCCACGTTGCCGGCATGGCTGGTGTGGATCAGGACAAAACGGGTTTTCATGGGACGGTCCCGGCCGGTTCAAGAGCCGGACGCGTAAAATCGGGGGCTTATTGTCGCTGCCCGCATCGCCGGCCGGCGATTTCCCGTTCCTGCACCCTGTGCGCCGCGCCGCTCTGGCACGCCGCCCACCCGCTTAAAAATTCCATGTCGTCCCCCAATCTGCACCCCATGCTCAACGTGGCCATCAAGGCCGCCCGCGCCGCCGGCGCCATCATCAACCGCGCGGCGCTCGACGTGGAATCGGTGCGCATCTCGCAAAAGCAGATCAACGACTTCGTCACCGAAGTTGACCACGCCAGCGAGCGCGTCATCATTGAAACGCTGCTCACGGCCTATCCCGGCCACGGCATCATTGCGGAAGAATCGGGCAGCGAACATGGCGCCAAGGATTCGGAATACGTCTGGATCATCGATCCGCTGGACGGCACCACCAACTTCATTCACGGCTTTCCGGTGTACTGCGTCAGCATTGCGCTGGCGGTGCGCGGCAAGGTGGAGCAAGCCGTCATCTATGACCCGAGCCGCAACGATCTGTTTACATCGACCAAGGGCCGCGGCGCCTTCCTGAACGAGCGGCGCATTCGTGTCTCCAAGCGCACGCAGCTCAAAGAGTCGCTGCTGTCCACGGGTTTCCCGTTCCGCCCGGGCGACAACTTCAAGAGCTACCTGAACATGATGGGCGACGTGATGCAGCGCACCGCCGGCCTGCGCCGCCCCGGCTCTGCCGCGCTGGATCTGGCCTACGTGGCCGCTGGTTATACCGAAGGTTTTTTTGAAACCGGCCTGTCGATCTGGGACGTGGCAGCGGGCTCGCTGCTGGTCACCGAGGCCGGCGGCCTGATTGGCAACTTCACTGGCGAAGCCGACTTCATGGAGCAACGCGAATGCCTGGCAGGCACACCGCGCATCTACGGGCAACTGGTGCAGATTCTGGGCAAATACAGCAAGTTCGCCACAGCGGGAGAAAAAGCCGCGGTGCGCCAGGCCGAGCAAGCGCTGGCACCGCAAGAAGGCGCGGCCGACGCTCCAGATCAGCCCCAAGACGACGCGCCGGTCTGACCGTCCTGAAGCTCAATCGGGAAAGCGCTGCGCAATGCTGCGAAACTCTTCGGCAATATCGATGAAGGCGTCGACCATGTCGGGATCAAACTGCGTGCCCCGCCCTTTGACAATGGCCACGCAGGCCTGCTCGTGCGTGCCGGCGCTTTTGTACACCCGCTGGCTGATGATGGCGTCGTAGACGTCGGCCAGCGCCATCAGCCGCGCCGGCACTGGAATCGCGTCACCAGCCAGGCCTTCGGGGTAGCCTGCCCCGTCCCAGCACTCGTGGTGGCTGCAAGCCATTTCCTTGGCGACGTTCAAGAATGGCACCCGCATGCCCAATCGGCGCTCGGCACTCTCGATGGCCTTGCGCCCGAGGCGGCTGTGCTGTTTGACGGCGTCAAACTCGCTCTCGGTCAATTTGCCGGGTTTGAGCAGCAAGTGGTCGGCCACGCCGATCTTGCCGATATCGTGCAGCGGCGCAGATTTGTAGAGCAGTTCGATCATGCGGCTGCTCAGCACGGCTTCGAACCGCGGGTGCGAGCGCAGCCGCTCGGCCAGCGCCTTGACGTAGAGCTGGGTGCGCCGGATGTGGTTGCCGGTTTCGTCGTCGCGCGTTTCGGCCAGTGAGGCCATGGCCATGATGGTGACATCTTGGATCGCCTGCACTTCCAGCGTGCGCAGCGCCACCTCGCGCTCCAGATAGGCACTTTTGTCGCGCAAAAAATCGGCCGTGGCCTTGAGCGCCAGATGGGTTTGCACGCGCGCCAGCAAGATCGGCGGGCTGATGGGCTTGGTGACGTAATCGACCGCGCCCAGCGCGAAGCCTTTGCGCTCGTCTTCAGTATCCACACGCGCGGTGAGAAAAATCACCGGGATGTCGCGAGTGGCATCGTTGGCCTTGAGCTGGCGACACACCTCATAGCCGTCCATGTCCGGCATCATGATGTCGAGCAGCACCAGGTCGGGCACCGGCGCAGCCTGCGCCGCTTTGAGCGCGCGCGCTCCGCTGCTCGCCACCTTGACGCGGTAGTGTTCGCCCAGCAGCGCGGACATGAAGACCAGGTTGTCTGGGGTGTCATCCACCACCAGCACGGTGGGCAATTGGCTCACAAGCCGCTCGGCGGGCACTTGAACAGCGTCATCACGTTGCATGGCAGCTTCCTGTAGGGGGGCGCACGTTGGGCAGGCCGGACACCTCCGGGAATTTCTCCAACCACAAGTTTAGAGCGGCCAGGGCACCCTCATAGTCAAATTGGTCGATCGATCTCTGCAGATCCCGCAGGGCCGGACCCAAGGCCGACTTCAGTTGCCGGCCATTGTCTTGCAGAAAAGTCCGCGCCGCAGGGTCATCGCGCTGCAGCATCGCCTGCAGCTCGTGCAGCAAACTGCGCACGGCCTTGGCCGACGCGCCTGTCAGCAATCCACCGCCAGGCATCACGTTGGCGCTGGACCGGCCCGTGCCGGGGGACGGGGCCTGTTGCGCGCGCCAGACCTGCAGCGCCCCGACCAAGGCGTCGAGCGCAAGCCGCAGTCCGGCGACCAAGGGTGGCACCGCTGCCGCGTGCGCCGGCCCATCGCGCAGGGCCTCTTCCAGCTCGCCCGCGCAGGTCTGTACGGCCACAGCGCCCACGGTACCGGCCAGGCCGCGCAGGGTATGGGACTCGCGCAGGGCCTGTGCAGCGTCGCCTTCTGCCAGCGCAGCGGCGATGCGCTCGGCCGCGCCTTCCTGGCTCTGCAGAAAGCGCCGCAAGGTGTCGGCATAGAGCGCGCGCCGCCCCATGGCGTGGTGCAAACCTTGCTCGAGGTCGATCTCGGCGGTGGCCGGGAGCACCGTGTTCTCAGCGCCCTGCCTGGGTGCTGCGCCTGGCAGCAGCGGTGCAGCGGCAGCGGGCTGAATCCAGTGCTGCAACACCGCCCACAGCCGATCGGGAACGATGGGTTTGGCCAGATGGTCGTTCATGCCGGCTTCCAGGCAACGCTGGCGGTCCGATTCCAGCGCGTTGGCCGTCATGGCAACAATGGGCAAATGCGCCAGATGCGGCTCGGCCCGCAGCCTGCGCGTGGCCTCCAGGCCGTCCATGACCGGCATCTGCATGTCCATCAGCACCAGGTCGTAGGCCACAGTGCAGGCCCGCTCCACCGCCTGCTGACCATCGGCAACCACATCCACGTCCACGCCCACCTCGCGCAAGAGTTCTTGCGCCACCTGCTGATTGAGCTCGTTGTCCTCCACCAGCAGCACGCGGGCCCCTTGCAGGGCAAGAACGGGGTGGGCAGCGCTGCCGTGCGGGTCTGGTGACGTGGGCCGGACCTGTGCCGCCCCTTCACCCAGCACCAGCATGACGGTGTCAAACATCACCGACGCGCTCACCGGCTTGATGAGCACTTCTTCAATGCCCTGGTGCTGGGCGGAGCACAGCACGTCCTCGCGGCCGAAGGCCGTCACCATGAGCCGGCGCGGCATTTTGGGCAGGTGCATCTCGCCAATGCGACGACCCAGTTCCAGTCCGTCCATGCCGGGCATCTGCCAGTCGAGCACCACCAGATCAAAAGGTCTTTCCTGGGTGGCTGCCTGCGCCAGCGCCGCCAGCGCCTCCTCGCCGGAGTGCACCTCTTGCGCGTCAAAGCTCATGGCCTGGAGCATTTCAGCGAGCACGGCGGCCGCATGGAGATTGTCATCCACCACCAGCACGCGCAGCCCGCGCAGATCGGGCCGGGGCAACAAACGGCGCGCAGGCACACCCCGCTGCAGTGGCACTGTGAACCAGAAGGTGGAGCCCTGCCCGGGCTCGCTGCGCACCCCCACCTCGCCGCCCATCAACTCGGCAAGGCTCTTGCTGATTGCCAAACCCAGGCCGGTTCCGCCATAGCGGCGCGTGGTGGAGGCATCGGCCTGCTGGAAGCTCTGGAACAGGCGCTCGATCTGCTCTGCGGAGAGGCCAATGCCGGTGTCGCTGACTTCGAAACGCAGCAGCACCTGTTTGGCCTGCCCTGCCTGTACGCGGACCACGATGCCAATGTCGCCCTGCTGGGTGAATTTGATGGCGTTGCTGGTGTAGTTGATGAGAATCTGCCCGATGCGCAGCGCGTCGCCAACGAGATTCTGCGGCACGTTGGGCGCTACGTCGCAGATCAGCTCCAGCCCCTTGGCGCTCGCCTTGTGGCTGACCACGTCAACGACGCCATGGAGCACCTGCTCGAGCACGAAGGGACGCGGCTCGATATGGAGCTTGCCGGCCTCGATCCGGGAAAAATCCAGAATGCCGTTGATTACGCCCATCAGGTGCTGCCCCGCCTGTTGAATTTTGCTCACGTAGTCGTTCTGGCGCGCATCGAGCCCCGACTTGAGCGCCAGGTGCGACATGCCGATGATGGCGTTCATGGGCGTGCGGATTTCGTGGCTCATGTTGGCCAAAAAGTTGGATTTGAGCGCGGTGGCTTCTTCCGCCACTTCCTTGGCGCGGCGCAGTTCCTGCTGCATGCGCTCGCGTTCACTGATATCGACAAAGGTGCCAATCACCCCGCCTGGCGTGCCGTCGGGCCGCTGAAAGGCCTGCAGCCAGAACAGGGTGTGGTGCATCTGGCCATCGGCATACGGCATGAGCACTTCGCGGTGCACCGCCTCCGTGCCCTGCAGCGCGGTTTGCGCATCGAACTGGAAAAGATCGCGCTTTTCCTGGGACAGGTGGGCCAGATCCTGGACCGTTTTGCCCAGAAAATCCTCGCGCCGGATGCCAAAGGCCTGCTCGTAGGCGCGGTTGAAGCCCAGGTAGCGGCCCAGTTCGTCCTTGTAGAAGATGGGCACCGGAATGGTGTCCATCAGCACCTCCTGAAACTGCACCTGGGCAGCCACCTGATCCTCAAGCTTCTTGTAGGCATCGATGTCTACGTTGACACCGACCATGCGCTCGGCTTCGCCGTGGGCATTGCGCAGGATGCGCGCGGTGCAGGCAAACCAGTGCACGCCGCCTTCAAACCGCTGCAAGCGCCAGGCGTCGCTGAAGCTGCTGGCCGTGCTTTGCAATGCGGCATGCATGCGCTCCATGGCCGGTGCACGATCGGCCGGCAGCAGGCGCTCTTTCCAGGCCGCGAGCCAGTCGTCGAACACGCGCTCGGCGATGCCATCCACCTCGGGGTTCTTCTGGCGCCAGATGCAGCGGCCCGTGCGCAGATCGACGTCAAACACGCTCATCTTGCCGGCGCCCTGAACCAGTTCCAACCGCTCGCTGGTCTCGCGCATGGCCGCCTCGATGCGGCGCGCCTCGGTGACGTCTTCAATGATCCAGAGCGCTGCGTGGGCAAACCCCTCCACCTGCACGCCGCGCGCCGAAATGCGCACTTCCATGCGCACGCCATCCAAACGCTGCACCGCCCAGTATTCCCGCACTGCCAGCCCTTGCGCCAGCTGCGGCGCCACCCGGGCGGAAAACGCGGCATGCTGCTGTGCGCCCCCAAACAGCAGGCTCACGGGTTGGTCCTGCAACTGGGCCGCCGTGCCGCCCACCAAACTTGCGAAGGCGGGGTTGAAACGGCGCATGAGGCCGTCACAGCTAAGCAGCACCGGCGGGGCGTTGTCGAAAATGGCGTTCTGCTGCTCCAGCAGCTCTTTGAGGCGGCGCTCACTGCGCCGCAGTCGCTGCTGCTCCTCCATGCGCGCCGAGACATCCAGATGCAGGCCCACCATGCCAATGCAGCGTCCCCGCGCATTGAGCACCGGCGAGAGCGTGGCGGCCTCCTGGTACTGCGTTCCATCCTTGCGCCGATTGATGAACGTCCCCTTCCAGGGTCGCCCGGTCAGCATGGCGGACCACATTTCGTGGAAGCTTTGCACCGGCGTCTTGCCGCTTGCAAGCAAGGAGGGCTTGCGGCCGCGCACCTCGGCCAGGCTGTAGCCGGTGTTGCGTTCGAATTCGGGGTTGACCCATTCGATGACACCCTGGGCATCGGTGACCACCACCGAGACCGGGCTGTTCTCCAAGGCCGCACCCAGCACCCGCAAGCGCTGCCGCGACGCAGCCATTCGGGCCCGGCCACGCAGCAGCTCCAGCAGCATCAGGCCGAGCAGGAAAGAGAGCACGAAGGCCACGCCGCCGTAGCGCAAGCGATCGAACAGCGGAAATATCTGGGCGAGGTCTTCCAGTACCACCAGGGACCATGGTCCGTTCGGATCGCCCCATTCGACAGGGTGGCGTTCGATGGCGTGCTCTGCGCCGTTGAGCAGCAGCTGCGTCGCATTCTGCGCAAACGGCAGCTCCGAAACCCAGCCCTTGTCAAAATGGCTGCCAAACTGCCGCACGCGTGCGATGTCGTCCATGCGCTTCTGAGTCAGGGGCGGCGCCAGTGCGTAAAGCCATTCCGGCCGGGTGGCTGCCATCACCACGCCCTGGGGCGACAGCAGCAGGCTGGGCAGACCGGTGCCCGCCAATACCGCGTCGATGGCATCGAACGGCATTTTCAGCATGACGACGCCCAGGATCGGAGTCTGCACGGTGTCGCCCGCATACAAGGGCGCTGCCACGTAGAAGCCGCGCTCGTCGGTTTGCGAGCCAACACCTGCGTAGACGCTGGCCTGCCCCTGCAAAGCCTGCTGGAAGTAGGGGCGAAAAGCCACATCCAGGCCCGTGGAACTCGGCCCCAGGGTTTCGTGGGCAACGACGATTCCGTCGGCATTGATGACATACGCGCCGCCAAGACCAAAGCGCTTACGGACCACGGCCAGAGCGGCCAGCACGGCAGGGGCATCGGGCGCCTCCGCGCCGCTGGCCACCGCCTTGAACAAGGGCTCACTCAAACCCATCAAGGCCACGGCGCCCAAGGGTACGCTGCGCGTCGTCTGCCCGGCCAGCGCTGCACTGGTGCGCTCAAGCAGCTCCTGGCGCTGTGTCTGGTGCTCGGCAGCACGCATTTGCCAGACCACATCCACGACCGCAAAGGCTGCCGCAACGGAAACCAGCAATGCGAGCAAAAGGCCCTTGAACAAGGGCACACGCTGCTCCGGGGAGGCTCCCATCAGCATGGCCGAAAGCTCCCGCTCTGAGCCAAGCGTTCAAGCACCGCCGTCAAGCAGCGCCTCCACGCCGCCCACCGGACCAGGGCGGCCAAACAGGTAGCCCTGGAACTGCACGCAACCGTGCAGGCGAAGGAAGGCCAATTGCTCCACCGTTTCCACGCCTTCGGCGACCACAGTGAGGTCCAGGCTGTCTGCCAGCGCCAGCACCGTGCGCACAATGGCTGCGTCGTTCGGATTGGTCAGCACGTCGCGCACAAAGCCGCGGTCAATTTTTAGTTGATCGAGCGGCAGACGCTTGAGGTAGGCCAGGCTCGAATAGCCCGTGCCGAAGTCGTCGAGCGCAAAGCCGACGCCTTCGCGCTTGAGTTCCTCCATGCGCGCCACTGTGCCTTCGATGTCTCCCAGCAACAGGCTCTCGGTCAATTCGAGCTTGAGCCGGCACGGATTGGCGCCCGTCTCGCGCAGAATTTGCAGCACCTGCGCCGCAAAATCGAGCTGGCGAAACTGCCGTGCGCTGACGTTGACCGCCATGCTCAGATGCGCCGTTTTCGTACTGGCCGCCCAGCGCACCAATTGCTCGCAGGCAGCACGCAGGATCAGCTGACCCAAGGGCAGAATCAAACCCGTCTGTTCCGCCAGCGGAATGAACTCCATCGGGCTGATGGCACCGCGTTCTGGGTGGTTCCAGCGGGCCAAAGCCTCCACGCCGTGGACTTTCCCCTGTGGGTCCACCACGGCCTGGTAGTGGGCAAACAGCTCGCCATTGGCGAGCCCCAGGCGCAGATCGACTTCGAGGCTGGAGCGCGCGTGCAGCGCCTGTTGCATGCCGGGGTCAAAAAACCGGTGCGTATTGCGCCCAGCGGCTTTGGCTTCGTACATCGCCAGATCGGCGCGTTTGAGCAGTTCGTCCACGCTCAGGCGCTCCTGACCGAACAAAGTCAGCCCGATGCTGGGGGTGCTGTAGTGTTGCTGCCCTGCCAGTTCGAACGGCTTGTTCAAGCTGAGCAGCAGCTTGATGGCGACGGCATCGGCCTGCACGCGGGCCTGCGCCGGGTCCTCGTCCAGACCGTCGATCAGCACCACAAATTCGTCGCCGCCAAAACGGGCCACGGTGTCGCATTGGCGCACGCTGCCCAACAGGCGCTCGGAGACCTGGCTGAGCAGTTGGTCTCCCATATCGTGGCCCAGGGTATCGTTGAGGTCCTTGAAGTTGTCCAGATCGATGAACAGCAGCGCCCCATGCTGGCGTTTTCGCTGGCTGCTGAGTACCGAGCGCTGCAAGCGGTCGAGCAGCAAACGCCGGTTGGGCAGTTGGGTGAGCACGTCATAGAACGCCAAGCGCTCGATCTCTTGCGCGGCGTGCTTGCGGTCGGTGATGTCAATGGTGTAGCCGTGCATCAAGACGGTGCCGTCTGTTTCGGCCTGCAAGGCGGCGCTTGTCATGTGCCAACGCACCGCGCCATCGGGTGCCGTCACGCGGTATTCGCAATGCCAGGGCCGAAGCGTGCGCACCGCGCGGGCCAGTGAGCGGCGCAGCATGGGAAGATCCGACGGCAGCACATTGCGCTCCAGTGCCTGGGTGTCCTGGCGCACCAGCTGGTTCGACACGCCCATCAGTTCATTCACCGCCTCGCTCACATACGGCAAGCTGTGGCTACCGTCCGGATGAATGCGGCACTGGTAGATAAAACCTGGAATGCTGCCGGCAATGCTCTGAATGAAGTCGAGCTGATCGCGCAGACGGCCCGCAGAGCGGTGCTCATCGGTCACGTCCTGCACCACTCCCATCTCCACCAGCACCCCGCCTTCCACGGCAGCGCGCCGCGTGCGCGAACGCATCCAGCGCACCTCGCCATCGGGTCGGCGCCACCGGTATTCGACGTCGCCGGCGGGCTCGTCGGTGGGAGCCGAAGCGATCACATGGCGATCCTCTGGCAAAACTCCGCTGAGCGCACGCTCGGTGCCGATCCATTCCTGGCGCTCGAACCCGGCAATGTCGCACAGCCCCGGCGACCACAGCAGCACGGACTCGCCCTCGTCCCGGATCCGGCGCCAATAGCCGGTGCGCGCCATGCTCTCCATGGTTCCGAATACTTCGGTCTGCTCTTGCAGTTCGCGCCGGGTATCGTGAAGCACTGCTTCGGTGTCGGTCAGGGTGTAGCGCAGTTGTTCCAGCTCGGAAATATCCTGCACCGTCACCAAAATGCTGCCCAAACCAGTGCAATGCGCATGGATTTTCCAGGCCAGCACCAGACGCCCCTGCTCACGCAGCACATGCCGGCACGTCAGCGCCTCCCCCGTGCGCGCAACGGATTCCAGTTGCTCAACCACCAGCGTTCCGGCCAGTTGGACAAACACCTTGACCGCCGAGACGCCCGGCGACAGCGCGGCCCGCAGCCCCTGCCTTTGGCGCGCGGCGGCGTTGGCCGACACCAGACACAGCTGCGCGCCGCGCAGACGAAATGCCAGCAGCGCAACAGGCACCGCATCAAGCGAAGCCTGCGGCGGCGGCGTGTCATCGGGCAGCGCAGAGCGCTTCGCCGGCTCACGAGCAGGGTCTTGAAGCACTGACGGGGTTTCGGTCACGCAAAAATCTCCCGCAAACAAGGCAAAGGCAGACGGCACGTCTTGCATGGAAACAAGCGTCGCAGATCAGACGCGGCACGTCGAACCATAGTATGTCAAAACGTAACGAATCGGCACCCGATAACCCTATGCAGGCCAAGCGTTGGGGCATTCCTGGAGCGCCTTGGCTCGATCAGGGACAATGCGAACCCCCAAGAAGGGACTCCCAGCAGGGCCAGCCTCAACCTGTCGCACCGCATGACCGACACACCTCACACCCCCATGATGCGACTAGAGCAATGGTGCATAGCCGAGCGTGCGTTGGCGTACTTTCTGAATTCTTGCCGCAGCCTCCCTAGTTGTCTTGCCTCCTTTTTTTCCGCTTCCGCATGACAATTCCGGAATTTCGTGCAGCTTCATCTCGCGCCAAGAACTTACCTCTCAACCACAATGCCTTCCGCGCGCCCTCTGCCAAGGACATCAAGAAGAATCGCACACTGCTTTTCGGTGGGAATCTTCGCGGGGATCTGCATGGCTATCCTGAGAACTCCGGCCTCCTTTGGCGTGAGAAGCTCCTTTTCGAGCAGCGCCTGATGAAGGCGAGCCCACCCACCCGCGGGAACAGCCAGCACATGCCGCTGCGCTTCGATGCCGTTGTCGATCTTCTGGGTGTGCTTGGCAGATCTGACCTCCGCCGCCTGATCGTCGATCGAAAGGAGCTGAGCGTGGAACTCAGGAGGAAGCAGCTTCTCGACATCTTCAATGCGCGTCTGAATCCGCGTCCAACAAGCTTCCCTCTTGCACCATTCGGAGATATTCGAGATACCAACCGGCGGCCTGATGATGTCATCGTTCACCACTCCGGCTACGACGGCAATGGAGCTTTCAAGCACGGTATTGACGCCCTGTGCATTCCACATGCCCGGAAAGTCCACGCACGCCTTCCTTCGCTTTGCAAGTTCGCCGAGCATGGCCAGCGTGTAGGCCACTATGTTGGCCCGGTATCCGCCGTTGTACCAAGGCTGTGCAGACACGATCCGCTCGGTGGCGCGGAAGATGAGCCCGCGAGCAACTGCCCGCTTGAAATAGAACTCATTGAACCCGTCGGATGATTTTTCCCACTCGCCACCGATCCGGGTTGCGTATCGTGCAAAGTTCTTCTGGGAGCCCGAAAGCCTTCGTAGATTCCTTACAAGTCGCGCAACACGCTGAACTCCCGAAACAGCTTTACTGGCAGCGGCGAGGCTAGGCGCCAGATGATCGTCATGGGGCGGTCGCCTTCCGCAGACTCCATGAGCACTGGGCCACATGCGCGGTACACGTCGCCCTTGCGGACACGGACGAAGAGCTGGTACTTCCAGCCCTCTGGGGCGCTATGGAGATAGCGCCGGCCGGCGAGCGTATCTGGCCCGGCGCTGTTCTGGGTCTGCCAGTGGAATCGTTCGGCACTGATCGCGTAGTCGTGGTAAGCGATGCGATCGTGGTAACCCTCGCTCTTGTCCAGAGTAACGAAGAGTAGCTCCGTTCGCCGGGCAGGTAGGGCCAGCACACCCGCTTGGAAGGGGTTCCGTCGATTGGCAGTGAGCCAGCCCACCGCCGTCAACACCTCGCGAATGCCGTAGCTGGCGTGCAAGACGAGTGGTGTGTCCTCCATGCCTGGCAGGGGCATTGCTGGCAGAGTCGTTCGTGCCTGGAGCAATGCAGCGAGTTCGCGCAATTCGTCGGCGATGCCTTGTTGACCATGCAGCCGATCCACGAACGCCCCTGCACTGCCTTTCTGGTCATATCTGCCGTCAATCTGATACGCCAGCATCTGCACTGTGGTCGACGCTTTGCTGGCCTCCTGCCGTGCCTCTACCCAGTCGCGGGCCACGGATCCGATGGCATCCAGACGACACGAATCATCCACGTGCAGCAACCCAGCAAAGCGCCGGCTAAAGTACTCCTCCTCGGTCCCTGGTTCCGCGACGATCAAGCCGGCTTCGCGCTTCAGGTTGGTCCACCCGCTTCGCCCAGATCCGTTTGAAGCACGATACACATCTTCCAGTTCCAAGGCCTGGTCGTGGAGAAAGCCAGCGAGGCTGACCGAGGCGCGGCCGCGCAGTGCCACGTGGGCTTGCAGTTCGGTCTTCATGCGGCGCCAGTTTTGGGCTGTCAGTGTCCGCAACCCCTGCAGCACCTGCTCGCGCGTCTGGCGCTGCAGATGGATGTGGCAGCCCGGCGGCAGACTGCCAAAGCCGCTCTCGACACCTGACAACAGCTCGCGTCGCGACAGGCCGGTCAGGCTTGACAGCAAGCGGTCGAACCGAAAGTCGGCTCGGTGCTGACCGACGAAATCCAGCACCAGGCAACTCTCCTTGCCGGGCGCCAGCCGGAGTCCGCGCCCGATTTGCTGTTGGAACAGCACCGGGCTTTGCGTGGGCCGCAATAACAGCAGGGTATCCACAGCCGGGAGGTCCACCCCTTCGTTGTAGAGATCGACGGTGACCAGAGCGGATAACTCACCGCTGGCCAGGCGTTGCGGTGCGCGCCGGCGTTCTTCGGCAGGCGTTTCCCCGACGACGCAGGCTGCCGGCAAGCCCGCGCGATTGAGCCAATCAGCCATGAACTGCGCATGACTAATAGACACGCAGAAGACCAGGGCACGGCTGCGGCGGGCATCCGAAGCGAGCCGCCGCCACTCGTTCACCACCAGCCGTGCTCGGATGTCGTTGCCGGTCACGAGTTGGTCAATGGCGTCCCGCTCGCCCGGCCGGTTCCACGGCACGGACGAGAAATCGGTGGCATCGTCGCAGGCGTAGTACTCGAACGGGGCCAGCAGTTGCAGGTCCAGCGCATGCCACAGTCGCATCTCCACGGCAGGCGCGCCATCTGGGCGAGCGTCGAAGTACGGGGCGATTGGCTGGCCGTCGCTGCGCTCGGGCGTGGCGGTTAGACCCAGCAAGATTCGAGGGCTTATGTGGGTCACGAACGCTTGGAAGCGATCTGCGGCCAGCCGGTGGCATTCGTCCACCACCACGGTGTGCCAGTGCACGGTACCGAGCCGATTGACCAAGTTGCGGCTGGTGATGCTGTCGATTGTGGCAAAGAGGTGGTCATACCGCTCGGGCTCCTTGCCGCCCGCCAGCAGTTCGCCAAACTCCGGATCACGCAAGACTTCTCGGTAGGTTCGCAGCGCTTGGCGCAAGATTTCCTCGCGGTGGGCAACGAACAGCAGCCGAGGACGGCCGCCTTCGGCGGCGCATGTGCGGCGATAGTCGAATGCGGCCACAACGGTCTTACCAGTACCAGTAGCCGCCACGAGCAGGTTACGTCGCCGTCCATGCGCCCGCTCCGTGGTCAATTGCTCCAGCATGTCTTGCTGGTAAGTCTTGGGCTGCAGGTCGAAAAACGCCACTGTGACCGGCCCATCGCTACCGAAGGACTCCCGGCCCAAAGCCTCAGCCAGCGCCCGACGATGGCTCGGGTCGTTAGGGTCGTAGCGTTGGAACTCGCTGTCCGCCCACAGGGTTTCGAAGTGGGCGGCAGCGCGATCAAAGAGAGCCTGTTGAGCCCGCTGCGTCAGCTTCACTGTCCATTCGAGACCGCCGGTGAGCGCAGCGCCCGACAAATTGGCGCTGCCGACGTAGGCGGATCCGAATCCGCTGCGGCGATGGAACAACCAAGCCTTTGCATGCAGCCTGGTACGCCGGCCATCAAGCGACACGCGCACTTCGCAGTCGGGCAGTCGCGCCAGCTCATCCAAGGCACGCGCCTCCGTTGCACCGGTGTAGGTCGTGGTCAGGATGCGCAACCGAGTGGCCACATCGCCACGACCGCTTCGCGCCGTGATCCGTTGAAGCACGTCGTGCAGCTTGCGAACCCCGGACACGGTAATGAAACTCACCAATATATCCACTCGGTCTGCCGAAGCCAGCTCCTTGCGGATTTCCTGCAGGAGCGAGGGAGATCCCTTACCCGCGGTGAAAAGCCAGGGCACCGCCAGGCCGAGTTCTGGCGCCTCAGGGAACTGCCTGCCCCGCTGAATTGATCGCAGGACTTGCGGTGGCGTAGCGATCAGGTCAACAAGGTCCGTGGCTCCCGGTCGAGCCGCCTGCTGTCGCTGGCGCAACAACCCGAGCAAGGCGTTGACGATCTCGACCTGACGTGCGGCTGAGGCAAAGCCTTTGACC
The DNA here is from genome assembly GCA_017985015.1 of Giesbergeria sp. Lineage (GTDB taxonomy): Bacteria > Pseudomonadota > Gammaproteobacteria > Burkholderiales > Burkholderiaceae_C > Simplicispira. The sequence goes on along the minus strand of JAGNYI010000012.1, from coordinate 6,599 downwards.
TCAGCGTCCTCGAGCGCATTTGAAAGTTGTCGGGTCAGAACGTCGAGCAGAAGCTCAAACCTCTCGCCGCCCAACGCAGCCACGTCGGCCCGTTCGAGGTCCAGATTGGAAATTAGCCGCTCAGTCAGCAGCAAGTCGTATCGGCCGTCCGGGAGCGTCACCATGTTCTTCCCATCAGTCAATACGAGACAGTATCTGCGCAATGATGTCACTGGCCTCGCGCTGCCGCAACGCCCTCGCCTCTCGCTGCTCAGGCTCATCGCCTTCGCCCAACTCAAACTTGGCCACCGCAACCGGACCGTCCTTACGGTAACCCTCGGTCTCTCCAACCTGCGCAAATCGGACACGCAACAGGTCCAGCGCGTTTTTCACAACATCGCTGTGCTTGCCGTCAAGCGCTTGGCGAAACGCCCGCGCCACCGCATCAGCACCTCCAGCGGCATGCTCCAGGCAATAGATCAGGTCATGCGCATCCTTGCGCTCGAAACGCTGGTCGAACGCAAATGCCTTCAAGCATGAAAAGCTGATCAGGTTGGCATGCTTGATCTTTTCAACGGCGATCCCGTCGCCGCCCAGCAGTTCTGCCTCGATCTCGGTGACTTCATACAGGTCGAACACGATCGACGAGTGGGGAATGTTGATGGCCGAGATCGTCCCGCTGGTCGGCAACGGTTGCACCCGGCCTCCAGCGATCTCCGGCGCGTCCGCCAGAAACTCGAGCACCATGAGCGCTCCATGCTCGGTGCGGGCCTGCCAACGCCAGGAAAGCTTTTGCTGCCTGTCGTTCTCGGCACGCTCGAAGCCCATCTTCTTCAGATTCTCTTCGAGCGTGTGATAAGCGTCCGTGTTGGCCAGAATCTGCAGATCGATCACGATGTCGACGTCCATCGTGCCTGCGTGTGCCGGCACGACAGGAGGCCGTGCCTTCACCAGATAACGTGGTGTGAGCCCGCCGACCAGGTAGACCGAGTCCTTCCATGGCCCCAACCCGCGCAGCAGCGTCACGAGGACACGTTCACAGTCACTGGTGTACTGATCGCTGTAGCCATCGAACGTTGCGGGCTTGGCCATCAGAAACCCATCATTTCCCGCCGCAAGTGCTCAGCCATCTCTTTGGCACGACCTTCCCCCCGCAACAGGTCGAGGTAGACCTGCACTGGGCTCGCCAACCATACGCCATCAACCTGCTCACGGAACAACAGTTCTCCCGTGGATTTGGTCTCGATGATGGCGAGGTTCGCGCCCTCGGTGACGACGCGGGCATCGAGTTCCGCCAGCGCGGCGTCGGCACCCGTTCCTGGCAACAGCCGCGTGCGCACCTGCGAAATACCGGACAGAAACGGTGCAAAGCGCTGCGCGGCGGCCTCGTAGCTCACCGCATAGCCGACCTCATGCGCAGCGAGGACTTCGCCCAGACGCTGCAGCAAGGCATCGGATTTCAGACCGGGCACGTAATAGCGGCGCAGTACTGGCGCGGTTGATCCACCGAGCTGCCGGGCCCACGCGTCAAGCAACTCACCTGGCTCGCGCAGGTGGCGCTCCTTGCCCGGCCCCTGCCCGCGAGACTCGAGCCAATCGAACCGCTCCAGTTCGCCCAGTACATCGGAAACGGTGGACGGCGCGACCTGCGCCCGTTCTGCCACCTCAGTAACGCCGAACCAGTCCTGATGATGAATAAGCAGCGCCTGCAGCACCTGCGCGCGGCGCCCGGAAAACAGCGACCGCACCGATTTCTCAAGCCTCTTCGGTGGCGGTCTGTCGATGTACACGTAGGCCCCCGAGGCCGCGAGGAACAGGCTACCGCCACTGTCGTAGTAGCCAACGCGCTCCGACTTGAGCAAGTCCTTCGCGCCCGGAGAAAGGGACTCGGCAACCAGCAGAAGCTGAACCTCGGGCGGGGATGCCTGACGCAGCGCCTTGAACTGCCACAGCACTTGGCGCACGTCCCGGGGATACGCGGTCTTTTTTACCTCGACCAGCAGGACGATCGCCTTTCCGGCGACGTCAAGATGAATCTCGGCATCGACTTTGCAGGACACCGTCGGGGTTGCCTCCCGCACATCCATCTCGGCGCGCACCTCCGGCAGCTCCCGGAGTGCTTCCAGGAACCGCTCCAACAGAGCTCGTTCAGCGACGGTCAATTCAGTCATGATACTGGTTATTCCCTGTCCAGCGAATAATAACATTATATCGAATATTTGATAAATAATTAACTTTCGCTGTTCAGCGAATCACCGGTTTTTCGAACCGCCTCTGCAGGACATCGCGCACGACCTAATCCAGCTCATGCTTGGACGCTCCATCATTTGGACAGGCGCGCAGTCTTCCCAGAGCGCAGGAGTCTGTCTGGGAGGGCTGGCAAAATACACTGAGAATGCCCAGATTTGTCCCAATCCGATCCGGTGGTTGAACTCAATTTATCGATTTATATGGACAAATTTGATTCTCCGGTTCACACCCCCATGATGCAGCAGTACCTCGCCCTCAAGGCCGGGTACCCCGACACGCTGCTGCTCTACCGCATGGGCGATTTCTACGAGGTCTTTTTTGCCGACGCCGAAAAGTCCGCGCGCCTGCTCGACATCACGCTGACCCAGCGCGGCCAGTCGGCCGGCCAGCCCGTGGTGATGGCGGGCGTGCCCTTTCACGCGCTGGAGAACTACCTGGCACGCCTCATCCGCATGGGCGAATCGGTGGCCATTGCCGAGCAGGTGGGCGACGTGGCCACGGCCAAGGGGCCGGTGGAGCGCAAGGTGGTGCGCGTGGTGACCCCCGGCACGCTGACCGACACCGAACTGCTGTCCGACAAAGTCGAATCCACCCTGCTTGCCGTGCACGCCGGCAAGCGCGCACGCTGCGGCCTGGCGTGGCTGAGCGTGACGCAGGGCTGCGTGCTGCTGGCCGAGTGCGCGCTGGACGAACTGCCCGCCTGGCTGGCCCGCATTGGGCCCAGCGAGCTGATCTACAGCGCCGGCGTCACCGAGCGCTTTGAGCACCACCTCAAAACCCTGCGCCAGCAAGGCGTTTTTGGCTGCCCCGTGGCGCCGCGCCCGGACTGGCAGTTCGACGCCGCGCTGGGCGAGCGCACCCTGCTCGCGCACCTGCAAGTGGCGACGCTGCAGGCCTTTGGCGCGAACGAGCTGCACGAGGCCCACGCCGCTGCCGCTGCGCTCTTGCACTACGCCGAGCACACCCAGGGCCGGCCGCTCACGCACATCCACAGCCTGCGCGTGCAGCGGGGCAGCGAGCTGATCGACCTGCCCGCCAGCACCCGGCGCAACCTCGAACTCGTCAAAACGCTGCGCGGCGACGACGCGCCTACGCTGTTCTCCCTGCTCGACACCTGCATGACCGGCATGGGCAGCCGCTTGCTGCGCCGCTGGCTGCTGGAGCCCGAGCGCGACCGCGCCCCGGCCCGCGCGCGCCTCTCGGCCACCAGCGCCTTGCGCAACGACGGCAGTAACGGCGGCGACGGCAGCTGGACGCGCCTGCGCGCCGCGCTCAAGGGCGTGTGCGATGTGGAGCGCATTACCGCCCGCGTGGCCCTCGGCCAGGTGCGCCCGCGCGAATTGCTGGCGCTGGGCCAGACGCTACAAAAAACAGAGCTGCTAGCGCAAGCAGGGTATGCGCTAGAGCCCTATTTGACCTATATTTTTTCTGCGCTGACGCCGCCCAGCGACTGCACCGCGCTGCTGGCGCGCGCCATTGCCCCAGAGCCCGCCGCGCTGGTGCGGGACGGCGGTGTCATCGCCACCGGCTTCGACGCCGATCTGGACGAGCTGCGCGCCATCCAGACCAACTGCGACGCCTTCCTGCTCGACCTGGAAACACGCGAGCGCGAACGCAGCGGCATCGCCAACCTGCGCGTGCAGTTCAACAAGGTGCACGGCTTCTATATTGAAGTCACCAGCAGCCAGCTCGGCAAAGTGCCAGGCGACTACCGCCGCCGCCAGACTTTAAAGAACGCCGAGCGCTTCATCACCCCCGAACTCAAAGCCTTTGAAGACAAGGCGCTGTCGGCTTCCGAGCGGGCGCTTGCGCGTGAGAAATGGCTCTACGACCAGGTGCTGGCGCAGCTCCAGCCCCACGTGCCGGCGCTCGCCCGCCTGGCCGAGGCGCTGGCCACGCTCGACGTGCTGTGTTGCCTGGCCGAGCGCTCGCTCACCCTGAACTGGTGCGCGCCGCAGTTTGTGGCCGAGCCCTGCATCGAGATCGAAGCCGGCCGCCACCCGGTGGTGGAAGCGCGCCTGGCGGAAACGTCGAGCGGCGCCTTCATCGCCAACAGCACGCGGCTCAACGCCAACACGCGCATGCAGGTCATCACCGGCCCGAACATGGGCGGCAAATCGACCTACATGCGCCAGGTGGCGTTAATCGTCCTGCTGGCCAGCATCGGCAGCCACGTGCCCGCCGCGAGTTGCCGCCTGGGGCCCATCGACGCCATCCACACCCGCATCGGTGCGGCGGATGATTTGGCCAACGCGCAATCGACCTTCATGCTGGAGATGCTTGAAGCCGCGCAAATCCTGCACGCCGCCACGCCGCACAGCCTGGTGCTGATGGACGAAATCGGCCGCGGCACCAGCACCTTCGACGGCCTGGCGCTGGCGGGCAGCATTGCCACCCAACTGCACGACAAGACCCGCGCCTTCACGCTGTTTGCCACGCACTACTTCGAGCTGACCGAACTGCCCGCCAAAGCGCGCCACGCGGTCAACATGCATGTGAGCGCGGCCGAATCGGGCAGCGACATCGTCTTCCTGCACGAAATCGCCCCCGGCCCGGCCAGCCGCAGCTACGGCATTCAGGTTGCAAAACTGGCCGGCATGCCCGCCGCCGTGCTCAACCATGCGCGCCACGCGCTGGAAGCCCTGGAGGCGCGGGCCGGTGAAGGGGCATTGCAAGTGGACCTGTTCGCCCCACCGCCCGCGCCCGAAATGCTGGCGCCCAGCCGCGTCGAAGCCGCCCTCGCCGCCCTCGACCCCGACAAGCTCAGTCCGCGCGAGGCGCTCGACGCGCTGTACCAGCTCAAGGGCGCAATGCCCAAATCTTGACCAGCAAATTTTCATGCTGCATGATGGCATGACGTTTAACAGGGATCACGTCATGCTCAAAGAAGTCGGCGCCAGCGGCCAAATCTCGCTGGGCAAGAAGTACGCAGGGCAGCTTTTTGACCTGCAAACGCAGGAGGACGGCAGCATCGTGATGCGCCCGGTCAAAGTCGTACCCCTGACAACTTCGGTGCAGGAAGAACCCGCTCGCTACGACACCCGCAATGCCTCCACCGCCCAATGGGCTCAGCAGCACGCCGGGGAGATCGCGCAGTACAACACATGGGCGGCAGAGCGCGAGCCCTATTCGCAGCGCGTCCGCCGCTGGCGCAGCGAAGGCGTTTAAGCCGTGGCGCGATTCGACATCTACCCCAACCCCATAGAGCCAGACCGGGCCGACTTCCCCTTTGTGCTGGAAATCCAGAGCGACCTGCTCTACCAGTTTGCTGAACGCGTCTGCGTCCCGCTGGCCCGGCCCGGCGCCTTTCCCGGCATGACCGAGCGCTTCAACCCGGCCATCGCGGTGGGCGAGCAAACGGTGCACCTACACCCACTGGGCATTGCCGTTTTCCTGCAGTCCGAATTGCGCCAAAGCTGCAACAGCGCCAAAGCGCAAATGCTGGAAATGGAAACCGCCCTCGACATGCTGCTGCGCGACTATTGACGGCCCTGGCTATCCATCCAATGACTCGTCAAAATTTAGCCGACCCATCGGACAAGTCTGCAACTTAACAAATATGGGGGAAATCGGCCTCTAGCGCTTATGGGAGTGGCCCAGCCAGCTATTGAAACAATAGTTCTACGGCGACGCGCTCAATATGCCGGATGACGAAATCCTGCGCCGCCTGCTGGCGCAGAACCTGGCGCGCAAGCAGCCCAGTCGAGGGGCCTAGCCACCAGATACGGGTTGATGGGAGCGTTGACGAAAAAAATCGGCCTGCGCAATGCCACTGTCGGTCTTCACCGACAGCCTTGCCCCGGCGCAAGGTCTAGCATCGTCGCTGCACCAGGACATTCACACGCTCAGGTGCTGCCACGTTTGACTGCCCACCCTCCCGTGCCGACGACAGCCGCGAACGCGTAGAAAACACCCAGTCGACGCGGAAGAACAGGACGATGGCATGCAGCTCGGAATGATTGGTTTGGGACGCATGGGGGCCAGCATGAGCACCCGTTTGCTGCACGGCGGGCACGCCTTGGTGGTGCACGACCAAAGTGCCGAGGCCGTCCAGCGGCTGGTGGACCTGGGCGCAACGGGCAGCACCACGCTGCAAAGTTTCGCCGCTGCCCTCACCCTGCCGCGCGCCATCTGGCTCATGGTGCCGGCCGCCGTGGTCGATGGCGTGCTGGACGATCTGGCGCCCTTGCTCAGCCCCGGCGACACCGTCATCGACGGCGGCAATTCGTACTACCACGACGACCTGCGCCCCCGAGTTCGACACCAAATCGCGGTTTGAGCCGATTTCTCGATGTCGGTCTCATTTGAATCAAGCACATAGAAGCAGGTTTTGTAATTTTCTGTAGTGGCAATATCATGATTGTGAAGTG